>DATBHB010000186.1:0-78979 GCA_036557705.1 Xanthobacteraceae bacterium
CAGAACACAATGACGGTCACGATCGCAAACAGCGCAATAAACGGATATCCCTCCCGATGAATCGGCACGAATTGAGACCGGATGGTATCAAAGACGGACATGATCACTCCGCCGCATCGGCCGATTCGATCGCGGCGGCGATCGCGACTTCGTCGACCGGAGGATTGCGATTGGGGGCACCCTCCTCCTCGCCGATGAGCGCCAGCTTCTCGCGCGCCGCTTCAGCCTCGCGCTGGCGATTCCACATGCTGGCGTAGAGGCCGCGCTTACTCAGAAGCTGGTGATGGGTGCCGCGCTCGACGATCACGCCCTGATCGAGCACGATGATCTCATCGGCGCCGACGATGGTCGAGAGTCGGTGCGCAATCACCAGCGTCGTGCGGTTCCTCGATACCCGATCGAGCGCGTCCTGGATTTCTTTTTCGGTGTGGCTGTCGAGCGCCGATGTCGCTTCGTCGAGCAGGAGAATCGGCGGCGCCTTGAGTATCGTGCGGGCGATGGCGACGCGCTGCTTCTCGCCGCCGGAGAGTTTGAGCCCGCGCTCGCCGACCTCGGTCTCATAACCCTTGGGCGAGAGCCGGATGAAACCGTCGATCTGCGCCAGCCGCGCGGCCTCCTCCACTTCGGCGTCGCTCGCCTCCCAGCGCCCATAACGGATGTTGTAGCGGATGGTATCGTTAAACAACACCGTATCCTGCGGCACCATTCCGATCGCGGCGCGCAGCGACTTCTGCGTCACGTCGCGGATATCCTGCCCGTCGATCAGAATCCGACCGCCGCTCACCTCGTAGAACCGGAACAACAGCCGCGAGACGGTCGATTTCCCCGCCCCTGAAGGTCCGACGATGGCGACCGTGCGGCCGGCCGGGACCTCGAAGCTCAGCCCTTTGAGGATCGGGCGCGCCGGATCATAGGCGAAGGCGACGTTATCGAAGCGAATCGTGCCGTGCCGCACCGACAGCGGTTTCGCCCCCGGGTTGTCCTCGATCTCCGGCTTGAGCGCGAGAATGGAGAACATGTTCTCGATGTCGATCACGGCCTGCTTGATCTCGCGGTAGACCATGCCCATGAAGTTCAGCGGCTGATACAGCTGGATCATGATCGTGTTGATCATCACGAAATCGCCGACGCTGTTGCGCCCGGCCTTTATGCCGAACGCACACATCACCATGCAGACCGCGAGCCCGAGCGTGAAGATCGTGGCCTGCCCGGCGTTGAGCACGGCGAGCGACACGTAGGCCTCGACGCTCGCCTTCTCGTAACGCTGCATCGAACGGTCGTAACGGGTGGCTTCGCGCTCTTCGGCACCGAAATATTTGACAGTTTCGTAGTTGAGCAGCGAATCGATCGCCTTGACGTTGGCGTCGGTGTCGCTGTCGTTCATGCGGCGGCGGATATTGATGCGCCACTCGGTCGCCAAATAGGTATACGCGGTGTAGCAGACGACCGTCGCCAGGATCACCGCCACATAGCGCCAGTCGAACTGATAAAGCACAACGACGACAACCAGCGAAAGCTCGAAGACGGTCGGCACCGCCTGCATGATCACCATGCGCACGATCGTCTCGATGGCGTTGCGCCCGCGCTCGAGAACGCGAGTGAGCCCGCCGGTCTTGCGCTCCAGATGGAAGCGCAGCGAGAGGAGGTGCATGTGCTCGAACACGAGATATGCGAGCCGGCGCACCGCGTTCATGGAAACCTTGGCGAAGATCCCGTCACGCATTTGTGTGAGGACCGCCATCAGGATGCGCATGCCCCCATAAGCCACGGTCATCGCGATCGGCGCGGCCAGGACCCAGCCGAGCCAATCCGAGGCCGGCTCGCCGTGTGCTCCGATGAGCGCATCGGTTGCCCATTTGAATGTGAACGGCACCGCGATCGTTGCGAGCTTGGCAAGCACCAGGAGCAGCAACGCGCCGACGACCCGCAGCTGCAGGTCGCGCCGGTTCGCAGGCCAGATGAACGGCCGAAGCCCAATCAGCGTCGCAAGGAGCTTGCCGCCGCCTTCGACGGAGATTTCACGCTTGAGGGCGCGGGTGGAGCGGAAGGCGCCGTCTGTCATCGGCAGGTCCGGCGCCAACGGGCCGTAGAGGGGGCCGTCACGAGTCTAGTCATACGCTCCATTCATATGGGTTCTCCGGACATTCAGCCACCCCCTGCGCCTTTCGGCGAGCCGGAATCATGGTTGTAGCCCGGATTTTCGCTTGGTCATAAGGGCATCAACGGCGCACTTCCGCTCAAGCGCAAATCCGGGATCGCGCCGGCCGATCCCGGATCGCGCGATCATCAGGGCGGGTTGCGCAGACCTCCGATCGCGCGATCCGGGCTACGCGAACACGCGGCTTGACGATCGTCCGGCACTCGCCCACATGGACAAAATGAGCAAAATAAATTCTGTCTGCGTGTATTGCGCATCCGGGCCGGGCACCAATCCGGCCTTCGTCGATTCAGCCCGCCGCCTTGGCCGCATTTTTGCCGAAAATGGAATCCGCCTTGTTTACGGCGGCGGTTCAATCGGCCTCATGGGAGCACTCGCCAAATCGGTCCTCGAGCACGGCGGTTTCGTCACCGGCGTGATCCCGGATTTTCTCGTCAACCGCGAGCACATGTTGGAGCGGTCGCAAGAGCGCATCATCACCCGCCACATGCATGAGCGAAAGCGCATCATGTTTGAGCGGGCGGACGCTTTCGTGGCGCTGCCCGGAGGGGTCGGCACGCTGGAAGAGCTGGTCGAGCAGATCACCTGGACACAGCTGGGGCAGCACAAGAAGCCGATTCTGCTCGCGAACATTGAAGGATTCTGGGAGCCACTCTGCGCATTACTCGATCACATGAGGAAACTCGAATTCATCCGCGAAGATATAGCATTCGATCTCCTGGTTGCACAGCGCGTAGAAGACGTGCTGCCGATGCTATCCGAAGCAGCGCGGGCAATTCCGGAAGCGGCGAAGGAAATGACAGTCGCCGCCCAACGGATGTAAGCGATTCCATGCGGCTGTAGGGTGGGCAAAGGGGCAACGCGCTTCAGCGCGTGCGCCGTGCCCACGCGGACGCGTGCCGCGTGGGCACGGCGCTCGTCTGTACGTGTAGAGCCGCTCGTTCGTGTGGACCGCGCCTTTGCCCACCCTACTCACGCCGGAGCGCCGGAGCGGACGAGCTTATAGACGATCGAATCCATCAATGCCTGGAACGAGGCCTCGATAATGTTCGACGACACGCCCACTGTGGTCCAGTGCTCGCCGGATTCGTCGGCGCTCTCAATCAGCACGCGCGTGACCGCACCGGTGCCGCTGTTGAGGATGCGCACCCGATAATCCGTGAGCTTCAGCCCAGTGATGTAGCTCTGATAGCGTCCGAGATCCTTGCGCAGCGCGACATCGAGGGCGTTGACCGGACCGTTACCTTCGCCCGCCGAGATCAGCGTCTCCTCGCCGACTTTGACCTTGACGACCGCCATCGACACGGTGACCCGCTCGCCAAGCGCGTTCTGGCGCTGCTCCACGTTCACGTCGAATTGGACTACGTCGAAATAATTTGGAACACCGCCGAGAATACGCCGCGCCAGAAGCTCGAAGGACGCATCGGCCGCCTCGTAGGCGTAGCCGATCGCCTCGCGTTCCTTGACCACGTCAAGGAGCCGCCCGATGCGCGGATCGTTCTTATCCACCCGCAGGCCGATCCGCTCCAGTTCGGCCAAGACATTCGATCGCCCGGCCTGATCGGAAACCAGCACCTTGCGTCGATTTCCCACCCGTTCCGGCTGCACGTGCTCGTAGGTCGCCGGGTCCTTGACGATGGCGGAGGCATGAATGCCGGCCTTGGTCGCAAACGCACTCTCGCCCACATAGGGCGCATGGCGGTTGGGCGCGCGATTAAGCATCTCATCAAGCGCGTGCGAGACATGCGCAAGTCCCTCGAGCTTGTCGTCTGACACGCCGATCTCGAACCGCTCGCTGAAATCCGATTTGAGCTTCAGCGTCGGGATAATCGATACCAGATTGGCATTGCCGCACCGCTCGCCCAGTCCGTTGAGCGTACCTTGAATCTGTCGCGCCCCGGCGCGCACCGCGGCCAGCGAGTTCGCCACCGCCTGCTCGGTATCGTTGTGCGCATGAATGCCGACATGGCTGCCCGGGATCACCTTGCAGACTTCGGCCACGATTCTTTCCACTTCGTGCGGCAGCGCGCCGCCATTGGTGTCGCAGAGGACGACCCAGCGCGCGCCCTCGTCATAAGCGGCCTTGGCGCAAGCGAGCGCGAACTGCGGATTGGCCTTGTAGCCGTCGAAGAAGTGCTCGCAGTCGAGCAGCACCTCGCGGCCCTTGACGCGCGCCGCGCGCACACTCTCGCGAATCGAGGCGAGGTTTTCGTCCTCGGTCGTCTCAAGCGCAACGCGCACGTGATAATCCCACGACTTTGCCACGAAGCAAATGGCATCGGCCTGCGCATCGAGCAATCCGGCGAGGCCGGGATCGTTCGAAGTCGAGCGCCCCGGCCGCCGCGTCATGCCGAAGGCGGTAAGCGTGCTGCGCAAAGGCCGGCGCTCCGAGAAAAACTCGGTGTCGAGCGGGTTCGCACCCGGATAGCCGGCTTCGACGTAATCGATGCCGAGGTCGTCGAGCATGCCGGCTATGGCGAGCTTGTCATGGAGAGTAAAGTCGACGCCGTTTGTTTGCGCGCCGTCGCGCAATGTCGTGTCGAATAGGTAGAGGCGTTCGCGAGTCATTGACGGATCAGAGCAGACGATAGACCGAATAGAGTGTGAACACGACCGCAGCGGCGATCACCGCCCATTTGAGGATGATGTAATAGAGCCAGTACTGCGGGAACGGCGTGTCGGGCTTCTTCATCGGGCGGCTTCCTTCGCGCGAAGTGTCTTTTCCATGGTGGTGTTGGCGAGCCATTCGCCGCCGCAACGGATCGAGTTGCGCTGCTGCGGCACGAATCCGCGGTGCCGGAAAAACTCCTGCGCGCTGTCGCTTACCTCCGCGCTCAGCCGCAGCGCCCCGCGCGCGGCCGCGAGTCTTTCGAGTGCATCGACGAGCATCGTTCCCACCCCCTGCCCCGCCGCAGCAGGATGCACGTAGAGCATGTCGATCCGGTCGCTTCCCTTGAGCGAAGAAAAACCCACGGGCGACCCGTTGATCGTGGCAAGGAGAGTAAGCTGGCTCGCGAGCCGCGTGCCGAAGGCCTCCTCGTCGGCCGCAGCTGCGACCCAGGCTTCCCGCTGAGCATCGCTGTAATCGTCGGCGGCCAGTTCCTCGATGCTGGTACGAAAAATTTCACCGAGCACCGCGACATCGGAGCGCAGGAACGGCCTTACGGCCATTGTCGGATGCGCGCTCGCGCTCATCGCTTCAGCCTCCACGCCGTGGTGCCGTCCCTCTTGTCTTCCAGCTCGATTCCCATTTCCTTGAGTTCATGGCGAATGCGATCGGCTTCCGGAAAGTTCTTTGCCTTTCGAGCGCTGTTGCGAGCATCGATGAGCGAGACGATTTTTCCTTCGTCGATTCCCCGGCGCTGCCGCTTGAGAATGTCTTCGAAATTGACCTTGCCGACATCGATTCCCAGAAAATCGAGACTGGCCCGCAGATCGCAGTTGGACTGGTACTTTCCTTTGCGGCCCTCGTCCAAAAGTGCGTGAAGCGACGCTATCATCTGAGGTGTATTAAGGTCGTCGGTCAATGCTTCAAACACATCCTGGTTCACGGCGCCCTGCGCGGCGTCTGCATCAACAGTTGCCGCGCGAAAATGATCGAGCGCGGCAGCAGCTTCCTCAGTCGCCTTTTTTGTCCAATCGATCGGCTGCCGGTAATGCGTCATCAGCATCTGATAGCGCAGCACGTCGCCGGGCCATTGCTCGAGCAGCTCGCGGATGGTGAGGAAATTGCCCGCCGACTTCGCCATCTTCTCGCCTTCGACCTGAAGAAAGCCGTTGTGCATCCAGGAACTCGCCATCACCAGCGAATGAAATGCGCAGCGTGACTGCGCAATCTCGTTCTCGTGGTGTGGAAATACCAGATCGATGCCGCCGCCGTGGATGTCGAAGGTCTCGCCGAGATGCTTCCAGGCCATTGCCGAGCACTCGATGTGCCAGCCCGGACGGCCGGCCGTGGCGATGCCTGCCGGCGATGGCCAGGCCGGCTCGCCCGGCTTAGAGGGCTTCCAGAGCACGAAATCCATCGGATCTCGTTTGTAGGGTGCGATGTCGACTCGGGCGCCCGCGAGCATTTCGTCGAGTGAACGCCGCGAGAGCCTGCCGTAATCCGGCATGGACGGAACGCTAAACAGCACGTGCTCCTGCGCCACATAGGCATTGCCGAATTCGATGAGGCGCTGGATCAGCGCCTTCATCTCGGCAATGTGCTCGGTCGCGCGCGGCTCGACCGTGGGCGCCAGACAACCAAGCGCCGCAACGTCTTCATGGAACTGCCGCTCGGTCTTTTCAGTAACGAGTCGGATCGCTTCATTGAGCGGCCGATCCGGATATTCCTGCGCCGCGCGGGCGTTGATCTTGTCGTCAACGTCGGTGATGTTGCGGACGTAAACCACATGATCGGCGCCATAGAGGTGGCGCAGCAGCCGGAACAGCACGTCGAAAACAATGATCGGACGCGCGTTGCCGATGTGGGCAAAATCGTAGACCGTCGGCCCGCACACATACATGCGCACGCGACAGGGATCGAGCGGCCGAAACCGCCGCTTTTCACGCGTGAGCGTGTCATAGAGGTGCAGTTCCATTGCGACATCCCCGGCCCCGCTGGCCGGGCGTCCCAAATCTCGATCAGGAGAGAAAAGACGGCCGCAGCCAGCGAGTCGCTAGCGAATAATCTCCCGGCAAATGCCGCAGATTGCGTTAAGGCCGCTCATGGGCGGACAATGGGGAACGAGGCCGCCACCGTCAAGGGGCAACGGACGGGGTGCAATTAAGGTGGGCAAAATCGAGCAGATATTGTGGCCAAAAGGCAAGTGCTGCGACCCGATTTTGCCCTTTGCCCAGGCTATGAGAGTCCCGCCGTGGGCAGCGCAAAACAATCCGTGAGTGTGGCTTTTCTGCTCTAGTCGGGGTTCGCGGCCGGCGCTACCCAGGCGGGTCACGATGGCGAGTCGCTTGGCTCGCAGGGGGTTAACCGGGCTTCAACCGTTCGCACGCAGTCTCCGGATATGCATCGATCCGGTGCATTGTCATGAGTCAATCATGCGCTATTTCCTCGCTGCCTTCACGCTTGCATTCGCGATCGATGCTCAACTTGCGGCGCATGCCGAGAGGCGTACTTTCATAATCGCCAACAATCCTGACGGCTATGGGATCGACCGCTGCCTCGCCACCGGAGCGAGTTGCGGCGTGGCAGTTGCATCCGCCTACTGCCGATCGCGCGACTTCAGCACTGCGGCCTCGTTCCGCAAGATCGATCGCCACGACATTACCCCTGCCGACGTGACGGCGAGCGACGCCTGCCCACGCGGCGCCTGTGATGCGCTGGTCGCGATCGAGTGCACCCGCTGACCAGAGGTCAGATGTCGGAGATCAGACAGAATTTCTGACCTCTGAAATCTGGCATCTGACATCTGTTCGCGGCTGCTATAGAAAGGCCCGCGATGACAGCGGGCGCGCGGACGATGAAAGCCAGCCAGAACGCGGCGGCAGCGCACGATGGGACGGCTATGCCGGAGACCGCCGGCTGCTCGCAGGCCGCGCTGCTGCGGCTCGAAGATTTTCTACCGCATCGGCTCAATGTCCTTTCCAACCTGGTCTCTCAAGCCTTGACCCGCGTCTATGGAGGTCACGGTATAACAATACCTGAATGGCGCGTGCTTGTGAGCCTGGGTCAGTTCGGCGTCATGACCGGCAAGGCGATCGGCGCGCGCACGCACATGCATAAAACCAAGGTCTCGCGTGCGGTGGCCGAACTCGAGCGACGCAAATGGTTGAGCCGCCGCGCCAATCGCTCTGATTTGCGGGAGGCTTTCCTGTCGCTGACCCCGGCCGGGCGCGCTGTCTATGAGGAACTCGCGCCGCGCGCGCTTGAGTTCACGGCGCGCCTCTCGGAAGCCATATCGCCAACCGACCATCTTGCCTTCGACCGCGCCGTCAAACAGTTGACCGCGCGATCCGCGGCCCTGGTCGCGAAATCAGAGGACAGAAAACACAGGACGGAGGACAGACAAGAAACCTACGAATCTGACAAGTGTGATGGCCACTAAATTTCAGGAATCGATCTGATCCGTGTATTCTCTGTCGTCTGTCCTCCGTCGTTTGACCAATGCAGCTCTATTCCTTCTTCCGCTCATCGGCCGCCTACCGGGTACGGATCGCGCTCAACCTCAAGGGCATGCGCTACGACACAATCGGGGTGCATCTCCAGAAAGAGGGCGGGCTCAACCGCAGGCCGGAGTTCAAGGCCATCAATCCGCAAATGCGCGTGCCGGCGCTGCGGCTCGACTCGGGCGAAATTATCATTCAATCGCTCGCGATCATCGAATATCTCGATGAGGTCCATCCGTACCCGGCGCTGCTGCCGCGCGATCCGGTCGAGCGCGCCAAGGCGCGGGCGCTCGCCCAGATCATCGCTTGCGACATCCACCCGCTGAACAATGTGGGTCCGTTGCGCTACCTCAAAAGCGAGTTCGGGCAGGAGCAGGCCAAGATCGACGCCTGGTATCACCACTGGATTCTGGAAGGCTTTGCGGCGATCGAGCCGACAATCGAGGCGGCCCCTTATGCCTTGGGGCCCGACATTACTATCGCCGATATCTGCATCGTGCCGCAGGTGGCGAATGCCCGACGATTCAAAGTGCCGCTCGATGATTTTCCCAAAATCGTTGCAGTCGATGCAGCCTGCGGCAAACACGCGGCTTTTGCGGCAGCGCGCCCAGAGAATCAGCCGGACGCGGAGTAGCCCGGCAGCGTAGGGTGGGCAAAGGCGCAGATGAAAGTAAACATCGCGCACAGCGCACGCGGCGCCTTTGCCCACGCGGTCGTGGTCGCAGAAGTTGACCGCGTGGGCAAAATCGCGCACGTGGCGTGCCCTTCCACAGGCGCCGTGCAAGCGATTTTGCCCACCCTACGATGGCGCCAAGGTCGGCAAGCGGTTGGAACAGCGTCATTCCTGGGACGTTGAAATGGCGCCCCGCGCCCACCCCCACCAGTGCCCCCCAGGGTGCGGGGTGGCCCCCCGTCCCCCCGGTCGGCGGGGCCTCTTGCAAGCCGCATCTTCATCGGCATCATCGTCTCGCATCCGGCTTGCACGCCATGGCTCGTAACGTTGTAAGCTGCAGCTTTCGTCGTTAACCGATCGAGAGGCGCCCCATGCCCGACCGGAAGCCCCGGACACGCCCCCGCATCATCATGAGCCGCATAGCGAGGTCGGCGTTTTTTCTGGTCACCATGGCTTGCGCCGGGCTGTCGCCCTCATCCGCAGCTGCCGACCCGATCGCCGATTTCTACAAAGGCAAAGACCTGCGGATGATCATCAGTTCGTCCGTCGGGGGAGGCTATGACATCTACGCTCGTCTCATTGCCAAGCATCTGCCGCGCTATGTTCCGGGCAATCCGACTATCGTGCCGCAGAACATGCCGGGCGCCGGCGGCATCGCTGCCGCGAACTACATCTACAGTGTGGCGCCGAAAGACGGCTCGATGATCGCAGCGATCCAGAACACCGTGCCGTTCGAGCCCTTGTTTGAGAACAAGGCGGCCCAGTTCGATGCGGTCAAATTCAATTGGCTCGGGAGCCCGACCACTGAAGTCGGCCTCTATCTCATCTGGCATGGCTCCAAGATCAAATCGCTGCACGACGCACAGACGCAGCCGATGATCGCCGGTGCTGCGGGCGCTGCTTCAACGCCCGCCTTCTATGGCCGATTGTTCAACCAGATTCTTCACCTCAAAGCGCGTTTCGTCACCGGTTATCCGGGGCAGAACGAGATCCTGCTGGCCATGGAGAACGGAGAGGTCGAAGCAATGCCGTCGCCGTTCTGGTCAAGCCTCAAGACGGCGCGACCGACCTGGTATCCAGAGAAGAAAATCTGGTTTCTGTTCCAATATGGCGCACAGCCTCATCCCGAGCTCAAGGACGTGCCCTTCGCGCTCGATCTCCTCGATAACGAGGCGGACAAGGTTCTGCTGCGGGCCGCTTCCGCGCCGCTTGGTCTTGGGCGGCCCTTTGCCGCGCCCCCCGGCGTGCCCGCCGATCGCCTTGCGGCGCTGCGCCAGGCCATGATGGCAACCTTCAGATCGCCCGAGTTCATCGCCGATTGCGAAAAGCAGCGCCTCGAATGCGCGGATGCCAGAACCGGCCCCGAACTCGAAGCCTTTATCCGGCAGGCCTACGACGTGCCGCCGGACATCCGGCGACGGCTCGTAGCCGTGATGAGAGGAGACAACTTGTAGCCGTAGGTAGGGTAACGGGCCGCGACACCTGTCAAGCTATGGATGGCGCGCTTGCTCACCGAGCGAAAATTTCGCGGGCGCGTTGCAGCACGCGCTCCGGAACATTCAGCGTCCGTTCGACGGCCCTTTGCACGTCCTCGCCGGAGCCGATATTCAGCTCGGCATTGATTTTCCCCGCATCCGCGACAAACTCGGGATCGCGCGTCATTGCGGCAAATCCGTCGCGCAGCGTCCTCACAATCGGCGGCGCAAGCCCAGGGGGCCCGAAGAAAGCGCGTCCGATCGCTCCGGTGCTGGCGTAGAGGCCGAGAAGCTGTTTGGCTTCGGGGCTGTCGCCCAACTCGCCGAGCGCAGGCACGTCGGGCAGTTCGGGCTCGCGCTCGACCTGATCCTGGAGGATGACCTTAATCAGTCGGTCCCGAAGCCACGGCGCCTTCGCGGTCTTCACGGTCGTCCAATTGACGGCTGCTCCCTCGACTTCGCCACGCTCCATCGCGAGCATGGCTTCGTTCGCGGCCGGATAGCCTTTGATGATCCTGAATTTGGTGCCGATGACTGCATTGAGCAGCGTCGGCACGGTCTCGGCGACATTGCCGGCGCCGGTCCCTGCCACGGTCGCCGACAACCGCTTGGCATCCTCGATCGACCGCACCTTCGACGTATGCCAGATGATGTGCACGGCATTGCTCGCCGCGACGCGGCCGATCCAGGACAACTTCCTGGCGTCGAACTGGACGGCGGGATTGCGCAGCGCCTGCTCTACCGCAAGCGTCTCGGTGACGATGCCAAGCGCAGTGCCGTTCTTGGGGGCAACGTTGTAGACGTAATTCGCGGCGCGCAGCGTGCCGGCGCCGGGCATATTCTCGGCGACCACGGTGGGGCTGCCCGGCAAGAAGCGGCCGAGATGACGCGCCACCAACCGGCCCATGAGGTCGTAGGTGCCGCCGGCCGTGTTGCCGATATAGATGGTGATCGTCTGCCGGGAAAAATCGGCCTGCTGCGCAAGGGCTGCTCCAACGCCGAAACTGGCAAGCCACAGGATCGCGAAATTGAGCAGAGCGATGCAACAAACTCGGCGCGCGCTGGCTCTCATGGCCGTCTAGTTCGATCCCTGGGCTCGCCGCGCAAGATCGCGCATCAGCGCATCGGCCGCCCGGATCAGGGGATCGTCCGGATGGGAACTGCAGTAGTCATCGATCCAGGTGATGAGATCGGCATTGTGGAACGGCGCCGAGACGTCGTCCACATCGGGAAAGTCGAGCATGGATGCGGCGGCGTTGACGTAGCCAAGTACCCAGCTGTCCTGCACCGGCTGCCGCCGCGAGCGGATCGCATGCTCCTGCGTCCACATGTTGCACGACGCGTATCCTTCGCCGCGAACCGTAATGGTCTTGGCCTCCGCGCAGAGCGGCCCCAGCAGTGCGACGATGAGGAGCGCTTGTAGCTTTCGCATGATGACCTCCGCCAACAGCGGAGGTCATTCTATACGATCGGCACCGCAAAAATCCCAGAATTTCTCGCCCGTCGGCATTGAAATCCCTCAATTTCCTGCGACCCCGCGGTCCAGCCCTGCCGCAGGCTTGCCCCGAGCGGATTTCCTCGGTAGGAGAATTTATCAAAATGATCATACCCACGAGATCAGTGTGAGCTCATGACAGGCTCATCGAGCCGATCCGGCTCGACCTTTGCAGACGCGGTTCTGCGGCCGTTCAGCGATCGGGCCGGCAATCTGAGTGCCCAGATCGTTTCGATCTACGCAATGCTGCTCGCCGCCAATGCCCTCGCCTGGAGTTGGGGGCTGATTGGCTTCCGCGAGCATCCGGTCCTGCTCGGCACCTGTTTTCTCGCCTACAGCTTTGGGCTGCGCCACGCAGTCGACGCGGATCACATTGCGGCCATCGACAACGTCACGCGCAAGCTGATGCAGGAGGGCAAGCGGCCGCTGACGGTGGGGCTGTTCTTTTCGCTCGGCCATTCGACGGTGGTGATCCTGGCAACGATCGGGATTGCGCTGGCGACCGCCGCGTTCAAGGACCAGATCGACGAATTTCATGCGGTCGGCACCATGATCGGCGTCTCGGTGTCGGCAGCCTTCCTCCTCGTCATTGCGGCGATCAACGTCGTAATTCTGATCAACGTGTACCGCACCTTCAGGCGCGTGAAGAACGGCGGCAGCTATGTGGCCGAGGACCTCGACTTCCAACTCGCGAAGAGGGGCCTCTTTGCTCGCGTGTTCCATCGGCTGTTCCGAGCGATCCGGCGAAGCTGGCACATGTATCCATTGGGATTCCTGTTCGGGCTCGGGTTCGATACCGCAACCGAGATCGGGCTCCTCGGCATTGCTGCCGCCCAGGCTTCGAACGGCCTGCCGATCTGGTCCATCCTGGCATTCCCGGCGCTGTTCACGGCCGGAATGACGCTCGTCGATACCACCAACAGCGTATTGATGGTGGGGGCCTATGGCTGGGCTTTCGTGAAGCCTGTGCGCAAGCTCTATTACAATATGACCATTACGTTTGTATCGGTGGTGGTTGCCGTCTTGATCGGCGGCATTGAAGCGCTCAATCTGATCGCGGAAAAATTCGCCTTCACCGGCGGGTTCTGGGATTTCGTCGGCAACCTTAACGACACGTTCGGCACGCTCGGCTTCCTGATCATCGGCGTCTTCGCGCTGAGCTGGATGGCGTCCATGGCGCTTTACCGGCTCAATGGTTACGATCGCCTCGAAGTCGAAGTCGTTCGCGCTCCCGGATCATCGAGTCCGACTGCGGGACTAGCCTGACGACGCACGCGCAGTTTGGCCTTCGAAGTCGTTATGACTCTGGGAATTCGGTACCGGCGAACCTAGATTCCCACCACCTGACACCGCTGCGACCCCCGATTTCTGCCTGGGGCGCACGCCGTATTCTCGCCACGAGGATTATCCCATGCGAATGATCGCTTTCCTGCTGGCCGGCTCCTTCGCGCTTGCCGTCGCCTCAGCACACGCCCGCGATTACAAGGCGGGATCGATCGATATTGCCGATCCATGGTCGCGCGCCACCCCGAAGGGTGCAAGCATCGGCGCCGGCTATATGAAGATTACCAACAACGGCACCGCCCCCGATTGGCTGCTGAGCGAGTCCTCAGACGCCGCCCATTCGGCTGAGCTCCATGAGATGACGATGGAGAACGGGATCGCCAGAATGCGGCCGCTCAAGGACGGTCTGGAAATAAAGCCGGGAGAAACGGTCGAGTTCAAGCCCAGCTCTTATCACGTCATGTTCGTGGGCCTCAAAAAGCCGCTCGCTGCCGGCGATCACATCAAGGCCACGCTGACGTTCGAGAAGGCTGGCACGGTGGATATCGATTACGACGTGCTGGCGATGGGCGCGAGCCCGACCGGCAACACGCCGAGCATGAAAATGCCGGGCATGCAGATGCCCGGCATGAAGCATCAGTAGCGTGCGAGGTTACGCGCAGCTTGCTGCGTGTAATCACTCTCTCCACGTCATTGCCGAGCTTGACCCGGCAATCCATCTTACGGAAGAAATGGATGCGCGGGTCACCAGCACGTTTACGCGCGTCTTCGACGCGCTATGCCCGCGCATGACAGTAGCTCTAGCTGCTCTGCTTGGGCCAGATCACGCCCTGATCCTTGCCCAGCGGCACCTTGCCCATGCCCTTGTAGTTGAATCGCTGAACGCGTTTACCCTCGAAGGTCTCGGTCGTGTAGATGTTGCCCTTCGAGTCGACGGCAATGCTGTGCACGCCGTAGAACTCGCTGGGCTGGCGTCCGCCGCGGCCGAACGACGTCAAATCCGTCATGGTCTTGCGATCGACGATGCGCACCCGCTCGTTTGCCCCGTCGGTGAGATAGATGAACCGCTGCTCCGGATCCTTGGAGAAGGCGATCTCCCAGGTCGAGCCGGGGCCCCGCGTATCCGTGGCGAAAAAATGCTCGGTCACGAATGAGCCGTCGGTGTGGAACACCTGCACGCGGTCGCCCTGGCGGTCGCAAACATAGAGCAGGCCGTCGTTGGCGAGCGCCACGCAGTGCACCGGGTTGCGCCACTGCTGGAGCGCGGCGGCCTTCGGATCATATGGTCCCTGCGGACTGTCATCGGGCTTGTTGCCGTAGGCGCCCCACCAGCGCTTGATCTTGCCAGTGTCGGCATCGATTACCGCGAGGCGCCGATTCTTGTACCCATCGGCTACGAAGCCTTCGTTGGTCTTCGGGTCGATATAGATCTGGGCCACGCGCCCGAAATTCTCCGGATCATTGCTGCCATGGTTCTGTCCCTGATGCCCGGACTGCATCAGGAACTTGCCATCCTGGGTGAATTTCAGGATCTGGGCATCCTTGGCGCCGTTGCCGCCGAGCCAGACATTGCCTTTGTAGTCGATGTAAATGCCGTGCATCGACTGCGGCCACTCATAGCCCTGGCCCGGTCCGCCCCAGGCGTGAATCACGTCGCCGCTTTGATTGAAGGCGATGACCGGCGGCGCCGAACGGCAGCAGGCCGCCGTTGGCGGGCTCAGCTCGGCACCCTTTTCGTTGTTGTTGAGAGTGGCACTACCGCGGTGCACGATCCAGACATTGTCGTGATCGTCGACCGAAACACCGATGGTCATGCCGAGCAATGCCTCATTGGGAAGCGGTTTCGGCCATAGCGGATCGACCTCGAAAATCGGAACGTCGACCATTTTTTCCTGGGCGGTCGCGGGTTGTTGCATGAGCGAGAGTCCGGCGCCGACGCCGAGCACTCCCGTTGCGATTATCGCGCCGTAGGCAACGTTGCGCTGCCGCAGCAAATTAATCATCGGTTTCTCCTCCCTGTTGTTGGATTCAATTACCAGTCGCGACGCACGAATTCGAGGCCAAGCTCCTTCTTGACCCACAGCACCATTGGCGTGGTGTTGAGGAATGCGAGTACGCCCGGCTCCAACCTTGCCGGGTCGCCATCGCCCAGTGTCGCGAGCGCCACGACAACGTCGCACTCGTCGTTGAACGCGACCGACACCAGATTCTCACTCGTCTCGCCGTCCGACGCCGCATAGGCGCGGCTGCGGCCGAACATCCAGCCGACCTTCACCGGGCGCCCCGGCCGGCGGGGCTCGGCTCGACGTGCAATAAGGCCGGTATCGCTCACCCGCTCAAGCTCCGGGTCATCGGAAACGCCGGTCGCGCAATTACAGAACCCGACCTTCGGCCGGATGTACAAATTGACCTTGGCCCCGCAATCGGCTGGACTGCACACGAAGGCTCGCCCACTGCCCCATTCATCGATCGCAAACGGCCATTTGGTTTCGGTAAACACCGGCTCTTTGGCAGGGAGGTGATCCTGAGAAGCGAGCTTCGCCGGGGCCCGCAAGCCAAGGAAGGCTGCGGAAGCGGCCAAAATTGCAAATCCCAACAGGGCCAGAGCCAACGGCCGTTTCATCCCATTGCCTCCGCGGCGGCGCTCCCCGGAGATTATTCGTGAACTGCCCGGCTGCCAAGGTCGGAGGACCGCTGAATGGGGGCCTAAAAGCCGGGGAGCCAGCCTGAAGAGAACTTATAGTTGAAGCCAAGCTTCGTGGTGTGGACGCCTTCGAGGGTGTGGTTAGCGCAGAAGTTTGCGCCAAGGCCGCCCACAGCGCCCGGCCCGCACACCGCATAAGTATCGTTGAGGCCGAGATACAGGTATTCCATTTTTAGCGTCCAATTGCCGGTCCAGGCCCATTCGATGCCGCCGCCCGCGACCCAGAATGCGCGCGTGCTGCTATAGCCAGCATTCAACGAACGATTTCCGCACGGCGCCGTGAAGCAAAACGTGGTGATGGTTGAACTGAGATCCGTGAACCCGACACCGACCTTACCGTAGAACAGAGTGCGGGCGGCGGCCCAGCCAGCACGGCCCGCGACGGCCCCATACCAGTCACCAATCACGGCATTATCCAGCACACCGGTGTGGTCCGGGAACAAAGTGCTGTAGGGATCGATCGCCCACGCGTGCAGCCGCATGAACCCGGCTTCGCCCTCGGCGCCATAGGTGAACCCCGATCGCATGTCCTCGCGCACGCAGCCAAGCGTGCCGCCGCCGGTAACAAACTCCTTGAAGGGGACGCGGTAATAGCCTCCATCGGTCACGTTCGGCGCGTCGAAGAAGGTTCCGGCCGGGATGGCACCACCGGCGGACCGCGGATCTGTGGTCTGGATATCGGGCGCAAAGCTCCCGCCGACGTAATCTCCCGCGTAGCAGCCGGTAAAGTTGTACACGACCACCGGCGCAGATTTGCTTTCCGCTGCTTTCTTCTTCGGGGCCTTGGTGACCATCCCCATCTTTTTCATGCCCGCGCTCTTCGACTCCTCTTCCGGCGAGTCGAAAAGATTCGTGGTGATCATGAGCTTGGTGATCCAGCGGTCCGAGCCCGGATTGGTCAGGCCATAGCCGATACCGGTTTCCACATCCCAGCGACCCACCTTGAAGTCGACAACACCCCAGATGTTGTGCTGCTGCTGGTTAAGCGGCAGAAAATCTCCGATCGGCCCAAAACCCGAGTAATACTCGACCGCAAGCGCGAAATCTTCGCCCCAGTTGCGGGCGAAGCGCATCGCCGGATTGAACGTCACTTCACCCTGACTGCCGAAGCCGACGTCTACGATCGGATTGACGATGAACTCATAGTCGCTGAAGTGCCACCCGATGATCGGCCGGATTTCCATGCCGAACCGTGTCTGCTCGAATTTCGGCATGAAATAATCGTATTCGAAATTGATGCCGTAAAAGAATTCCCGGTTCTTTGCGTCGGGCGTGACGAACAGCGTTCGCAGCTTGGCGCCGTCGGACTCATATCCATTCTTATCGATGGCCCACGGAACGTAGAAGCCGAATTCGAACCAAGGAGTCACGCCGTAGGCAAATTCCGGCGTCGCATTGAGCGTGTGGTTCGGTACGAGCCCGCCTGGAAAATCAGGGTCGGTGCGGCCCTGGATCGCATAGTTGAAATGATGCTGGAAGGTCCATTCTCCTTCGTCGGCAATTTCGGCGTTGTAGACCTGAATCTCGTCGTCGGCACGGGCCGGCCCGCCAAAACCAGTAAAAATTGCGGCGACGAGCGCCGTACTGCCGATGCTGCTCAGTAACCAGCGTCGAAGTGAACCGCTGTTCTTATTCCTGATGTCGATAGAGACGAAAGTCGTGTGAAGAAAGCGCGCTCCCCCGCGATCAACGCTTTGCATGCTGGTATTGTCCCACCGCCAACCGGCTTCCTGTCGGTCCCCTTTCACAATTAAATTACTCTAATTCTAAACAGTCAATGGTCCGTTACGAAAGTGAAACGAATCAATTAGCGCGACAGAACCGTGGTTTAGGGACCTCGTCCCAAGCTCCTTGCCAGAGCAAGGGCGTGGCAGTGGCCGTTGACCAGCAATACAGATTTCTGTATCCTCGTAGGTTATGAAAACGACACTCGATCTCCGGGACGATCTGCTGGCTCGCGCAAAGGAACTGGCGGCGAGGGAACGTACGTCCCTGACCAAGATCATCGAGGGGTGTCTGGCGGTGCGCTTGCGGCGCCAGAGACCTTTCCGCGGTAAACTGGCAGAATTGCCGCTGTCGCCCCGAACTGGCGGCCTGTGCGACGGAATTGACGCTACCAGCAACTGCGCGCTTTTCGACGCAGCGGAGAGGTGACACCGGACGTGAATGTACTGATCGCGGCGTTTCGCCGTGATCACCCTCATCACAGTATTGCGCGTACCTGGCTCGATCGGGCGCGGGTTTCATGTGCCGAAGGAAGCGCGAACCTCACTTTGTTGCCAATGGTCATGGTCGGCTTCCTCCGGCTGGTGACCAACCCTCGCGTGTTCGTCGATCCTGATTCCACCGCAGACGCTGTAGCATTTGTCGATGCACTGCTGAGTTCCCCTGGTGTGGAGCTTGTCGCCATCGCTGCAGAATGGCCCTTGCTCCGCCAGAAGCTGCTCACAACCGGCCTGCAGGGAAACGGCATCCCGGACGCCTGGATTGCTGCTGCCACTGAGGCCGCAGCCGAGCACCTCGTCACCTTCGATCGAGACTTCAGGCGACTGTTGTCTTCGCGCGATGTGACCGTGCTTGAGGTGAAGTAACTTCGCCTCTGCGAAACGAAGGTCGTCGATCAGGGTGGTGTGCATGCGCTTCTTGGTCCCCACGTCCGCGAACCCAAACTCATTGCCAGGACGCGGGCGGTATGCAGAGCCTCCCGCCCGGTGCCGTCCCGAATCTGATGCCGGCAGGAAGTCCCGTCGGCGACAATGATGGTATCGGGTGCTGCCTTGCGCACGGCCGGCAAGAGCGACAGCTCGCCCATTTTGAGCGACACATCGATGGTGCCTGTACCGTAGCCGAAGGCGCCAGCCATCCCGCAGCAGCTGGATTCGATGGTCTCGACGGCGAGACCGGGCACGAGCTTGAGGGTGGCTTCAACCGAATCCATGACTGCAAAGGATTTCTGGTGGCAATGCCCGTGCAGCAGCGCCTGGTCGGCGATCGGCCGCAAGGACAACGAGCGTGATGGCAGTTCACGGGTGACGAATTCCTCAAACGTGAGCGCGTGCGACGCAAGCCGGCGCGCCTCATCGCTGCGCAGGAGCGCCGGGATCTCGTCGCGAAACCCAAGGAGGCAGCTGGGCTCTAGCCCTACGACCGCAACCCCGCGAGACACGTAGGGCGCAAATGCTTCGACACAGCGCTGCGCCTCGCGCTGCGCCTCATCGATCCGGCCGGCCGCGAGGAAGGTGCGCCCGCAGCAGAGCGGCCGACTATCCGTCCGCGGCAAGTACACGCGGCATCCGGCCGCCGTGAGGACCTCGATCGCTGCGACGATATTTTCCGGCTCGAAGTAACGATTGAAGGTATCGACAAACAGTACAACTTCGCGACCGTGGTCTGGCCCGACCGCCTCAGACCCCGACCTGAATGGCTTGCGCCAGCGCGGCAGTTTACGCCGCGCGCTAAGGCCCGTCGTCGCCTCGGACCATCGCGCCAAAGCCGGCCAATCGTTGCGAAGATTCAGAAGCCAGCGCAGCTTTGCTGCGACCGGGGCATACCGCGGCAGATAAGCGATCAGGCGATCGTGCAGCGAAAGCCCAAGCTTTGCGGCACGGGCTACCTGCACCTCGATCTTCATCCGCGCCATGTCGACGCCGGTTGGGCATTCACGCCTGCATGCCTTACAGGAGACGCAGAGTTTGAGCGTCTCGGCCATTTCGTCGGAGAGAAGCGCGTCCGGCCCGAGTTGCCCGGTCAGGGCGAGCCGCAGCGTATTGGCACGCCCGCGGGTCACGTCCTTTTCGTCGCGCGTGACCCGATAGCTCGGGCACATGACGCCGCCCGCGAGCGCCCGGCAGGCGCCGTTGTTGTTGCACATCTCGACTGCGCCCTGAAAGCCGCCTCCGGCGCCCGGATACGAGGACCAGTCGAGATGTGTTGCGATTGCTTGCGCGCGGTAATCCGGCGCGTAACGAAACAGCGCGCGGTCGTCGAATTTCGGAGCGCGCACGATCTTGCCCGGATTGAACAGGCCTGCGGGGTCGAATCGGTCCTTGACCTCCGCGAACGCCCGAACGAGACCCCGCCCGAACATAGCTTCGTGGAACTCCGAGCGCACGATGCCATCGCCGTGCTCGCCGGAATGCGAGCCCTTGTAGGCCCGCACCATCGCGAACGCTTCCTCGGCGATGGCGCGCATCGCCTTGACGTCCTTTTCGAGTCGAAGATTGAGCACCGGGCGCACGTGCAGGCAGCCGACCGAGGCATGAGCGTACCAGGTGCCGCGCGTGCCATGGCGCTCGAACACTTCGATGAGCCGTGCGGTGTATTCGGCCAGGTGATCGAGCGGCACTGCGCAGTCTTCCACGAAAGAGACCGGCTTTCCCTCCTCCTTCATCGACATCATGATGTTGAGACCGGCGGTGCGCACTTCAGTGATGGCGGCCTGCAGCTTCGGATCGAGCACCTCGACCACCCCGCCCCACCCTGCCCCAGCCTTGTCCCAGGCAAATCCGAGGTCCACCATCAACTCGTTTAGACGCCGCAGGCGGCGAAGGTTTTCGTCCTCGCTTTCTCCAAACTCGACAAACAGGATGGCCTCCGGATCGCCGCGCGCGACGGCAGCGATGGTCGGCTGGAACATCGCGATTTCGCGGGCAAGCGAGAGCATGGTGCGATCGATCAATTCGACCGCGATCGGCGCGAGCTTGACGATGTGCTGCGCGGCGCCCATCGCGGCATGGAAGCTGCCAAAATGGCAGGCGCCGACCGCACGCCGACCGAGGAGCGGAGCAAGCTTGAGCTCAATCCCGGTCGAGAAGGCGAGCGTACCCTCGGACCCGACCAGGATGTGGGCAAGATTGATTTCGTTGCGCCCCGGCATGAGCGCGTCGAGATTGTAGCCGCCGACCCGGCGCTGTACCTGCGGAAATCGGGCCGCAACCGCGCCGGCTTCGCGGGCGCCGAGCGCGAGGAGGTCGCGCGCCAGCGGCTTGAGCGGAGCGTCTTCGGCAATGTCGGACAGATCGGGCGCCACGGGACCGAAATGAGCCGCGGCCCCATTGGCCAGGACCGCATCGATCGAAAGCACGTTCTCGCGCGTATTGCCGTAGCGCAGCGACCGCGCCCCGCAGGAATTGTTGGCGGCCATGCCGCCGATCGTGGCGCGTGAGGCGGTCGAGATATCGACCGGAAACCACAAACCCCGCGGCTTGAGCCTGCGATTGAGCTCGTCGAGCACGAGGCCGGGCTCGACGACGCACCGGCAGCCGGCGATGTCAAGTTCCAGAATGTGATCAAGGTATTTCGAGCAATCGATGACGAGAGAGGAATTGACGGTTTGCCCGGCCTGGGAGGTCCCGCCGCCGCGGGACAGCACGCTCACACCCTCTTCCCTCGCGATCGCAATTGCGCGCGTTGCCTCCTCGATCGTGCGCGGCGTTACGACGCCGAGCGGCATGATTTGATAATGCGAGGCATCGGTCGCGTAGCGGCCGCGGGTGAAGCGGTCGAACATGACGGCGCCGGTCAGCTCCGATCGCAGCCGACGTTTGAGCCCGGGCGCCAGCGTTTCAGCCATCGTCAAATGCCATGCCAAAAGGCTTGACTGACTGTCGCATTCGTCATTGATGGCGGCAAGCCGCGGCTTAACGCGCTAACGCTCAAACCAGGTAGCCGAATGTCCAAAAACTCGTCGCGTCCGGTCGGGCGCCATTTTCTCCAAATCCCAGGACCTACCCCGCTGCCGGACCGCATTCTGCGGGCGATGGATACGCCGATTATCGACCATCGCGGCCCGGAATTCGCGAAGCTCGCCAAGCGTTGCCTGGACGGCATCAAAACCATCTTCAAGACCACCAATCCGGTCATCATCTACACCGCGACCGGCACCGGCGCCTGGGAAGCGGCGCTGGTCAATACGCTCTCGCCCGGCGATCGCGTACTCATGGTCGAAACCGGCCAGTTCGCCATGCAGTGGAACACGATGGCGAAGCGCCTCGGGCTCGCGGTCGAGCTCATCAAGACTGACTGGCGCACCGGCGCCGATCCGAAAGCGATCGAAGCCAAGCTGCGCGAAGACAAGGGCAAGGACATCAAGGCGGTCTGCGTACTGCACAACGAGACCGCCACGGGTTGCCTGTCGCCCATTGCCGAGATCCGCAAGACAATCGATGCCGCCGGTCATCCGGCGCTGTTCATGGTCGACACGATTTCCTCGCTCGCGTCGACGGACTACCGCCACGACGAATGGGGCGTAGACGTCACCGTCGGCGGGGCGCAGAAAGGCCTGATGCTGCCGCCCGGCATGTCATTCAACGCGGTAAGCGGCAAGGCGCTCGCGGCGAGCGCCAACGCGAAGCTGCCGCGGTCGTTCTTCGCCTGGGACGACATGCTCAACATGAACAAGCTCGGTTTCTTCCCCTACACGCCGGCGACGGAGATGCTCCAGGGGCTCGCGGTCGCAATTGACATGCTGCACGAGGAAGGTCTCGAAAACGTGTTCGCGCGCCACGATCGGCTGGCCGAGGCGACGCGACGCGCGGTTCGCGCCTGGGGCCTCGAAATCATCTGTCGCGATCCGAAATACTATTCTCCGACCCTGACCGCCGTGATGATGCCGGAAGGGCATGACAGCGATGCCTTTCGGGCGCTCGCGCTCGAGCATTTCAACATTTCCTACGGAGCGAGCTTCGGGCCCTTTGCCGGCAAGATGTTCCGGATCGGCCATCTCGGCGATATCAACGAGCTGATGCTTCTCGGCGCGCTGGCCGGCACCGAGATGGCGCTCAAGCTCGCCGGCGTCCCCCACCAGAAGGGCGGCGTCCAGGCAGCCATGGATTACCTTGCCTCGGTCCACGACCGAGACATACGTGTGGCCGCGGAGTAGACTCGTTCCGGCTCAACCTGATCATTGGGCGGCTCGAATGGACCGCTTGTTCCGCGTCTGCGCAGTGTTATTGGCAACGGCCGAACTCTGTTCCGCCCGCCCCGCTCTCGCGCAATCCTATCCGAGCCGCTCAATCCACGTCGTCGTGCCCTTCGCGGCTGGCGGCGCGGTGGACACGCTCGCGCGCATCATCGGCGCCAAGCTCCAGGATTCAATCGGGCAGCCCGTGATCATCGAGGATCGCGCGGGCGCTGGCGGCACCACCGGCGCGGATGTCGTCGCCAAGTCGCCCCCCGACGGCTACACCATTCTGCAGAACACCAACGGGCAGGCGATTGCGCCGGCGCTCTATCGCTCGCTGCCGTTTGATTCGCTCAAGGATTTCGCGGCAGTCACCCAGCTGGTCACCACCTCGACAGTGCTCGTCGCCAACACGAAATTTCCTGCGCAGTCCCTGAAGGAATTGATTGCTCTCGCGAAGGCGAAACCCGGCCAATTGAATTACGGCATGACGGGGATCGGGAATGGCCTTCACCTCACAATGGAGCTTCTCAAGCGGACGGCCGGCATCGACCTCCAGGCCGTGCCTTATCGGGGCGACGCACCGCTAAACACGGCTTTGATGGCGGGTGAAATCGATGTCGCGATCGTGCCGCTCACGACTATCATTCCGCATATCCAAGCGGGCTCCGTACGCGCACTGGCTGTGACCAGCGCCGCCCGATCGCCGCTTCTGCCTGAAGTGCCGACCATATCCGAAGCCGCCTTCCCGGGATTCGAGGCTTCCGGCTGGATCGGCTATTTCGTGCCCGGGCGTACCCCAGGCGAAATCATCCGCGTGATCCAGCGCGAGACCGCGAAAGTGCTGATGCTGCCCGAGGTGCACCAACGGCTGGAAGCATTGGGGAATGAGCCGGTCGGCTCGACCCCAGAGGAATTCGAGGCGAAAGTCAGGTCCGACATGGCGAGATTTGCCGCAATCGTGAAGGAAGCAGGAATCCCGCGCCAGGACTAAGCGTTCTGGTCCGTACGGCGGGTTTGACCCGCCGCCCTCAACAGAGCCGCCGCGCTGCTTCGCTCTAAGTGAATGGTTCGGGATCGCCCTCATGGTGAGGAGGCGCCCGCCACGTCAGGCGGGCGCCGTCTCGAACCATTAGGGCGGCCCGGCCGTGGCCGCCTCACCGTTCGAGACGCATCTAACGCTAACAGTCGGCAAATGCCGACTGTTCGATGCTCCTCAGGGTGAGGCGGATAGAGGAAATCGTTGCAGCAAAACCGCTTCCATCTGGGCCCAGATCTCGCTCCTTATCGGATCGCTATTTGATGTAGCCGACTTCGCGATAGTATCGCTCGGCCCCGGAGTGCAGCGGCACCGGCGGCAGCTGGGTTACGAGCCGACTGTCGTAGGTGAACGGCACATGCGTCCAGCGAAAGAGGTCGCGGTTTTCATCGAGCGATTTTGCCACCGTATAGGTGAAGTCGGCAGACAAGTCCTCCTTGGCGTAAGTCGCCCGTGCCGCTGTACCGACGCTGGGAACCGGGGCGTTCACGCCGCGGAACAGCGCGGTCGGTATGTCAACAAGCTGCCCACCCACTTCCCTCACCATGTTCTCGCGCAGGTCCTGCGGCATCGGCAGGAAGCGCATGTCGTTTTTCGCTGTGATCAGATAGTACGGCCGCATTTCCGGCGCGCCGCCGAGATAGAGATTGTTCATGATGACGACGTCGAACGCATCCGAGTCTTCCGGCAAGGTGCCGACAAAATGCACGTAGGAACCGCCCCACGATTCCAGTTCCTTCCTGGTGATGCCATAATATTTCAAAATCGGCATGTTCCCGGTGCTCTCAGTGGTAATGATGCGCACCGGTAAGCGTTTTTCCTTGATCTGCCGCAGATCGGTGATGCCGGTCGAAGCCTTCACCATCATCACGGCGTAGTTCGCGACATCAATTCGAGCAATCAGCCGAAGCTCCTTATGCCCGCCGTCTTTCGCATAATCGTGCGAGCCCTCGTACATCCACTGGACGCTGGAACCCGAGGTGATGCCGAATTCAACCGGGTGATTGGGAGGTGGCGGCGAGCCTTCCGGATCGGTTTGCGGCGGCTTCATCGTACCGACTACGTAGCGTGGGTTGTTGCCGCGCGAGCAAGTGTAGCAAATTTGCAGGTCGTAACCCTGCGGCTTCAATGCCTGCTTCAACACGTCTGCGATCGCGCCCCAGGGGCACAGTTTGCAGGCTGCTGCCACGACTGGCTTTTTCGCAGCGAGGCCAAGCTCTTGCGCAGCGGACGGACCGGAGCCGTCAACTGCAAACCACAAGAAAAAAAGGCCGAATACAAATCGAAACGTAGTGCACAAGCGAACGCGCATCTGAATCTCCCTGTTCGGCGCCTCCCTTGGTGCGTCTGGAGGGCCCCATTGCGCGACGGAGGGTGCGCCTATACCGCGGCACGCGCAAGCCGACTGAGCTTCGAACTCGGCGGCCGATTGTGTTTTCGTTATTTGTGATTTCGACCGTTCTGGTTTGCAGATTGCTAATGATTTGCGGAATATGGTCTCTGGTTATGACGGAGCTCAGAAGGTCGGAGCGACAGCGGGTTTCAGAAAGCGGGAAAATCATCCTGCTGAACAGCAATTTCGACGTCATTGATTGCACGGTTGCGAACCTCTCCTCGACCGGGGCCTGCCTGGAAGTGCAGAGCCAAGAGGACATTCCCAACGCGTTCGCTCTTGTCATCGGCGCTGGCAAACCCATCGCCTGCAAGGTCGCATGGCGCCAGGCAACGCGAATTGGGGTCCGATTCGCCTGACCGCGTCGGCGGCAAATCGGCCGTAAGCCGGCGATTTCTCGCCGGCGCGCGCTCGTGCTGCACCGCATCCGGGACACACATGCCCTCCCCGTTCGGCGCTTCGTGCTCATAGAGCGCCGTGATATGCTGCATCCAAAAGTTGGGTTCGCGGACATGGGCATCCCAATCGGCATTGGGCTCATTTTCACGAACCGCGAGATGCGTCAGGGAGACTCGTCCTCATGCGAAGCCAATTTGCGACGATTGCCGCTGCACTCGCGTGCCTCTTGTCGAGCGGCAGTGCCCAGACCGCCAATCATGGAAACTATCCCAACTGGAAGGGCCAGTG
Source organism: Xanthobacteraceae bacterium (assembly GCA_036557705.1). Classification (GTDB taxonomy): domain Bacteria; phylum Pseudomonadota; class Alphaproteobacteria; order Rhizobiales; family Xanthobacteraceae; genus VAZQ01. Next base: position 25,918 of record DATBHB010000186.1, read on the forward strand.
GACCGTCATCCTCGTGCCGGGCGTGGGAGGCCAAAACGTAAAGTGCGATCCGACCAAGCCGTGGGGTTTTGGGCAGCAAGCTCCGCTCACGCCGGAATATCAAAAGGTCCTGGAGGCGAGCATGGCCGATCAGGCCGCCGGCGGCGTGGGCAACTACCCTTCAGCCTATTGTATGGCGGGCGGCATGCCGCGGATGATGTCTACCGGCCGGTTCGAATATGTGATCACGCCGGAAACGACCTACATTCTGGTGGACGGCGATGTGGATCACACGCGCCGAATCTTCACCGACGGACGTCCTTGGCCTGCGAGCGTCGAGCCGACTTATGCGGGTTACTCCATCGGAAGGTGGATCGACCGAGATGGAGACGGCAGTTACGATGTGCTCGAGGTCGAGACACGCAATTTCAAGGGCCCGCGTGCCTACGACGGAACCGGCCTGCCGCTGCATTTCGATAACCAATCGATATTCAAGGAGAGATTCTATCTCGATACCGCCAATCCGAACGTCCTTCACAACACGATCACGGTTATCGACCATGCCTTGACGCGCCCGTGGACCGTCGACAAGACATATCGCCGCAATCCCAATCCGCGGCCGAGCTGGCGCGAGCAAATCTGCGCAGAAGGCAACGTCAACATCGTGATCGGCAAGGAGAACTATTTTCTCAGCGCCGACGGCTTTCTGATGCCCGCCAGGAAGGATCAGCCGCCCCCCGATTCAAGATATTTCAAACAAACTCACAGGTGATGGCGCCATCGCCGTCCAGGACATGGAGCAAGCCAATGCAGAGCGCCTCTTGCAATTTCCTGTCGATCATCCCCCGCTTCCTCGAACCGATCGGACGCTTTAGCGCGGCGTCTCTCATCCTCGCCTGCGCCGGAGCGATGCTCACGTCCGCGCATGCAGACGGCGTCGGACCGTTGTCGATCGCCAAGACCGGTCATTTCTTCGTCGGCGGCAAATATGTTGACACCAAAGACGGCCCGGTGCTCGCTGGCCAAGCCTATGTCGAATACTACATCCCGACTAGCCAAACGCATCCATATCCGATCGTGATGATCGAGGGCTGCTGCCTCGCGGGTGCAGGCTACATGGGCACGCCCGATGGCCGCGACGGCTGGGGCCAGTATTTCCTCTCCAAGGGCTATGCCGTCTACATCATGGACCAGGTCGGCCGCGGCCGCTCGCCCTATGTCGAGGCGGTCTATGGGCCGAAGTCGATGCGATCGCCGAAATCGGTCGAGCGCGATTTCATCGCCTATGAGAAATACAATCTTTACCCGCAGGCCGAATTGCACACGCAGTGGCCGGGCAGCGGCACGGTTGGCGACCCGATCTTCGATCAGTTTATGGCGGAGACGCTGCCGATGATCGGGAATGCCAGGGTCCGCGAGGCGGTCAACCGCGATGCCATGATCGCATTGCTCGACCGGATCGGCCCTGCGATCCTGATGCCGCATTCCCAGTCCGCCCCTCCGGCGTGGCTTGTGGCCGATGCCCGGCCGCAACTTGTCAAGGCACTGCTCATGGTCGAGGCGGGCACCTCGTCATTTTACGAGGTGAAACTTGTCGGTCCGCCGCGCTGGTTCGAGGACGGCCCTTTGACCAAGCCGTTCGGCATAACCTATGCGCCCATTACCTACGATCCCCCTGTGAAAGGGGTCGAGGATTTCGGCCTCGTGCAGCAGGAGAAGCCCGACACGCCCGACCTTGCCCGCTGCTGGCGGCAGAAGGAACCGGCGCACAAGCTGATCAATCTAAAGAATATCCCGACGCTGCAGATGTCCGCCGAGGCCTCCTTCGGCGCGCCGACTGCCCATTGCAACGCCGCCTTCCTCAAATCGGCCGGCGTGCCGGTCGACTTCATCCGGCTTGCCGATATCGGCATTCACGGCAACGGTCATTTCCTGATGCTGGAGAAGAATAATCTCGAAATCGCCGGCTTCATCGCCGATTGGCTCGACAGGCATGCGGCGCCCACCGAAAAGGCTGGGAGCGAGAGAACGGCGCGCTAAAAGCTGACCGCCTGCAAGACAAAGATAACACCGAATAGAAGGGCTGTGCTCAACGCCACAATCCGGGCGGCTTGCCGGCCATCTTGGACCGGGCTCATGGCGGGCCTTCGCGCATCACCGCCCTGGTCAATGGAAACCTCGGTCGTCGAGAGCATGGCCGCCTCCTGTCTGAACGGGTGAATGGGGGAACCCACCTCTGCTGTCTTAGTCGCAGAAAGCACCCGAACGGTTCAGTTTCCGTAAACGCCCATTGCAGCTGCGCGCGACGTTCGAAAACGACACTGGTCCAGGCAAAAAGCGCGCTCGACAGCGCGCCGAGCGCGCGCTGTCGACGCAAAGAGCCGGGACTGGCGGCCGGCACCGGCTCGACGCACGTGACAAGTTTGATAGAGTGCCTCGATCAAAAGGGAGGAAAACATGCGTGTCAGACACTGCCTTATCCCGTTCGCGGCGATGGCCGCCATTGGATTTGCGGCGCCGGCCTCTGCGCAGGCGATGGTTCGCGAGCAGAAGGTCATTACCAGCGCCGGCGCCCGTGCAATGGTGGAGGCCTGCACGGCTTGGGCTGAGCGCAATCACCAGATTCTCGCGATGACGGTATTGGATTGGGCGGGCAATCAACTCGAATCTCATGCCATGGAAGGAGCCGCCGCCAATTCCATCGATACTGCGCTATTGAAGGCCAAATCGGCGCTGCGCTGGCGCCGGCCAACTTCGGAAATGAACAAGATCGTGCGCTCCGGCCAAAATCTGGCGCCCACCTTCATGCACGATTTTCCGCAACCAGGCGCTTTGCCCATCAAGATCGATGGCGAGATGATCGGCGCGATGGGCGTTTCCGGCGCGGACGGGGAAAAATGCGCCCAGGCCGCCATTGACGCGGTATTCAAGACAAGAAGCCCCGCGCCATAGGAGCGGCGACCGCTGTGATTAACCCGTGGCAGCGCCGCGCACTCGGTGCGCTCCATCCCCCATCACCGCGTTTACGCGCGTCTTCGACGCGCTATGGGGAAGAGCGTCGGGGTAAGGGTTCGGCCCGATCGAAAGTGTCGAACCCTCTCACTCGCCCGCGCTGAAGCGCGGGCGACCTCTCCCTTCGGGAGAGGTTACGCGAGTGATGAGGCTTGCGTGTGGATCGCGAGAGCGTTTTTCAGGACAGCCGTAGGCTTGAGGAAGAATACGATCATCGCGCAGCCCTTGGGCGCTGTCGGCGAGTGGCGGCTGCCCTTGGCACGGATGACAAAATTGCCTGCGGTACACTCTCCTTCGTCATCGAGCAGCGAACCTTCGAGCACGTAGGTCTGCTCCAGATCCTCGTGGGTGTGCGCGGGAATGCGCGCGCCGGGGTCGAGCTTTGACACAATGGTCAACAGGTCGGTGACTGGATCGTAGTAAATCACCTTGGACTTATGCCCCGGTCCGTTCTCGATCCACGGGACCGAATCGGTGTCAATGAAGCGTGACGCAAGCGCACCGAGCGCTGATTCTGCGGCCATGGTTTCCTCCTCCGGTTACGAGCATTTGCTATAATCTTTACTACGCGAGAACGATACCCGGGCCAACTACAGCACCCGCTTCGCTTGCTCATCCGGGCTCGAAGCAGTCAAGTTATTGAAACGCGAATGCGTAAAGGCGGCCGTCGGCAGCGACGAACAGCCGGTTCTCGGCGGCGATCAAAGTCTGGAAATGCCGCAACCCCGCCATTGCGTCAGCGCTCTGGCCGCCCGTGAACAGCGGTTCGCCGGTGTCGCCCCGGAATCCATGGAGCCGCCCATCTCCTTCGGCGCCGACCATCCACACGATCGGGTCCGAACGGCCGTCGGTGGTGGTCACGATTGGCGACCCGGCTCCGCGGAGCGCTCCGCACCAGGCGGTGCTCATGGCCGGCGGGGAGCCCGACGTGATCTTGAGCACGGTGAGCTCATGGCCGCGCGTGCCCTCTGGGCAGCGCGTGCCCGGTCCCTGGAAGGCGACGAAAGTCTGCTCGCCCACCGAATAGGCTGCAGGCGCTGTGCGGATCGGCGCCGAGGAAACAGTTTCAGAAACGAGGCTTCCGCCGATCCCGCCGAGGTCGCTGCGGTTGAGAAGATAAGCCTTCCCGTCCTTGCCCAACGCAAGGATCAGCGCTTGCGTCCCGCCTGCAGCCGGCAGATCGAGGGGAAGCGGATTGCTGCCCCCGAGATCGAGATCGCGCCGGTCGAGCGCTCGCCAATCCCTCGGCGCAAAATAATCGCGTCGGCCGCTGGACCGGTGCAAATCGGGGGACAGCCGGAAAACCCCTTCGCCGTCACTCCAGGTCGAGGCGCCGAAGGTATTGCCTGTCGCTACGAACAGCGAGCCGGCGCTGCTGCTGATACCTCCGGGCGCCCAAATGCCGCCACCGCGTGCGCGCGTCGACCAGCTTTTGACGTTGCGTGGATCCGCAATCGATACCCCCATCACCCAACCATGATAATTCCCGCAATCCCCGAAATGTCCACCGAAGGGCACATAAACTGTGCCGTCGAGAATCGCGAGCGCACCGCGCTCGTTCTGGTCGCGGGCATTGAAAAATTGCCCCTCGGTGCGCAGCGCATCGGTGACGTCAATCGGCCAGCCGCGCGCAGGCGTGCCGTCCTTGAGCGAGAGGGCAAACAGCCGGTGACGGGGACCCGAAAACTCGTTCACGGCAGCGTCCAGAAAAATCAATCCGGCTGATGGGTCGATCGCAGGAGTGCCGGTTATTCCAAGCGGGTTGATGTTGCCGCAGCCAAGCGACGAACGCGGAACCGGCGTGCCGACACCACGGCGCCAGATCTCCTGTCCACTCTTTGCATCGAGCGCGTGAATCGTGTTGTCCTCGGTGGCCACCAACAGCATTCCGGCGCCGGAACCCGCCGGGCGCCAATAGAGCGGCTGCGCGTAGACGTGACCCGAAAATCGCGCGTGAAAGCTTTGGTCGAGGTGCATGGAACGCGCGCGTTCCCAGGTGAGCCCCGGAACGGTGAAATTTCCGCTGCGGCCGGGATCGCCATGATAGGTGAGCACGGATTCCTGCTGAGACTGTGCGGCAGACGGTACCCAAGTCGCCATAAGGGCGGTCAGAAGCCCTGCTACAATGTCTCGACCCATCGGCTCACTCGCTGATTTGTTGCAAACACCATCGCTCCAGGACTGGTCAGAGATGCCGTTCAAACAGTTCTGTGCGATCAACGTTCCCAGTCCGCCCTCATGGCGAAGAGACGCGCGCGCTCATCCGCGTGCGCAATCCGGGCGTTTGCGCCCGTCTTGTCGACGGGCTACGGCACGCGCTGAAGCACCCTCACCTAGCATTACTGCGTCAGAAACGTCGTAGGGTGGGCAACGGCGCCTTCTCCGATGCCGACCGCGTGGGCAAAATCGCGCCGGGCGCCCATAGCGCGTCGAAGACGCGCGTAAACGCGCTGATGGCCCATGCTGTCAGGCCGTGCCACGCGATTTTGCCCACCCTACGAAGGCTATGACGCAGTAAGACTAGTGCAACAGCGTGAGCAGCCTGTTCCAGCGCAGCGAGGTCGGCCAGCGCCACACCTCCCAGGCGGATGCGCCGCCACTCACCGAGAAGAAAATGATTTGAGCCTTACCGATCAGGGTGTCGAAATCCACATAGCTTACGTCGGGAAACCGACTGTCTTCGGAGTTTTCGCGATTATCCCCCATCATAAAAAAATGACCGGGAGGAACCGTATAGACGTCGGTATCGTCGGGGAAGCCAGGCCGCAGCGCGCATTGCAGGGTGTTGTAGGACACTCCGTTCGGGAGCGTTTCATGCCACTGTTCCACCCGAACAGGCGGCGCGCCGGGCGGCGAAGGCCCGCACGGATCGCGCCCGACGAAATCTGCGACACGCTGCCGCTGGACCGGCGTGCCGTTGATTGAAACGACCCCGCCTTTGAGCTGGATGTGGTCGCCCGGAAGGCCGATCAGCCGCTTGATGAAATCGTCTGGTCCATGACGGAACACGATGATATCGCCCCGACTCGGCTCCCGACCCCAGATGCGGCCGGAAAACAATGGCGGCGAGAACGGAAAGGAGTAGCGGCTATAGCCATAGCTGAATTTCGAAACGAATAAATAGTCGCCCACGAGAAGCGTCGGCTCCATGGAAGCCGACGGGATATTGAACGGCTGGAACAGGAAGCTGCGAATGGCAAGCGCGATCACGAGGGCCTCGAGAATCGTGACCACCGTTTCCGAAAACCGGCGCTCCGTGGTTCGTTCCTCAATCCGCGAACTCATCAGTTCCATCCTTTGTCTCAGCCCCGACATAATGGCCGGGACGTAGGCGAATTCCGATCCCGGGTCGAGCTTCGCCCTAACCGCGCGGACGAAAAGACGCATTTTCCCCAGCGGGTTACGAGCCTTGCGAAATTTTAATTCGGCAGCGGGCCCACACTCCGCTAGATTCGGGCGTTGATCAATACTGCATTCAGCGTGCCTCCGCGAGGGTGGCTCCGATGATCGGCTGGGCAAGGAGCCGGTGGCGTGCGGTATGGCAGACGGGGTTGCCGCCGAGGTCTCCGGGAGCCCTTCTGTTCGCTGTCGCGTGTGTCGCGGTGGCGACCGCGGTGCGCGTCGGTCTCGGCATCATAAGTCCCGACAGCGCGGTATTCGCGCCATACTATTCGGCGACCCTTGTCGCGGCACTGGTTGGAGGCGTCGAAGCGGGTGCGGTCGCAACTTCCCTCGGCGGCATCGCCGCCTACGCCTTGTTCGTGCCGCCGGAGTGGAACCTCGAATCATTCAGGGTCGAGCAGGCGGTCAGCATTGTCCTCTACGGCACGTCCTCCGTCGTCATCATTTGGGCGGCACAAAGCTATCGCGGCCTTCTGCGGCGCCTTCAGGGCGAAGAAACCGCGAGACGGCTGCTCAACCTCGAGCTTGTCCATCGGATCAAGAACATGCTGGCCGGTGTGCAAGCGATCGTCGGCCACTCGCTTCGAGATCAACACGAGTTGCTCGAAACGGTGAGCGCACGGCTCGCCGCTTTGGGCGCGACCAACGATCTCCTCATCAGAGCGGAATGGCGCAGCGCGCCGTTGCGCGACATTCTGGTTCGCGAATTCGCCCCCTACGGGCTCTCACGATTCGAATTGCACGGGCACGACATCGATTGTCCCCATGCGATTGCAATCCTGCTGGCCCTGATCATCCATGAGCTCACCACAAACGCAGCCAAATACGGAGCCCTATCGGTCCCTGGGGGAAGAGTTCGCATCGCGTGGCGCGTAGTCGCCGATCGGCTGGCAGTTGAATGGACCGAAACCGGCGGCCCGCCCGTGACGGAGCCGGCGCGAGCAGGCTTCGGCAGCACCCTGCTCCGCTCCGGCGTGCGACAGTTTCAGGGCACGATCGAGCGCCGGTTCGAGCCGACCGGCCTCTCCTGCGCCTTCTCGCTCCTGCTCCCGCGAGAACCCGAGCCAATGAACCACAAGCTCAGCGATCGGCTCCCGCGATTTCATGGCGAGGCGCCGATCAAGCCCAAAGTGCCGTAACGGCTTCCGACTTCCGGAAATTGTTTCATCCGTGGGGCGCCAGCCTACGGTGCCAAGCGGGCGGATTATCGACTGGCCTTGGGGTGACGCAGACCACGCGCCGCGATACAATCCGCTGAGCGCCTCAAGGCTTTATTGTCAGCCGCTGTAATTAGACAAGGGAACATCCAAGCATCCGCGATACTCGTTCCGTCGCGGAAGTAATGGTGAATGGGATGCATTTGGGTCAGCTTCATTACCTGCCGCTCAGCCCCGCTTTCTTCTCGATCCTCGTCGCCTTGTTTGTGGTCGTGCTGATTTTGATTCAGCTCGGAGTGTTGCGCTATGCCTACATGCGGCTGGGGCTCAGTCCCGGCGCCGCGCTGCTTCTGCTGTTCGGGTCGCTTATCGGCAGCTATTTCAACATCCCAGTGGCCGAGTTGCCCGAACGGCAAATCCTCTCCGGCCAAGAGGTTGATTTTTTCGGCATGCATTACATGGTCCCGGTTGTAACGGACTGGCCGGGAACTGTCATCGCGGTGAATGTCGGCGGTGCGCTTATTCCCACGCTGATGTCGATATACCTGTTGATCAAGAACCGGTTGTGGTTACGCGGCGTTCTCGCCACCGCAGTCGTCGCCGCGGTCTGCCATCTTTTATCGCATCCGGTCGCCGGGGTCGGAATTGCGGAACCCGTCTTCGTTCCCTCTGCCGTTACCGCGGTGGCGGCTCTGGTGCTCTCGCGCGAGCATGCCGCATCGCTGGCCTATATCAGCGGCAGCCTCGGCACGCTCATCGGTGCCGATTTGCTCAACCTCGGCAAAGTCCAAGGTCTGGGCGCCCCGGTAGCCTCGATCGGGGGAGCGGGAACCTTCGATGGGATATTTCTCATCGGCATCCTGGCGGTGCTCATCGCAAGCCTGACTGGAGCCCGCGAACCGGCCCGCTGATCGATCTCAGTCGTGCCGGTGGGGCGGTGGCAACAACAATTCCTTTCATGGAATTATTTCTGCAGTCAGGAACCGTAACTCGTACTTTCCAGTTAAGTCAGCGGCGGTTCGAACCATGCAGTCTGATTTCGGCAATTTTAGAATTGGCCGTCGCAAGCTTCTCAAGGGCGCGATCGGCTTGGGAGCGGCACAATTCGTAAATCCATTCCTCATCGGGACGGGCGCAGACGCCCAGGCGCCGCCATCCGCCGATATAGCGACCTACCTGGGGCCGGATCGTGAGCAGAGATTGCTCGAAGGAGCGAAAAAGGAAGGCGCGCTCGCAATCTACACGTCGGCGACAGTTGCGGACGTGGCCGCATTGACGGCTGCATTCCAGAAGAAATACCAAATTACGCCTGCCGTCTGGCGCGCCAGCGCCGACGATATCGTGCAGCGGGCGGTGAGCGAAGCGCGCGGCGGCCGTTACGAGGTCGATCTGTTCGAGACCAACGGTCCTGAGGTTCAAGCACTCCAGCGCGAAAACCTGCTGCAACAGGTCAAAACTCCGGTTGCGGCCGATCTCGCTTCGGGTGCGATTGCGCCGCACAGGCAATGGATCGGTGACCGACTACAGTTATGGGTGCAAGCCTACAATACGGATGCGATCAAAAAGACCGATCTCCCCAAGACTTGGGAAGACCTGCTGAACCCAAAATGGAAGGGCAAGCTTGGCATCGAGGCGACCGATATCGACTGGTTCGAGGCGACCGTTACTGCCATGGGCGAGGACCGGGGGCTCAGGCTGTTCCGCGAAATCGTCGCCCGAACCGGCATCTCGGTTCGCAAGGGGCACACGCTGCTGACAAATCTCGTCGTCGCCGGCGAGGTGCCGCTCGCGCTCACTGCTTATCAATACAAAGCCGAGCAACTCAAGGACCAGGGCGCTCCGCTCGACTGGTTTGTAATCCCCCCCCAGATCGGCCGATTCCAAGGTGTCGGCGTCGCCCGGCATGCCCCGCATCCCTATGCAGCAGTGCTGTTTACGGATTGGCTCCTGACCGATGGACAGTCGATCCTGGCCAAGCGTGATTTTCTGCCGGCGAACGTCAAAGTGAAGCCGTTGCCCAACGTGCCGCTTCAGTTCGTCGATCCGGCTCGTTTCCTGGACGGGCGCAGCAAATGGGAGAAGCTTTACGACGACATCGTCGTCACGCCCGGAAGCGGGTAAGAGGGCTCAGCTAAGGGCAGATACTGCGTAGAGCGGCCAAGTTCACTGGCTGCGTTCGGCCACCTTTAAGAAGCCGCATTAGACCCGCTCTGACCCGCCTCCTTGGACGCCACTGGCGTGTGAGGTTTGATCTCGCTCAGGATCTGCTGGGCGCGGGCGATTGCAGCCGTTTGGTCGCCGGCAGCAAGGTCGCGGAGCGATGCATCGCGCTCGCGTCTTGCCGTCACGTCTCCTTCGAGCGCGGAGACTTCCGACCAGGCATATGCCTCCTTCTGGTCGACGGCCGTTCCCATACCCAGCCGATACATCTGACCGAGCAGCATCGCTGCACGCGAGTTGCCTTGAAATGCGGCCTTGTCGAGGTAGGATTTGGCGAGCGAAAAGTCCGGCGGCACCAGATCGCCGTAAAGGTAGATTTCGCCAAGCCGCAGTTCGGCGGACAGATCGTTTTGCGCGGCAGCTTTCCTGTAGAGTTCGACCGCTTTTGCAGGATCGCGCGGTACGCCTAATCCAAGCTCGGTCATGTGGGCCAACCAGTATTGCGCGGCCGGGTTATTTTGGTCCGCAAGCTGGCTGAATTTGGCGGCTGCAGTTCGATCGTCCCCGCTGCGGAAGTCCGCCTCGGCGGCCTGCAACGAAGATTGCGACATCGCAAACGAACCGAGGGTTAATCCACCGTCATTCCACTTTGCAATCGCAAGTCCGGCGATCAACCCAATCAGGAGGGCAGCGACAAAGCCGCCCGCTTGTCGAAACAAGCCCCCTGCCGGTCTGTTCGGGCGCGAACCCCAGGGCATGAACGGTCCAGGCTGGTTCATGAAGTTCAAGTTTGGGTGGCGACCCTTCCGCTTCAACCGCGGCAATAAGACGCGAGGCGCTAGGGGCGGGTTTAGCCCGCCCCTATGAAATCGCCCCCATGCCTGATCAGCCCGTCGCGACCGGCAGCGCTACATAGTGCGTGTTGTTGCCGGACTTAATCCGCATCAGGACGTCATGACGGCCGGCCGACTTGGCGTCTGACAGAGCTTGGCGCACGTCGGAGGGGTTGTTCACCGACTTGCCCGAGACGTCGAGAATGACATCGCCGGCGTGAACTCCACGTTCGGCGGCCGGTCCGTCGGGCTTGACCTCGGTCACCACAACACCCTGGTCGCCTTTGCCGGGGACGGAATTGGCAGGCGCAATGGTGAGGCCCAGCGGCGCGGAATTTTCCGGATTGGTGTTGGTCCGTTCGTTGTGAGCGACCGTCTGGCTCGGCATGCTTGCGATATTCACCGAAACCGTCTTCTCCGATCCGTTATGGAAAATTTTGAACTTCGCCTCGGAGCCCGGCTTTAGCGCCGCGACTTTTCGTGCGAGATCGCCCGAATTCTTCACGGCTTCGCCGTTTACCGACTGGATCACATCACCTGAAGTGATCCCGGCCTTGGCCGCAGGCCCGTTGGGCTCCGGCTCCGCTACCAAGGCGCCGCCCGCCTCTTTAAGTCCGAGGCTGTCGGCGATCTCCGGGGTAACGGTCTGGATCTGCACTCCCATCCACCCTCGGGTGACGGATCCATGCTCCTTGATCTGGTCCACCACCGATTTGACCGTATCGGCGGGGATCGCAAATCCGATGCCGATCGAGCCGCCTGAGGGTGAGTAGATGGCCGTGGTGACGCCGACCACGTTTCCGTTCTCGTCGAAAGCGGGGCCGCCCGAATTGCCCTTGTTGATTGGAGCGTCGATCTGGATGAAGTCATCGTAAGGACCGGTGCCGATGTCGCGCCCGTTGGCCGAAACGATCCCGGCAGTCACGGTTCCGGCGAGACCATAGGGATTGCCGACGGCGATCACCCAATCGCCGATTCGCGGCGTGTGGTCGGCGAATTTCACGTAGGGGAAATTGCCGGAGCCGCCTTCCACCTTGATCAGGGCGAGGTCACTCTTGGCATCCGTGCCGATCACCTTGGCGGTATAGGTCTTTCCGTCATTGGTCGCGACCTCGATCGATTGCGCGTTCTCGACCACGTGATTGTTGGTCACGGCGTAGCCGTCGGGCGAGATGAAGAAAGCCGCGCCTTGGGCCATGGTGAAGCGTTGCATCGGATGCCCGTTGCGCGAGTTCGGGAACCCGAACTGGCGAAAGAACCTGTCGAACGGCGACCCCCTGGGGACGGAAAATTGCTCCTGGTCGTTGGAACTGAGCGAAGGTGTCGCACCCTTCATCCGGACGCGGACCGACATGACCGCACCCTTGACCTTCTGAACGATGTCGGCGAATCCGCGCGGCCCTTCATGGGATGCATCGGATGCCTGCTCGGCCGCTCGCGCTGTCGTGATCAGCGGGGTCGTGCCGTGCTCGAAATACGCCCCCGGACCCGCTAGCAATACCGCTCCGGCGATCGTCGCAACGGACGCCAAGAGGGTTAACTTTCGGCCCGGCAGGCGCCGCGACTGAGCGCTCTGGTCGCACCTGGTTGATCGAGTTTCATTCATTTCAGTAACCTCCGGTAGGAACAGCCCCTGGACAGGCCTTTTGCGAGGCGAGGGACCAATCTATGATGCTGTTTAAATGGCAAAGTCGCCCAACGGTTCATCGCTGCCGCATTAAGCTTAGGTAACTCAGGTCTTTCTCAGGAAAGGTCGATCGGCATCGTGAACGCGAGTTAATGATTTCGGGCCTAATCATGACGCTGCGGAGCGACTACCTCCCTTAGCGGTTGCAAATTGGAACTTGCGTCAAATCCGAGCGTCTTAAACAACTGAATGGAACTATGTGGCTCTCGCGCTGAGGGCCGAAACGTGGGTCGGTCAACAGGGATGCCAACCATCGTCCGGGCAGGCCGAAGGCGCAGAGGCACTGCAGCCGCAATCGCTCTATTGGCCGCCGCAAGCGTGCTCATCTGGTACATCGAAAAGCCTGCCCCGCAATCCGCAAGCGCCGGACCGCGGGGTATCCCCGTGACTGCCGGACAGGCCGAAGCACGCAACGTGCCCGTAGAACTCGAAGGGCTCGGCACCGTGCAGGCGTTCAACACCGTGTCGGTGAAGAGCCGGGTCGACGGCCAGATCACGAAGGTCTTGTTCCAGGAGGGACAAGAGGTCAAAGCCGGAGACCCGCTGTTCCAGATCGACCCGCGCCCGTTCCAGGCAACGTTGCAGCAGGCGCAGGCGAACAAACAAAAGGACGAGGCTCAGCTTCATTCCGCCCAGCTCGATCTGGCGCGCTATCAGAAGCTCGCCCCTACCGGATTTTCTACTCGACAGCAGCTCGATCAGCAGACAGGGCTTGTCGGTCAGCTGCAGGGGGCAGTCAACGCAGACCAGGCTCAGATCGAGAGCGCTCAGCTCAATCTCGATTATGCTCTCATCCGTTCGCCGATCGAAGGGCGGACTGGCCGCCGGATGGTCGACATCGGGAATGTGGTGCAGACCGCTCAGAATGCTCCGCTCGTCAGCATCACGCAGTTGCGGCCGATTTTCGTCAGTTTCACTGTCCCGGCTGAACGGCTCGATCGGATTCGGGCAAACCAGGCCAAGGCGCCGCTGACCGTCATCGCCTACGGCATGGACGACAAGACGAAACTTGCAGAGGGCAAGCTCACCCTCATCGACAATCAGGTCGACGAGACGACCGGGACCATCCGCCTGAAGGCGCAGTTCGCCAACGATGACGAACCGTTGTGGCCGGGAGAATTCGTCAACGCACATCTCATTTTGGCGATACGAGAGAATGCCGTCACGGTTCCGGCGCAAACCGTAATGCAGGGGCCGAACGGTCCATACGTCTTTGTGCTCGATGCAAATGATGCGGCACACCAGCGGCCGGTTACGGTGGCATCCACGCAGGACGGGTTTGCCGTTATCGAGAAGGGCTTGGCAGCAGGCGACCGAGTGGTAGTCGACGGCCAGTATCGCCTGACCGACGGCAGCAAGGTCAAGATCGACGAAGCGCAACAGAACGTTGCGCGCACGGCCGCGCAATGAACATTTCGGCGGTCTTTATCCGGCGGCCGATCGGCACGTCGCTGCTGATGGCGGGACTCCTGGTCTTCGGAATCGCCAGCTACGAACTGCTGCCGGTTGCGGCACTGCCGACGGTTGATTTTCCAACTATCCAGGTGTCGGCGAGCTTGCCGGGAGCAAGCCCCGAGACCATGGCGTCCTCGGTTGCCACCCCGCTCGAACAGCAGTTTGCCGCCATTCCCGGTCTCGCCCAGATGACATCGACCAGCGGCCTGGGCACTACGAGCATTACTCTGCAGTTCGATCTTAACCGAAATATCGATGGTGCCGCCGGCGACGTGCAGACCGCGATCAATGCGGCGAGCGGACTCCTCCCCAAAGACCTGCCGACTCCCCCTACCTACAAGAAGACCAATCCCGCTGAGCGCTCGATCCTGATCTATGCCGTCTCGTCAGACGCGATGCCGATCTATCAGGTCGACAACTATGCCTACACCATACTGGCGCAGAAGATTTCGACGATCGACGGCGTCTCCCAGGTGGATATCGCCGGCCAGCAGCAATACGCGGTTCATGTCCAGGTCAATCCGCTGGCCTTGGCCGAGCGCAACATCGGTCTCGAGGACGTTCATAGCGCCCTCAACGCTGCGACTCTCGACGAGCCGAAGGGAAATCTCGAAGGCGCCCACCAAGTCTATACGCTCGATACCAACGACCAGCTGCTCAATGCCCAGTCTTTCGCCGACAGTATCATCGCCTATCGCAACGGAGCACCGGTCCGGGTGAAGGATGTGGGGCGCGCGATCGATTCCTCGCAGCAGCCAAGGGTCGGCGCCTGGTGGGGCAATAAGCGAGTCGAGCTCCTCCTCATCAAGCGCCAATCCGGCGCCAATACGCTCGCTGTCGTCAACAAGATCAAGGCTGAGATGCCGACGCTGCTGGCATCTCTTCCTCCTTCGGTGCACGTCAACCTGGTTTCGGACCGGTCGCAGAACATCAGAGAATCCGTCAATGACGTGCAGCTCACTCTGCTGTTGACCATGGTGCTGGTGGTGCTGGTGATCTTCCTCTTTCTTCACAACCTGTGGGCCACGATCATTCCCAGCGTGGTGGTACCACTCTCGCTCGTCGGCACCTTCGGCGTGATGTACGCGCTAGGCTACAGCCTCGACAATCTTTCGCTCATGGGATTGACGATTGCGGTCGGCTTCGTAGTCGACGACGCGATCGTGATGATCGAGAACATCGTGCGCTACCTGGAGCAGGGCTATCGGCCCTTCGAGGCCGCCATGAAAGGAGCAGGGCAGATCGGGTTCACCATCATCTCGATTACTTGCTCGCTGGTCGCGGTATTCATTCCGCTGCTGTTCATGGCCGGAATTATCGGGCGGTTGTTCCGCGAATTCGCCATGACCGTGACTACTGCGATGCTGGTTTCCGCATTCGTCTCGCTGACGCTCACGCCCGTCATGTGTTCGCGGTTTCTCAGCCGCGAGGGCGTGCACGGCAAGAATTTCATCAGCCGCTGGTCGGAGCGCAGCTTCGGCGCGCTGATCCGTGGTTATGATCGCGGGCTCAGATGGGTGCTCCGGCATCAGTTCCCAATGCTTGCGCTCACGCTCGCCCTGATCGCGGGAACGGGCTTCCTTTACGTCTGGATCCCGAAAGGATTCTTTCCCGAGCAAGATACCGGCTTTATTTTCGGCCAAGCCGAAGCGCGCCAGGACGCCTCATTTGCGACCATCAGCGGAATCGAAAACCAATTCGCGCAGATCATCATGTCCGATCCCGCGGTCGAAGGCGTGGTCGGGTTTGCCGGAGCGACCGGCGGAAACGCGAGCGAGAGCACCGCACGCCTTTTCATCCAGCTCAAGCCGCTGAGCGAACGCGATGCTTCCGCACAGGCGATCATACAGCGGCTCCGTCCCAAGGTTGCTCAGGTCAAGGGCGCCAAATTCTTCATGCAGGCCGGTCAGGACGTCAGCGTGGGCGGCCGGTTGAGCAAGACCGAATATCAGTTCACCATTACCGACAGCGACACTGGGGAGCTCAACCACTGGGCGCCGATCCTCCAGGAACAGATGGAAAAGGCGCCCGAGCTCCAAGATGTGGCATCCGATCAGCAGATCGCTTCGCCGCACATCGCAATCGACATCGATCGCAATGCCGCCTCCCGGCTGGGGCTGTCGATGTCCACGATCGACCAGACACTCTATGACGCGTTCGGCCAGCGTCAGATCTCCACAATCTATACATCGAGCCGGCAGTACAAGCTCATCCTCGAGCTTGAACCCCAGTTCCAGGATGATCCCTCCGCTCTCTCTCGGGTTTACCTGACAACCCCCGGCGGGTCTCGCGTCCCGCTAAGTGCAGTCGCGCATTTCACGAACAAGATCGAGCCGCTGACGGTGAACCATCAGGGCCAGTTTCCGGCCGTGACGCTGTCGTTCAACGTTGCCCCAGGATATTCGCTCGGCCAGGCAGTCCAGCGGATCCAGGCCATCCGGCAGCAGATGCACACGCCGATCACTCTGCAGGGCACTTTCCAGGGTACGGCCCAGGAATTTCAGCGATCGCTGGTTTCGATGCCGATCCTGATCGCGGCGGCGATTCTCGTCGTTTATATCGTCCTTGGCTTCCTTTACGAAAGCTACATCCATCCGGTTACCATCCTATCGGCGCTGCCGTCGGCCGGTGTCGGGGCGCTGATCATGCTGACACTGTTCGGCTATGATCTCACGATTATTGCAATCATCGGCATCATTCTGTTGATCGGCATCGTCAAGAAAAATGCGATCATGATGATCGACTTCGCTCTCGAGGCGGAGCGCAGCCAAGGCAAGAGCCCGACCGAGGCCATTCACGAAGCCTGCCTGCTGCGGTTCCGCCCGATCATGATGACCACGATGTCGGCGTTGTTCGGCGGACTCCCATTGGCGATCGGTTTCGGAGCGGGTTCCGAACTGCGCCGCCCCCTTGGGATCGCCATCGTCGGCGGGCTGTTGGTTTCGCAGGCGCTCACGCTCTACACCACGCCGGTAATCTACCTTTATCTCGAGCGCGCAAGCCAATGGTTGAGCAGTAAGCGCCGCCGGCCGGCGCTGGAAAACCGGATTGCGGCGGAGTGAAATCAAACGCAGCCGTCCGGCCGGAGCCTGATACCCAGAACGGGGGATAATGGCTCAATGTCGCGGCCGGCTAGTCCTGGACTGGACCGTCACCGATATGCCATATTTCCGGCTGCGGCAGCAGTCTGGGCGAAAAAATTCGCCGCGCGACATAGAAACGCAACTGCTGTCAGACGCAGAGGAGGAACACGTTGTCGCCGAGGCGGAGCTTTATCGAGTTCGTCCAAAATTTCGCGCGCAAGCGCGACTTCTATGCCGGCGGTCTGATGATCCTGCTCGGCCTCTTCTTTGCATTGAAGGGGCCCGGCTATCGCACCGGCACGCTGATGCATATGGGCCCTGGCTTCATGCCCACGGCGCTGGGCGTGATCCTGGTATTCCTCGGCCTCGTCATCGCCATTCCCGCCGCTCGCCTCCCCCCCGGAGAGGATGAGGACATCCTTCCGGAACAGCCTGAATGGTTGGCTTGGGCCTTGATCCTCGCCGGCCCGCTGGCGTTCATTATTGCCGGAGAGTATGGGGGCTTCATTCCGGGCACTTTCCTCTGCGTGTTCATTTCTTCCCTCGGTGACCGCAGCCTCAGCTGGAAAGGGGCTTTCGGCTTGGCCACGGTCGTGACCGTGTTCGGCGTGCTGATCTTCTCCTATCTTCTGCAGGTTCAGATGCCTCTTCTGAGGTGGGGGTAACCCATGATCGAAACCGCCCTGACCGACCTGTGGTACGGGTTCGGCGTCGCACTGGAACCGCACAACCTGATGTGGTGTTTCGTCGGCGTGTTGCTCGGCAATATGGTCGGCGTGCTCCCCGGAATGGGCCCCCTCGCCACCATTTCGATCCTGCTGCCGCTCACCTTCGGGATGAAACCTGTCGGCGCGATCCTGATGCTCGCGGGGGTGATGTACGGCGCCCAATATGGCGGGGCGATCTGCTCGATCCTGCTCAATCTGCCGTGCCACCCGCCGCATGCGGTGACGTGTCTCGATGGCTTCCCCATGACCAAGAAGGGGAAAGGAGGAGTAGCCCTGGGGCTCACCGTCTTTGCCTCATTCGTCGGCGCCTCCTGGGGCATCACGGAGATGATCTTCCTCTCGCCGCTACTGGTGAAGGCGGCACTGCAATTCGGCCCGGCGGAAATTTGCTCGCTGATGCTGCTCGGCCTGTTGGCAGGATCGACGCTGGCGCGCGGCTCGCCGGTCAAAGGCGTCGCCATGACCGTGCTCGGGCTGATGTTCGGCATCGTCGGCCAGGATCTTGAGACCGGAGCTGAGCGCTTCACCTTCGGACTGCCCGAACTGCAGGACGGCATTGAGCTCATTGCGCTGGCCCTCGGCCTGTTCGGCATCGCCGAGTTCATGCAGAGCGTGAATAAGGTCGTTACGATCAATTCCGCATACACGAACATCCGGCTGCGCGACATGCGGCCGAACAAGGCCGAATTCAAACAGGCGATCAAGCCGATGTTCCGCGGCACGATCGTCGGAAGTCTCTGTTCGCTGATCCCGGGGACAGGACCGACCATCGCGTCGTTCATCGCTTATGCAACCGAGAAGAAGGTGTCGAAACATCCGGAGAAGTTCGGCACCGGGATAATCGAAGGGGTCGTTTGCCCGGAGGCTTCCACACACTCCTCGGTCCAGGGAGACTTCATCCCGACGATGAGTCTCGGCATTCCAGGCGATGCGGTCATGGCGCTGCTGTTAGGCGCGCTCATCATCCAGGGCATCGTGCCCGGGCCCCAGCTCATCAGCCAGCACCCCGATATTTTTTGGGGACTCGTGGCAAGCTTCTGGATCGGCAACATCCTGCTGGTTCTGCTCAATGTGCCGCTGATCGGGGTCTGGGTGAAGATGCTCGCCATCCCGTATCGGTATCTTTATCCGAGCGCGCTATTCTTCGTCTGCATCGGCGTCTATGCCGCCAACAATGACATGTTCCAGGTCGGCGAGACGCTGGTGATCGGCGTTCTCGGTTACATCCTGCTGCGGCTTGATTTTCACCCGGCTCCGATCCTGCTCGGCTTCGTGCTCGGGCCGCGGTTCGAGGAAAATTTCCGCCGCGCCATGCTGATCGCACGCGGCGATATCAGTGTGTTCATCACCCGGCCGATCAGCGCGGTCTTCATCTTCCTATGCGTGCTGCTCATCGGCAGCCAGATCTACATTCGGCTGCGCCGCAAGGGGCCGGGCAAATCGATTGTCGAGCTGACGCCGTCGCCGGCGACGGTTTCGCAATCCCCAGCGGAGTAGGCCCCGCTTGTGGGCACGGTTGTTTTCTCCTGCGGTCTGGAAAGGCGCCAGCGAAGATTCGCGCGTGCTTGATTTTTTCGCGGGCGAGACCGGCGTATTCGTCGAAGTTGGAGCCAACCACCCAATCGAAGGGTCGCAAACCTATGCACTGGAGCAAAGGGGTTGGAGTGGAATACTGGTCGAGCCACTTTCGGAACACGCCAGCCGCCTCAGAAGCGAACGATCGGCAAAGGTTTTCGAGGTCGCCGCCGGTGCGCCGCAAGACGCCGGCAAGCAGCTTCCGCTTCTGGTCGCCGATGCCTTATCCACACTTCGGCCGGACATAAAGGCAGGCATTGAGCCGCAAGAGCAGCGGCTTGTGCCGGTCATGACCCTGGATGCGATGTTGATCGATGCAGGCATCGAGCGCATCGACTTCCTTTCCATCGATGTCGAAGGCGCAGAGCTCGACGTTCTGAAAGGCTTGTCGCTCGCCAAATATCGACCGCGCCTCATCTTGCTGGAGGACGACGTTCATTCGCGGGACAAGCATTTGTACATGGCGGCTCACGGTTACAAGCTGGTCAGGCGGACAAACCTCAACAATTGGTAT
This sequence comes from Xanthobacteraceae bacterium, assembly GCA_036557705.1. Lineage (GTDB taxonomy): Bacteria > Pseudomonadota > Alphaproteobacteria > Rhizobiales > Xanthobacteraceae > VAZQ01. The sequence continues at coordinate 45,503 of DATBHB010000186.1, forward strand.
GTGCCGGCCAACATGGATTTTTCCATCTCGATCTTCGGCCGTTGGCAGCTCTTTCGAAAGCTCTATCTTGGTGCGCCGCTCCGCCGCTGGAAATTCAGGCGACGACAGCGCAGGCGAGAGGCCGGATTTTGATCGACCAAGCCCTTTTCGCGATCACGTCGGACCGGATTGTCCTCGCGGCGGGCAATATACCTAGACCGTCATCCTGAGGCGCTCGCCCGACCTCTTCGGTCGGGCGAGCCTCGAAGGATGAACGGCTTCGGCATCGTGCCAATTGCGACCATGAACCCGGCAAAGCCCGTCATCCTTCGGGGCTCACGCGCAAAGCATGCGCGCTCGCGCCTCAGGATGACGGTCTGAGCGCTGCGCTACAGTAATAAGCTGCTGCGCTACAGTGATAAGCTAATGACCGTATACTGCGATTAGCGCGAATTTCGCGCGATCTGCTCCAGGACGGAGTTCCACTTTCGCTGCTCGTCGTGGACGAATTTGGTTGCCTCCGCGGGCGACATCGCACGCGAATACGAGCCCAGCACTGCGAGCTTCTTCTTGAATTCCGGATCGGAAACGACGTGGCTCAGGTCGCCGCTAACCTTGTCCACGATCGGCTTGGGAGTGCCGACTGGCGCTACCATAATCTGCCATCCGGTCGCCGAAAAACGGGGAATGGTTTCGGCCACCGTCGGCAGATCAGGAAAATCGGGCAGTCGCTCGATCGAAGCAACCGCAATGGGCTTGAGCTGTCCGGCGCGTACCGCGGCTGCAATACCCGAGTAGCCTTCGATGATCATGTTAACGCGCCCGCCAATGACATCGCTGATCGCGTTACCCAAACCCGCCGTGTAGGGCACCATCAACAGCTTGATACCCGCTTCCTTTTGCAGCAGTTCGCCGGTCAGGTGCGTAAGCCGGCCGACGCCGGTCACCGCGTAGGAAATCTGGCGCTGCTTGGCGAGCGCAATCAACTGCGGGAGCGAATCAACCCCGAGCGAGGGATTCACCGCGACGAACATCGGATTTTCAGCGGTAAAACCGATGGGCAGGAAATCGCGAGGCACCTCCACCGGGATATTCGGCGCTATTCCCTTTTGCGCCACGAAGGTCGAGAGCGCCGGCATGAAGAGCGTGTATCCGTCCGGCGAAACTTCGGCGGCGGCGCGCACCGCAACGCTGCCGTTGGCGCCCGGGCGAGGCACCACGACGACCTGCTGGTGCCATGCGGTGGTCAGCCCGTCCGCGACAAACCGCGCGACCACGTCCGGCGTGCTGCCCGGCCCGGCATCGGTGATGATCGTGACCGGTTTGTCCGGATATTTCCCGGCCTGCGCGGCGGCCGGGGAAGCAAACGGGACCGTCACCAGACACAACGCGGCGATCCCCAGCAAAGCGCGGCATTTCTCCATGGCATTCCTCCTTTTCTAGCGGATCGCCAGCGCTTGCGGCCGTGCGGCTTCGACCCACCAGGAAATCATCAGTCGCGTGAGAGTGAAAGCAGTAAACAGCGTGGTCAAGATGCCCACTCCGAGAGTAACCGCAAATCCACGAACCGGCCCCGTGCCGATGAAGAAGAGCACAGCAGAGGCGATGAATGTGGTTATGTTGGAGTCCACGATGGTCGCGAGCGCTCGCCGAAAGCCGGCATCGATCGCACTGACAGGTGAGCGTCCATGCTGAACCTCCTCGCGGATGCGCTCGTAGATGAGGACATTGCTATCGACCGCAATGCCCATGGTCAGGACGATACCCGCAATCCCGGGAAGCGTCAGAGTAGCATCAAGCAGCGTCAAAATCCCGAAAATCATGACAACGTTGATCGCCACCGCCAGATCAGCATAGAGGCCAAACAGACCGTAGCTCGCCAGCATGAACAAAATGACCATCCCTGCGGCGAGCATCGCTGCGATTTCGCCGGCATTGATCGAGTCCTGACCCAATCCGGGACCAATCGTGCGCTCCTCGACCGCGGTGAGCGGCGCCGGCAACGCGCCTGAGCGCAGCAATATGGCGAGGTCGTTGGCCTGCTGCACGGTGAAATGCCCGGTGATTTCACCCGATCCCCCAACGATCGGCTCGCGAATGACAGGCGCTGAAATCACCTGGTTATCGAGAACGATGGCAAACGGCCGCCCAACATTGTCGCGCGTAACTTTGGCAAAGCGTTCGGCGCCGGCAGTGTTGAGCCGGAAACTAACGATCGGTTCGCCGGTCCTGGGATCGAAGGCCGGCACGGCATCAATGAGGTCCGATCCGGGAACGGCAACACGTTTCTCGACCAGATAGGGAACCGGCGGCCGTTGCTGGCTGTCGTACAGGATTTCCGCTTCGGGCGGAGGGTGCATTTTGATCGCCTGCTCCGGGCTTTCAGAGAGGTCAACGAGCTGAAAGGTCAGTTTCGCGGTCTTACCGACGAGTTCTTTCAGGCGATTGGGATCCTGAAGGCCCGGTACCTCCACCAGGATCCGATCGGCGCCCTCGCTCTCGACCGTCGGCTCGACGACTCCCAGCGCGTTGATGCGCCGCTCGATGATCTCTATCGACTGCTGCACGGCTTGCTGGACCCGCCGATTGACCGCAGCATCTGTCGGCTCGATCCGGATTCTTCCGCCGCCAAGCTCGGTGATTTCATTAGCGCGCTGACCGGCTACGCCAAAAAGCCCCGGCAGCGGCCGAGCCAGCGCGGCGAGCTTGGCCAGCGCCGCTTGCCGGCCCGAGGCGTCGCTGATTTGCACCTCGACGGCGCCATTTTGCGTCGCGAGGCCGCTGTATTGAATATGGGAATTGTTGAGAATACGGCGGACATCCTCCGCGAGCGCCTCAACGACATCGTTACGCACCGCTTCAGAATCGACCTCAAAGAGCAGGTGAGAACCTCCTTGGAGGTCAAGCCCGAGCACCAGGCGGTGCTGCGCCCAGGCCGGCCAGTCGCGCTCGATATGCCTTGGGATGAAATCCGGAACAACAAACAAGCAGAGCACAAAAGTCGCGAGCAGGATAGCCGTCGACCTCCAGCGAGTAAAATACAACATCGCGGCTTGCCTTCGATGCGTCCCGCAATTTTTCGCCAATCCGGAACTCGCGACACAGCCTTGTAGACGTAGACCTAAGGACTCTCACCTGAAACGACAACAAGCTTCTGTGCCGTGTAGAATATTTTGTCGCAGCGGGCGCAACCGCGGGTTCGAAACAATTTCGCCAAACGGCACGTTGACCAAACACTTCGGCAAAAAAGCAGATGCAGGAAAGGAGCCGATCATCATGAAGAAACTCCTGTTGATTACGGCTACGGCCATCCCCCTCGTGGCGGCAGGGGCAATGCCGGGCTGGTCGCAACAGCAGCAACAACCCAGTGCGGCGCAGCAGGCCAACCAGCAGCCAACCCAATCGCAACAGCAAGGACAACAAGGCACCAGTCCCATCAACCTGAGCCAGAATGAAATCAAGCAAATGCAGGGCGCTCTCGACCAGAAGGGCTACCATGCCGGCCGGCAGGACGGAAAAATGGGCCCCATGACCGAATCAGCTCTGCGCCAGTTCCAAAAGGATCAGAGCCTGCAGCAGACCGGTCAGCCTGACCAGCAGACTCTTGCTGCGCTCGGCATCAATGAGCAGCAGGGCGCAAACCAAGCTCAACCATCGACGGTTGGGCAGGGCAACAATGAAAAAAATGCGCCGAACCAATCCGGCGCGAGCGCAACCACAGGCCAAGCCAATACCAGCAACATGCAGCCAAAAGGCGCGCAAAATAACCAGCAGCCAGGAAGTTCGAACCCAGGCCAGCACTGACTTCTCTTTAGCCCGATCCGATCTGCAACTCACTCATCGGTGCGCGGGGATCGGGATGAGGCGCGCGGGGTGGGCCACATCGAGTGGCGGTCCACCCCTGTTTTTTAGCAAGCCTAACGCGCACCGCGGCTCGCGAGACCGCGCCGGCACTTTGCAAAGTCGGCCGCAGACGGCGGCGAGCAGCGCGCCTACCAGAAGCGCGCGTCGGCGATTGCGGCAAGCGAGGAGCGCAGGTCCGATGCTACGGTCCCGACCGAGCGGCCAATCTCTTCCAGTGCAACTACTTCGGCAATGCGGTTTGCGCTCCGACGCATCTCGTCGGGAGACAGCATAGTATGCAAGACGCCGCTCGCCTGCGCGAGACCGAGCAACAGCGTGTCGCGCGGCTCCGGCAACTCGTCGCCATTGATGACGGATAGAAGACGAGACTTTGCTTCCCGCTCCTCGCGTCCACTGTTTTGCGGATAAGCCCGTCGCGAAAACACCCAAAGATAGCGCCTGTTGTCCATCAGCAGAACCCCGGCGCGGACCAAGCGTTGAAGAACCTTGTTCAGAAGGTCGGGACCTGGGCCGGCCAGGCGCTCGATCCACCACGCGCTCGGCCGCCTCTTGGCTTCACCAGCGATCTCCTCGATTGCGTAGTCGAGAAGATCGTCACCCGTCGGCTTCGAATCGACGACGAACAGCGATTTCAGGTCGGTATCGATCCTGCCCACCACCGAAAGCTCCATGAGCAGACCGCCCGCGATCGCAACGGGAGCAAGCTTGGCGCACTCCGTCTTGAGCTCCCCCGTGTCGTCACGAAGCATCAAAACGAGGATTTCATCAGCAAGGGTCAGCTCTTTCAGCATGGCTTACTCGCTTACTCACATGCCAAGCTTGGCGCGCGCTCCGGCTTCATCCGACGCGATCGGGATGACAGTACCCAAACCGGACAAGTCGAAAACCTCTTGCACCAAGGGACGAAGCCCGAATATCGCAACGCCTCCTTTGGCGGCCTTGGCGCGCTTTGCCGCCTGCACAATGACTCGCAGCCCGGCGGAAGAAACATAAGCCACGTCACGCATGTCCATTATCAGGCGTGAGCTGCTTTCACTGGCAGCAAGCGCGGAATCCAGATTCGGGCCAGTCGCAGCATTGATATCGCCGCTGATGCGGTAAACAACCGCTCCCGGTGCCGTTTCTCTCTTGATCTCCACCTGGACCTCCGTGCCTGGGCCGCCTGACCGTTTCAGTACCACAGCGCCCAAGAAGCGAAACGCGTGAGCTTGCTCAGCACTGGCGATGGGACCGCGACAGGCTACCCGACACTCCTTGCAATGGAAAGGGCGCGGGGTACCCCAGATGCTGCACCGCGCTGGTGCGCGCCCGTTACCACCTCGGCCTGCTGATTTGCGCCCGCGAGTGGGCAACGGGGGCTGGACGCGCCACCGACTCTGCAGCATGACTTCGGCTGACTCTGTGCTGCGATGTGGGTAGCATCGGCGTGCAGGTGCGGGGCGAAAGAACGGAAGCGTGATAGCATGGGTAAAAAGGTGCTTGCAGCACTGACGCTTGCGAGTGTGATCGCGTTCGGCCTTCGTCCACCGCCCACGCTCGCCGATCCAGTGGAGGACTTCTATCGCGGCAAGACCGTGACTTTCGTCATCGGCTCCGGCGAGGCTGGTCTCTATGATCTCGGCGGCCGGCTGATCGCGCGCCACCTCGCCCGTTACATCCCGGGCCATCCAACGATGGTGCCGCAAAACATGCCGGGCGCTTCGAGCGTGCGCGCGGCTTCGTACATTTACAATCTGGCCCCGCGTGACGGCAGCGTGTTGGGCACGGTGCAGCCGACGATCGTCCTCAACAAGCTCCTCGACCCCACGGCCCCCTACGAACCGAAGAGTTACACCTGGATCGGACGCCTGCAGCCGGTGACGCTGGTCGGCATCGCCTGGACGGCCGCTGCCGACAACACGATGGCGGATGCGAGAGAGCGCAAGCTGATTGTCAGCGGGAGCGGCGCCTCGGGTACATCCGCCATGGTGCCCTGGGCACTCAACCGCCTGGCTGGTACTCACTTTCACGTCGTTACCGGGTATCAGTCCGCCATACCGCAGCTTCTTGCCATGGAACGCGGCGAGGTCGAGGGTGTCGGCAGCGCCAGTCTCAGCGACGTTCTGGCGCGACCGGATTGGATCAAATCCGGCAAGATCAACTTTCTTTATGCCATCGCGGCGCGGCGCAGCGCGCAACTGCCGCAGGTCCCGGCCCTCACCGAATTTGCACAGAACGAACTCGGTCGCAGCGTGCTCGGACTGCTCGGCAGCGTCACCGACATCGGTTTCACGATAATGGCGCCGCCGGGCGTTCCGGCCGAACGCGCGGCAAGCCTCCGCAAAGCCTTTCGCGACATGGTGCGGGACCCGGATTTTCTAAGCGAAGCCAGCAGGATCGGCCTTGATCCCGAACCGCAGTCTGGCGAGGAGCTGCAGAGCCTCATCGCAGAGACGCTGGGCGCAACCGGGCAAGCCATGCAGAAGCTGCGGGAAGTCACGCAGCCGCCACGGTAGCCGGCCGCTCTCGTGGATCGAAGCATCCATAGCCCGGATTGGGCGATACGCTGCACGCGAGTCGCGTGGCGAGCCCGTTCGCGCCCGCCAATCCGGGCTACAGCCCGCTCTCGCGGATCGGAGGCTGGAAGGCGAGCCCAGTGTCCCACGGAAAATAAATCCAGGTATCCTGCGACACTTCGGTGATGAACGTATCGACCAGCGGCCGGCCCATGGGCTTGGCGTAGACCGCCGCGAAATGGGCATAGGGGAGAAGCTCGCGCACCACCTTGGCGGTATTGCCGGTATCGACAAGGTCATCGACGATCAGCACGCGCTTGCCGCCCTCGGCGCTTGCCGGGATTTCAGGACTGGCGCGCTTGAGCAGGCGCGGTTCGCCCGGGATTGTGTGATTGTAGCTCGTCACGCACACCGTATCGATCAGACGCACGCCAAGTTCGCGCGCCACGATTGCGGCGGCCACAAGCCCGCCGCGGGTAATCGCGACGATTGCATCGAACGGCCCGGCATCGGCGAGACGCCAAGCGAGAGCGCGCGCGTCGCGATGAAACTGGTCCCACGAGACCGGAAAGGCCTTCTCCGGCGTCACGATCGGCGCAGGTCGAGCACGAAATCGAACCGCGCCTTCATCGCCTCGCCGGCATCCGCGATCACGAGTTCGAGCGCGTGGCTGTAGAAGTCGTCACGCGCATTCAGCGCTTCGTTTGGAAAATAAAGTTGCGTGGTCAAGAGTTGCCGTCCGGTCGCCAGCACCTTGACGTGGTAGTGGCGGGTGCGCCCGGGATAAGGCGCCGGCCGGATGGTGCGGAAGCTGAATCGTCCCGCAGCGTCGGTGAAGACGTGACCGCGATAGTGGAAGCCGCGGTTATCGTATTCGCCAGTCTCGTCCGCATGCCACAAATCGACCAGCACCCGGGAGACGGGCTTGCAGTTCCTGGTGAGCACCGTGCCCGACAGCTCGACGACGCGTGCCTTGGCGCCGTGTTCCAGGAGGTCGGAGCGCTCTGGAGAAGACGGCTTGTAGAACGGCCCCTCGATCTGCCGCTCGGTGGGCTGATCGCCGTCATGACATTGCGGCGTCGGCGCAAGCTCTTGCGCAAGAACATCCATGGATGGGAACGCCAGCGAACCGGCGGCGAGCGCGCCGCCGAGGATCATGCGCCGGGAAGGATGATCGGATGCGGTCATGGACGACCTCCTTGGCTATTGGGCGCCACGCAGGCGCTGCAGCATTGTTTCCACCGCCGTTTTCGCGGCGGCGAGCTGTACGGCATCACGGGCGCGGATGACAACGTTGGTATTGGGTCCGCGCGCCTCGTCGAAAAATGGGTAACTTCCAATCGAGACTTCCGGGTGGGCTCTCGCAATCTCACCGAGCGGCATGCCGATATCACCCTCGCGGGCGTCGGCGCGCACGGTCTCGGACAAGATGCGCACGCCGGTCTTGAGCTTCGGCGCGACTTCATCGAGCATCACCTGCATGATCGAGGGTACGCCTGCCATCACGATCACGTTGCCGAGCCAGAAGCCGGGTGCCGCCGAAACCTTGTTGAGGACCAGTTCGGCTCCTTGCGGGATGCGCGTCATCCGCATGCGCGCCTCGTTCATTTCGGCACCGGTCTGAGCCAGCCTGTCCTTGAGGATCTTTACCGCGCGGGGATCGTAATCGATCGGCACGCCGAACGCCTTGGCAACGCATTCCGCAGTGATGTCGTCGTGAGTTGGGCCGATGCCGCCCGTGGTAAATACATAGACGTAGCGCGCACGCAGCGCGTTGACGGCCTCGACGATCGGTGCCTCGTCATCCCCGACGACGCGAACCTCCAGGAGATCGATGCCAATCCTGGTGAGATATTCGGCGATATAGCCGATGTTCTTGTCCTTGGTGCGGCCTGAGAGGATTTCGTCGCCGATAACCAGCACGGCGGCGGTGACGAGATGGTGGACCTTCTGCATGCGGCACTGGTGATGTTTGACGGATCTGCCCTACCCTGCCACTGCGGATGTCGGCGCCGCAAGACGGCGGATGAGTGTAGCCCGCATGAGCCGGCGCGTCAGTACGAGCTTGCGCGCCTTTGCCCACGCGGTCATACCTGAGAACGCCGACCGCGTGGGCAAAATCGCAATGTTGTTCAGTGCGCGTGGAAGCGGTTGCGAACGCGAGTTTGCCAACCTTACAGCGTTGTGAGCACCTGGATGGACATCCCACAAAAAGTTGCTCTGGTTACCGGTTCTGGTACCGGGATCGGCAAGGCCGCGGCGCTCGCGCTGATGCGAGAGAGTTATGCAGTCGTGCTCGCGGGACGACGTCCGGAGAAGCTCGAAGAGACCGCGCGCGAAGGCCGTTCGATCTCGGCAAAGAGCCTCGTCGTACCGACCGATGTGAGCGACCCGACCGCGGTCAAGGCGCTGTTCGCGAAGACGCGGGAGGCCTTCGGCCGCCTCGACGTGCTGTTCAATAATGCCGGTATCGGTGCTCCAGCCATGCCGCTCGAAGATCTGCCATTCGAGACCTGGAGACGAGTCGTCGACATCAATCTCACCGGCATTTTTCTGTGCACCCAGGAAGCCATCAAGATCATGAAGGCTCAAGTCCCGCGCGGCGGCCGCATCATCAACAACGGCTCGATCTCGGCACATGCTCCGCGGCCGCAAGCCGGCGCGTACACCGCGACCAAGCACGCGGTGACGGGATTGACGAAGCAGACCGCGCTCGATTGCCGCGGCTACGACATCTGCTGCGGCCAGATCGATATCGGCAATGCAGCGACCCCGTTGACCGAGCGCATGGTCCAGGGCCAGGGCGTGCTTCAGCCTGACGGCCGGACGATGATCGAGCCGCGCATGAGGGTTGAGGATGTCGGCAGAGCCGTCGTCTACATGGCCTCGCTTCCGCTCGATACCAACGTATTGTTCATGACCGTGATGGCAAATCTGATGCCCTTCGTGGGGCGGGGGTGAAAGGGTTACGCATAGGTGGGCAAAGGCGCGCCACCGTTCTTGCAACTTGGCACGGGCTCTCGCGTGCCGTGTCCACGCGGCCCCAAGCCCCGCACCGACCGCGTGGGCAAAATCGCGTCGCGGCCATGCACCCCGAAGCTCTCGCGGATGCGATTTTGCCCACCCTACCGATCGATCGCCCTCACTTCTATGCGGGTGCCCGCCTTCACGCGGGCAAGTGCCTTCACGTCGGAAAGCGCCCGCGCAAAAATGTTGCAGGGCGCGGCGAGCCGCGTTTCGTCGCCTTCCGAAATTGGAGTACGGCCGAAGCCAAGCGCGATGCAGTGACCTTCGGGCCAATAGGCAATCTCGCCCGGCGTTACTACCGCGCGGGCATCCGCTTCGCGCTTGAGCCGCACCGACACCTCGAAATAGACCTCCTCGCCCCAGGTAAGAGCCGAGCCCGTGAACGGCAGGGCCGCGGCAATCGCGCGCGCGGTGGGCGTATCGAGCAGCTCGGCGTCGAGCGTGAGCGCGCCGAAATCGAAACGGATGCGATGCATTGGTAGGTCCCCTGTAGCCCGGATGCGCGATTGGCCTTGGCCTGCGCCGCGGCACTGCGCGTGAGCAATCGCGCATCCGGGTCCCCTCGTCCGTCCCGGATTGGCACTTCCCCTTACGGGCAAGCGCCAATCCGGGCTACAGGAGTAAAGTTTACCACATTCCGCGCTTGGAGTCGGAACCGAGCATGCAAAGCCTGCAATCCGTGTTCGGCATTTTTGCTCTCCTGGCGATCGCCTGGGCTTTTGGCGAGAACAGATGGGCGGTCTCGATCAGGCAGGCTGCAATCGGTCTCGCGGTAACCGTCGTGACTGCGGTCGTGCTCATCAAGGTCCCTCAGGTCGTAGCGGCCTTTGCCTTGGTCAATGACGCCATTGGAGCGATCGCCACCGCGACCCGCGAGGGCACTTCATTCGTCTTTGGCTACATCGGCGGCAGCCCGCCGCCTTTCGATGTGATCAAGCCCGAGGCGAATTTCATCCTTGCGTTCCAGGTGCTCCCGGTCATTCTGGTGATGAGCGTGCTCACGACGCTTTTCTTCTATTGGGGCATTCTGCCCCCGGTCGTGCGCGGCTTTGCTTGGCTGCTCGAACGAACGCTGGGCGTCGGCGGCGCGGTCGGGCTCTCCACGGCAGCCAACATCTTCCTCGGCATGGTGGAGGCGCCGCTCCTGATCCGGCCCTATCTCGGACGGCTCACTCGCAGCGAACTTTTCATCGTAATGACCGGCGGCATGGCCGGCATCGCCGGAACCGTGCTGGTGCTGTACGCGACCCTGCTTGGTCCGATTATTCCCGACGCCGGCGCGCATCTCGTAATCGCGTCCGTGCTCGGCGCGCCGGCGGCGATCCTGGTGAGCCTGATCATGGTGCCGGAGACCAAGCAACGAGAAACCGGCGACAAGCTCATCGATCCGCCGAGCCCGGCTTCGAGCGCCATGGACGCGATCGTCAAAGGCACCACTGCGGGCCTCGAACTTCTGCTCAACATCTGTGCGATGCTTATCGTGCTCGTGGCGCTCGTTCACCTCGTGAACGCCATCCTCGGGCTCTTGCCCGATGTGGCCGGGGCTCCAATCTCGCTTCAGCGCATGCTCGGCTATGCCATGGCGCCGGTATGTTGGCTGATGGGCATTCCCTGGCAGCAGGCATTGACCGCCGGCAGCCTCATGGGAATCAAGACGATCCTCAATGAATTGATCGCCTACGTCGAATTTTCGAAGCTCCCGCCCGATGCGCTCGACCCACGCTCGCGCCTCATCATGCTTTATGCGCTGTGCGGATTCGCCAATTTCGGCTCGCTCGGGATCATGATCGCAGGCCTCGCCACAATGGCGCCGGAGCGGCGCGACGATGTGGTGTCGCTGGGCCTCAAGTCGATCGTCTCCGGCACGCTCACCACCTGCCTGATTGGAGCGATCGTGGGAACAGTGGTCAGCAATCAGTGATCAGGTATCAGTTAGTCGCTGATTCCTGAGTTCTGATCGCTGATCCCCGATGTCAGTTCAGCCGAAACTCGCCGTTGACGGCGCGAATCTCGGCGGGACGAATGAGGCGCGCGTGGGCGACCGTGACCGAATATAACGGCCCTTCGAGGGTGCGCAGCCAGAAACCGAGGAATTTGTTGAGCACCGGAAAATTTGGGCAAACGTCGTAATCCTGCCAGACGTAAGTCTGAAGCAGAGAGGGATGATCGGGAAGCCGATAAAGTATCTGCGCCGTCGTCAGCCCATAGCCGTCTAGCTGCTTGCGAAAATCCTTTGAAACCATGTTGATCCTCCAGTCCCACCAACAACGATTGTGAATGAACTCCTGTTCCGATTGCAAGCCCAACCGCGGGATTAACTGTTAATTTTCAAGGAATTAGCAGCATTGCAGATCGGCTGCTAACAGCGCCGAAAGCGCCGCACCGACGCAGTGGATCGAGGAACATCTGTCCCGATTGAAGTCCGGCGAGCGGGGTGAATCGGCCCCGATGTGGGAGTTCAGCCAGTTTCGGCAATGAAATCGTGCCGTCGCGCCCAATCAGAAGTCCGGCTGGTTCGCTTTGGGCAGGCCGATCCACTCACCTTCATAATGCTCCGTTGGATTGTCGGCGCAAACCGACTCCTGCCATTTGGACAGCACTCGCCTATAGGTGACCCGCGCGGTTAGCGGCGTGACAAACACCTTTGGGTCATCCATTGTCACTTCGAGCTGCAGCCCGTTCAGACTCGTATCGGGGTTGTAACCCGCGACCCGCTGTCCACCGCCGACCGTGCCCTCGCTGGTCTCGTATTTGTCAATCTGCGCCTTGGCCAGCGCGCCGTCGATCAGCCGGTAGCGCTCGGTCACGTGCATCGCCTCGCTCTGCGGCGTGCCGAAGCGGTCAACCGACGTGAAACCGTCGGTCCTGATCCCCACGGTATCGACGACCAGCATGCCACCCTCCCAATGGCCGACCGAATTACCCATGGGCGAAGGCATGAGATTGGTCGGATGGGCGGCGTTCATTCGAATACGCCGAACAGTCATGTTTTGATCGTAGAGAATGGTGACATTGCCATCCCGCATCGGCAGCATTTGAAAGCTGAGCTGCATCGCGAGGGTGAAAGGCGGCGCCATTGGGCGGCACTGATCCTGTGAATTCGGAAAGCCCGTTCCGGCGATGGCAAAATCGCCCTTCTGCTTGACGACCGCGGCGGCTTCCGGCGTGAGAATCGGATTGCCGTAATCACCGACCAGTCGGCGGTTATTGGCCTTGCCGTTCGCAAGCCGGCTCAAATTCCGCAACGGCTGCGGGCCGGATGGCATCCCCTCGAAATTGAACGCATTCTTGCCCCAGCGAACCCCCAGGATTCCCGCGCCGCCTTCGGCGGCGAACGCCGGCAGAGAGAGAATCATTGCCGCCAAGGTACTGAAGGCCGGAATTTGGCGTTTCATTTCATAATCTCCCTTGATTGGCGACTTCTGAATTTTCCCCGCAATGTACCCGTTTTGACGCTGGCGCGGGAAGCGGCTCAGCCAGCCAGTAGCGCGTCGATAGTTCCAGTATTTGTTGTGACGAACGGATTGATGAGGAGCAGTCCGTCGAGAATTCGGCCGTCCTGCATATCCTCCGTCAGGAGGGCTTTCGCGCCTGCTTGGGCCGATGCTGCGCACACGACGCAATCCCAGAGTTGAAGCCCATGGGTGCGTGCCAACGCGGAAGCCGTGTCGATGACGTCGACGGTGGTCGGTGGCGTGATGAAAACATCCTGGTAAACCTCAGCTTGCCCGATCGCCTGCGCAAACACCGCTGGTAGCCGTCGCTGAATGAATCGCAAATACTCGGTGATATGCCCGACTCGGTATCCAGTCGATGGCTTTGATCGGAGGCTTTTTTCCAACGCCGCGAATGCCAACTGCCAATGCGGATCGCTCGCGCGATCCGCAGAATGCGGCGAAAGGCGCGCCACGGGCGTCCCATTCTTGGTGATGATGATCGTTTCGCCCCGTTCGGCAGCCGCAATCAGCTTCGAGAAATTCTGGTTAGCTTCTCGTACCGACATTTCTCGCATGTGAGCGCGAATCCCATGTTCTACGTTGCAACATGCTAAGCGAACCACGCACGCTCTTCAAGCCCGCCGCCGGAGGGGGGCACCCCCGGCTACGGGAACAGAATGGCCCGACCAAGTGCCTGGTAGCACTCCTGCTGGTTGAGTGCTAAATTTTTTGCCGGAACCCCTTGCGCTGCAAAAAAGCGCCCCCTATGTCGCTGGCAGGCGGTGACGCGGGGCTCCCGGGACACCAGGTGATCGTGCAGTTCGGCAAGGGCATTGCGTCGCTGGCAGGCGGTGACGCGGGGCTCCCGGGACACCGCTCCCGTCCAAAACTCAAGCCTTAACAGCAACTTGCTAGAAACCTGGAGGGATCCCATGAAATTTCGCCCGCTTCACGACCGCGTCGTCGTCAAGCGCATCGATGCCGAGGAGAAGAGCGCCGGCGGCATTATTATACCCGACACTGCCAAGGAAAAGCCCTCGCAAGGCGAGGTCATTGCCGTCGGGCCGGGCGGCCGCGACGAGAGCGGCAAGCTCGTCCCGATCGATATCAAGGTCGGCGACCGCGTCCTGTTTGGCAAGTGGTCGGGCACCGAAGTCAAGATCGACGGCGAGGAACTCCTGATCATGAAGGAATCCGACATCATGGGCGTGCTCGAAGGCGAGACCGCGACGCGGCGGAAGGCCGCCTAAGGCGAAACCGCTTCCCCGCTCACTCAATCATTCGGAGACGGATCAATGGCTGCCAAGGAAGTCAAATTTTCGGTCGACGCCCGCGACAAGATGCTGCGCGGCATCGAAATTCTAAGCAACGCGGTAAAGGTCACCCTCGGCCCCAAGGGCCGCAACGTCGTGCTCGACAAGAGCTTCGGCGCACCCCGGATCACCAAGGACGGCGTCACCGTCGCCAAGGAGGTCGAGCTCGAAGACAAGTTCGAGAACATGGGCGCGCAGATGGTACGTGAGGTCGCGTCCAAGACCTCAGACCAGGCGGGCGACGGCACCACCACCGCGACCGTGCTCGCCTATGCGATCGTGCGGGAAGGCGCCAAGGCGGTGGCCGCCGGCATGAACCCGATGGATCTCAAGCGCGGGATCGACCTTGCCGTCGAGTCGGTGGTCGAAGACCTGAAGAAGAATTCGAAGAAGGTCACTTCGAACGAGGAGATCGCCCAGGTCGGCACTATTTCGGCCAATGGCGACGCTGAGATCGGCCGCTTCCTCGCCGAGGCCATGAAGAAGGTCGGCAACGAGGGCGTGATCACGGTCGAAGAAGCGAAATCGCTTGAAACCGAGCTCGACGTGGTCGAGGGCATGCAGTTCGACCGCGGCTATATCTCGCCGTACTTCATCACCAATGCCGACAAGATGCGCGTGGAGATGGAGGACCCCTACATTCTCATCAACGAGAAAAAGCTGTCGGGACTCCAAGAGCTCCTGCCTCTGCTCGAAGCCGTGGTGCAGACCGGCAAGCCGCTCCTCATCGTCGCTGAGGACGTAGAGGGCGAGGCGCTCGCCACGCTCGTGGTCAACAAGCTGCGCGGCGGGCTCAAGGTCGCGGCTGTCAAGGCCCCCGGATTCGGCGATCGCCGCAAGGCCATGCTCCAGGACATCGCGGTCCTCACCGGCGGCCAGGCGATCAGCGAAGATCTCGGCATCAAACTCGAGAACGTGACGCTCAACATGCTCGGCCGCGCCAAGAAGGTGATGATCGACAAAGAGAACACGACGATCGTCAACGGCGCCGGCAAGAAGTCGGACATCGAGGGCCGGATCAATCAGATCAAGGCGCAGATCGAGGAGACGACTTCCGACTATGACCGCGAGAAGCTCCAGGAGCGGCTCGCCAAGCTCGCCGGCGGGGTCGCGGTCATCCGCGTCGGCGGCGCCACCGAAGTCGAGGTGAAGGAGCGCAAGGACCGGGTCGATGACGCCATGCACGCGACCCGCGCGGCGGTCGAGGAAGGCATCCTTCCCGGCGGCGGCGTTGCGCTGCTGCGCGCGGCCGAGTCGCTCAAGCGGGTGCGGACCCACAACGACGACCAGAAAACTGGCGTCGAGATCGTTCGAAAGGCGCTGCAGACCCCGGCCCGTCAGATCGCCATCAATGCCGGCGAGGACGGCTCGGTGATCGTCGGCAAGATCCTCGAAAAGGACCAGTACAGCTGGGGCTTCGATGCCCAGAACGGTGATTATGTCGATCTCGTCAAGAAGGGCATCATCGATCCGACCAAGGTCGTGCGTCATGCGCTCCAAGGCGCGGCCTCAGTCGCCGGTCTCCTCGTGACCACCGAGGCCATGGTGGCTGAGGTTCCCAAAAAGAAGGAACTGCCGGCAATGCCTCCGGGCGGCGGCGGCATGGACTTCTGATCCGGTTGCACGATCGAGAGATCAAAGAGGCCCGGGCGCAAGCCCGGGCCTCTCAGATTTCTGGGATCAGAAATCAGGGATCAGCAATTCCGCGCTGATGATTGATACCTGATTCCTGATCTCTGATCTTTGGCATAGCAACGACCACGGACGAGGGGTGCGCTTACTTCCGGCGCCAACCCGCTCATCGTGGTCGCTCCAGCAACGAAGCCTTGCGGCTTCGTGATCCTTTGGCGCAGAACGCAATAAATCCAGAAAGGTTCCGCGGCGGGGATTCGCGGGGACGGCTTCTTTGTTTGCCGCGTTCTTGTTATACATGTTCCAGCCTTAAAAGTTGAGCTTCCGCTGAAGGCTGCATACGCGCGCCTCGGGCCACCTTGAGCGTCCGAGCTATTCTGCCGGCATCGTCCGGGCGCGTTGCCGCTCGATCCCACTGACCAGCACCGCAATCAGCACGGTGCCGACCACAAAGCCAAGCGCGATCCTCGCGGTCACGCCGAGCACAAGGTCGAAGCCGCCGCGCACATAGAACAGCGCGATCATCGATACTGCTGCGCCGGAGACCAGGAACGTCAGAAAATAGCGCACCGCATAGATGCGGGAGCGCCAAGCGTCGGCGGTATAGCGCGCAATCACGAGATCGTTGACGGTCACCTGCGCGTAGATCGCAGCGACCGCCACTGCGAGCGCAGGGACCAGCATCGGTCCTTTTGCATAGGCGCTCCACAGCACGCCGGCAAATTGCAGGATTGCGACGGCCGCGAACAGAAGATGGAGCGGGAATCGTTCGACGAGACGCCCGATCGTGAGTTGGGCGACGGCGCCGCACATCAGGATCGCGGTCGCGATGCCGCCGATCTCTATCAGCGAGAAGTCGCTACCGAGCCGCTCGTCGACGAGCTTCGGGACCGCGATGGTGGCGATGTGGAAGACCAGCCCGGCCGATAGCGCGATCATGACGAAAAGCGCGAAAATTATCGCGGCGAGAAACGGCGGGAGCAGGACATCAGGCGTCGAAGGGCGCTGTTCCCCGGAGTGACGGCCGTCCGGGACGAGCCGCAGATAGATGACGCCGCTGACGACACACACGAGGGCAGGAACGAGAAACGCGCCCCGCCACCCGAATGCGCCAGCAAGCGCCGCTGTGAGCGCGGCCGCAACCGCAACGCCGAGATTCCCGCACACGCCGTTGAAGGCGAGCGAGCGTCCGCGCGATCGCGCCTGCGCGATGAGCATGGCGGTGCCGACCGGATGATAAATCGCCGCGAAAATGCCCAATCCCGTGAGCGCGACCGTCAGCACCAACAGATTCGGCGCGAGGCCGGCAAGCAGCAGCGAGCCGGCGCAGCCGAAATAGAACAGCGCGATCATGTTGCGCCGGCTCCAGCGGTCGCCGAGCCAGCCCGCCGGCAACGAGAACAGCCCGAACGCAATGAAGGATGGCGTCCCCAGCGCGATCAGCTCCGCGTAGCTCCGCTGATAAACAACGGCAAGGTCGATCACCACCGTGGCGAGGATCAGCATGACGTAATGATCGATTGCATGCGCCCAGTTGAGGAACGCAATGGATCGCCGCCTCCCCTGGTCGGCGGCAGGCGGACAGGCGGCTAAGTCCCGGGTCGTCATTCTTATGTAAAGTGCTGCTTCATGGAGGCCTGTCAACCTCTCGGGTCCAGGACGACTGTGTTCCCGGACCCTGGGCGCCCGCTATGTCTCGCCCGCGGCAACGTCAGCGCTTGCGTGAAGCGAGGCCCGAACTGCGGGTTGGTCAGAGGTGCTTATACGCACGCTCGTGATAAACCAGGGCCGGTCCGGCCGGCCCGAGTCGCACGCTTTCGACGGCACCGAACAACACGTTATGGCTCGCGACCGATCGCACCTCGACGATGCGGCAATCGAACGCGATCACGGCCGAAATGAGCACTGGGCTGCCGGTGCTCAGCACGGTCCATTCTCCGCTTGCGAATCGGTCGCTGCCCTGGATCCCGCTACGGCCAGCAAAAACATCGGCGATGTCGGCTCCCGCGGCTCCGAGCGTATTGACGCAGAAAACCCCGTTCTCCACCACGACCGGATTGGTCCGGCTGCGCCGGTTGAGGCACACCAGCAGCGTCGGCGGGGCATCGGAGACCGAGCACACGGCCGTCGCGGTGGTACCGACCTTGCCGCCGGAGCCGGCCGTCGTGATCACGTGCACGGCCGCGCCGAGCCGGCTCATCGCCTCGCGGAATGCGCCCGGCTCAGCGGTGCTGACGGTTTGCGGGCCGACGACCGTGAAGGCGCCGTCCATGGCGTCATCGGGGCGCTGGTCAAACCACGTCATGAACACTTTCGGTCCCTACTCTGCCGCGCGCTTGATTCCGGCTCCGGGCGCGTAAGCTACATCGTCGGAATCGAGCCAAGTCGATCCGGTCCAGCCTTCTTCATCGTAATCGGCGAGGCATTGCTCCGCCAGAGCGATCATCGCATCGAGGGTTCCGGAATTGCGCGCGTTCCACATCGCCTGGATGCGAATATCCTCGTGGTTACCGGCATAATTTCTTTCATAGAGCTCATGGCGACCGCCGAATTCCGTGCCGATTGCGTCCCACAGGAGCTTCATCAGCTTGATGCGCTGCTTGTAATCGATACCATAGGAGCCGCGTACATAGCGGGCGAGGTAGGAGCCGATTGCCGGATTGGTTAAATCCCTGGCCGAGGATGGCAGGTAGATCAGGGACGAGGCGATGATCTTCTCCACGATCTCCTTGATCCGCCCGTAGGCGTCGCCGGCAAAGACGCGATAGCTCGATCCGGACTGGGCGTTCGGCAGCACGGCGTCGCCCACCCAGGGCGTCGGGTTGTGCGCCATGGCGTCGGTGAGCGCCCAGAACAGATTGCGCCAGGCAATGATCTCACCCAGCAGCGCCTGGTTGCCGCGAAATTCGTCGGAGCCGATCGCGCGAAGCGCCTTGGCGATTACGCCGACGAGGAAATCGAGTTTGACGGCCAGCCGCGTGCAGCCCTGGAACTGGTATCCCTGCAGGAATCCGGATTGAGGAAAAAAGATCTTGAGCTTTTCGAGATCGCGATGGAGCAGGACGTCCTCCCACGGTATCAGTGCGTTGTCGAATACGAAAATCGCGTCGTTTTCGTCGAAACGCGACGACAGCGGGTAGTCGAATGGCGTTCCCATCACGCTTGCCATCATCTCATAGGATGTGCGGCAAAAGAGTTTCACGCCCGGCGTGTTCATTGGCGCAATGAACATGACGGCCAGATCGGTGTCGTGCGTGGGAACGGCGGCGTTCTGGCCGAGAAAATTATAGTGGGTCAATGCCGAAGAGGTAGCAACCACCTTTGCGCCCGAGACGATGATGCCGGCGTCGGTTTCCTTCTGGATGGTGATGAACACATCCTTGACCTCGTCGGCTGCCTTGGCGCGATCGACGGGCGGGTTGACGATCGCGTGGTTCATGAACAGCACATGGTCCTGCGCGCGCCGATACCAGGCCTTCGCGTTCTCGGCGAATTTTCCGTAGAAGGAATAATTGGCTCCGAGCGTATTCATCAGCGAGGCTTTGTAATCGGGCGAGCGGCCCATCCAGCCGTAGCTCATGCGCGCCCAGGCGGCGATCGCGTCGCGCTGGGCGACCACGTCCTCGCGCGAGCGCGCGAAGCGGAAATATTTGTGGGTATAACCGCCCGAACCGGTGTCGGTCGGGCAGGTAAGCATGCCCTTGCTGCGCGGATCGTGCAGCGCGTCGTAGAGGCGGGCGATGGAACGCGCGGTGTTGCGGAACGCCGGGTGCGTGGTGACGTCGTCGACGCGCTCGCCGTAGATATAGACCTCACGCCCGTCGCGCAGGCTTTGCAGATACTCGGCGCCGGTGAACGGGCGCCCTTTGGCGCCGATCGCCTCCTCGGCCTTGGCGAGCGTCATGGAAATGCTCCAATACAGGTCGGATCGACACTACACACCGCCCTCGTCAGCAGGAAGCGAACGGCGCTTGCGGCACCCCCCGCTCGTCTAGGATTTGGGAGCGAATGAGAATAATAAGCCATATGTTCGTTTTAAAAAGCACTTTAATACTATTTACGCGTAAAATACGTCCGCGATATAGAAGCATCTTCTAAGAAGCAGCAAGTCATGTCGCGAACCTCCGGACCACTCGTGCGGCCAACCGCCGCGATTGCCGTTGCGCTGTCCGATGAACTCAAACAGGCAAGTCCCGTGGAGATCATTTCGCGGGCTCGCCAATGGGCTCCCGCCGGACGGCTTGCCGTCGTGTGCTCGTTCGGCACCGAATCGGCGGTGTTGCTCAAATTTGTTGCTGACGTTGACCGATCGCTGCCAGTGCTCTTCCTCGATACCGGCTGGTTGTTCAAGGAGACTCTGGCCTATCGTGATCGGTTGACGGCCTATTTCGGGTTGACGGACGTGCGTACGCTGATCCCCTCGGCGAGCGCGCTCACCATGAAGGATCCGCGCGGCGACCTGTGCCTGTGCGACCACGATGCCTGCTGCGCAATCCGCAAGGTGGCTCCTTTGGCAGCCGAACTTGCGTCCTTCGAGGGCTGGATCAACGGCCGCAAACGATTTCAGGGCGGCGAACGCGCCGAACTTGCCGCCGTGGAGACAGACGGCCGCTGGCTGAAATTCAATCCGCTTGCGCGCCTTAGTCGTGACGAGGTCGAAGCCGTCTTTGAAGGCGAGCGGTTGCCCCGCCATCCGCTCGAAGCGCTGGGATTCGCCTCGGTCGGCTGCGTGCCCTGCACCAGCCGCGCGATCGGGGCGACTGGCCGTAACGGGCGATGGAGCGGCCTCGGCAAGACCGAATGCGGCATCCACACCCGCGGGCTGGTTACGAACTCGCCGTTGTAGCTCCATTGTCGCCCTGATAGAGAATCGAGACGGGGCGCCGGGCCGGGGTGAAGGCCTCTCACCGACCTCGGAGAGGGTATGGACGTCTTGAGCGGAGAGCTGCCGGTCTTCCTCCAACAGCTCATCAACGGAATTACGCTTGGCTCAATCTACGGCCTGATCGCCATCGGCTACACGATGGTGTTCGGCATCCTCGGCATGGTCAATTTCGCCCATGGCGATGTGTTCATGGCGTCTTCGTTCATCGCGCTGGTCGCCTTTCTCGTTCTCACCACCTGGATCGGCATCGGCACCATGATGCTGGCGCTCATTATCGTGCTGATCGTCGCGATGGGATTCACGGCGCTCGTGAACTGGACCATCGAGCGGCTGGCCTATCGGCCGCTGCGCGGATCGTTTCGGCTTGCGCCGCTGATCTCGGCCATCGGCATGTCGATCTTTCTGTCGAATTTCGTCCAGGTGGCGCAAGGCCCGCGCAACAAGTCGATCGCTCCGATGTTCCGCGAGGTCGTTGTGGTGATGCGGAGCCATGGTTACGATGTGACGCTCTCCTACAAGCAGATCGCGATCTGGCTCACAACCGCGGTGCTGCTGCTGGCATTCTGGTTCCTGGTGAGCAGGACCGCGCTCGGCCGTGCGCAACGCGCCTGCGAGCAGGATCAGAAGATGGCGGCGCTGCTCGGCATCGACGTGAATCGCACGATTTCGATCACATTCATCATCGCAGCGGCCCTCGCTGCCGTCGCCGGCACTTTGTATCTCGCCTATTACGGCGTGGTGCGGTTCGACAACGGGTTCGTCCCTGGCGTGAAAGCCTTCACGGCGGCGGTGCTTGGAGGCATCGGCTCCCTGCCTGGCGCGGTGCTCGGCGGGCTTCTTATTGGCGTGATCGAGACGTTCTGGGCCCAATACGTGTCGAGCGATTATAAGGATGTCGCCGCGTTCTCGATACTTGCGGTCGTAATGATTTTCCTGCCCCAGGGCATTCTCGGCCGGCCCGACGTCGAGAAGGTGTGATATGCATAAGGTGTCGTCAGCGCCCGCGTCCCGGTTCGGCGGTGCGCTGCGCAGCACCGCAGCAAGCGCCATCCTTGCCTTTGCACTGCTGCTGCCCCTGATCGGCTTCGACACCGTCGTCAATATCCGCAACGAACTGGTGCTCAAGACCCGCTGGCCACTGCTGTTCGCGATGGTAGCGATCGTTGCCGGCCTGCGGTTTCTCCAGCTAACTCTGCTCGCGCCTTGGCTCGCAGATTTACGACAGCGCGGGGGATTTAAAACCTCGCTTCCCGCGAGTGCCATGCTGACGCAATGGGGTAAGCCGGTCGCGCTTGGCCTCGTTCTCATCTACCCGATTGCGGCGTTTGCTCTCGCTGGCGGAGGCGCCGGGAAATGGATCGACAATTTCGGCGTGCAGATTCTCATTTATGTGATGCTGGGCTGGGGGCTCAATATCGTGGTCGGTCTCGCCGGCCTTCTCGATCTCGGCTACGTCGCGTTCTATGCCATCGGCGCCTATACCTGCGCACTGCTCGGGCGCAATTTCGGGCTTTCGTTTTGGACAATGCTGCCACTCGCAGGCATTTTCGCTGCGCTCTGGGGCATCGTGCTTGGGTTTACGGTACTGCGGCTGCGCGGCGATTATCTCGCGGTGGTGACGCTCGCCTTTGCCGAAATCCTCCGCATCGTGCTGATCAACTGGGTACCGGTCACGAACGGATATGCTGGGATCAGCGGCATTCCGCGCCCGAACTTGTTCGGGATTCCTTTCGACGCCTCGCCGAGCGGGTTCGCCGGGCGCTTCGGACTCGAATTCTCACCGGTCTATCGCCTGATGTTTCTCTATTACGTGGTGCTCGCGGCGCTGGTTTTCACAGCCTTCATCGTCGACCGACTGCGTCGGCTTCCTATTGGTCGCGCCTGGGAAGCCTTGCGCGAAGACGAAATCGCCTGCCGCTCTCTCGGGATCAACACGACGACCAGCAAGGTCACGGCGTTTGCGATGGGCGCCTTCTTCGGCGGGGTTGCCGGCGCATTCTTCGCTGCGCGCCAGGGCTTCATCAGTCCGGAATCGGTTAACTTCGGCGAGTCGGCTTTGATTCTCGCGATTGTAGTGCTGGGCGGCATGGGCAGCCCGGCCGGAATTGCGATCGCAGCGATTGCCATCATCGGCGGCACTGAGGCGCTGCGCGAACTCGATTTCCTCAAGCACGTATTCGGCGATCAGTTCGATCCGACCCAATATCGAATGCTGCTGTTCGGCTTCGCGATGGTCGTCATCATCGCGTGGAGGCCGCGCGGGCTCGTCGGCAGCCGCGAGCCAACGGCGATCCTCAAGGACCGCAAACTCATCGCCGCGGCGCTGTTGCGGGAGGGTCGCGGATGATAGCGCTCGCACCTGCTCCGCTGTTGCGCGTCGAGCATCTCACCATGCGATTTGGCGGCCTCGTTGCGGTAAACGACGTTTCGTTTGCTGCCGAGCGCGGCCACATCACTGCGCTGATCGGGCCGAACGGTGCCGGCAAGACGACCCTATTCAATTGCATTACCGGTTTCTACAAGCCGAGCGAGGGGCGAATCGCATTGCAGGTCGGAGCGTCAAAGCTCTGGGAGGAACTGGATGCGCTCACGGAGCACGGCAAGCGCAGCATTGAGCGCCGCGACGGCTCGCTGTTTCTACTCGAACGCATGCCGGACTATCTCGTATCCTGGAAAGCAAAGGTCGCCCGAACGTTTCAAAACATTCGTCTGTTTCCCGGGATGACCGCCTTGGAAAATCTGCTTGTCGCGCAGCATAATCCGTTGAATCGTGCTTCCGGCTATACGCTGCTCGGCGCACTGGGGCTCCCTTCCTATCAACGGGCGCAAAACTCGGCGATCGAAAAGGCTCGGCACTGGCTGGACAAGACCGGGCTCACCGGCCGTGCCGATGACCCGGCCGGCCAGTTGCCCTACGGCGCGCAGCGCCGGCTCGAAATCGCCCGCGCAATGTGCACGGAACCGGTGCTGCTGTGTCTTGATGAGCCTGCAGCCGGGCTCAATCCGCGCGAAAGCGCCGAGCTCAATGCATTTCTCGATTCGGTCCGCCGCGATTACTCGACCTCGATGCTGCTGATCGAGCACGACATGTCGGTGGTCATGGAAATCTCCGATCGTGTAATCGTCCTCGACCACGGCGTGAAGATTGCCGACGGGCGCCCGGAAGATGTCCGCAAGGATCAAAACGTGATCGCCGCCTATCTCGGGGTCGATGACCGCGCCGTCGAGCAGGTCCAGGCGGAGGTCGGATTGTGAATGAGCCGCTTCTCTCGGTGCGCGGCGTGCAATCCTACTACGGCAATATCGCTGCGCTCAAAGGCGTCGACCTCGAAGTGGCCGACGGGGAAATCGTTGCCCTGATTGGCGCCAACGGCGCGGGAAAATCGACCCTGATGATGACGATCTGCGGCAATCCACAGGCGCGAGCGGGATCTATCGTTTTCGCCGGCCGCGACATCACGCAGCTTGCAACCCATGAGATCGCCCGGCTTCGAATCGCCCAAGCCCCGGAAGGCAGGCGCATTTTCCTGCGCATGAGCGTGCTCGAAAATCTGCAAATGGGTGCGGCCATTTCCGACCCTGCCGGCTTCGAAGCCGATCTCACCCGCGTCTTCGCACTTTTCCCGGTCCTGCGCGAACGGTCGCACCAGCGCGGCGGCACGCTTTCCGGCGGCGAGCAGCAGATGCTCGCGATCGCGCGCGCGCTGATGAGCCGCCCGCGGCTGCTGCTGCTCGATGAGCCTTCGCTGGGGCTCGCTCCACTCGTGGTCCGGCAGATTTTCGCTGCAATCAGAAAGCTCAACGTGGAAGAGAAGCTGACCGTCTTTCTCGTCGAGCAGAATGCGTTTCACGCGCTCAAGCTTGCGCACCGCGGCTATGTCATGGTCAATGGCCGGATCACGCTTACCGGGAGCGGTCGCGAACTGTTGGAGATGCCGGAAGTGAAGGCGGCGTATCTCGAAGGGGGAGACGTTAGAGCGCGCGCGCTTTGACCGTGCCTATACCTTCGTGTCAGCGGTTCGCTCAGGAAACCGGAGTTGAAACCTGAGCCCTGGCAAATTGTCGAGCATTTCGATGCGAGCCCCATGGTACTGAGCGACAGCGGCAACGATGCTGAGCCCAAGACCGTTGCCGGAGGCATGGCGACTGCGTTCGAGCCGGTAGAAGCGCTTCAATACGTGGGGACGCTCGTCGGCGGGAATGCCCGGCCCGTTGTCGGCAACCGAAATCAAGACTCCCTCCTCTCGCTCTACGACTTCCAGGACGACCTGGCCCGCCTTGCCGCCGTGCTTGATTGCATTGTCAACCAGATTGGCAAGGGCATCGAATAGAAGGTCCCGGTCGCCTTTGACCAGAACATGCTGATCCCCGATCCGCGTGAGATGGCTGCCAATTTCCTCGGCCGCGGGATCGAACAGTTCCACCACCTCATTTGCGACCTCGGCCAGGTCCACGGTGCGGAATGCATCCCTTCGATCGCTCGTCTCGATTTGCGATATTCGCGTAATCGATGAAAACATACGCAGAACGCCATCGAGTTCCGCCATGACGTCATCGATCAGCGATTGGTCGGAATTGGGCTCCCGTGCACCGCTGCGCGCTGTCTCGAGGCGCCCGCGTATCCGGGTTAGCGGCGTACGCAGATCGTGCGCCACATTGTCGGTGACCTGCTTCACTTCGCCCATCAAGCTCTCAATGCGGTCGAGCATCAAATTAAGATTTTCCGCAAGTTGATCCCATTCGTCCCGTGTACCGCGCAGCGGAATTCGCTTGCCCAGCCCGCTCTGCATGATCGCCCGGCTGGTTGCATTGATAGCCTCGATCCGCCCCACAGTGCGGCGAGTGGCGGAAATGCTTGCGACCGCGGCGATAACGAATATCAGCACAAGAGCAAGAATAATCGCGGTATTGATAGTCCGCATAAACTCATTGAAGTGGCCGATATCTCTTCCGACCAGCAGATGAGAGCCGTCTGCGAGCGTCGCAAAGGTAGCGCGCAGCGTCCGGTCCGTCCCATCCGGATCGGAGGCTGGCGCTCTGAAAGTGCTCCAACCCCCGCTGCTTTGTAAATTCGACGGCCAGGTCTTTAGATTGCCGGCAAGCGGCCGAAGGGATGAATCGGCGAGGAGGTAAATTCCGCCATCGAGCCCATTGTCTGCAATCCGCCGATCAATCGCGGAAACAAGCCCGTCCCGTCCGCCGGCGTCGAAGGCTTTGTGCAGTACGGGTTGCTCCTGCGCGATGGCCTTGTCCGCTTGGCTGAGCACATAATCCGAGGTCGCCCAATATACATAGCCGATGAGCGCGAGTACGAGAGCGCCGAACACTCCAATCCAGATCAGCGCCAAGTTGAAGGTCCAGGACCGAAGCGTCTTAAGAAGGAGCACGGAGGCAATACCCGACCCCGCGGACGGTGTGGATCAGCGGATAATCCTGCTCATCGTCCACCTTGCGCCGAACGCGCCCGACATAGACATCGATGATGTTGGTCGTCGGATCGAAATGAAGGTCCCATACGTGCTGCAGCAGCATGGCGCGCGGGACCACGCGCCCCTCATTGCGGACCAGATATTCGAGCAGCTGGAACTCCCGCGGAAGGAGTTTGATTTCGCGTCCGCCACGCGTCACCGTCCGCGACACCAGATCGACTTCGAGATCGCCGACCCGCAATAGCGTTTCCCTGACCACGGTGGCGCTGCGCCGGGCAAGAGCTTCGACGCGCGCCAACAGCTCGGCAAAGGCGAAGGGCTTGACCAGGTAATCGTCCCCGCCGGCACGCAACCCGCGGACCCGGTCATCGACTTCACCGAGCGCGCTGACGATCAGGACGGGGGTAGCGACCCCATCCTGCCGCAACTGCTGCATGACCGCGATTCCGTCGAGGTCGGGAAGCATGCGATCGATGGTCAATACGGCATAGCCATCGGAACGGCCACGGCTCAGCGCGTCATTGCCGTTCGCCGCTACGTCCACCTGGTAGCCATTCGCGGTGAGCGATTCGACGACCTGCCGAGCCGTCTCCGGATCATCTTCGACAACGAGAATGCGGCGTCGTGATTCCATCATGGCATCCGTCCCCTTCCCCAAGGTTACAATTATTCCAATATTGCTGCTCGGTCAAAGCTGACTTGTTTGTCATGAAACGCATGCTCTGAAAAATAACAGCGCCCGGCTTTTTGCCAGGCGCTGTGCCATCGATCGCTCTTCGAGAGGTGGCTTTCAAGCCTGCCAGTACATTGCCTCGTGTCAGTTCGCGGCAAGAGCCGATGCGATATCGGCCTGCTTCGCTGTGCCGCCGTGACCACCGGCGAAGAGCGCTCCAGTGATGTTATGCTTCCTCAGCGCATCGCCGACGGCGACGGTTTGCTCGGTGCGGCCGACCTGGCCACGCGGGGACACCAAGTCGGTCACCCAGATGACGTTCGCCTTGCCGACATGGCCGACGATCATGCCGTCTACGTGCGGGTTCGGAATATTATAGAGCGTAATCTCCTCGGTATCGTCCTTGATCGAGAGCTGATCCTTGACCTCCTGGACGTTCACAGGCTTCGGCGCCTTCTGCAGGGCGTCGGGCTCGAGCGTATGCGGAGCCTTGAGGACCTGCTCGAAATAGGCCTTGTCCGGAGCCGGTACGATCACGGTTGCACCCTCGGCCGCGAACGCGCGCACGCCGCCGGTGTGGTCCATGTGGTGGTGCGTGAGCACGATATATTTGATCGGCTTGCCCGGATATTTCTCCTTGGCGAACTTGATCGCCGCGTCCGACTGGCCGTTGTCGGTCGGGGCATCGAATACAACCAGCCCGTCCTTCATGTTGACGATCAGGTTGTTGGCGCCGCCGCCCTGCATCATCTGGACGTTGGGAGCGAGTTCGACGAGCTTGAAGCTGCCGCCGGGCTGGAAGTAGACCGCGTCACTGTCGGTGAAGCGGGCAAGGAATAGCCGCCGGATCACCCACTGATAGGGAATGTTCGCGACTGTCGTGGGTTTGAAGGCGGCCTTCACCGCATCCGGAATGGCGAAGGTCTCGGGCGCGATCGTCGCATTCGCTGTGACCTCCCTGTAGGTCAGGTGCGCCACTTCCATGCCGTTGAGCTGCG
This sequence comes from Xanthobacteraceae bacterium, assembly GCA_036557705.1. Classification (GTDB taxonomy): domain Bacteria; phylum Pseudomonadota; class Alphaproteobacteria; order Rhizobiales; family Xanthobacteraceae; genus VAZQ01. The sequence goes on from DATBHB010000186.1 coordinate 73,235, forward strand.
CGGAACGCTCGTGAGCGATCTTCACGCCGCTAACCGCCCGCCAATCGCTCAGCAGCAGGTCGTAGTTCGAATCGCCATAGATGTGATCTTCGTCACGCGTACGCACTGCCGCCGGCAGATGAGTGGTGCGGTCGAACAAGATAATGTACTTGTTCTGGCCCTCCGTGTACTGGACCGCCGGCAAGGTCTGATTACCGAGCTTCTGGTCGGCAATGGCAGCAACGTTTTGCGGATTATCCATAGCCCGCAACAGTAGGAGTGGCGATCCGCGAGCGCCCTCACGAATGTTAGCCGCGAACCGGATGCCCGACATCGGCTTGACTTGGCCCTTGTCATCGACGACGGCACCGTAGGTCGGATAGCGAATCTCGCTGTATTTGACCCGCTCCACCGCGGGATATTTCATGTCACGATCCCAGTCGTAGCGGACGCGGATCGGATTGGTGAAGTCGACCGATATAGTGACGGCGGAGTCGCCGAGAAAACGCGATTCGCCGTTGGCGCTGTACGACTGACCGGGCTCCCAGTGCTTCTCTGCGACCTTAAACACGGTGCTCTTGAGGCCGCGCAGGGCATTGACGCCGCCCTGCGCCTCGACCGCCTGCTTCACCAGATCCTGGGGGCTCTGGGCTGATGCCGGCTGCGCTTGGCCAAAAGCCGCCAGCAGCGCGGCGGAAACCATCAAAGCGTATTTCATGCTACTCCTCCCTCTCTATTGTTGAGGGTGCATCACCCATCGTCCGCACGACAAGCGATCCAACCTCATGGCTGAAGATTACCACAGGGGGATGACAGCCGCATCGGCCTTCTTGAGCTTGAAAACCGATGAATTCCACCAACGTACAAGGAAATAAGATGTCGCCTAGCCAACACATTCGCCGATTGGTCACCACGGTTGACGGACGCGGCAAGGCAGTGGCGCTGTTCGATAGCCATAATCCGCACCGGACCGAGCGGGCCAAGCGGCGGGCCGCGTAACCCGCCGGGGCGGGGCGTGCTCTTGCACGACGTAACCAGCGGCCTGACGGCGGGTTACGCGCGACCAATGTACGGATCTACTTCGCGGCCTCTGCCGCGCTAATCTTACTGGGTCATAGCCTTCGTAGGGTGGGCAAAATCGCGTGGCACCGCCTGACAGCGTGGGCCATCAGCGCGTTTACGCGCGTCTTCGACGCGCTATGGGCGCCCGGCGCGATTTTGCCCGGTCGGCATTGGAGAAGGCGCCGTTGCCCACCCTACGATGTTTCTGACGCAGTGATGCTAACCCGCCCTACAGGTCACGCGTTCGATGAACGGCCGGTGATCAACTGCACGATGCGCTGCCACAGGACCTTTGCGAGCAGCGAGAAAACGCCGATTGGCTTGGCGGCAGGAGGCGTCGTGTCAGCCGATGGTTGGTCGCTGACGAGTTCAGTCACCACCTGTCCGGTTGGTGACGGCGTTTGTTCGGGTGCAGGTTTTGCGAGTTGCGCCTTCAGGTTGGCGGCAAACTGATTCATGATCTGCGCCGCAGTCGTCTGGATCATGCCAACGCCGCGGCCATATTGGGCAACCGCGCCGGAGAGCGAAAGATCGGTATGCACCAGCACCTTCGAGCCGGCGCCGGCCGGTTCGAGCCGGAACGAGGAGGTGGCGTTGGCACCGCCGCGGCCCTTTGAATCCGTCCCTTGCGCTTTGATCCGGGCTCGGTAGGCCGCATTGTCGAGCTCCTCGAAGGTGACGACGCCGGCAAAGGCGAGCGCCACCGGGCCGAGCCGAACTGCGATCTTGCCCTTGTAGGTTCTCTCATCGACGACTTCGGTCAGCTCGGCCCCCGGCATGCAGGGCGCAATGCAACGAACGTCGATCAGGACCGGCCACGCCTGGGCGGGCGGCAACGGCACTTCGAATGAGTTGTCGAATTCCACTTATTCGGCTGCTTCGCTCTGCAATGATTTCGGCGGTAAATCCACGAGCTCCGCTTTGTAGACGTCCTCCATCCGCGGCAGCATTCCGTGCCTGGCAAGCTCGCGCGCGAAGAGAGTCCGCACCTCCGCCGGCTCATCGGCATAGTCGATCTGGTCGCCGCCGATGCGCCGGCTGATCCAGGCGGTCGGCACACCCTGGGCATTGCGGATGAGCGCAACTTCATGCTTGAAGGCAAGATAGCGCGCCGGGGTCGGGCCGGTATTGAAGTGCTGGTGGAACCATTTGTTGGGCGGCACGATCAGGGTTCCGACCTGCCATTCATAACGGCGCGGTTCCTCGCCTTCCTGCCACATCAGCGAAAAGCCCTCGCCGCTGAGAATGATCACGTGCGCGCTCGGCCCATGGCAATGCGCCTTCTTGTAGGTGCCGACCGGGAACTGCGAGATGTGGCTCGACATCGAGCCCCTCGCCATGTTGAACCGTATGTGCCCGCCGCCGGCGCCGCGTTCCTTGGCGCTGATGAGCGGAAGATTGACGGCATCGGGGACGAAATTGGTAACCAGCAGAAATCCCTTCTTCTCCGATTTCGGGCTAAAATAATCGGGCTCGCCGGCAAAACGGTTCTTGAAGTCATAGGCCGAGTCGAAGACGAAATCGATATCATCATACATGTTGATCACGGCCGGCGCATTAGTGACTCCGACATAGCGTACCTCCTCCTGGCCCGAGCCGTTGTAATGCTGATGCCAGCAGTTGAGCGGGATCGCAAACATCGCTCCCGCCTTCCACTCGAAGGTGATCCGCTTGCCGTCGTCGTTCCAGACGCTGGTGGACCCGCGGCCTTCGAGGATGAGGATCATTTCCTCGAACAGCTGGCGCTGGGGGGCAAGCTTCTTCCCTGGCGGGATCGCGCAGACATAGCAGTCGTTCGAGGTGCGCGAGGCGTCGTGGTTGATATAGACGCCGCTGCCGCCGCGCCGCGGCCACGGTTTCAAATCGACGGTGCGCAGATTGGGCACGTATTGGGCGCCGATGATGTCGAGCCCTTCTCCGCGTACCCAGCGCAGATACGGCGTATCCTTTTCGGTGGCAAATTTCTTCGCCAAGTCGTCCGACACGGTCGGGCTGCTGGTCGTGGCCATCAAAGGCTCCCTTTGGGCGCGGATTGGCGCTAGATTAGCGGTCACGCTCGGCCCGTCAACGGCGCGGCGCCATACGGAAGAACCGGCACGCAGGCGAGGATCAAATGCTCTTCGGCATGTACGCTCCGGTGCCGCACGTCACTGTCGGCTCGAAGGAGATTACGCACTCGGTCAAGGGTGCGCTGGCGCCGCTTCCCGCCGGAGCGGTCGACCCGGCCTTCGGGCTGGCCAAGGATGTCCTGTGCGAGGCGGATCGATCCGGTTTCGACCTCGTGCTCTATGCCGAGCGGCACCTGGGCGCCGATTTGGAGGCCTGGATTCTGGCTTCTGCGGTGAGTTCCTGGACCAGAAACATCCGGGCCATGCCCGCCGTCCACCCGGGGCTCTGGCATCCGACCCTGATCGCCAAGATGGCAGCCTGCCTCGACCGGCTGACGCCTGGTCGCATGGCGATCAACCTGGTCACCGGCTGGAACGAGGTCGAGCATCGCATGTACGGCGGCGACGTGCTGCTCAACAACGACGACCGCTACGTTCGGGCCGAGGAATTCGTGATCATCCTGCGCGGCATGTGGAGCGAGACACCGTTTTCCTTCGATGGGCAGTTCTACAAAGTGGATAAATCCCAGCTCCTGCTCAAGCCGGCGACCATCCCCCTGCCCGAAATCTTCACCGCGAGCCGCAGCCCGCGCGGTCTCGACATGGTAGCAAAACATGCCGACTGGTGGTTCCTCGATTACGACAAGAGCGCGGCCGATACCGGCGAGGTGATGGAGAGCCTGCGCCGCTCTATCGAGGATATGGACCGCAGGGCGGCGCGTCATGGCCGGAAGGTGCGCTACGCCTTCAATCCATTCATAGGGTTCGGGGAGACCGACTCGGCGGCAGTCGAGCGGACCAAACGCCTGCTCACGCCCGAGGAGCCCGATGCCGACGTTCGCAAGATGATGCAGCGAGTGGGTCCCGCCATGAAGGCGGGCTGCATCGGCCGTCCCGAAAAGGTCCGCGAGCAGCTCTTGAAATATCACGAGATGGGGATCGAGTTGTTCCTGCTGAAATTCGTGCCGACGGTCGAGGAGGTGCAACTGATCCGCGATGAGATCATCGAGCCTCTGCGCGGAACGGCACAACGTCAATCGCGCGTGAAGGACAAGGCTGTCGTGTGATGCTGGTGAAGCGGCGAGTATCGGGACTGGGTTACATGTCGCCGCGGATGCGGTGCGCCTTAATGTGCCCTCTCCCCCCGCGGGAGAGGGCAACGAGATTCTCGCAACAATCTCCGTCGGGTGAGGGGGGCCGCGGATTCATTTTTGCGAAGAAGCCCCCTCACCCGACGGAGATTTTTGATGCTTCCGCGCTGCCCTCTCCCACGGGGGGAGAGGGCGCAATAACGACCACTGCGCCCGCGGCTCGTCCAATCCAGCAAACAATTCGCGATGGATCAAGGTTGTTTGCAGCCGCAGCCCTGACGCTGTTCGTCGCGTGCGGTCCGGCACACGCGCTCACACCGGAAGAGGTTCTGAACTATCGCGGAGCGGACCGCGAGCAGAAGCTGCTCGAGGGCGCCAAGCAGGAAGGCCAAGTCGTTCTCTATTCGGCGCTGATCGTCAATCAGATGCTGCGTCCACTCGCGACCGCCTTCATGAAGAAATACCCGTTCATCAAACTCAGTTATTACCGCGCCGATTCCGAGGACTTGCTGGCGAAGCTCTCCGCCGAGATTCGTTCCGGCAATCTTGCCGCTGATGTCTTCGAGGGTAGCGGCGGCGGCGAGATCGCGGTCGAAGCGGGGTTCACCCAGCCGTTTCACACCCCGGTGCTCGATGACTACCCGAAGATGTACCTCGATCCGAGCGGAAACCTGGCGCCGACGCGGCTGTCCTATTTCAGCATTGCCTACAACACCAAGCAGGTCTCCCCCGACAAGGTGCCGAAAACCTACGAATCCCTCCTCGACCCGCAATGGAAAGGCAGGATGGCCTGGCCCTATGCCAATACTGGCCGCTACCTGTTCCTGATCAATCTCCGCCTCGCCTGGGGCGAGGAGCGGGCCATGGATTATTTCCGCAAGCTCTCTGCGCAGAACATCATCAATTTTGCCTCCGGAAGCGCTCGCACCCTCGTCGACCGCGTCATCGCCGGCGAATATCCGATCGCGATCAACATTTACGCACACCATCCGTTGATCAGCGCCGGCAAAGGCGCGCCGGTCAACTCCCAGCTGATGGATCCGGTGCCGAGTGCGGCCGGCACGCTGGCAATCCTCAAGGGTGCCAAGCATCCGCATGCGGCCATGCTGCTGGCGGACTTCATCCTCGGCCGTGAAGGGCAGCAGCTTATGGCCAAGGCTGAATATTTCCCCGTCCGTGCCGATGTCGGGCCGGCGCCGCAACTTGCCGGCATCGTGCCGAGGAAGGCGGGATTCACCGAGAATTACGTGAGTCCACAGCAACTCAAGGACGGGCTTGAGAGCACCGATCGGATCATTCAGCAGTGGTTTCGGTGAAGTATGCGAGCACGTTTCGTCCAGGTTCAATCGCGGGCACTTGTAATTGATGCACAGTCGTGCCGTGAACTCGGTGTGTGCCGCCGGCTACATGGGTAACACTTCTGACCGATGACATGGGTAACACATTTCTCGTTCTGTTCATCGCTGTTTCTTTTGCTGCACCTGTGGGCTTGTGGGCAACGCTCT
>DATBHB010000187.1:0-53680 GCA_036557705.1 Xanthobacteraceae bacterium
CCGTAACGCTCGATGTGAGCAATGGCGCCTTCGACGCCCTCGACCGTCTTCACCGCAATGATGGCGTCGAGGTATTCCGTCGACCAGTCCTGCTCGGTTACGGGCTTCACGCGCGGATCGGCTGTCCGCGCCAGCGGATCGCCGCGGACCTCGCAGCCGGCATCGAGCAGCATGGCGACGATCGGCGCCAAGTGGGTGCGCAGAGAGGCAGTATCGACGAGCAACGTTTCGGCTGCGCCGCAGACACCGGTACGGCGCATTTTGGAATTGAACACCACCGCTTTGGCCATATCGAGCCGCGCAGCCCGGTCCACATAAACGTGACAGATGCCTTCAAGATGCGCGAAGACGGGAACGCGAGCATCATTCTGGACTCGGGCCACGAGATCTTTGCCGCCGCGCGGCACGATAACGTCGACGGCTCCATCAAGCCCGCCGAGCATCATCCCGACGGCGGCACGGTCGCGCGTGGGGACCAGTTGAATAGCGGTCTGCGGCAGACGCGCTTCCTTGAGCCCTTCGACAAGCGCTACATGTATCGCCCGATTGGAATTGTGGCTCTCCGAACCGCCGCGCAGGATCGCCGCATTGCCGGATTTGAGACAGAGCGCGCCGGCGTCGGCGGTTACGTTCGGGCGGCTCTCATAGATGATGCCGATGACGCCGAGCGGGACGCGCACGCGCTCGATGGTCAACCCATTGGGGCGGGTCCAGCTTTCGCAAACCCGGCCGATCGGGTCCGGCAGGCCGCGCACGGTATCAACTCCGTCGGCCATTGCGATCACACGCTTTTCGTCAAGCGCAAGGCGATCAAGAAATGCCGAAGTCGCACCGGCAGCCTTGGCATCCGCCACGTCATCGCCATTGGCCGCGAGAATGTTAACCCTACGGGCGCGCAAGGCATGCGCCATGGCGCCGAGCGCATGATCCTTCTGCGCTCCGGAGGCGAGCGCGAGCGCCCGTGTAACTGAGCGTGCCCGCTGTCCGATCTCCCGCATGATCACGGCGGTTTCGGTTTCGATTTCGATGCTCTTGAGCGGCGCGGTCATGATTGCTTTCCTGGGGCAGTTTCTTAGCATGGCCGGCGGTCACGAGCGAGCGGATGCGCGCTTGCCGGGAGCCGAGGCGGCGGCTAATGAGCAAACCCGCTCGGCAGCATAGGCCGTAAAAGATGAAGCTGAAGAATCAAATTGCGATCGTCACCGGCGCCGGGCGCAATATCGGCGAGGAGGTTGCAAAACTCTTCGCCGCGGAAGGGGCCGGCGTCGCTGTCGTCGATCTTGATAAAGGCCGCGGAGAACGCACCGTTGCGGAAATCAAATCGAATGGCGGCGAGGCCGAGCTGTTCCTGACCGACGTCTCCAAGAGCATCGAGGTTGCCGCGATGGTGAAAGATGTCGTGACGCGCTTCGGCCGCGTTGACATCCTCGTCAATAACGTCGCGATCTCCGACAACAAGAGGCTACTCGACCTCACCGAAGAGGAGTGGGATCGCATCATGACGGTCACGCTCAAGAGCCAGTTCCTGATGTCGCAAGCGGTCGCCCGGCAGATGATCGCACAAGGTTCGGGCGGCAAGATCGTCAATGTCGGCTCGACCTCGGGATGGCAGGGCCGTCCGCGCGCCGTCGCCTATTCGGCCGCCAAGGCCGCGATCGCGAATTTCACGCGCACCATCGCGGTGCAGCTTGCGCCATACAACATCCGGGTGAATGCGATCGTACCGAACAAGATCGGCTCGCCGGTCGGCCGCGAGGAGTTCGACCCGAACCGGCCGGTGATGAACATGCTCAAGCGGGCGGGCCGGCCCGAGGAAGCCGCCAAGGCCATTCTGTTTCTGGCGAGCGACGATTCTTCCTTCATCGTCGGCGAGAATCTCTTCGTTGACGGCGGCGCCATGGCGATGGACCTGTCATCATACTGATGAACGAAATCAACATAATCTCGCCCTACCGGCATCACGGCATGTGGGTGTTCGATGATCCGGTCGCCTGCGATGCGCCGAAGTGACGAGAGCGCCATGGCGATTTTGCTTACGCGGTCCCACTCGAGAGCCTGCAGCGTGGGGCAGGCTAAGCGTGCCGCAGGATGGTTCGTCTATTTCGCGACGCTGTCCTTATAAATCGTACCGTTCTTCATGATGATCATAAAATTCTTATCGGGATTGGCGACAAGTTGGATGTTTTCCAGAGGATTGCCATCCACCAGAAGCAGGTCAGCGAGGGCGCCCTCCTCTACGACGCCGATCTTGCCCGGATACGGATTGATGAACCCCGAGAGAGCCATCAGTTCGCCGTTGTCCGCGGTGGCCATCTTTAGCACTTCGGCAGGTGTATACCAGCGGACCATCTTGGCGAGGATGGCCCCCTGCCGAGTGGTGAGCCTGGCATCGAACAAAATGTCGGTGCCGAATGCTGTCTTGACCTTGTATTTCTTCGCCAGCTTGTAGGCGTTGTCCGTGCCGGCGAATACCTCCAGCGCTTTCTTCTGCGACACAGGATTCGCCAATGGAGACGCATCTTCATCATCCAGAAACGGCTGTAAGCTCCACCAGATGCCATTGTCGGCTAGCAATTTCGCCGTGGCTTCATCGATCAGTTGACCGTGTTCAATAGATTTGACTCCGGCGGCCACCGCCTGCCGGATCGCGCGGGGGGTATACGCGTGCACGGTCACATACGTGCCCCAGTTTTCCGCCGCTTCAACGGCGGCGCGAATCTCTGGTTCGGTGTACTGGGTGGATTCGATCGGATTGTACGGAGAGGCGACCCCGCCGCCGGCCATGAGCTTGATTTGACTCGCGCCGTGTCTCAGCTGCTCTCTTGCGCGCAGCCGAACCTCGTCGGGACTGTCGGCAATCGCTGCGACGCCCTCGACCTCTGAGTGGCTCAGCGGACCGCCCAGCCTCCGCGGCACCTCGAAGGAGAACCGGAAATCTCCATGTCCTGAGGTCTGCGAGATGAAAGCACCCGAGGGATAGATGCGCGGTCCAATCATCACACCTTCGTCAATGGCGCGCTTGAGCCCAAACACCGGCCCTCCGAGGTCGCGTATTGTCGTGAAACCCCTCATCAGTGTCGCGGTAGCCTGGCGTGCGGCCAATAGCTGAAGGTAGTTCGGGTCGGCAGTCATGAGGACAAACTGGGATGTCGCCGCCATGAACGCATGCCAATGCGCGTCAATGAGACCCGGCATCAGCACCCGCCCGTTCGCCGGGATGATCCGGACGCCGGCGTTCGGGTCTACCGCGATCGGGTCCGATGATATGCGCTCGATCGTTCCGCCGCTGACAAGCACATTGGCGGGAGCCGAGAGCGCCGAATTCTTGCCGTCAAAAATTCGGACGTTCTGAAAAAGCGTTGCCCCGCCGCTGAGCGGAGTGGGAAAAGAGGCCAAAACCGGAGCTTCCAGATCCGCGTCGCCTTGCGCCAAGCTCTGCTTACAAAATCCTAAGGCCAGTGCCGCCGCGAAGACTGTCGGCAGCCATGGCACCAGCGTCATTCTCTGGAACATAGTGGGTGAACCGATCTGGGGCTCAGGGGGTGGCCGCCTTGTTGCTCTTTTCCCAGTGCTCTCGCAAGCGGTCCCACTTCGAGAGGCTGACAGCGTGCGCAAATCGGGAACACCGTCCTTGCAATTTGACAAACGTCGCGCGCGCGATTTTGCCTAGCCTATCGCTCACTGATATTTCGTCGGGCCCTTGCCGGTCCAGTTCGGCGGGTTCGCGGCCTTGATCCGCCGCGCCTCCTTGACCAGCTCTTTGACCGCGCCGGTAACCGGTAGCGAGAGCCCCGCCTTGTCGGTCATTTCGGCGACCACCTGCATATCTTTCAGGGCCCAAGTAAACGAGATCATGTCCCAGTCTTTGAGCGCGTCGGATGCGCCGGAGCTGATCAAGAGCGCGTCGCGCAGCTTGACGAGATCGATGCCGGTGGTCTCGGCAAGCCGCCCGGCTTCGATCAGGCCGACGGCGCTGATCCAGAGGAGGAGGTTGTTCATGGTTTTGCCGACCTGGCCGTGGCCGACGTCGCCAAGGTGGGCGTAATCGGAGCAGAAGCATTGATAGACGGCGCGACCGCGCGCGACCACATCGGGCTCGCCACCGACCATTGCCAACAGCGTGCCGGCGTCTGCCGCAAAGCGGCCGCGGCAGATAGGAGCGTCGAGCACGCCGATGCCCCTTGGCTTGGCAGCGGCGGCGATTTCCTGCACTACAGAAGGAGAGGTCGTGGATGAAACCGCGATGATTGCTCCGCGCCCCAGATTGGCAAGGAGCCCCTGGTCGCCATAGACGACAGCTTTGACCTCCTCCGTGTAGCCGACTCCGATGATGACGAAATCGCATTGCCGCGCCAGCAAGGCCGCCGATTCGGCAGTCACTGCGCCGGCGGCCTTGGCTTTCTGCACCGCTTCCGCGCTGAGATCGCAAGCCGTGACGCCATAGCCGTGCTTGACGAGATGCTTGAGCATCGCAAAGCCCATCCGCCCAACGCCGACGATGCCAACCCGCTCTTTGCTTTTGCCTGCCATGCGTCCTCCCGTAGCTCGGATTGCGCGATCGCATATTGCCGGAACGTGGCGCGCACTTTGCCCGCCAATCGCGCAACCGGCGATCCGAAGCGATCCCGGATTGGGCGGCGCGCAGACGTTCTCGCTAGTAACGAGCATCGTGAACGCGCCGCGCAATCCGGGCTACATACTATGCCTTGGCTCGCAGCAATGCGTTAAGCGGCTTTGCCGGGTCGGCGAGATCGGCCGGGTCAACCGGCACGCGCCGCTCGATAAGTCGTCGCGCCGCGGCGATATCGCGCTGCACGTTAATACCGGTTGCGTAAACGATGCGGTCGCCCTCAAGCTCGAAGGCAAGCTGCGCATTACCGGCGAGCGGCCGGCGCACGCGCTTCACCGGATGCGGAGGCTGCCAGCCGATCCCCTGGATGTAGAGGTCATACTGTTCGGACCAGAACGAGGGTGCGACGTTATAGACCGCGTCGCCGCCGGCAGCATTGCGGCCAACGATGGCGCCGTGATCCTGGGCATGCCGCCAGTTCTCGAGCCGAACCGGGCCGTGCGGGCCGGGAAACCGCGTGCAGTCGCCGGCGGCAAAAATAGCCGGGTCGCTGGTGCGGCCATGATCGTCGACCACAATGCCGTCGGCGACTTCCAGGCCGGCGGATCGCGCCAGCGCATCGTCGGGAACGGCACCCGTTCCGACCACGATCATGTCGGCCTTCAGCGTCTCGCCGGCCTGCGTATCGACGGCGAGGCGCCCGTCCGGCAGGCTGCGCATGGCCGAAACCGCCGTTGCGAGGCGGATATCGACCCCGTGCGCCTTGTGGTGCGCATGGACGAAGTGGGAAGTCTCCTCGTCGCACACTCGGGCGAGGATCCGCGGCGCAATCTCGATCACTGTCGTGGTGACGCCAAGCTCGGCAGCCGAGGCGGCGACTTCGAGGCCGATCAATCCGCCGCCGATGACGAGGAGCGAGCGGCTGCGCGAGAGCTGCGCCTTGAGTGCCAGCGATTCCTGCTCGGTGCGCAGATAATGAATGAGCGGTCCAGGCGGAAACATCGGCAGGATGCGATTGAGCGAGCCGGTCGCGAGCACCAGCGCATCGTAACGGATGCGCTCGCCAGCTTTGGTCACGACCGCCTTGCCGGCGCGATCGATTGCAGCGGCCCGCGCACCGCCCTTAAGCGCGACATTGGCGCCCGCCACGCCCTTCGGCCCGGCGATCGGCGCCTCGTGCGGCATTGCCTTCCCGGCCAGGACCGCCTTGGACAGCGGCGGCTTCTCGTAGGGCTCGCAGATTTCGTCGGTGAGCAGGATCACCTCGGTCGCCGCATCCTGCTGCCGCGCGGCGAGGGCGGCGCCCACTCCCGCAGGGCCGCCGCCGACAATCACGATCCTGCGCGGGCTCATGGGAGGTTGGGGCGGGGGGCTGGCTGCAATCACGCGCGAAGCGCCACCAGCATTGCCTCGATGTACTCGTCGTTGTCGGCGATCACGAGCATCGAGGCATAGGGGCGGAGCGCTCCGAGCGTCTTCGAGAGTTCGTCGTCCGATTTTGCCTGGCTGCCGATGATCAAGGCGGTGGTCATGACTTTGCGCGCATTGCAGGCCTCGGCAATGAGCGCAGCCGCCTCCGGGGTCGTGCCGGCGCTCGAAATCATGACCACGAGATCGGCCGTGGCGACTTCGTCGACGAGGTCCTTGGTGCGGCCGGCAAGGTCGGCGAGCCAGGCCTTCATCGACCAGCCTTCGCCCCCCGGCGCAGCGCCATCGTGCACGGTGAGAAAGGTCGCCCGCTGCCAATCCCCCTGCGCCAGCCGCTTCACCACGGCTTCGCTCGGCGGATCGAGCGCCACCACCTTGACGGCCCGCGGCTTGGAATTCGGGTAATTGATCCGGAAGCGCGCCTCCTCGGCGCTGCTCATCCGGGCGCTTTCGCTGAGCATTGCTTGCCTCCTGCTCTATTTCGTAGGGTGGGCAAAATAGCCTTGCAAGATGCTTCGATTTAAATACAGCGTCGCGGCTATTTTGCCCACGCCGTCGACTTCTGCGATTCGCGACCGCGTAGGCAAAGGCGCGCAAGAGCTAATGCACAAATCTGTTGAGTCGTAACGCGCCTTTGCCCACCCTACGATCCTACAAAGTTCCGTCACACCGTTGCCTGGGCGACGCCGAGGCGCGACCGTAGCGCCTCGCGGGCGGCGTCCTTGAATGCCTGATCGGGCGGCAGCACGATCGAGGCCGAGCGCACCTTCTGATGCTCGGGATCGACGCCGGGCGGAACCACCCCCTTGTCGGCCAGAGCCTTGGCGGCCCGCATCAGGCGATGGCGCGCCATGATGATGCCGTTGTCGGTCGAGACCAGGTTCTCTTTGGTGCGGTCGCAGATCGGTCCCATGCTCTCCTGCAGCGACGCGTCTTGGCTCGCAAACCCCATAACGCCGCTGTAGGTCAGGCCGGCTTTCTGGGCGGCGCGGTCCATCAGGTAATCGTTGTCCTTGTTGGCGAGCGGCCGGTAGGTGCCGGGAACGTATTTGCAGTGCACGCCGGCGCCGTCCTTCATCGCCGCGACTTCGGTCTCCTTGAGCGCGCGCACCGGGTGGAAGTCGTAAGTCCAGGCCCAGCAAGTAAGGTCATCGATCGGAATCCAGAAATGCCCGTGGATCGGATGATCGCCGCGGGGCGGAATCATCGTGAAGCACGGCATCACCCATGGCGTGATGCGCCAGTAGTAGTTGCCGTTCTCGGCGTTGCGCCGCGCACCGATGAAGAGCCCGCCGGGCTGCTCGACGACCTCGAAATGCGGCCGCGTATCGGCGAGGTTGTACTGGTTGCCCTTCGCCCCCTTGAACAGCGGGTCGGAGCCGAGATCGCCGCGATGCAGGAACGAGACGTGGCTCGAATCGATCCCGCCCTCCATGGCTTGCAGCCAGTTACACTCCTGAAGCCGCTTGGAGACGAAGACTTGGTTCGTCGGCACCACGGCGAACTCCCATTCCGGGAGCGGCGGCTGTTTGTCGGCCGGCCCCATATAGGTCCACAGCACCGGGCCGCGCTTCACCAGCGGATAGGATTTGAGTTTGATTTTCTGGCAGAAGCCGCTTTCGCGCGGTTCTGAGGGCACATCGATGCACTGGCCGGTCACGTCGTATTTCCAGCCGTGATAGGGGCAGCGCAGGCCCGATTCCTCGTTGCGGCCGAACCAGAGCGAGACGCCGCGATGGGCGCAGAACTCATCGATCAGGCCATAGCGGCCGTCGGTATCGCGGAACGCGAGCAGCCGCTCGGACAAGACCTTGACCCGGACCGGGGGGCATTCGTTTTCCGGCAGTTCGTCGGCGAGCAGCACCGGCAGCCAATAGCTGCGGAATAGCGCACCCATCGCCGAGCCGGGGGCGCTCTGGGTGAGCATGTCGTTTTGTTCTTTTCTGAGCATCGAAACCTCCGCGCGCACACGGGCGAAAGCAGTAGCCGCGCCGTAGGGACAACTATTGTAAATATGCTAGGTTGCCGGCCGGTGCAAAGCCGGTGGTTGTCGGGGGGCGGCGTTGTTCTGTATGGGAGCCGGAGCGTAGCCCGCATGAGCGATGGGACGCGCCTTCGGCGCGACCCGGAGCGAAATGCGGGACCCGCATATCGCGTCGCGTAGAGACCTTCGGAGATGGCAAGCGCGGCGCACGCGCCGCTCAATGCGGGCTACACACGATGCATGATCGCGGCCATTGCACCGCAGCAAGAGGGACTTGATGTCACGGCGAATCGATCTTTGCAGCACCGCCGACGTGGCCCCCGGCAACGCGCTCAAGGTCGAAACTGGAGGCCTCACGCTGGCGGTGTTCAACCTCGACGGCGAATTCTACGTGATCGACGACCTGTGCACCCACGGGCCGGGCTCGCTCTCCGAAGGCTACATCGAAGGCGACATCGTCGAATGCAATTTTCACAACGGCCAGTTCAACATCAAGACCGGCGAAGTGGTCGCTCCGCCGGTCATGATCCCGATCAAGACCTACAGGACAGTGGTCGAGAACGACCGGGTGCTGATTGAGACGGAATGAGCGTCCGCGCCCGATAATGCCTAGTCCTGATAATGCCTGATAATGCCTGGTCCTACCGCTCTTGCTTCGCACGCGGCGGAAACTTGGCAACGATGTCGATTTCCTGACCGTCCCGTCGGATGCTTAGAGGAAGCCAAGTCCCGGGCGCCTGCCGGCCGACGACTTCCACCAGATCGTCAGGGTTTCGCATCTCCAGGCCGGCAGCGCGCAGCACATCGTCTCCGGCTTTCAGCCCGGCAGCCTCGGCGACGCTGTCGCCTACGACCCGATCGATCCGTGGCGACCTGTCGCCTTGTGCCAGCAATACGCCGAGCCTTGGCCGCTCCGGGGGCGCCGCCTCCTCCTGCTGCGGCAAGGTGAAGACGGCGTCCGCATAGGCGGTGCCGATAATCTTGCACGCCTCGTCGACGGAAGTCGGAATGAGGCTCGAAGTCCCGGCAACCCCGAGGGCTTCGAGTTGATGTGGAACCCCATACCCGTCTTCCACGTGTCCGGCTCCGAGAATACCAACAACCGTCGCATCTGCGAACTTCTGTTTGGCAGCGGCCAGCGCCTGCGCCATGGCGCGGTCCCAGGTCAATTGTGCCTCGACGAAACGCTTGAATTCCGGCTGCTTCATTGCTTCCGCGATCGCCGCCTCGTCGGGTTCCGCCGGAGGCGGCTCGTGCGACGTGGACGCGCGATCGAGGCCTTCTGGTCCCAGCGTCTTTTTCACCGCATAAACACGTGCAAGCTCGCGCCGATAGCCCTCGCTGGCCGGAACCGGGTCAGAAAGGCCCTCGCGCTCAGCGAGCGGGACAGCCTCCCATCCTTCCCGGCCGACACGCGCCACAAGGCTGCGCTCGACGTTAAGCGCCACCATCGGAATTCGGTTGAGGCGAGCAAATTCAAACAGGGGCATGTAGAGACCCGAGTCATAGCCCCAGACTTGCCGCCACTGCGACGCTTTAAGGAACTCCTCCTCGCTCAGCTTGCCGGCGATCCAATCGTCCAGCACGGATTGCAGGCGGCGCGGAAAAGCTTCGAACCCAATCACAAGATTTCGCCCGAGGCCATGGAGTGCGGCCAAAGCCTGTAATTGCAGACGATGGTGATCGGCATTGGTATGGAACTCTCCGAGCAGCACGACACCGTTCTTTGCGGTGAGGTCGCGATAGAGAGCCGCTCTGTCGATCGGCTGCCCGGATTTCACGTCGATCCAGCCGCCGTAAGTGGAGCAGGCCGACGGCGTCTGCACGTGCGCCGCGCTGGAACCCGCCTGCGCGGCGGAGGGCCCTATGCTGCAGGTAAAAAACAGCGCGGACAAAAGGCTGCTCCGCAGCCGCGCGGTTCGGAACCTGGAAGCCAATGGGCAGCAGGAACGAGCGGCATTTTTCATTTTCTACCTACGCGATCAGGGTACGTTTTCTTTGTTCTAATTTAAACCATGCGCCATCCGAACGGTGGAAGCAACCCTCGCGTTCCGCTCGGGACGACGCTTCTGGAATCGCATTGCTTGGGCAGGGGCCTAGGTGTAAGAAGGGCCTCCCGCTGAGACACAGACCCGAACCGACATGGTCAGCTACGTACCCGTGCTCACGACGCTGCTTTCGCTGTTCTTCCTTGGCCGCATCTTGCCGCACTATCTCTCCAAGCGATCGCCTTACCTGTTGTGGTGGACGCTGGGTGTGCTCACATTCGGTCTCGGCACGCTGACCGAAAGCATCAATGCGATCTACGGCTGGAGCGAATGGAATACCAGAATCTGGTACATCGTCGGCGCCCTGCTGGGGGGCTATCCGCTCGCCCAAGGAACAATTTACCTGCTGATGAAAAAGCGCTTTGCCGATATTTCGGCTGCCGTGTGCTCGACAGTGATCCTCGTGGGCGCCGTTTGCGTATTGCTCTCGCCGATTGAAGTTCCGGAAGGTTTCGATCACCGCCTCACAGGAGCGGTGCTTGCGTGGAAATGGGTAAGGGGCTTTTCTCCGTTGCTCAACCTCTATGCGCTCGTTTTCTTATGCGGCGGCGCCATCTACTCAGCGGTGAAGTATTTCGCAAACGACAAGGGACGAACGCGCTTCCTCGGCAACATCCTCATTGCCATCGGGGCGCTCCTTCCCGGTATCGGCGGAATCTTTACCCGCGCCGGTTATGTGGAAGTGTTGTATGTGACGGAATTGGTTGGACTGAGCCTCATCTATTTCGGCTACCACATCATAAGGGCGGGGCAATCCACATCCCTGCATACCAATCAGCAGACCTGGGAAGGGTCGCTGTCTCCGGGCTGACCGATCCTGCTGCGTCACAAGTTTGGTAGGGTGGGCAAAATCGCCTTGCAATGCGTTTCCATTTTGGCACATTGCGTCGGGGCGGTTTTGCCCACGCCGTCAAATTCTGCGATTCACGACCGCGTGGCAAAGGCGCGCAGGAGAGCTGTGCACAATTCTGTTGGGATATATCTTTGCCCACCCTACGAAAATCCTCTGACACAGTAATCTAACGACCTTGTAATCTAACGACCTTGCAATCTAACGACCTTGCGGGGCGCGGCGGCCTCGTCCGGCCCCGGGGATTTCGATGAAGTAAATGTCCCAGTCGTTTGGATCGTGTCCGGCATCGAGGTCGATCTCCCCGTCTCTGATAGCTTCATCGCGCGATTTTTCCCATTCGTCGTGTTCTGCGCGGCTCGCCTCTCGCAGCCCAATCGCCGATCTGCCATCCCAAAGGGGCTTGCCTTCCTCAGTGGTGAGCACCCGCAGGTCGGATCGGAGGCTGTCCCCGTCGACGACATCGCGCGCTTGCTCATCATCCTCGGCACGAAACGCCAGCACGGCCTTCCCGCCGATCGTAGCGACGTAAGTCTGCATGCATTCTCCCCCTGCCAATCGGGCGCCCGAACTGCTACGAATGTGTAGGCTTCACCGTAAATATGTCTATTCCTTACGGCAAGAAGACTTCGCCAAGGACAAAGAGCCAATGGCCGGATTGCAATCCACCCTCTCGCAGAGATTCGCATCGGCGGCACGCGCGCTCGCGATATGCGTGCTCACGTTATGCGTGCTCACGGTGGCGCCGGGCTGCGCGCTGGCGCAGCCCAAGCCGGGCCTGCCGACGCAGCCGCCCGGCGCGAGCCCTCCGGAATTGCGGGTGCTCGGCGGGCACACCGATTTTTCCATCGTCCATCCCGCGAAAGCGTCGCCGCAGGAACTGCCGACCTGGCGTATTCCGAACGTACCCTCCTCGGCCGAAGCCTATTACGCGCCCGACAACTATCACGTGATTGCGCAGACGCAGGATCCCGACGCGCTGCGCACGCCCGGCCGCAATTCGGGAGCGCTGACGTGGGTCTTCTCCGACGACGGCAAGGCCAAATGGCGCATCAATGATCGTGGACAGGACGCCTGTTCATATTTCTTTCCCGACGGCAAGCATGTGATCTTCACGTCGACGCGCGACCACATGGATTTTCCGGTCGGGAACTGGTCGGACCAGAACAACTATCCGCAGGGCGCCGAACTCTATATCGCGGACATCGATGGCGGAAATCGCAGACGCCTGACCAACAATTCCTATTACGAGGCCGAGGTATCGCTCTCCCCGGACGGCAGGAGGATACTCTTTACCCGCCAGGTCGACGGCGCGCTGGATCTCTATCTGATGAATGCCGACGGCAGCGGCGAGCGCAAGCTTACCGACACGCCCGATTGGCAGGAAGGCGGATCGTTCTTTTTTCCGGATTCGAAGACCATCATCACCCGCGCCTGGAGCCGCGCGGTCTACGGTACCAAGCGTCCGACGCCGATGACGCTGTTCACGATCGACGCCGATACCGGGGAACGCACCCAGCTCACCCATGACGACTGGATGAACTGGTCGCCCTATCCGGCGCCGGACGGGCGGCACTACGTGTTCGTGCGTCCGCTCCTCGACAATCCTTCAAACTTTGAGATCTTTCTCGGCGATCTCAAAGGCGGCGAGCCGGTGCAGCTCACGTTCCATGACGGCTTCAACGGTTTTCCGTCGATCTCGCCCGATGGAACAAAGATGCTGTTTGCCCGTTCCGAGGGGCCTGGCTTCATGGCGGGACTCTATACCTACGTGATGGATATCTCCTCGCTGAAGATCGGACCGAAGCGGTAATTCAACTGGCAGCTCGAGTGATGAAACAATCTCGAACTCTCCTTCACAAGAACATTAGGGCGATGGTTGAATGTCCCGGGCGCAATAAGCGCGTTCACGCGCGGCTTCAACGCGCTGTGGCATCGCGGCTAGCCGGTGTTCCGCTCTTCTCGGATCGTGCGGCAAGGATGGCAACTCGCGTGCCACAAGCGCTACCTCTCCCCACCGGGGAGAGGTCGCCCGCGCTTTCAGCGGGGGCGGGTGAGGGGGTTCCTAATCGAGAGGTCCGCCCCCCCTCACCCCAACCCTCTCCCCATCGCAAGTCGGGCTTGCCCGACTTGCGCATTTCAAATTCCCAGCGCGGGACAAGCCCGCGCTGGGGTGGAGAGGGAGCGCACCGAGTTCGCGGCACCGCCGAACATCAATCCCAACGCAGCGATCCAATTCCATTAGAACGTGCTCTATTGAGACTCATGTTTGCTGCTGGAATGGCCGCTTTCGGCGCGGCGGTGCCTTACGCCGCGTCGGCCGAGCCGGCGCAGAGGCCTCTCGTTCATCACGACCTCACGGTGGCGATCGACCCGCCCACGCATCGCCTGAAGGTTCACGACCGCATCGATGTTCCCGGGGCACTCGTTACCGCGCCCGTCACCATTTCACTTAATGCCGACCTCAAAGTCGAAGCCGTATCAGGCGGGCTGACGCTGGTGCCGATCGGCTCGCGCCTCCAGGGCTCCGATTCCGGGATCGACCGCGACGATCGCGATCCCGCAGCCCGCGTGCCGGTCACAGCCTATCGCATCGAAGGCGCGGCGCCCGGACAGGAATTGACCGCCGAACTCGATTATGAGGGCGTCATCAATTATACGCTCCAGGAGTCCGGCAGCGAATATGCGCGCGCGTTCAGCGAATCGCCCGGCTTGATCGAATCAAGGGGCGTTTATCTCGCCGGCTCGACGCACTGGGTGCCGCGCCTGTCCGATGGTTTGATCACCTATACGCTGGCCGTCGAATTGCCCGCGGGCTGGAAATCGGTGAGCCAAGGCGAGCGCACCTCGAGCACGGCCCCGGAACGCTGGTCGGTGCCGACGCCGACCGGGGAAGTCCATCTCATTGCCGCGCCTTTCACCGAATATTCGCGCGATGTGGGTACGGTGAAAGCATATGCGTTCCTGCGCACGCCCGATCAGGCGCTCGCCCAGCGTTACCTCGACGCGACCGCGCAATATCTCGACATGTATGACAAGCTTCTTGGACCTTATCCGTATTCCAAATTCGCTTTGGTCGAGAATTTCTGGGAGACCGGCTACGGCATGCCGTCCTTTACCCTGTTGGGCGAGCAGGTCATCCGGTTTCCGTTCATCCTTACGTCTTCCTACCCGCACGAGCTGCTGCACAACTGGTGGGGCAACGGCGTATTCGTCGACTTTGCGGGCGGGAACTGGTGTGAGGGTTTGACCGCCTACCTTGCCGACCATCTCATGGCGGAGCAGCGCGGCCAAGGTGCCGACCATCGGCGCGCCATCCTGCAGCGGGTCACCGACTATGTGACGCCGCAGAACGATTTCCCGCCATCGCGTTTCGTGAACCGCCATGACGCCGTTACCGAAGCAATCGGCTACGGCAAGACCGCCATGGTCTGGAACATGCTGCGCGAGAAGCTCGGTGACGCGCAGTTCGTCGAGGCGCTGCGGCGATTCTATCGCGACAACCTGTTTCGCGAGGCATCATACGACGACATCCGAAACAGTTTCGAGGCGGTTTCCGGTCGCGATCTGCGGCCGTTCTTCGATCAGTGGATCGACAGCGTCGGAACGCCCGAACTAAGACTTGATGGCGTGACCGCCAACGGCGCGCAAGTCAAGATTACGCTCTCGCAGGCGCAGCGCGGGCGGCTCTTCGCGCTCGATGTTCCGGTCGCGATCGAGACCGACAAGGGCGTCGAGCGCAAAACCATTTCGATGCCGGCGGATAGAGCGCAAGTCGAGGCGAGCTTTGATCTCGACGGGCGGGCGCAGCGTGTCGAGATCGACCCGCAGTTTCAGCTCTATCGCCGGCTGAGCCCCTTCGAGATCCCGCCGTCGCTGTCGAAGGCATTCGGCGCCGGGAAGGTGCTGATCGTGACCAGCGCGCAAGATGCGGGGGTCTATGCCGGGCTCATCAGGGCATGGAGCCGCGAAGGTGTCGAGACCGTCACGGACAGCCAACTCGACGCGCTGCCGGCCGATCGCGCCGTGTGGGTGCTCGGCGCCGACAACAAGTTCGCTCCGGTCGTGGCGGATGCGCTCAAACCCTATGGAGCGTCGCTCGATCGCAACGGGCTGCAGACCGCCACTGCGGCCTATGCGGCGGCGGGGCGAAGCTTCGTCGCCGCCGCGCGCCATCCGGGCAATCCGAGTTCGGTCGTCATTTATCTGTCGGCGCCGAGCGCGGGTGCGGCCGATGCTCTGGCGCGCAAGCTCCCTCATTACGGCAAATATTCATGGCTGGTCTTTGCCGGCGATGAGGCCACAAATGAAGCAACCGGCGAATGGCCGGTCGGCGATACGCCGCTCGCCCGCAACCTTGCTCCAGACGCGCGGCCCATCAAGGTGACCCCGAGGAAGGCGCTTGCGCAGGTCAAGCCGCAATTCGATACCGGGCGCATGCGGGCCGATGTCGAATGGCTGGCGAGCCCGGAGCGTGAAGGGCGCGGCGCCGGCAGCCGCGGTCTTGATGAGGCAGCAAATTACATCGCCGAACGCTTCGGACGCCTCGGACTTATACCGCTGACGCCCAACGCGCGTGGCACCGATCGCTATTTCCACCCGTTCACCATGACGGGAGAGCACGGCGAGGCGTTGGTTGCCAAGAACGTCATCGGCGTGCTCCCGGGAACGAACCCTGCGTTGAACGGTCAGGCATTGGTCATCTCGGCGCACTACGACCACTTGGGTTTCGGCTGGCCGGATTCGCGCGCCGGCGCCAAAGGACGACTATATCCGGGGGCTGACGACAACGCCTCAGGCGTCGCCGTCATGCTCGAACTGGCGCGGCTGATGACGAATGCGAAGCCCGAGCGGAGCGTCATCTTTGCGTCCTTCGCCGGAGAGGAGGAAGGCCTCTTGGGCTCACGCCACTATGTGGGCGCAGCGCAGGTGAGGGGCGTTGCATACCCCCTGTCCGGCCACATCGCCGATTTGAATCTCGACACGGTAGGGCGCCTGCGCGACGGCAAGGTGACGGTTTTCGGAACCGGATCGGCGCGGGAATGGCCGTTCATTTTCATGGGCGCGAGCGCGGTCACGGGCGTGCCCACGCAAGCGGTGGCACAGGAGTTCGCCAGTTCTGACGAAAAATCGTTTATCGATGCTGGCGTTCCTGCGGTGCAGCTATTTGCTTCCGATGCGACCGATTACCATCGCCCCTCCGACACGCCTGACAAGATCGACTATGCGGGATTGGCCAAAGTTGCGGCGATCTTGAAGGAGGCGGTTGATTATCTCGCTACCCGAACCGAGCCGCTGAATTTTTCCGGGCCGGCGGCTTCCTCACAATCGCGCGCTCCCGCGCCGGCCACGACAGCCCGCCGGGCGGCGACCGGGATCGTGCCCGACATGACCTACGAAGGCGAAGGCGTACGCGTCGGCAGCGTCCAGGCGGGATCAGGGGCCGAAAATGCCGGCCTCAAACCGGGCGATCGGCTTCTGGCGCTTGGCGGCGCCAAGACCCCGAACTTGCGGGCGCTCGCCGGTGCACTGCGGGACCTGCAGCCCGGGCAAACGGTCGACGTGGAATTTGCGCGCGCGGCCGCGATAATGCGCGCCAGGCTGATGCTCGGCGAAAGATAAAAGACGAAGATGCTGCCATGACTGCATTAGACGAACTGCCGATCTCGCGCCGGGCCGCATTGCGCGGCGGCGGGGCTCTGATTGTCAGCTTTGCGATTACGCCGCTTGCGATCGCGCAACAACCCGGCGCATCGGGAGGCCCGCCGCGGCTACCCGGGAGCCTGCGCACCGCGCCGATGCTCGATTCCTGGATCCGCATTGACAGCGACAATAGGATTACGCTTTTCACCGGGAAATCCGAGTTGGGGCAAGGCATCAAGACAGCCCTCCTCCAACTCGCCGCTGAGCAGCTCGGTGTGGCTCCCGGCGCGATCACGCTGGTTACTTCAGATACCGCGCGCACGCCCAATGAGGGCTATACTTCGGGCAGCCAGTCCATGCCCAACAGCGGCACCGCGATCTGGAATGCGGCCGCGCAGGTGCGCGAGATTTTGATTTCGCTGGCGGCAGCGCGGCTCTCGCTCTCGGCAACAGAGCTAAAAGCCGAGGGCGGCGCCATCGTGGCGTCGGACGGACGCCGCCTCTCATTCGGCGAGCTTGTCGCCGGCGATGTCCTGCATGTTCGCGCGCAGCCCGTTTCAAACCTCAAGGATCCGCGCTCCCATACGATCGTCGGCCGGTCGCTGCCGCGCATCGATATTCCGGCAAAGGTCACCGGCGGCGTCGCTTACGTTCACGATCTGCGGCTCGACGGCATGGTGCACGCGCGGGTGGTGCGGCCGCCGAGCTATGGCGCGCGGCTTGCCGGTATCGACGTTGCGGCAGTCGAGACCATGCCGGGCGTCCAGAAGGTGGTGCGCGACGGCAATTTCCTCGCCGTCATCGCCGATCGTGAATTTTCCGCCGTCAAGGCCATGGAGGCGCTCGCCGCCGCTGCGCGCTGGGAAGAACAGGGCAACCTGCCGGATCAGGCAGAGTTTTATTCGTGGCTCAAACAGCAGCCCAAGCGCACGATCACGATCAAGGACGAGCACGCCGACGCGGCGCCCGCCGCCAAGACACTGCAAGCCGAATACCTTCGGCCATACATGATGCACGGCTCGATCGGGCCGTCCTGCGCCGTCGCTCAATACGTCGATGAGAACCTCACGGTCTGGAGCCACGCCCAGGGGATGTTTCCGTTGCGGCACGCGGTCGCCGAACTGACCAAATTGCCGGAGGAGCGGGTGCGCTGCATCCACATGGAAGGCGCCGGCTGCTATGGCCACAACGGCGCCGACGATGCGGCTGCCGATGCGGCTTATCTCGCGGTCGCCTATCCGGGCGTGCCGGTGCGCGTGCAGTGGACGCGAGACCAGGAACACCAATGGGAGCCCTACGGCTCGGCCATGGCCATGGATGCAAAGGCCTCGCTCGACGGCGCCGGCCGCATCGTTGATTGGGACTACACGATCTGGAGCGATACGCATTCGATGCGTCCGGGCGGCGCCGGCGCAACGCTGGTCGGTCAATCGATCGCGACGCCGTTTCCCATTCCGCCGCCGCAGCCCGGAACGCAGCCGGCAGGATTCGCCGACCGCAACATCGTGCCGCTTTATAAAATTCCCAATCTGCGCCTGATCTACAATTTCGTTCCCCACCAGCGGATCAGGGTCTCGGCGCTGCGCAGTCTCGGCGCCTACGCGAATGTGTTCGCGATTGAAAGCTTCATGGACGAACTCGCAGCAGCGGCCGACATCGATCCGATCGAATTCCGCCTCAAGCATCTCGATGACCAGCGGGCGATCGACGTGATAAAACTTGCGGCGGAGAAATTCGGCTGGCGCGTGGACGCCAAGCTGCCGGCGGGACGCGCCTATGGTTTTGCGTTCGCCAGATACAAGAACAATCTCGAAACCTATTGCGCAGTCGCGGTCGAATTGGATGTCGAGCACGAGACCGGGCGCGTCAGGCTTATTCGCGCGGTGGCGGCCGCCGACAGCGGAGAGGCCGTCAACCCGGACGGCATCAAGCTGCAGATCGCGGGCGGCATTATCCAGTCCGCGAGCTGGACGCTCAACGAAGCGGTCGCGTTCGATCACACCCGCATCCTGAGCCGCGATTGGAGCAGCTATCCGATCCTGCGCTTCCCCGATGTGTTCAACGACATCGAGGTGCATGTCATCGACCGGCCGGGGCAGCCGTTCCTGGGCACCGGCGAGGCGAGCCAGGGGCCGAGTGCAGCTGCGATTGCCAATGCGCTGGCGAACGCAACCGGGCATCGGCTGCGCGAGCTGCCATTTACGCGCGGGCGCATCAAAGCCGCGATCGGGGTATAGCACGAGCAGACGCCGGCGTGGATCTACTTTAGATATGGAACTTGCGCGCAAGAGCGACGTTATGCACTCGGCATCTGGAGGAGCGGGACAACGGATGGAGCATCGTTATGGCTCAAGTGGTTACCCGTTGCCCGCTTACCGGGCATTACATGTTCATGGGAATTGATGTCGATGCCGAAAGATTTGACGCTTTCCCTGAACCGTTTGGCCGCAAATATTGCCCGTATTGCTGTTGCGAGCACGATTGGTACAAGAGGGACTCGAAACTAATCGACCGTCGGCCGCTGCCGCGCCCCGAAGTCAAGAAGGTCCTTTGAGCACCTAACCGATTGCTGAATTCCTGGAGCACGTTCGGCTTTCCTGAACCCGAACGTGCTCTTGTTTTTGCGGCCGGGGGCTATTCGCGAAACGGGCGGGCTGTTACGCGCTCTGGAGATGCGGCAAGCCAAGACCGGGACCCAGCAGCTGGCGCCCGCGCATCAGTGTGGCGCGCGCCGCGCGTGCGTCGAGCGCGGTGCGAAACAGCGCCGGCATCTGCCGCGGACGGCGCATCACGGAGCGGAGCAGCGCCGCGATGTCGGTGGTGCCGTTGGGCCGCATCGCCATCAGCGCGGCTTCCGGCAGCGCACGCATGGCTGGGTCCGTAATCACCCGGATTGCGGCGACTGGCAGGCCGCGCGCCGCGCCGGCCTGCGCTACGACATGAGATTCCATGTCGACTGCCATAGCGCCGGTCTTGAGGTAGAGAGCGCGTTTCGTTTTCGGATCGGCGACGGGCGCCGGCACACCAAGGAGCGTTCCATAGAAGGCCTCAGGGATGGTCGCCAGCAGCGTCTGCGACCAGTGCCGGTCCATTTCCAGGCGGGCCGAACCCGACAGCACCGCTGATCCCACAACGCAATCGCCGGGCTGCAATTCGGGGGCCAAACCGCCCGCCACCCCGAAGCTGACAAGCCCTCTGCAATCATCAGAAATGGCGTCCGCAAGGGCGGTCGCGAGTCGGCGCCCATCCCCGCTGCAAATAACCTGCGTGCCCGGGCCCGCAGCTATGCGCGCCTCAAATTCCAGCCCCACAACGACAATCATTCCCCCTCCACGCTCCCACCGTGGATCGACCAGCGACTCCCGCCGCCCATAACCGGCAAAACCGGGCCAGTTGTCAACAGTCGCGAAAGGGCCTGTGAACGGAAGTCCGGGAATGACGAAGGCTGCTGCGAGGCCCCACCGTCGCCTGCGTGACTATCCATACCTCGAAGATGAGGCAGCAGTCCTCGAATACGCGGCTCGTATACCGATCATCCGCTGATCCGCTAGGCTGACGTGCGCTTCCTGTTGGACGCGCAACTTCCGCCAGCGCTCATCGGGACGACCTACGTCCGCAGTTCGGCAAGATCGCGGTAAAGCTCCAGCGCCTCCGGATTGGCGAGCGCCTCGGTGTTCTTCACCGGACGGCCATGGATTACGTCGCGCACCGCGAGTTCGGTGATCTTGCCCGAACGCGTTCGGGGAATGTCGCCTACTTGAATCACTTTGGCCGGTACGTGGCGCGGGCTGGCGCCGGTGCGGATGGCGCGTCGGATCTTGTCGCGCAAGGGATCGTCGATCGCGAGCCCCTCCTTGAGCCGCACGAACAGCACGACGCGCACATCGTTGTGCCAGTCCTGGCCGATGCAGATCGCCTCCAGTACTTCAGGAATCTGCTCGACCTGCGCATAGATTTCCGCGGTCCCGATGCGTACCCCGCCGGGATTGAGCGTCGCATCCGAGCGCCCATAGATGATGATGCCGCCGTGTGAAGTCCATTCGGCGAAATCGCCGTGGCACCACACGCCCGGAAAGCGCTCGAAATAGGCGGCATGATATTTGCGTCCGTCGGGATCGTTCCAGAACCGCACCGGCATCGAAGGAAATGGTTTGGTGCAAACCAGTTCGCCCTTCTCGCCGCGCACCGGCTTGCCGTCCTGCGAAAACACATCCATCGCCATGCCGAGCCCCGGCGCCTGAATCTCGCCCTTCCAGACGGGCGAGGTCGGATCGCCGAGAACGAAGCAGGACACGATGTCCGTGCCCCCCGATATCGAGGCGAGGTGCACATTGTTTTTTATGTCGCAATAGACGTATTCGAAGCTTTCAGGCGCAAGCGGCGATCCGGTCGAGGCGATGAGCTTCAGAGCGGAGAGGTCATGGGTCCTTGCCGGCGCGAGGCCCGCTTTGCTGCAGGCGTCGATATATTTCGCCGACGTGCCGAAAAGCGTAATGTGCTCCTCCTGCGCATAGTCCCACAACACGGCAGGGCTAGGTGCAAACGGCGAACCGTCATAAAGAATAAGGGTGGCGCCGCTCGCAAGCCCGGACACGAGCCAGTTCCACATCATCCAGCCGAGCGTGGAGAAGTAGAACATGCGGTCGCCGGGCCGCACATCGCATTGCAGCCGATGCTCTTTGAGGTGCTGGAGGAGCGTGCCGCCGGCGCCGTGCACGATGCATTTGGGCACGCCGGTCGTGCCCGACGAAAACAGGATATAGACCGGATGATCGAACGGCAGGCGCTCGAAGGCGAGTGTGGCAGCCGAAAACGGCTTCACGAACTCCGAAAATGCGACGGCGCGCGGCAGCTCCTTTGCCACCGCGTCGGCCTCGCCGAGGTAATCGACGATTACTACCTTCGCGGCACTCGGCAGCTTGGGCACGATCGCCTTGAGCCGCTCGGCAAGCCGATTGGGCTTGCCGTTGTACCAATAACCGTCGGCCGCGAAGAACAGTTTCGGCTCAATCTGGCCAAAGCGGTCGAGCACGCCGCGCTCGCCAAAGTCCGGCGAGCATGACGACCAGACGGCGCCGATCGAATGAGTCGCAAGCGTCGCGGCAATTGCCTCCGGCATGTTCGGCAGCATCGCGGCAACGCGATCGCCGATTCCAATGCCGGATGTTTTGAGCGCCTGCTGTAGCCGCGAAACGAGCGCGCAAAGTTCGCGCCGGCTCATGCGCGAAGCCGCCTTGTCCTCACCGCGAAAAATGAGGGCCTCCTCGCCGTCGCTGCGGCGGATAAGATTTTCGGCGAAATTGAGCCGTGCGTCGGGCAAAAATTTTGCGCCCGGCATTTTGTCGGGATTGGCCACCAGCCGGCCGCCTTTTTCACCGATCACGCCAAATCGGTCCCAGACAAGGCTCCAGAATAGATCGGAATGCGAGACCGACCAGGCGTGCAGGTCGCGATACGTAGAAAGCGCCAAGCCGTGGCGGCGGTTTACCTCGGCCGTAAAGGCCATGACCTCCGTCACCGCCACATCCTCCGGCCGCGGTTTCCACAACGGCTGTTCGGGCATTTGAGCCTCCTCGCAACCGGCCACGAAAGCGACACAGAAAGCCACCACGTTGCCGGCAATCTCACCGCTATAATCGATCAGCCCTGCGGACGAAACCGAAAGGCGCCACGTGCTCTCGGCATCCGGCATCAAGCGCGTTGGGCTTGCGTTTGCCGCAGTTGTTGCAGCGGGTTTTCTCGCGCGCGCCGGCCTGTCACTGCTGATCAGCCCGGAGAGCATCAGGGACGAGGTCAAGGGGCAGATCCGCGCCACCACCGGACTGGATCCGGTGCTGAGCGGCCGCTCCACGATTTCGCTGTTCCCGACCGGCACCGCCACGTTCAATGACGTGAGCCTTGCGGCCCTCTCTTCCGGGACCCCGGCGCTGGCGGCCGAGCAATTGGTCGTGAGATTTCGATTCTTTCCCTTGCTCGCCGGCAGAATTGAGATCGCCGATGTAAGGCTCGTGCGGCCGACGATTGCAATTGCGTTTGCTGCCGACGGCGGCTCGAACTGGGCGACCCACATCGACACGCTCGCCGCCGCCTTGCGGCCGGAGCCGGTCCGCCCGGCGTCATTCACGGAAATTCGGATCAGCGACGGAACCGTGCTGTTGCAGGACGAGACCTACAACATCGTCGAGACTCTGACGAATGTGGAGTTCTCGCTGGCTTGGCCCTCGATATCCAAGAGCTTCGCCGCGACCGGCCGCTTCGTCTGGCATGACCAGCCGGTCGAAGGTACGCTGAGCCTAAGTGATTTTGCGGCCGCACTTGCGGGCGACTCATCGGGACTGAAGTTTCGAGTGGCCGCGGCACCGCTCAACCTTGGCTTCGACGGCAACATCAGTTACCGGCCGACGCTTAAACTTCAAGGGATGCTTGCGGCGGAAAGCGAATCGCTGCGGGACGCCCTCAACTGGGCGGCCGCGCTGCCGTCGCCTGCCGGCGGCTTTGGCCGGTTCGCACTCAAGGCGCATACCAACCTGGTCAGCGACAATCTTTCGCTTTCGGCGCTCAACATCGACCTTGACGGCAACAGCGGCGAGGGCGCGCTGTCCCTCCTCGGCAACGGACGCGGGACTCTTCAAGGCACTCTCGACTTCAATACCCTCGATCTGACGCCTTACCTGTCCGCGTTTCGACTCGTCGCGGGCAATGACTGGGACCGCCGGCCGATTTCGCTCGATAACCTGAGCGGCATCTCAATCGATCTGCGGCTCTCCGCCGGGGTGGTCAAGATCGGGCACATCAAGGTCGGACGCAGTGCCGTTACGGCCAATCTTCAGGACAGGAATCTGAGCGTTATCGTCGGCGAATCCCAGGCGTTCGGAGGCACGGTCCGCGGCTCGCTCGGGCTCGCCAACTCTGTCGATGGCGCGGCCGCGAAGGCGCATTTGCAGTTTTCGGATGTCGATCTCGATGAATCGCTGGGGGAGCTGTTCGGGTTTCATTACGTCGAGGGCAAGGGCGGTTTTGCCCTGGCGTTCGACGCCTCAGGCGCAAGTGTCTATGCGCTCATGCAAAACCTCAGCGGGACCGCAAGTCTCAGCGGCGATAACGGCGTGATCGCTGGAATTGATATCGAGCAGTTGCTGCGGCGATTGGAGCGCAATCCGCTCGCTGGCCGCGGCGATCTCCGCAACGGCAAGATGCCCTACGATTCGCTCTCCATGAGCCTGAGAGTTACTCAGGGTGCGGCGCGGCTTGAAGAGTTGCGCGTGGAGGCGCCCGCCGTGCGTCTTCGCATCGCGGGCTCCGCATCGATTCCATCCCGCGATTTCGATCTGCGCGGCACGGCAAGCCTGCTCGCAAGCGCGACGCGGGACGGTGCCAAGGATTTCGAACTGCCGTTCCTGGTGCAGGGTCCCTGGTCCGAACCGCTGATCTGGCCGGACGCCCAGGCGTTGATCCGACGTTCCGGAGCCGCTGCCCCCCTCCTCGATGCAGTGCGCAACCGGCTGATGCGGGAACATCCCACCGAGGTGCAAACCGGTCCCGCGCCTCAGCTGGCGGCGCCAGCGAATTCTCCACTCCAGTAGGGTGGGCAAAATCGCGTCCGCAAACGATCACACCCGTTCGCCGATCGGAACCGCACGGTCCCGCGCGGCGGAAAGCTTCGTTGCCAACGAGGCCGCGACAATCGCGATTGCCACGACCGCGATGAAAACCGTGCACACCGCATTGATCTCCGGTTTCACGCCGAGGCGGACCTCGGAATAGATGCGGATCGGCAGGGTGGTCGCACCGGGGCCGGTGGTAAAGCTCGCAATGACGAGATCGTCGAGCGAAAGCACGAAGGCGAGCACGAAGCCCGCCGCGATCGCGGGCGCAATCAGCGGCAGTGTCACGGTGAGGAAGGCGCGCGCAGGCGGACAGCCGAGATCCATGGCGGCCTCTTCGAGACTGCGGTCGAAGCCAAGAAGCCGCGCCTGAACCACGACGGTGACGAAGCACATGGTCACGGTCGTATGGGCGATCATGATCGTCCAGAAACCGCGGTCGACATCGAGGGCCACGAACAACAGGAGCAGCGACAGCCCTGAAATGACTTCAGGCATCACCAGCGGGGCATAGATCATGCCGGTGAACGCCAGACGCCCGGGAAATCGGCCGGCGCGGGTGAGCGCTAAGGCTGCCAGCGTTCCAAGCACGGTTGCGGCTATGGCGGAGAGGAAGGCAAGCGCGAGCGAAATCCGCGCCGAATCGAGCATGGCGGCATCGCCGATAAGCTCTCGATACCAACGTGTCGACCAGCCGCCCCAGACCGTCACCAGACGCGACGCATTGAACGAGTAGATCACAAGGATGACGATCGGCAGGTATAGAAATGCGAGGCCAAGCGTCAGCGCGACAATATTGAAGGTGGACATGCCCCGGCGCATTGCTTCAGGCACGCTCCTCGATCTGCCGGAGCTGTACATGCTGGTAGACCATGATCGGCGCGACCAGCAGACAAAGCAACACCACGGCAACCGCTGACGCTGCCGGCCAGTCCTTGTCAGCGAAGAATTCCATCCACAATGTCTGTCCGATCATCTGCGTCTGCGATCCGCCAAGCAGGTCGGGTATCACGAACTCGCCGACGATCGGAATGAAGCACAGGAGCGCGCCTGCGATCGCGCCCTTGATCGACAGCGGCAGCGTCACCAGCCAGAACGCCTTCCAGGGCGGGCAGCCGAGGTCGGCAGCCGCTTCAAGCAGCGTTGCGTCCATCTTCTCGAGCGTCGCGTAGATCGGCAGCACCATGAACGGCAGGTAGGAATAGACGATGCCGATGTAGACGGCGGTATCGGTCGAAAGCCAGACCGGCGGCTCGTCAACGATCCGCAGCGCGAGCAGCACCTGGTTCAAGAGGCCGTCGCGCTGGAGAATATTCATCCAGGCATAGACGCGGATCAGAAAAGAAGTCCAGAACGGCAGGACCACCAGCATGAACAGCACCGCCTGCCATCGGCGCGGCGCCCGCGCGAGCCCCAATGCAAGCGGAAAGCCAATCAGAAGCAGAATCACGGTCGAGACGAAGGCGATTTCGAGGCTCTTGAGGTAGGAAGCGAGATAAAGCCAGTCGGAGGCAAGCAACGAGTAATTCTGGAGCGTGAGCCCGGTGAAGAATTGCCTGAGGCCCGCCCAACCGGCCGCAATATCGAGCACCGGCGAATAGGGGGGCTGCGCCAGCTCGGTCTGCGAAAAGCTGATCTTGAGAATGATGACGAAGGGCGCGAGAAAAAACGCCGCAAGCCAGGCATAGGGCAGGAGGATCACCAGCCACCGGCCCAACGGACGGCGTTTGCGGATTCGAGACTTACTGAAGTCCGCCGGCGTCTCTCCTTCCATTCGCAAAGAGAATGGTCGGGCGGAGTCGGATGTGGGGAGCATCTGCCGAGTCATTGGGTCAGGACGACACCGGCTTCTGCCGCCCAAGTGAGGCGGACGCGGTCCCCCCCATTGATCGGGCGTTCAGTCAGCCGTGTCATATTGGCCAGCGCCATCTTCATCTCCGCCCCTGTATCGAGCCTCACTCTGTAAAGAGACAGGTCGCCTAGATAAGCAATATTGACAACCGTGCCGACGCTGGAGTTCTCCGAGACTGCGGCTGTGGGTGTGGACGCGAAGCGGATTTTTTCAGGGCGCAGTGCAATCCACACCGTATCGCCGACCTTAACACCGGCTTTCGCCGGCGCTCGGAGCGCGCCGACCGTCGCGCTCTCGATCAGAGTGCCCGCACCGTCCGCCGCCTTCACGCGCCCCTCAATCAGATTCACATCGCCGATGAAATCGGCGACCCATCGCGAAGTGGGTTGCTCGTAAATTTCGGGCGGTGTCGCCACCTGAACGAGCCGGCCGCGATCCATGACGGCGATACGATCGGCGACCGTCATCGCCTCCTCCTGATCGTGGGTGACGATCACAAATGTAAGGCGCAGGCGCTCCTGAAGTTGCATCAGCTCGAATTGAGTCTCGCCGCGAAGTTTCTTATCGAGCGCCGCCATTGGCTCGTCGAGCAGCAACACCCGCGGCCGCTTGACGAGGGCGCGGGCCAGCGCAACGCGCTGGCGCTCTCCACCGGATAATTGATGTGGCTTGCGGGCGTTGAAGCCTTCGAGCCGCACGAGCGCAAGCGCCTCTTCAACGCGGGCAGCGATCTCCTGCCTGCCCAAGCCTTCCTGCTTGAGCCCAAAGGCAACGTTTCTCTCGACGCTGAGGTGCGGAAACAGCGCGTAGCTCTGAAACATCATGTTCACCGGGCGGCGGTGCGGCGGCACCCCGGCAAGATCCTTGCCGTCGAGCAGGATGCGTCCCTGCTCCGGCGTTTCGAATCCGGCGAGAGTTCGAAGCAGCGTGGTCTTGCCGCAGCCGGATGGGCCAAGCAGCGCGAAAAACTCGGCCTCGAAAATATCGAGCGAAACGGCATCGAGCGCGGTCGCTGCGCCGAAGCGCTTGCTCAGCGATTCGAAGCGCACCAGCGGCTTCGCTGCGGGATTGGCCCACGGCGCAAACTGCCGGGGTGCAACCCTTTCCTCCGAAAGCGCTCGCGTGCTGTCGCTGCTTACCGTCATTGCGGCACGCTAGAGCACATTTCGCGAGAGTTCACAAAGTCCGCGAAGGCGCACGTAGGGTGGGCAAAATCGCGTCCGCAAAGTTTCTACGGCCCGCGCGCGCGTGTCCGCGCCACTGCGTCTCGCCAGCCGGCCCATTTGCGCTCGCGCAACGACGGATCCATGCGCGGCGTGAAGCGGCGCTCGCATTTCCAGTTGGCGGCAAACTGGGCCGGCCCCGGGCAAAGTCCGGCCGCGTGGCCGGCGAGGTAAGCGGCCCCGAGCGCCGTCGTCTCCATGACCACGGGCCGATCCACCGGCGCATCGAGGATGTCGGCAAGGAACTGCAGGGTGAAATCGCTTGCTGCCATCCCGCCGTCGACCCGCAGCACGGTCGCGGCCGGCTCCGGCCACTCGGCGCGCATTGCGTCGAGGAGATCGCGGGTCTGGTAGCCCACGGCTTCGAGCGCCGCGCGGGCCAGTTCGGCCATCCCGGCATTGCGGGTGAGACCGAAAATTGCGCCACGCGCCATCGCATCCCACCACGGCGCGCCAAGCCCAACGAAAGCGGGAACGAGATAGACCTGCTCCGATGGATTTGCCGCCTCGGCCAGCGCATTCACATCGGGAGCCTTGTCGATGATTTTGAGAGCGTCGCGCAGCCATTGCACCGCCGCGCCGGCCACGAAGATCGCGCCTTCGAGCGCGTAGCTCCGCTTGCCGGCCAACTGACAGGCGATGGTGGTGAGCAAGCGGTTGCGTGACCAGACCGGCGTGTCGCCGGTATTGAGCAGCGCAAAGCACCCGGTGCCGTAGGTCGATTTCACCATGCCGGGTTCGACACAGCCCTGCCCGATGGCTGCGGCCTGCTGGTCGCCGGCACTCCCGAGAATGCGGACCGCGCCGCCGAAGAGATCCGGAACGGTTGTGCCGAACTCGGCTTCGCAGTCGCGCACCTGGGGCAGCAGCATCTGCGGCACGCCGAACAAGTCGCAAAGCTCTGCGTCCCACTGTCCCCTGCTGATGTCGAAGAGCAGCGTGCGCGAGGCGTTGGTGGCATCGGTGGCATGAAGTCGCCCTCCGGTCAGGCGCCACAGCAGGAAGCTGTCCACCGTCCCAAACGCCAGCCGGCCGGCCTGTGCGGCGGCTCGCGCGCCGTCGATGTGATCGAGCATCCAGCCGATTTTCGTCGCCGAAAAGTAAGGATCGATGAGGAGTCCCGTTCGCGCCGCAATCATCGGCTCGTGACCGGCCTCCCGCAGCGCCGCGCAATGATCGGCGGTGCGGCGATCCTGCCAGACGACCGCATTGTGGATCGCCTTTCCGCTCACACGGTCCCAGATGATCGCGGTCTCGCGTTGATTGGCGATGCCGATGCCGGCAATGTCGGCGGCGCGCACCTTCGATTTGGCCATGACGCCGCGCACCGTCGCAACGGTGGTCGCCCAGATCTCCTCGGGATCGTGCTCGACGTTGCCCGGTGCAGGATAGATTTGGCGAAGTTCCTGCTGCGCGCTTGCAACCGGCGCAAGCGCGGCATCGAACAGGATGGCGCGTGTCGAGGTCGTACCCTGATCGATCGCGAGAAGGTAGTCAGCCACGGCGGATTTTCCTAACGGCGCCTGAATTGGTCCCGCAAATCTCCGGCTGACTGGCCGGCGGCGATTCGATATTCTATCGGCCTTGCTGAGGGAGGATCGACATGGTGGACCGGTACTCGATCGGTGCGGCCGGACTTGTCGTCGCGGTGGCGCTGGCGATTGCGGCGGCCGAAGCAAATGCGGCCGACGCGAAATATCCGAACTGGAAAGGTCAGTGGCTCCGTGTCGATCCTCCCGGCGGCCCACGCGTGACCTTCGACCCGAGCAAGCCGCCGGGGCCTGGACAGCAGGCTCCGCTGACCCCGGAATACCAGAAAATCCTCGACGCCAGCGTAGCCGACCAGGCCAGGGGCGGCATCGGCAACGATCCGACTGCGGAATGTTATGCCGCCGGAATGCCGCGCATGATGAGCTACGAGGCGCAGGAATACGTCGTCACGCCAGAGGTGACTTATATCCTGCTCGGCGGCGATGACAATCTGCGCAGAGTTTGGACGGACGGGCGCAGCTGGCCGAAAACGATTGCGCCAACCTATCAGGGTTACTCTATCGGCCAATGGGTCGATGAGAACGGTGACGGCACCTACGACGTGCTCGAAGTCGAGACGCGCGGCCCGTTCAAGGGTCCGCGGACCTACGACGCAACGGGGCTCCCGCTCGACCTCGACAACGAGTCGACCTTCAAGGAAAGGTTTTTCCTCGACAAGAACGACCCGAACCTGCTCCACGACGTGATCACCGTTTTCGATCACGCGCTCACCGGCCCCTGGACCGCCGATCACACTTTCCGGCGCAACCCGGATCCGCATCCACAATGGCCGGAATAT
Source organism: Xanthobacteraceae bacterium (assembly GCA_036557705.1). GTDB lineage: Bacteria > Pseudomonadota > Alphaproteobacteria > Rhizobiales > Xanthobacteraceae > VAZQ01. The sequence goes on from DATBHB010000187.1 coordinate 29,532, forward strand.
TATTGCCATGTCGGCAACAAGCGCGTCGTCATCGGCAAGGAAACCTATCGTTTGAGCGATGACGGCCTGCTGATGCCGGTGCGCAAGGATCAGCAGCCGCCGGATTTGCGCTATTTCCAGACGAAACAGTGACGCATCGCGATGCTGCGTCGCTTTCACCGTCACCCTGAGGCGCGAGCCCGGGCCGTTGCGGCCGGGCGAGCCTCGAAGGGTGGCCAGCGCGCACGGCGACTGCCGTCATCCTTCGAGGCGAGCATGCAGCAAGCGGCTGCATGCTCGCGCCTCAGGATGACGCTCAACCAAAGACCAAGGAGGATGATCATGTTGGAGCGAAGCTCGGCCGGCGGGGTTGCACTCGGCTCCGCGGTGATTGTGAGTTTAATGCTGACGAGCGGCGCCGCGGTGGCGGCCCAAGGCGGTGCGAAATATCCGAGCTGGAAAGGCTTGTGGAACCACGCCGTTAATCGGAAAGTCGAAGTCCAGGGCGCATTCGACCAGACCAAAGCCTGGGGGCCGGGACAGCAGGCGCCGCTGACGCCGGAGTACCAGAAGGTGCTCCAGCAAAGCATGGCGGATCAGGCCAATGGCGGGCTGGGCAACTATCCGACTGCCCGTTGTCTCCCCAGCGGTATGCCGCGGATAATGACGTTCGGCTCCCACGAATACGTGATCACGCCGGAAACCACTTACATCCTGCTCAGCGGCTCCGACCACCTGCGCCGTATCTTCACCGATGGACGCGATTGGCCAAAGAATCCGGTGCCGACCTACAGCGGCTACTCGATCGGCCGTTGGATCGATACTGACGGCGATGGCACCTATGACCTGTTGGAAGCCGAGACCCGCTATTTCAAAGGACCTCGCGCGTTCGATGCAACGGGACTGCCGCTGGCCTTCGACAATCAATCGATTTTCAAGGAAATGTTCTTCATCGACAGGAATAATCCGAAGGTTCTTCACGATCTCACGACCGTGGTCGACCACGCCCTGACGCGGCCGTGGACTTCGGATCGCCGATACGACCAGCGCGAGGTCTCGGTGGTGCAGTGGCCCGAAACCTGGTGCCAGGAAGGCAATGCCAACCTCGTCATCGGCAAAGAGAACTACTACCTGCGTGCCGACGGCCTGTTGATGCCGGCGAAGAAAAACCAGACGCCGCCCGACCTGAGATATTTCACCAAGACTGCGAAATAGCCGACATGGCCAAATCATTCGCTCGCGCGCTGCGGCGCACGGGAATCGCGCTCGCGCTGGCTATCTTCGCCGCCGGCGCGGCGCCTGCCAACGCCGCCGAGCTCGTCGCCTTCAGAGTCGGCGAGGCGGCCCCGGCCAATACGTTCCTGGCAATCTGGATGGCGCAGGCTGCCGGCTTCTATGAGACGGAGGGCTTGCAAGTCGCCGTTGTGCCCATGATCGGCGGGAGCCAATCCGGCCCCGCGCTCAAATCCGGACAGATCCATCTCATGCACATCGGCATGTCGTCGGTGGTGCGAGCCAACACATCGGGCCTCGGCGATCTGCGCTGCATCGGATCGCTGAGCAACGTCATCCGCTCGACAATGTTCACTGCGCCCGGGGTGAGGACCGCGGCCGACCTCAAAGGCAAGGTTATCGGCATCAGCAGTGTCGGCTCGGAAAGCGATTCGACCACGACGCTCGCGCTGCAGCGATTGGGGCTGAGCCGAAACGACGTGATCGTCCAAGAGATCGGGGTTGACCGCTTTGCTGCCGTCCGTGAGGGCAGGATCGCCGCGACCGTGCTCGGCGAACCCTCGCGCAGCGAGGCCTTTGCGGCGGGGCTCAATCCGATCTTTGATTTCTACGCCGAGCACATCCCCTGGCTCTATAGCGGGCTTACGGTCGACCGTGGTTACCTCAAGGATCACCGCGCCACGCTCATGGCCTTCCTCAAGGCCACGATCGAAGGCAATTATCTCGCTGTGACTGACGAACGGCGCGCCAAGGAGGTGTTGGCCAAGGAGCTCAAGCTTACCGATCCGAAGCTCATCAACACGAGCTACGCCAATTTCAAGGCTGAAACCCCGCCCAATGCCGAGATCGACCGTGCCGGCGCCGAAAATATCCTTGCCACGGTCGCGCCCGCCAACGCCAGCCATAACCTCGACGATTACATCGACACCAGCCTGACCGATCAGTTGCGCGCCCAAGGCTTCATCGCGGCCATGGAGAAAAAATACGGCAGTCCTCGCTAGTTTTCGTAGGGTGGGCAAAGGCGCTACGCGCTTAGCGCGTGCGCCGTGCCCACGCGGTCATAATCTTGAAGCGCGGATCGCGTGGGCAAAATCGCTCTGGCATTTTGCCGGCTGGCGGTTGCCGTGCCAGGCGATTTTGCCCACCCTACAAATTACCACGCGCGTATCTCGAAGCCGGCACCGCGTGGGCAAAATCGCTCTGACATTTTGCCGGCTGGGGGGCGCCGTGCCAGGCGATTTTGCCCACCCTACCAATCACGAGACACAATTCCGATCGCGTCGGCGATGAAGCGGCCGAGCCGGTGGCGCTCCGCACGCGAGAACTTGAGCCCAAGCTTGCTGCGCCGCCATAAGACGTCGTCCTCCGTTTGCGCCCATTCATGCGCCATCAGGTAGCGCACTTCCGCGCCGGTGAGATCGGCGCCGAGAACAGGCCCGAGGTCATTCAAGTCTTTCGCACTTCCCAGGATGCGCTCAACCCGCGTGCCATAGCTCACCACCAGCCTCCGTGCGTGGCTTTCGGTTAGAAACGGCCATGAGGCTCGCGTTTGCTCCAGGAGCCGCTCGACGCCGTTGATCGGAATGTTTCCTCCCGGAAGCCGCGAGCGTCTGGTCCAAGCCGGGCGCGTGGTCCCGAGCAGAGGCGCCAGCCTGTTGAGCGCGTCCTCGGCGAGGCGGCGATAGGTCGTAAGCTTGCCCCCATAGACGGTCAGCAGGGGCGCCTCTGCGCCGCCTGCGTCGAGCGCGAGCACATAATCGCGCGGCGTATCCTGGGGCTTGCTCGATCCCTCCTGATGAAGGGCGCGCAAGCCGGAAAACGACCACACGACATCGGCCGTCGAGATCCTGGTGCGGAAATGATCGTTGATTACGGCGCAAAGGTAGCTCGTCTCCTCGGCGGTTGGAGAGACGAGCCCAGGATCCCCGGAAAAGCTGTGGTCGGTCGTGCCGACGAGCGTGAAATCCACCTCGAAAGGCAGTGCGAACACGACACGCCCGTCGAAAGCCTGAAACACATAACCGCAATCGTGTTCGAACAGGCGTCGCACCACGATGTGGGTCCCCTGATCGAGCCGCAGCTCCGGTGGCGCGGGCCGATGCAAGACAGTCTCGCCGAAAATGCCTGCCCAAGGTCCGGTTGCGTTGACCAGGACGCGAGCGCTCGCGATATCGCGGCGGCCACGGCTTTCGAGCACCAGTCTCCAGATCTCGCTGCGCTCTGCGCCTATGCAGCGCGTGCGGGTGCGGATCGCGGCGCCGCGCTCGGCCGCATCAATTGCGTTGAGCACGACCAAGCGAGCATCGTCGGTCCGGCAGTCGGAATATTCGAAGCCGCGGCGATAACGGCCCGCAAGGGGCGCTCCGAGCGGATCGCGCGCGAGATTGATGGTGCGGGTTGCCGGCAGGAATTTTCGGCCGCCCAGGTGGTCGTAGATGAAGAGACCCGACCGCAATACCCAGAACGGCCGCCGCGTGCCGGGCTCATGGGGCAGAACGAATCGCAGCGGGCGAATGAGGTGCGGCGCCATCGCCATGAGCACCTCGCGTTCGGCGAGCGCTTGGCGCACCAGCGAAAACCAGCCGTGCTCGAGATAACGCAGGCCTCCGTGGATCAGCTTGGTCGAAGCCGACGACGTGCCCGCGGCGAGATCGCTCTGCTCGAGCAGGAGCACGCGCAACCCGCGGCCCGCCGCATCACGGGCAATTCCCGTCCCGTTGATGCCGCCGCCGATAACGGCGAGGTCGTATTCGGCCATGGTTTGCGATTCGATTCGCGGTTCATCATAGCCGGATTCCGGGCTACGTACTGGCTTCGCGCCAGGCGATAATGCCGGCGACGTCACGCTTTGAGGAGCCGTAGTCATGGATTATCGCGACCGGCATGTCGTCGTCACCGGCGGGACTGGAGCGCTCGGAACCGCCGTCGTCGGGGCGCTGATCGTAGGGGGCGCCATCTGCCACGTGCCGTTCATGGTTGCCCACGAGGCAGGGCGATTCGCATTTCGCGAACACGACAGGGTCAGGTTGATGCCGGTCGCAAACCTTGCCGACGAGACGGAAGTCGCTCGGCTATACGACGCAGTGCCAAATCTGTGGGCCTCGATCCATCTAGCGGGCGGTTTTGCCATGGCTCCGATCGGCGAGACGGGAAAATCCGATCTCATGGCCCAGCTTGAAACCAATTTCATCACCGCTTTCCTGTGCTGCCGGGCGGCCGTGAATGCGATGACGCGAGGCGGCGCGGGCGGCCGGATTGTCAACACGGCGGCGCGCCCTGCGCTTGAATGGCGCAGCGGCGCCGGCATGACGGCTTATGCGGCGAGCAAGGCTGCGGTCGCGGCTTTCACCGCCGCGCTTGCCGAGGAAGTGGTGAAAGCGGGAATCCTGGTCAACGCGGTTGCACCTTCGATCATGGATACGTCGGCAAACCGTGCGGCCATGCCGAAGGCCGATTACGCGGCCTGGCCGAAGGTCGAGGAGGTCGCCGCAACCATCGTCTTCCTGGCGAGCCCGGAAAACAAAGTCACGCGCGGGGCGGTCGTGCCGGTATACGGGAGATCGTAACCGAGGCTACCAGTAGGGGCGGGTTTCAAACCCGCCTCTCTCGACCGATGCCGCTCGCGTGATATCGGTCCGTGCGCAACAAGCTGCCGGGAGCAGCATTACAGAAACACCGAGCCGGCGTTCGTTGCTGCGGCGACGAGATCGCGGGCTCCCGTTCGTGCCAGCCGGGTGACGGCGCTCGAAGCAACAACGGTGCGCTGCTGCGCATAGGCTTCGTGATTTTTCTCGATGTCTTCGAGATCGTAGAGATAATTCACCATCAGGCCATGCGACTGGGCGAGCGCACCTTCGGAACTGTCGGCGAGCCAGTTGAGCCGCTCGAGGCGCGCGCCGTTGCCGAGATGAAAGCGGGCCACGCGGTCAAGCGGAGTGCCGGACCTTGTCTTCGCGTGCAGGAAATACCACGCCGCCGCTCGTAGCAGCGGCTCCTCGATTTCGTCCCGCGCCTTCTCATCCTGCCACCAGAGCGGCCGGTCGAGGGCGGCGAGCCGCTCGCGATCGCTGACGGTGAGCACCTTCGATCCCTCGCTCGCGCGCTCCCGCTTGAGCCACTGCGCGAAATTCGGCGCCGGCGAAAGCGTCACGAAGATCGAGAGGCGCGAATTTTCGCGCGCGATTTCCTCGACGACCTGCTTGATCAGAAAATTTCCGAACGAGACACCGGCCAGACCGCGCTGGCAGTTGGAAATCGAATAGAACACCGCCGTCGTCTGCCGTGCCTTCTCGACCACATCCCGTTCCATTGTGAGAATGGGTGCGATCGCCGCTGGGATGTCCCGCACCAGCGCGACCTCGACGAAGATCAGAGGATCGTCGACCAGCGCCGGATGAAAAAAGGCGTAGCAGCGGCGATCGGGGGGATCGATTCGCTGGCGTAGATCGTCCCAGCCATGAATGCGATGCACCGCTTCATAGCGGATGATCCTCTCAAGCACGCTCGCGGGTGTCGACCAGTCGATCCGGCGCAGCACCAGAAAGCCGCGGTTGAACCAGGACGAAAACATGTGCTCGAAATCCTGATCGACGATCGCCAATTCTTCACGCCGGTCCATCGCTTCGATGAGCTGCTCACGCATGCGCACCAGCGCTGCGGTGCCGCCGGGAGCAAGGTTGAGACGGCGCAACAGCTCCTGGCGGCGTGGCTCAGCGGCGGCATGAAGCTGCGCAGCCGCACGATCGCTGGGCGCCTTGGCCCAGGCCTCGACCGCGGCCTGCAGTGCTGCCCGATCGGGACCAAATCGGCTCGCCAGCGCCTCGAAAAAAGCAATCCGCGGTCCGGAAGTCAGTTCGCAATAGCGGGCGAGGATTTCGCCGGCGAGCGCAACGCCCGAAGCCTCGCCCCGCCCGGACAGAAGCTCCTCGCAAAGCTCGATGATGCTCGCCGACTGGCGTTCCGCGCTGCCGCGGCGATCGAGGAAGAAGCGGCCACGCTCCGAAATGCTCTGCAAAAGCTCGCCGAAGAAAGAGGTATTCACGGAACGAAATTCCCTCCGCTGGCCGGGGATTAGATAGGAACTGGGCAACCGGTTCACAAATCGCTGCACTAGGTCCCGGTTCCGACGCTTGTATCCGCCACACGAGCCTTTCGTTCCGGCCTATGGACAAGGCCAGGCCGGGGCGCGAGAACACAAATCGCACCCTCTCTTTACGCTTGATTTAAAGGGGTTCCCTGATGCCGGGTCCGTTGACCGGTCTACGCGTTCTCGAACTTGCTCGCATCCTGGCGGGGCCCTGGGCGGGCCAGATCCTCGCCGACCTCGGCGCCGATGTGATCAAGGTCGAGCGCAAGGGCGCGGGCGACGACACTCGCGGCTGGGGGCCGCCGTTCGTGGCCGCCGCCGATGGCGGCCACCTGGGCTCGGCCTACTATCATAGCACCAATCGGGGCAAACGCTCCATCGCGCTCGATTTCGACAGTCCCGAGGGCCAGCGGATCGTGCGCAAACTCGCAGCGCGCTCCGATGTGCTGATCGAGAATTTCAAGGTCGGCGGCCTCAAGAAATTCGGTCTCGATTATGCGAGCCTCTCGGCGCAGTTCCCGCGGCTGATCTATTGCTCGGTCACCGGTTTCGGCCAGAGCGGGCCCTATGCGGCGCGGGCGGGCTATGACCTCATGGCCCAGGGCATGGGAGGATTCATGAGCGTCACCGGCGCGCCTGACGGCGAGCCGATGCGCGCCGGAGTGCCTATTGCCGATGTTTTCACCGGCGTCTATTCGGCCGTGGGCATTCTGGCGGCGCTGTTCGAACGGGAGCGCACCGGCCGCGGCACCCTCATCGATCTCGCCCTGATCGACAGCCAAGTAGGCGTGCTGGGCAATCAGGCGCTTAATTTCCTCGTTTCCGGCACCGTGCCGACACGGCAGGGCAACAGTCACCCCAATATCGTGCCCTATCAGGTCTTTCCCGTCGCCGACGGCCACATCATCATCGCCACCGGCAACGACAGCCAGTTCGTCAAGTTATGCGGGGTACTCGGCGCTCCGGAACTGGCCGTGAAACCGGAATACCGCGACAACAGTGGGCGCTTGGCGCATCGTAAGGATCTGGTCGGCCGGCTGACCGAATTGACCCGGCGGGTGAAGGGCGCCGACCTTCTGGCAAGGCTTGAATCGGTCGCGGTGCCGGCAGGCCCGATCAACGACCTCGGTCAGGTATTTGCCGATCCGCAGGTAATCCATCGGGGCATGCGGCTCGAACTCGCGAGCAAGGCCGCCAAAGCCGGGATGATTCCGGGGGTGCGCACGCCGATTATCATCGGCGGGCTGCCGATGGCCTCCGACCGGCCGTCGCCCCGGCTTGGCGAGCACACGGAGGAAATTCTGCAAGAGATCGGCGAAGCGTAGCGGGCGCGGCATCCTGAAGGCTGGATGGGATTTCGCAGAGCGCAATATTGGTCTACTGTTGCCAAATGGAACACGGTCATGCCGGTAAACCTTTCAATTGAAAATGCGCCGGACGACGTCGTGGATCGGCTCCGGCGACGCGCTGAGCGCCATCACCGATCTTTTCAGGGCGAACTCCTGGCGATCATCGTAACGGCTGCTCGTGAGGAACCGCGGGCAAGGGCGATGGAAATATTGGCTGAGGTACGTCGGCTTGGGTTGCGCACCCCGAGCGAAGCAGCCGCCATAATCCGTGCTGACCGCGATGCCCGTTAAGGTCGTCGATGCGTCGGCTGTCGCTGCCCTGGTATTCGGCGAAGCGGAAGGCGAGGTCGTGGCGGCCAAGCTCGATCAGCAGCATCTTGTGGCGCCGAGCCTCCTTGGTTTCGAATTAGCAAATATTTGTCTCAAGAAGTGCCGCCGCAATCCTGAGTTGGTCGAAACTCTACTCTCTGCCTTTGAATGGCGCGACCGACTGGAGATCGAGGAGTCCGCGGTCGACCATCAGCGGGTGGTTGAGCTTGCGTTGAACACCGGCCTTACCACGTATGATGCAAGCTATTTGTGGCTCGCACGTCAGCTTCGTGCAGAGCTGGTGACCCTTGACAGGGCACTTGAACGTGCTGCTCAAGGAAATCAAACTTGACCAGTGTTACCGCGCTCGATCGACCAGATAGACAAATTTCCACGATGAAGCGAGGAGACACAATAATGACTAGGATCACGCTTCTGACCGCGGTGGCACTCGCCGCCATGTCGTGCGCGGCATTTGCTCAAAACTCCGTGGACAAGCACCCGGTGCCGCAATTTCAGGTCGATCCATTCTGGCCGAAGGCGCTGCCGAATAATTGGCTGCTCGGCCAAGTGTCCGGGATCAGGACCGATCGCTTCGACCGCATCTGGGTCGTGCAGCGCCCGCGCTCGCTCAATAAGCGGGAGCGCGCCGCCGAGGAGAACCCGCCGCCGGCGCGATGCTGCGCGGCGGCGCCGCCGGTGCTGGTCTTCGACCAATCCGGCAACCTTCTCAATCACTGGGGCGGTCCCGGCGCCGGCTACGACTGGCCCAAGAGCGAGCACGGCGTCTATATCGACGACAACGATTTCGTCTGGCTTGCAGGCAACGACGACAAGGACGGCCAGATTCTCAAATTCACCATGGACGGCAAATTCGTCATGCAGATCGGCAGGCCGATTACGGGGCCGGACAGCAACGCGACGGACCGCCTGGGTTCGCCTGCCGACATCGCGGTCGATACCGCCGCCAAAGAGGTCTATGTCGCAGACGGCTACACCAATCGGCGGGTCATCGTCTTCGATTCGGAGACCGGCGCCTATAAGCGGCACTGGGGCGCCTACGGCAAGAAGCCAAGTGACGAGAAGACGCCTCCCTACGATCCGGCAAAACCCATTTCGCAGCAGTTCGGCAATCCAGTGCACTGCGTGCGTATCGCCAAAGATGGGCTCGTCTATGTCTGCGACCGCACCAACGATCGGTTGCAGGTCTTCCGCAAGGACGGCACCTTCGTGTCAGAGTATTTCTTCGAGAAGCAGACGCGGCTGACCGGCTCGGTTTACGAGATCGCCTTCTCCCCGGACGCCGATCAGAAATTCATCTACATGGTCGACGGAGCCAACGGCGAAGTGCGCATCATCGATCGCAAATCGATGCAGGTCCTCGGCCGCTTCGGGCGGGTAGGGCGGCAGGCCGGCGAGTTCGTCGCCGTCCACAACATCACGGTCGACAAGGCCGGCAACATCTACACCGCCGAGGTCAACACCGGGCAGCGTATCCAGAAATTCCGCCGCATCGACATGCAGGACTGAACGGCGCGCCCTGCGCGCGCTTACAGCATTTTCTGATTACGTTACTCAAAGGCTTATAGCCACAAGCAATTCACTTTCACCGTCACCCTGAGGTGCTTGCCCGGCCTTTTCGCCGGGCAAGCCTCGAAGGGCGACGGCCGAGGTGGGCGCCAGCCGCCATCCTTCGAGGCTCGCATGCAGCCATAGCGCGGCGAAGACGCGCGTGAACGCGGTTATGCTGGCTGCATGCTCGCGCCTCAGGATGACGGCTGAACAAAAGATCCGATTCAACCTAATCGGAAAGCGCGCTCACCCCGAAAAGCCGATCCAGCGGCCGCCCCAGGCAACGCCAAACCACAGGACCAGCGATACGATCGCGGTCACCGTGGCCGGCAACGGGCGATTGGATGGCTTGTCGGCTCGCGCTACGCGCCGGACAATCGCGAAGGTAAACAGAATGGCGAGCAGCAGCGAGGTCATCTTCACCCAGAAAGGAAAGCTGTAGTAGCACTTGATCGCTTCGGAGAGAAACAAGGGAATGCCTGAGGCGAACATCACGATCACGCCGCCAATCAGCCATGGCCGCGCTCCCGCCCACAGCTGTGCCGCCGGTTCTTTGCGCAAACCGGTGCCGAGAAGCCGCAGATTAACAACCAAAACGGCCCCCACCGTCACGCCGAAGGCAAGCAGATGGAGTGCTTCGATCACCGGGAAGAGAAAGGTCGAAGTGCGTATGGTTTCGCCGAGCGGCGTGTCGTAGCACCACTGAAAGAACGGCAGCAAAGACATCAGGGCACCGATTCGGGTACGCAGCTGGTAAGGGTATTCACGATCCCGGGTTGCGGCTGCCGATCGCAATCGAACCAGTTATAGGCGATCATTCTTCCGGAAACGATGATGCCGGTCCACAACACCAGCGAAAACGCGCCGGCAAGCCGGGCCCTTCGCGGCGGTACGGGATCGCAGTCCCAGGCGAGAACCTTAGGAAATACGCGCGAGTGGAACAAGATGACGTTGAGACCGGCCAAGAGCAGCAGCAGCATTTTGCCGCGGAAGAAAAGGTTCTGGAACGAGCGCAGCGGGATGGCATAGAACAGGAGTGTTCCGCTGATGACCATGATGACGAATGCACCCACGGTCCAAGGCAGCAGGCGGTGGATGACTTCCGATACGGGCACCTTACGCATCGTCCAGCCGAGCAGCCGCAGGTCGAACATCACGGTCGTGCCGAAGAATACGGCCATCGCCCAGACGTGAATCGATTCGACGAGCGGGTAGGCATATTGCGACTCGTGAAGCGCGACGCTCCACGGCGTGTCTGCGACCCAGGAGAAGAAATCGAGAGGCGACATTCCTAAATATTTTCTCGATCAGACCCAAGCGGGCTCGTGCCACAAATCTCGGACCGTCATCCTTCGAGGCTTGCATCGCGCGAAGTGGCGCGGTGCTCGCACCTCAGGACGACGGTGCGAGCGAGTCGTGTAGCGCGCAACGAACGCCATGGCGTGTCAAGACGGGCGTAAACGCGCTGTCATAGCGCGTCGAAGGCGCGCGGGTGGGATCCGTAACACGCTCCAGCTAATGCGTCTGCTGGTTGGGCTGCAGTTCGTACGGAGCGCCGGTCCCGGAGGAGCCGAGGAATAACTGACGTCCATCGGGCAGGGTAAGGTCTCTGCCGTTGGCGCGGTGCGACCCGTCCTTCGCCTGATAGCCGTCGACCACGACTTCGGTTCCCGGCTTTACGGAGTCCTTGGTGAACCCGCGCCGGAACAGAACGTTCGGCGTGCCGGCTTCGACAGCCCAGTTTATCGTCGTCCCGTCCGACTGCTTCACGTCGACGTGGAACCAGGAATGGGGATTGACCCATTCGACTTTCGTGAGCGTCCCCTTGAAGTTCACCGGCTTGTTCGCGTCGAACTCTGCCGCAAAGGCATGGTGTGCGGATGCCGTAGATGACCAGCTGGTCATCGCCAGACCTACGATAGACACTATGGCAAGATTGGTTCGCATCGATTTTGCCTCCCGTTGCGTGAGCCGCCATTGCCCGCGGCTCGATTATTCCGCCCCCAGCGTTTCCCGTCCGGTTGTCCGCGAATGGAAACGTGGGGTACCCAAACCGTTCACCGACCATACCACTGATAGAACCGGTCGCCAGGCGGTATCTTGCGCGTGACGTCGATCGTCATCGTCTCGCTGTCCCAATGAGTGACCAGCGGCTTCTTGCGAAGATGCCCGTACATGAACTCCTCGACGAATTCGTTGCAGCGGAATTCGAGAAGCTGCATGTTCGGCTCAACCCGCCGATAGAGCGGCATGGCGATGCGCCACGGCCGCGTGAAGACATTGGAGTCTTCAATTGTGACATCATACCAGATGACGTCGGGCGACATCAACGAGAAGCGCTCGACGAGGTGCAGCGCGTCGCTGTGAAAGTCGCCGGCGCGGTCGAACCAGGCGCGATCGTTGAAATTGCTCACATCGACGACGAGCGTGTCGCCATCCCAGTGCCCGACCGAGTGGCCCATCCAGGTGTCGTCGGGCGGAGGAGCGACCTTATCCAGATGCACCGTGCGCGCCGAATTGGAGAACTCGTAGGCAAAGTGGATCTTGTTCGTGCTCTGCGTGATCTGGAATGGATAGGGCATGTACATCGCCCGCGGAATGCCCGGCAGGTAGCATTTGAGCTCCGGGTCGCGATCGACCCAATGCTCCGCGTTCTCCTTTTTGATGGCGAGCGCCTCCGGCTTATACGGGATCTGCCCGTCGCCCTGCACGACGCCGAGCGATCCGGGCACCGCGCCGGCGGCGCCGAGCGCGAGCACCGGCGCCGCCGGTACCCGCGCATAATCATACGGATAGACCCCCTCCTGGGTAATCGCGGCGGGCAGCGCCGCATGCGCCTGCAAGTCCCAGTTGGCTTCGTTATTGGCCTGCCAGATGCCGCTGAAATTGGGTTTGCCCTCGATGCGCGGCGGTCGCGATGCCTGGGACTGGCCCGACGAGCCGGTAATGGAGGCCGAAATGGCGGCGCCAAGGGCGGCCGCCGCGATAGCAACTGTTATCATCGAGCCTGAGCGGCGGTCGAGCATGATGGTCCTCCCTTCGGCCTCACTCTTGTTGTTGGTTCAACGGCTATTGATTCAGCGGATCGGGTTCATTGAACCCGCCGGTCGCGTTGTCCTTTGTCAGCGGATCAGGACCTCGTCCCTGTGCAAAGGCGATGTCTTCGAGGCGCGACATCTTCATCTCCGCAGGGAATCCGATATTTCCTTCGACGCAGCGGGGTTCGTAGAAAATCTTGTTCTCCTCGTCGCTCTGTTTTGTAAATTCCTGGATTACGGTCCAAGGCCGTGTCCACACCGTGGGGTCTTCGATTGTCGCGACGTATTCGAGATTGGTCGGGCTCGTCCGCCGCCAGTGCTCGACAAGGTGCAGGTTCTCGCGCGAGCCGCGGTAGTCCGTCTTGGGGCTGAAATTGGTGACGTCGATCACCAGCGTGTCACCTTCCCAGTGGCCGCGCGAATCCCCGAACCACTGGCGGATATTGGCCGGCAGGTGCGGGCTTCCGTTCATCACGATATTGCGCTGCCAGCCCTGGCCCTGGCCGACGTCATAGTACATCGTAATGCCGCCCGGGGCCTGCACGATGCGCCGGAAGCTGCCGCCGCCGTTGCCGGCGCCGAACTCAGGCAGTCCCGCCGTCAAGCAGCGGTCGGCAAGTGCGCCGTCCTCGACATTGTCGTGGCGGTTCATGCGCGCCGTATTGTAGCGGGGGGCGAGGTCGTCACGGTGCGAAGTGGGCGTCGGATCGTATTTGCCGCCCGCGCAGCCGGGGTGCTGGAGCTTGCAGGTCTCCGTTGCGCGCATCAGGTCGAGGCGAAACGCGCGATCGGAGGCGGCAATCTTCTGCGCCGCCGGCGTCGTCGGCGGGATGCGCCCGTCGGGCGGATCGATGATCGCGGACGTACGCTTGCCGGTGTGTTTCATGCCGCCCCACACCTGGTTGTAAGCACCGGCGACATCGGCCTCGCTCCCACGCTCGGCGCGATTGTCGCGGCCGTGCAACTGGGCTCGCTCGCGGTCTAATTCCGCCCGCTCCGCGTCGGTGAAGAATTCGCGGCTCGCGTATTTTGGGGAGCGCTGGAACGGCGTGTCGTATTCGACGGTCCAGATGCCCTGGAGGTCTGGTTCGCCCCACGGCGTCTTCAGGCTTGGAGCTTGAGCCTGCGCCGAAACGCGGTTCAGGGAGCCCACGGCAGCTGCGCCGAGAGCAGCCGCCGCAATCGCGACCGTTATGGTCGAGCCGGAAAACCGATCGAGCATGATGAGCTCCTGTTATCTTCGCGGTTATTGGAAGGGATCTTGTTCGACACCGACGAAATCGGTGGCATTGTCCTTTGTCGCCGGGTGTGGGCCTCGTCCTTGGGCGAATGCAAGGTCTTCCACGCGTGCCGCCCGCAGCATCGAGCCGAAGGCGTAGTTTCCTTCGACGCAGCGGGGCTCGTAGTAAATTCTATTGGCCTCCTCGCTCTGCTTCGTGAACTCCTGCTTCACGGTCCACGGGCGCGTCCACACCGTCGGGTCCTCGATCGTCACTGCATATTCAAGCGTGGCCGGCGCCGATCGCGTCCAGCGCTCGACCAGATGCAGGTTCTCGCGAGACCCGCGAAAATCGGTCTTCGGACTGAAATTCGTCACATCGATGACGAGGGTCGCGCCCTCCCAATGGCCGCGCGAGTCGCCGTACCACTGGCGAAGGCCGGCCGGCAGGTGCGGATTTCCATTCATGACGATATTGCGCTGCCAGCCCTGCCCCTGACCGACGTCATAGAACATCGTAATACCGCCCGGGGTCTGCACGATGCGGCGGAAGCTGCCGCCGTAGGCGGTGCCGAATTCGGGCAGGCCGCCGGTCAAGCAGCGGTCCGCCAGCGCGCCATCCTCCGGCCCGTCATGGCGATTGATGCGGATGGTATTGTAGCGAGGCGGAAGCTCGGCGCGGCGCGGCGACGGCGTCGGATCGTATTTGCCCCCGGCGCAGGCGACCGACTTGTCTTTGCAGGTCTCGGTCGATTGCAGCAAAGCGAGTCGAAATGCCTGCACGGCAGCGGCAGCTTTTGCGGCCGCAGGAGTGAGCGCGGGGAGCCGGCCATTGGACGGATCGACGATCAAGGATGTGCGCGCGCCGGTGCGCTTGATCGACATGAAGACGGCGTTATAGGCGCCGGCAACGTCGAGTTCGGTCCCGCGTTCCACCCGCTTGTCGCGACGGAGCAGCGCGGCACGCTCCTTGTCCAGTTCTTCGCGTTGCGCCTCAGTGAAAAATTCCTGATTCGCGTATTTGGCAGGGCGCTCCAGCGGGGTATCGGACTGATCGGTCCAGATGCCCTGGAGGTCCGGCTCGCCCCAAGGCGTTTTCAGGGAACTGGAGGGTGCCTCGTTCGCGCTCGTCACTCCCGTCGGCCTCATCGTGACGAGCGCCGACAATACGATCGCCGAAGCTCCGATCGACATTGCGAGTCGAGTGAGCATCGCTTTCCTCCCGCATGCCCGACCGCCGCCGCCGGGCTTTTTTTCGGCCGGTCGCGAGAACCACAACCGCCGATTGGCGCGATTATCGTCAAGGGCCACGCCGCTGTCCAGAGATGCGTAGCTTGCCGCATGACGGAGCGCCGCGCCTCGATCCATCTCATCTTGAGGAGGCCACGCGCAGTTTATTGCGCGTGACCGTCTCGAAGGATGAATTGGCCCCGCCGCATGGCGCCCCTCATGGTTCGAGACGCGCGGCGCCTTGGCGTTAGGAGCAAGCGAGCAATCTTGAGTGGCGCCGCGCTCCTCACCATGAGGTCAACGGGCGCACCCACGTCAAAACGTGCGCTTCTCAGGCGGGTACCAGAATGTCTGGTGGCAGCTCTCGCAGACATTCTCCATGCGCGCGCCCATATCCATCAGCAGGGCGCCGTCTTTGCTGTCGCTCGCGCGCAATGCCTCCAAGCCAACGCCCTGGAGTGCCTTGGCAAACGCGTCGAATGCCTTTCGATTCTTCTTGATGAGGGCGGTCATCTGCGCACCTTCGAGCTCAACTCCGGGCGCCTCCGATTTCACGCCGGGCGGAGCCGCTTCGCGATCCTTCATCATCAGCAGGTTGGCGCCTTCGATGATCCGGACTGCCGCCCGACGCAGATCGAGCCACTCCTCCGGAGTGCTGGGTGACAACTCGTGGACCCCGTCCTTGTCCAGGACCGTACCCACCGCTCCCCAGAGCGAGTCTGCCGAGGGGTCGATAATCGATTCCATGATCTCCTTGATCGACAGGTACACCGGACGATCAGCCTTTGCGTTTTTTGACTGAGCGATCGCGACCGGCGACAGCGCACTTAATCCCAGGACCGCCGAGCACAATACCCCCGCAATCTGTGTTCTCATGTTGCGGTGTCCTTCTTTGAATTGATTGCGTATGGTAGCAGCCGGCGAACGCGTTGCAAAACGATTAAGGCGATCATGGCCCGCATTTCTCTGATCGAGCCCAGCGAGCATCCCGAGCTTGCCCCCATCGTCGAAAAAATTCGCAGCCGTCGGCGCGGCACCGTCATCAACGTCTACAAGCTCCTCCTTCATAGTCCGGCGATTGCGGAAATCTGGCTTGAACTGATCAATGCAGCGCGCTGGAAGACCGATCTCGACGGCCGACTGCGGGAGATCGTCATTATCAGGGTCGGTTATCTCAACCGCTGCTCATATGTGATCAAGCAGCACGTGCCGCTCTTATCCGGCGCCGAAGGCCTCACTCAGGAGGAATGCGACGCCCTTGCTGACTGGAGCGGTTCGGCGTTTTTCAGCGAACGCGAGCGCACAGCGCTCGCGTTCACCGATGCCTCGACCCGCGACGTCGAGGTTCCCGATGGCGTATTCAACGCGCTGCAACCGCATTTCAGCGAGCGGCAGATCCTGGAATTGACGGTGCTTGTCGGTGCCTACAACATGCATACGCGCATGTGCCAGGCGCTCGCCATCGACCCGCAGACCTGAGGGAGGGGTCGGAAGAGCTTCGTAGGGTGGGCAAAGGCGCGGTCCACACACGCGCGAGTCCCGCCACACGTAGAGAGAGCGCCGTGCCCACGCGCGCGCGTCCGCGTGGGCACGGCGAACGCGCCAAAGCGCGTTGCGCCTTTGCCCACCCTACGAACCTAAACAACTGCGTCCTTTTGTTTCGGCGCATCGGCTGCCGCATAGACGCGCATTGCTTCGCCAAGCTTTTTTTCCAAACCGGTGAAGTCGAACGGCTTACCCAGAACCACGAATCCCTCGCGCACTGCCTCTTGGGCGCTGCTGCTGTAGCCGGTCGTGAGCAGGACCGGCAGGCGGGGGAATCGGTCGCGAACCGATTTGGCGAGGTCTAGGCCATTCATTAGCCCGGGCATGAGAATGTCGGAGAAGACGAGATCGATGCCTGGCTCGTTCTCCAGCACTTCGAGGGCTTCCTGCGCGCTTTCGGCACGTCTGACCTCATAACCCAGCTGCCGCAAATAACCGTGGCAGACATCGGCGACTTCGGCATTGTCTTCGACCAGGAGCGCCTTTCCGGCGCGGCGGAGGACCGCGGCGCTGTGTGGCTGGGCGACAGCGGGAGCGGGAATTTCGGTGCTGCGCGGCAAATAGAGACTGATGACCGTGCCCTGTCCCAAGGTGGTGGCGACGGTCGCGGTCCCGCCCGACTGCCTCGCGAACCCATAGACTTGGCTCAAGCCTAGCCCGGTACCTTTGCCGAACGGCTTGGTCGTGAAAAACGGCTCAAAGACGTGCGGAAGTACTTCTTGAGGAATGCCTGTTCCGCTATCGGCGACCCGGAGGGCAACGAAATCGCCCCGCAGCCCCTCCTGCGCCGGCTCTCCCTTGAGGAGCACCGGATGCGCCGAAATGCTGAGCGTGCCGCCGTTGGGCATCGCGTCACGCGCGTTGACGGCAAGGTTGATCAGCGCCAGTTCAAGCTCGCCCGGATCGACCTTGATCGCGCAACTTTCGTTGGGAACGACCACTTCGGTTTCAATATCGCCGCGCAGCGATCGCCCCAGCAATTCCTTGAATTCGGGAAGCCGCCTCCTGAGGTCGATCACCGCCGGCGTCAAGGTCTGCCGGCGCGAGAAGGCAAGCAGTTGGCGAGTGAGGCTCTCGCCGCGCTGCGTCGCGGTCGTGATCATGTCGAGGCAGCGCCGGTGCTTCTCGCCCGTTAGTTCGCGCCGCAACCGATCCACGTTGCCGCTCACGATCATCAACAGGTTGTTGAAGTCGTGGGCGACGCCGCCGGTCAATTGGCCGATCGCCTCCAGACGCTGCGCCTGGCGCAGCGCGGCTTCAGCCGTTTCCCGCCGCTCAGCCTCATCGTGCAGCCGGCGGGTGCGACCAAGCGCGAGCCACAGGATCGAAAATATCAGCAACGTCGCGGGAGCCCCGAAGATCAGATGGCTGCTCATGGACGAGAGCCATTCGTTTTGGATCGCGGAAGTCTCGATTCCGGCCATCACATAAACCGGAAAGCCCACAAGCTTGCGGTAGCCGAGGCGGCGCTCGATGCCGTCGAGCTGGGCGGCCGTGGTGTAGAGACCGAAGTCGGGGTCGCGTGCGGTTGCGGCTGCAAATCCACTCGTCCGCATGTCAAGCTGCTGGCGGCCGCTCTCGCTCGGCGGATAACGTGCCAGCACGGCGCCGTCGTTTCGAATCATCGAATAATAGCTTCCGGGCGCCTGGCCGATGCGGGAATAAAATTCCTCGAAATAATCCGGCCGCACGGCGCCCGCGGTGACGCCGGTAAACGAGCCGTCCGCCGAGGGCCGTCGGCGCGAAAGATCGAATATATGGCGGGGCGCGCGCGGGGCGCGCGGCGTCAACGCCTCGCTCACATAGGTGCCCGCCTCGGGCTGCGCCTGGGCCTGAAAATAGCTGCGATCGGCGCGGGTAGCGCCTGGAACGGAATCGGGAAAACTCCCGGCCAGTCGAGCCCCATTGCGATCGAGGATGAATATATCCTGCAACTGCGGCATCTCCGCCACGATCTGCTGCAGGCGCTCGTCGATGCGCGGCTCCTGTTCGCGGATTTCCTGATCCGAAAGGCCGCGCAGCATCTCGTCCACTTCCGCTATGGCGCGCTCGACGGTCTGGAAGACCTTGAGCGCATGCTCGTGGAGGATGTCGAGCGAGCGCTCGATGCGCTCATCGGCGGCTGCCTGAGCCTGACTATAGTTGAGCTTCGCCCCAAACGCGAACAGCACCGCCGGGAGGATGATCGATGCGATCATCATCAGCTGCAGGAGCCGAACGGCCGACTGTCGCGCGCTGAGCATCAAGGGATCATTCCACGGTCCAGCGGCAGATAAAGGGCAGAACACTGCGCCCGATGGTCACGCCGCCTCGTGAAATGCGCAGTTTATTGCCTTCCGGCGAAGGGGGCCAAACGGGAGCCCGTGTCCGTTTGCCACGTCCGGGATTATTCCGGCAGCATGGCAAAACCGGTCCAGCGGCCGGAAAGAATAATCAAGACCCAGCAAGCAAGCGAGATTGCCCCTGCGAACCTTGCGGCCGGGGGCGGGACTGCCTTCATTTCCCATTCCTGCGCGCGGCGCGCCGTAATCAGTTCGAAGACCAGCATATTGATCCCGGCAAGCAGGAGGATGAAGAGCTTGATTTGAAACACTGTCTTGCCGGCATATTCGGTCGCCTGGCTGATGAACAGCAGCGCGCCCGAGACCGCCGCGACGACGAACGCCGCCCAGGTCCAGGGCAGCGCTGCCCGCGCCAATTCCCGGAACGGGCGCTTGGTCGAAGCGAGCCCGATGAGGCGCAGATCGACGATCGCGATCGAGCCGATCACCAGCGCCACCGCCACCACGTGGACGATCTCGATGGTCGTGAAGGCTGGCTTGTATTGATTGATGAATACGGCCAAAGGGGACTTTTCCAGCCAGTCCAGCAAGGGGGTGAGGAACTGCACGGTCGCCTCCCGGTCGAGGGCATTGCGCCTTGGGTTGGTTCGCCGAACATTCTTCCAAAGTTGGCGACTGCGCACAACCGCGCGACCTGCCGTTGGCAGCGACGCGCGGTCGCGGCAGGCTTGCTGGGTGACGGGAGCCGCGCTAGCCTTGGCCAGATCGATCGCAATTGCTGTACGCGGCCCATCCTGCTCCCCGTTCGCGGAGGGAAGGAGCGCATTGCGATCCAAGCCTTCGAGAGCACAAACACCCGGAATTCTGCCGCCGGCATCGGGAGAAACGCCGCCATGGACGCGATTACGGATTTCCTATCCGGTACGATGTTCTGGAGGATGCTGCTGTTCCTCCATTTCCTCATAGCGGTCGCCCTGCTGGCGGCCGTGACCCTGCAGGCCATAACCGTGCTCGTTCCGGCGCGAGCGCCTGCCGGCAGCTTCGTTGATCGCTTTCATCCGGTTGCGCCGGCCTCGCTCGTCCGCACCGTCATCTGGCTCTATGTACCGAATTTTCTCCTCGGCGCCTGGATCTACACAAAGTACCGCACCTACGTGCGGATTCCGATGGAGCAATTCGGTTACTGGTGGACGGTGGGCGGCTTCGAGTTCAAGGAGCACATCATCGCGATGGGCATCGCTCTTCTTCCGGCCTACTGGTACTTCTGGCGCCAGCCGCTGTCGGAAGAACATGCCACCATCCGCAAGTGGGTGACCGTTTTCGTCGCTGTTGCGGTCTGGTACTCGTTTCTATCGGGCCATGTCGCAAACAATTTCCGAGGAGTAGGCTCATGACGCACGCCTTGGATGTCAACGAGCGAATTTCGCAACTCGATCGCGCCGCTCCGGTATCCGCTCCGGTTACCAAGGCCGCCGCAGCGAGCGACAGCTTTGGCACGTTCGCGATCACCTTCGCCATCGCCTTTGCGATCCTCTACACCTTGCTCGAGCGGCAGAACTGGCCGCTGATCACCTATCACCCGGCGGTCGGGAAGGTTGATTTCTGGATGCACGCGGCCAGAAGCGGCGAGGGCCCGCCGATGTACTGGTACGGCTGGGTGATCCTCGCCGTGCCGGCGGCGCTCCTGATCGGCTGGGCCGCCACGCTGGTGCCGCGCCTGCGCGTGCAGCAGGCGACTTTTTTCTGCTGCGTCCTCGCCATTGTCTGGCCGATCGCCTATCTGCTGGCGGCTTCGACGGTGGATCCGGAAAGCTTCAAGGAGAGTATCGCGACCTGGACTGGGCTGGCGGGCATTCCGGCAGTGGCGGCAGCAGCGCTCCTGACCTGGGTTGCCGGCCCGCGCGGGGCGCAACGGATGTGGACCAGCTGGGTCTTGATCATGCCGATCGCCGGGCTCATCATCCTGGGCTGGTCGCTAAACACGTATTTTCTGCGGTAGCAACCACCCCGTTGATGGGGTAAAATGAAATATGAGCGGCTTACCGTGCTGCGGGGCCGTCAGGGAGTCGGAGGTTTCGGATGAAATTGCCAGGTGGGCGCGCCCGATGGTTCGCAGGCGCAGTGCTGAGCGTGACGTGCATGTTGGCGACCGCCGTATGGGCGGGTGGATCGAGCTTCGGGGATGATGACGATACCGGCGAGGACGAAGGCCCGTCCTATTTCGGCTTTGTCCGCGACAACTCCGGCAATTTCCTGCCCGACACCAAGGTCACCGTGGCGGTGAAGGATCGCGGCGGCGTCGTCACCCGCACCGATGCGCTCGGCGCCTACAAGGTTCCCGGCTTCGGCAAGGAGGTCGACCCGAAGGATGTCGAGATTTCGTGCGAGAGGCCGGGCTACAAGCAGACCCGGACATTGCGGCGCAATCTGCCGCCGCCCGATTCCAAAATTCCGGTCGAGACCGAATGCATGATGCAGCGCGGCGCCTGAAGTCTCCGCCGCGTATTCTTGTTTCGTCTGAACTGTCTCCAAGCTGTAGGGGCGGGTTTGAAACCCGCCCCTAGTCTTACGGCGTGACGGGCATCGCCTCAGCCACATGAAATGTTTGTTACTATTGCATTGTGCACGCGAAATGAGTGGTGAGCGTGCATTCGCTGCAAACAAATGAAGCGTGCGTTTGCTGGAAACCTGTGATATGAGTGTTGCCAACGAACATGCGATGCGCTGAACGCGTGTACCGCGTGTTTCGCTCCTGTCGAGCCACATACGAGGTCGTCATGGCCGGGCTTGTCCCGGCCGCCCATGCCTTCCGCGGCACAAAAGCGTGGATGGCGTGGCCCGAGCCTGCGCATGACGGCGGCAAGACCCGAGCGAGATTCGCTCTACGTGGAGCATCGCAGTCCTCGGAGGGGAGGAGAGCGTGTGGGGGAAGCGAGCCGCAGCCTATCTGGGCTTCGCGAGCGTGCTTGCTGCATGCTCGGGCGCAGGCTACCGCGCGCTGCATCCTTCCGCTGCCGCGACTCACGACGGCATACTGATCTGGCCTTCTCCGCAGCCGATATCTAAACCTTTGCTGCCCAAGACTTCGCCGGCCGAAAAACAAACGACGGTCGCGCATTGGAGTGCCAGCTGGCCGGCCGACCCGTCGAGCGCAGCCGTGCCGTTCTTCAGCGACATGATCGAAATGGGCATTTCGCTCAATCAAGAAGAGGACGACCCCGGCGATCCTGGAACCGACGTTCCAGCGCGGCAGGGATCCGAGCGTACTGCGTCAAAGCCGGCGCAGAAGGCTCCGGACAAACCTGGCTCCGTGCCGTTCACCGGCACGACCGGGCAAGGCGGATCGCCGCCTGCCAGCGCGGCGAGGAGTCCCGATCCCGAGGAGCGTCCGCGCGGCTGGAGCGGCCGCCGCCATTGGAACTACGGGCACTATGAGCGGCCGTCTCACCGCCGCCGCCGTTAGCGAGCCGAAGCCCGCCTCGATGCTGTAGGGTGGGCAAAATCGCGTCAGCGAAATTCTCCAGGCGCACGGCTGCTGACGCGATTTTGCCCACGCGGTCCGTACGGCAAAGGTCGTCCGCGTGGGCACGGCGCGCGCAAGTCTGTGCACAATCGCAAGCTGAGGTGGCGCGCCTTTGCCCACCCTACAGGTCACGTTAGTCTGCGAGCATCCGCCGCCCACGGATACCAATGGACCGGATTCCGCGTAAGCTGGGCGCATGCTGGCAAAGGAGGAGTCTTCCATGCTTGGCACAAAGCAATCGTCGGCTGCGCTCTTTCTCGCCTTTCTCATGCTGGCTCCGTTCGGCACCCTTGCCGCAAAGGCGCAGGCGCCCAACCCGGCCGCGACCGTGTTCGAAGGCGCACGCCTGATCACCGGCGACGGCGGCGTCATCGAGAATTCGGCACTCGTGATCGAGGGCGACCATGTGGTCGCCGTCGGGCGGCGCGGCGAAGTAACCATTCCCCCCGGCGCGCGGCGAGTTGAGCTTGCCGGCAAGACCCTCATGCCGGCGCTCATCGATGCGCATGTGCATATGGGCTACCGAAAAGGGCTTTCATTCGGTGCGGAGAATTACACGCGCGAGAATCTGCGCGATATTCTTAATCGCTTCGCTTATTTCGGCGTCGCCGCCGTTCTCGAAGCCGGCACCTCCCGAGGCGATCTCGCTTATGCGGTGCGGGCCGAGGCTTCGGAGGGGACGCGTTATCTCACCGCGGGCAGCGGGTTCGGGATGCCCAATGCCGGACCCGGCGGTCCGATGCGCGATTCGGCTTACGGGGTCACGAACGAGGGAGAGGCGCGGAAATACGTCCAGGAACTGGCCGGCAAGAAAGCCGACATGGTCAAGATCTGGGTCGACGATCGGGGCGGCACCGTGGCGAAGCTTCGCCCCGATCTTTATCGCGCCATCATCGATGAGGCGCACAAGCACGGCCTGCGCGTGCTCGCTCACATCGTCGATCTCGCCGACGCGAAGGGTCTGCTGCGCGCGGGCGTCGATGGGTTTGCCCACATGGTTCGCGACAAGGAGATCGACGACGAAATGCTCGCGCTGCTCAGGGAGCGCCCCGATGTTTTCTTCGAGCAGACGCTCTGGGGCGAGCGCCTGGCAATCTATGATTCCAAGCCGGCGTGGATCAACGAGCCGATTTTGCGCGACGTTCTTTCGCCGCAGGAGATCGCCCTCCTCGGCGCGTCGTTCGAAGGGAAGCCGAAGGCGAGCGAGCAGGCGGTGCGGGCCGAGGAGGCGGCGCGCAAGCGCGGGGCGATGAACCTGCGCAACACCGCCAAGCTCAATGCGGCAGGCGTCACGCTTGCGCTCGGCACCGATACCGGAGGGGTCAGCGGAGGCCAATATTTCGGCCTTGGTTCCCACATCGAGATCGAGCTCCTGGCGAAGCGAGCAGGGCTCACCCCAATGCAAGCCCTGATGGCGGGGACGCGCAACGCCGCGCACGCGCTGCGGCTCGATGCGCTCGGCACGATCGCGCCGGGCAAGAGTGCCGATTTCCTGGTGCTCGACGCCAATCCGCTGGACAACATCGGCAATACCCGGGCGATCGCCGCCGTCTATCTGCGCGGGCAGGAAATCCCGCGCGCCGCAATGGCGGCAAAGTGGCAGGCCAAGTAGGTGGGCGAACGCGCCTCGCGCAGTGCCGCGAACTCGGTGCGCGCTCCTTCTCATCTTCGGGGAGAGGTGGCGCTCGCGGCACGCGAGTCGCGTCCCCGCCGCAGTTCAACATGACCGCAATAGGTTCTAGAATGGCGAATCGCAAAAACCTGAACCCCGAACCATGAACTGG
>DATBHB010000188.1:0-9739 GCA_036557705.1 Xanthobacteraceae bacterium
ACCCGGGTCATTACCAGATCGCGATCCGCGCAGTCGGTTACGATCTCGATGCGAGAGCCGGCGCCGACGTGACCGCTGACAACACGGCCGTCGCCGACCTCAAGCTGAAGAAAACTCGAAACCTCGCTGCGCAGCTCACCAATGCGGACTGGATGGCGAGCCTTCCGGAATCGCCGCAGCGGCGGCTGGTCGAGAACTGCACCACCTGCCACACGCTCCAGCGCGTCGTCGATTCACTGCACACGACCGACGAATTCATGGCGCTGGTGCCGCGCATGATGCGCTATGGCGCGATGTCGAGGCCCTTCCATCCGCAGATTCCTCCCGACCGGCATCCGACCAGCGAGCCCAAAGACGACGTTCTGCGGGGGTTCGCCAACTATCTTGCGAGCATCAATCTCAGCGCCACCGGAGACCGCGATTATGCGCTCAAGGCCGCGCCGCGCCCCACCGGTCGCGCAACGCGCGTCATCATCACCGAATACGAGCTGCCGCGGCCGGATCTCACCGAGCCGCACGACGTAATGCTCGATGCCGAGGGTACCGTCTGGTACTCGAATTTCGGCGAACTGACGATCGGCAGTCTCGATCCGAGGACCGGCAAGGTTACGGAATATCCGCTGCCGCTTCTCAAGCCCGGCGCGCCGGTCGGCTCGCTCAATCTCGAATTCGATCCGGACGGCAATCCCTGGGTGGCGATGATGTATCAAACCGCCGTCGCCAAGCTCGACAAGAAGACCGGCAAGGTCACCGCCTACCCGCTGCCGGCCGAGTTCGACAACCCGCGGGTCCAGATCGGCATGCTCGATCCGCGTCATTCCAATGTCGACGGCAAGGTCTGGTTCAGCGAAGGCGGATCGCGCACCTTCTTCCGGCTCGATCCCACTTCGGGCCGCTTCGAGCACATCGAGCCGTTCAAGACGATAGGCCGAGGCGCGCCGCACGGCGCCTATGGCATCGCGTCGGATCGGCAGAACAATCTCTGGTTCTTCGACTTTGCCGACCGTAATGTCGGGCATACCGACAAGAGCGGAGCGACGCTGCTTTATCCGGTGCCGACACCGGCCTCGCGGCCGCGGCGCGGTCACATGGATTCGAGCGGACGGCTCACCTTTGCGGAGTTTGCCGCCGATAAGGTGGCGGTATTCGACACCAGGACCGAGCAGGTCCGCGAGTGGCCGACGCCGCCGAATTTCGCTCCCTATGACGCGGTGCTCGACAAGAACGACGAAATCTGGTCGGGCGGAATGAATACCGATACGGTATTGCGGGTCGACACCAGGAGCGGTCGGTCAATCGCCTACCTGCTGCCGATGCAAACCAACATTCGCCGCGTCTTCGTCGACAATTCGACGACGCCGGTGACCTTCTGGATCGGCAACAATCACCACGGCAATATCATCAAGCTTGAACCGCTGGATTAGTTCGTGAGAATTCTGTTTGTCGATCAGGCGCCGCGTACCGAAAAGTCGCAGCCGCCCTATGACGTCGCCGCGATCGAGCGGCTGCTCAACAGCTACGCATCGCCGGGGACCAAGGTCGAGATCGGGTTTCCGGACGATTTCGAGGGCTCGCAGGTTTTTCAGACGATCGGCAACCAGAGCTTTCTCAACGGTCTGCATCACATGATGGAAACGCCGGCCATCGTGCGCAAAATCTTCTGGGCGGCCGAGAACGGCTACGATGCGGCGATTTCGTCGAACACCTTCGATCCGGGCGTCGACGGCGGCAGGCTTGCGGTGAACATCCCGGTGATCGGACTCTGCCGCGCCTCGATGCACGCCGCGCTCACGCTTGCGGATCGCGTCGGCATCACGGTGCCGCTCGCTCCGCACGTGCCCTACACGTGGCGCATCCTGCGCACGCTCGGCCTCGACCGCTTCGTCAGCGATATCCGGCCGATCGGCATCTACGGAGCCGATATTGCGCGGCGCCGGCAGGAGATCTTCGACAGAGCGGCGGCGATCATGCGGGCGCTGGTCAAGGAAACGCGCGCCGAAATCATTCTGCCGCTTGGCGGCGCGATCATTCCCTATGTGGTCGATCCCAAGGATCTCGCGGCCGCCGCGGGCGTGCAGGTCCTCAACACCAAGGCGATCGGCATCCGCTTCGCCGAACTGTGCGTCAATTTCGGAATGACGCAGAGCGAACTTACCTATCCGCGCGCCAAGCTGACCTACGACGATTTCCGCTCGTAGCCCGGATGAGGCTGTAGCCCGTATGAGCGAAACGGTGGGGCGCTTGCCGGCACCGTGCAGCGACATGCGGGATGGGCCTCCCGCATATCGCAGCGCGCCTTCCACGGGTCCGGGATTACTAATGCGCTTTGCCGAAGCGCGCCGCTCATGCGGGCTACACGGTTGAAAGCCGCGCTTACATCCCAAGGCCGGGTTTGAACTGCAGGCCTTGCAAGATAGCCTGCAGGTAATTGAGTTCGCGGCCGGCGGTCGGCGTCGTGCGGCTCACGAAATCGAATACTTTTCCATCCTGCATGCCATAATTGGCGAGCCGCTGGACCCGGCGACTCTTATCGAAATAGACCGCGACCACCCGCTGGTCCACGACCGACTGGGGCATGAAGGCGACCGGCCGCTCCGCACGCTGCGAAATGTAGTAGTATATCTCGCCGTTGACTGTCGCGACGGTGGAGGGGGTCCCGAGCACGATGAGGACCTGCTCCTGGCTTGCCCCGATCGGGATCTGTTCGAGCGCCCCATCGGGCAGGATATAGCCTTTCTGGTAGGTCTCGCTGAAACAGCCGGCAAGCGGCAGCGCGAGCACAAGCACGCACGCGAGCGCACCAGAAAAGCGCGCCAGACTTGATCGAGGCTTACGGTTGCGATTCGCCATCCTTATCTAACCACCTGCGCTCTGCGACCCGAAGCGCCCCCGCCCCGCCAGGCGCGAGACGAGTTCCCGGGCATACGCTGCCAGAACGACTGGCAGGCTATCGTGATGAAAGTGATCCCCTTTCGCCGCAGCCGGCGCGACTCAAAGACCATCGCGTTGCTCTATGGCGCCATCGTGGCGCAGGCGCGCTTGCCCGTCTTCTACGAAAGCTATGGTGTCGCGGATACGGTCAACGGCCGGTTCGAAATGATCGTGCTGCACTTGGTGCTCGCGCTCCGGCGTCTCAATGGCGGCCCGGCTGATCTCCGGCGCCTGGGCCAAGGGGTTTTCGATACGTTTTGCAGTGATATGGACGCCAATCTTCGTGAATTGGGTGTGGGCGACCTTGCGGTCCCACGCAGGATGCGCGGGATCGGCCAGGCTTTTTACGGCCGCCAATCCGCTTACGAGGCGGGGCTTGCTGCAGGCGAGGTCAAGCTGCTTGCGCCAGCGTTGGCCCGGAACGTCTTCGGAGGCCCGGCTGCGGCGGCGCAGGCCGAACGGCTTGCGGGCTACGTGCGTCAAGCGTGGCTTGACCTCGCGGCGCAGGACGCGGCGGCACTAAGTCAAGGCGCGATCAGCTTTCCGGACCCGCAGACTGTGCTCGCCACCGCCGCATGTTTCACGTGAAACAAACCAGGAACAATGCCCAGCCGAAGAGTTTGAGATGAAAGAAAAGGTCCCGCAAAAACCTGATCACGGTTCGGCCTGGAGCGTGCCGGTCGCCGTCCAGGACGTCCCGGAAACCGGGCTGGCTCTCACGCTGACGGCCGATGAGCGGACTCGCGCGGCCGTGGCAAGGCTTGCCGATCTGCGGGCGCTGCTGCGATTGCAAGCGACGTTCGAGCTTGCGCGGTACGGGCGGGAGGGCCTCCATGTTGCCGGTACGCTCTCGGCCGCCGTTGCGCAGATCTGCGTGGTCACGCTTGATCCCATCGAGAATGAAATCGAAGAGAACATCGATCTGGTTTTCGCACCGGCGGCGACATCGAGCGCCGATGCGAGCGGCGGCGTTGAGGACGTCACCCTCGATGCAGCCGAGCCGCTCACCGGCGGTACGATCGATCTCGGAGCCATCGCCACCGAATTCCTCCTCCTTGCGATTGACCTCTATCCGCGGAAGCCGGGGGCGGTGTTCGAAGCGCCGGCGCCGCCCGACGATTCAAATCGTCCTTTGGCGGCGCTTGCTGCGCTCAAGAATCGAGGACAAGCCGGGAGTTGACCGGGGTGCCTCTGGCACCGGTGCCGCCGCGGCGCTATTCTCACCGGGGGTCGCCGCTCGCGGCAGACCGAATCCGCTTCGTCTGCCGCGTCGCCAAGATCGTTCATGCCCGCCGAAAAGGTCCGTATCGCGCTCGACGCCATGGGGGGAGACCATGGACCGACTGTGGTTGTGCCGGGCGCGGGACTATCGTTGGCCCGTCATCCCGACATTGAATTCCTGCTTTACGGCGACCGCGCCCAGCTTGAGCCGCTGTTGGCGGTTCAGCCGCAGCTCAAGGCGGCATCGCGCCTCATCCATACCGAGATCGCCGTCAAGATGGATGCCAAGCCCAGCCAAGCCCTGCGCCAAGGCCGCTGGAAAAGCTCGATGTGGCTGGCAATCGATGCGGTCAAGCGCGGCGAGGCGGATTTTGCGGTTTCGGCCGGCAATACCGGCGCGCTCATGGCGATGGCCAAATTTCACCTCAAGACCCTCCCCGGGATCGAACGGCCGGCGATCGCGGCGCTCTGGCCGACTTTGCGCGGGGAGACGGTGGTGCTCGACGTGGGCGCGACGATCGGCGCCGATGCTCTCCACCTCGTCAACCTTGCCATCATCGGCAGCGCCATGGCGCATGTGCTGTTCGGCCGCGAGCGGCCGAAGGTCGGCCTCCTCAATATCGGAGTCGAGGAGGTCAAGGGTCTGGAGCAGGTGCGCGAGGCGGGACGTATCCTGCGGGAATCGGAACTGCCGTTTCTCGATTATGCCGGCTTCATCGAGGGCGATGCGATTGGGCAGGGGGTGATGGACGTCGTGGTAACGGAGGGTTTCGCGGGCAATATCGCGCTCAAGGCCGCCGAAGGCACGGCGCGCCAGCTCGCCCAATATCTCAAAACCGCAATGACCCGGACGATCGCCTCGAAGCTCGGCTATCTTCTGGCACGCAATGCATTCCGGATGCTCGCCGACAAGATGGACCCGCGCAAAGCCAATGGCGGAGTGTTCCTCGGCCTCAATGGCATCGTGATCAAGAGCCACGGCGGCACCGATGCCGAAGGCTTCGCCTATGCGATCGACATCGGCCGCCGGATGGTGCAGCACGCCTTGCTCGCCACAATCGGCCAGACGCTTGTGATCGGGCAGCGCGCCGCGCCGTTGTCGCGCCTCGCCGGGGGGGCCGCCTCGTGAGCATGCTCCGCTCTGTCGTTCTTGGCTGCGGCAGTTACCTGCCGAGCCGTGTCCTCACCAACAGCGAGCTGGCGCAGAAGGTGGACACATCCGACGACTGGATCGTGCAGCGCACCGGCATTCACGAGCGCCGGATCGCGGCAGCCGGGGAAGCCACCTCGGACATGGGGATCCATGCCGCCAAGGCGGCGCTCGCTCATGCCAAAATCGAGGCCAATGCTATCGATCTCATTGTGCTTGCCACCTCGACCCCCGACAACACGTTTCCAGCGAGCGCCGTATCGATCCAGGCCGGGCTTGGGATCAGCCAGGGAGCGGCATTCGACCTTCAGGCCGTTTGCTCAGGCTTTGTGTTCGGGCTCGCGACCGCCGACAGCCTGCTGCGCGCCGGCGCGTTTCGGCGGGCGCTTGTGGTCGGATCGGAGACATTTTCGCGCATTCTCGATTGGAATGACCGCACCACTTGCGTCCTGTTCGGGGACGGCGCCGGCGCCGTCGTGCTGGAAGCGCAGATCCAGCAGGGGACCCGCGAAGACCGCGGCATTCTCACGTCGCGCCTGCGCTCGGACGGGCGCCACAAGAGCAAGCTCTATGTCGACGGCGGCCCCTCCACCACGCAGACCGTCGGCCATCTGCGCATGGAAGGGCGCGAAGTCTTCCGCTACGCCGTTGCCGCCATCGAGGATGTGATCGAGGGCGTCTTTCACGAGACCGGCTACACCGCCGACGCTATCGACTGGTTCGTTCCTCATCAGGCCAACAAGCGCATCATCGACGGCGCTGCCCATAAGCTTGGCATCGCTCCCGATAAAATCGTCATGACCCTCGATCGCCATGGCAACACCTCGGCCGCCTCAATTCCGCTGGCGCTTGCCGATGCCGTCGCCGATCGTCGGATCAAACGCGGCGATCTGGTGCTCCTGGAGGCCATGGGCGGCGGCTTCACCTGGGGCGCAACCCTGCTGCGCTGGTGACCGCCAGGCGCCGCGGCTTGAACCTCGCTGTATTATTGCGCGACAAATCTTCATCGACGGAAGTGGTTGACCGCTTCCCGCCAACCTAATACCGTGAGATAACAGAGGGATACGTTGATCGCCGGAAGTGGGGCAGGCGATGTCCGGGAAAACCGTAACGCGGGCAGACCTGTGCGAGGCGGTCTACCAGAAGGTAGGCCTTTCGCGCACCGAATCGGCCGCGCTCGTGGAAATGGTGCTGAAGGAAATTACCGATTGCCTTGAACGTGGCGAGACGGTGAAGCTTTCTTCTTTCGGATCTTTTGTGGTGAGAAAGAAAGGCCAGCGCGTAGGTCGCAATCCGAAGACCGGGAAGGAGGTTCCGATTTCGCCCCGACGGGTGATGGTGTTCAAGCCGTCGGCCATCCTCAAGCAGCGGATCAATTCCAACTCTGCCGAGGAAAACAATTAGTTCGCGGCAGTTGCAAGGGAGCCAGGCGGCGGTGGACAAGGCGCCGGACGCATTCCGTACCATCAGCGAAGTAGCGGATGAACTTGACATCCCGCAGCATGTGCTCCGCTTCTGGGAGAGTCGCTTCCGCGAAATAAAGCCGATGAAGCGCGGCGGTGGACGGCGCTATTACCGCCCGGAAGATATCGCGCTGCTGCGCGGCATCCGTCATCTGCTCTATGGCGAGGGCTACACCATTCGCGGGGTGCAGCGGATCCTGCGCGAGCATAATGTCAAATTCGTGCAGGCCGTCTGGCAACCCGGTGCCCCGCAGCCCGCGCATGCCCGCAGCGGCAACGGAGAATCTCCCGGCGAGGAAGTCGATCTTCATCGCTCGCCAGTCGAGGAGCCCGAGCGCGGCCGCAAATTATTGAACCTGCTGCCGTCGCTGCTCGCAGATGAGGAACTGCGGCCCGAGCCGCCGCAAGCGCGCGACACGCGCGGTTTCCCCGGCCAGCGGATTGCACCGCCTCCGCCGCCGCGGACCGGGATGGCGCGCGAGGATCTGCGCAAGCTCCGGGCGGCGCTGCACGAACTCGAGGAATGCCGGCGCTTGCTGGCGGCGGCGGTGGCGAAACTTTCGTAGGGTGGGGAAGCCCTCGTAGGGTGGGCAAAATCGCGCCTCGAAGCCTCTCCACGCAAACAAATGTAGCTGCGATTTTGCCCACGCGGTCGTGAGTCGCAGGAGTCGACCGCGTGGGCAAATCGTCCAAGTCTTCCATCGCGCATCAAGAGCTGGGTAGGCGATTTGCCCACCCTACAGCCGTCCGCCAGCCGGCCAAGAGCGGCGGGTTACGGCGCGCCGCTCCCTCAGGGTTAGGCAGTCGAGAATCCGAATGGCGCGCCTAACCCGCCCTACGAAGTAATTACCGCCCGGATTGCGCCTTCAGTGCGGCGATCTCGGCCTCGCTGCGCGGCGTCATCACTGCGAGTTTGTGCGTGCGATAGTAAGGGACGACGACCTGCATCGGCTGGCCGGGCCGTTCGAGCAGAGAGACGTAGCGCGATTCGGTTCCTCTCGTCGGCAAATCGAACAGCGTCCATTTGCCGGCGCTCGGATCGTATTTCGCGATCGCGTCGGTGCTCCACAGGTTGGTCCACACGTTATGACCGCTGTCGACCGCGACCTCGTAAGGCTGCTGCGACTCCGGGTTCGGCAGCGGCACGATCGTGGTTTCCTTCGTCTTGATATTCACGCGCGCCAGATTGCCGCCGAATGAATCGCCGATCCAGACGAAGTCGCCGTTCTTGTCCGCGCCCATGCGGCGCGGCGCCTGCGCCCAGGCAAACGGCGTGTTGAAATCCGGCGGCACGAACGTGTCGTAGAACTTGCGCTCTGCGGGCGAGAGCGTGTCCATCGCCGCCTTGTCCGGCGGCAGTTTGAACTCGCCGGTCTTGCCGGTGCTGATGTCGCTGAAGTCCACAAGGTCCTGAGTCATCAGCAACCACCAGCCGTTGCCGGTGCGATCGGCCGCAAGGCCATAGACCGTCGCGGTGCCGCGCTCGTTCTTATAGGTAAGCGACTTGAATTCGGTGAACGTCTCTTTGTTGGTGTCGAAGCGGAATGCGCCGTCGGGCGCCGTCACCCAGACGCCGCCGTTGAGGTCGGAATCGAGCGTGCCGGCGGTTCCGCTGCTCGTGCGCGGCGGCAGGTAGACGGTGATCTTTTCGGCCTTCGGATCGATCCTGCCGAGGCCGCCGAGACCACGCTGCACGTTCGAGCGGGTATTGAACCAGAGGATGCCCTTCTCGTCGCGTGTAATGCCGTGGCTGCCGACGGCAAAGTTGCGCGCGTCGTCGAGCTTGAAATTCTTGACCGCGCCCGTCTTGGTGTCGAGCCGCGCCACCGTCGCCTCGAAATTCGGCTGGTCGAAGGTGATCCAGACATTGCCGTCGAAATCCATCTGCGCGTCGTGCAGGCTGGGGACGTGATTGAGCCGGGACGGCGTTCCGAGCGACCAGTCGCTGCCGTCGTTCGAAAGCGTGCGGCCGCCTTCGATCGGGAAATCGTATTCCCGGAAGACGACGCGGGCCGCTTCGCCGGCCGGCCGCGGACGCAGGTTGAACTTCATCGAGCTTTCGCCCGGCCCTCGCGCGCGCGCCAGATAGGCCGCGAGCTGCTGCTGGTGGAATTCGATATTGGGTGTAGGGGTCTTATCCGGGCGCGGATAGGAACCGTACACGTTCACGTTCTTCATGAGATCGAGAACCTTGCTCCAGCCGGTTTCGTCAAAACGGTGCTGGAGCGGATAGCTGGCGCTATGGCAGCCGGTGCAGTTCTTGCGCACCTGCACCTTGATGCGCGCATCGTCCGGCGTATCGCCGGGCAGCGCCGCCAGGAACTCGTCGCCGGGCAATTGCCGGATCCAGTCCTCCTGATTGGCCATGGCTTGAAGCACGAAATCCTGCCGGCTCGTCTTGTTGATCTCAATATCCGCCTTGGCGGTCTGAAATTTTATTGCCTGCGCCCAGACCCGGTATTTGCCTTCCGGAAGCGGCGGGAAGTAATAAGCACCGCTCTCGTCGGTGTAGACGCTGGTGGTAATGGGTGATCCTTCGGCCTTGGCGGAAACGGCTACGCCGCCCATCTTCTCGCCCGCCGCCGAGGTGATCGAGCCGGTGAGCAGAGCGTCTGCATGGGCCGGATGGCTGGCGACGCTTGCGGCTGCAAGCGCGAACAGGCTTACGGTGGCGAGGCTTCTTGCGTGTGTCATGGCTTTCTCCCTGAATCTAACGTTGTGGAGGCGTGGCCTGTTCGTGTCCCGGTGACAGCGTCATCAGATAGGACGCGATCGCCGCGATCTGGGTTCCGTCATAGGTGTATTTGAAGGCCGGCATTCGCGGCCCCCCATTGGTGATGACCTCGCGCATCGCCGCCTCATTCCCGCCGGCGCTGCTCTTCGATAGTTCCGGACCGTACATGCCCGAGACGAGGGTCGGCCGCGTATGGCAGACCGCGCACGACTGCTCGTAGAGCCGACGCCCCAGCGCCTG
>DATBHB010000189.1:0-4239 GCA_036557705.1 Xanthobacteraceae bacterium
CAGCGACGGCTCGCAGTGGACGCTCACATTGAAAGACGTGGTCGACCGCGCCCCGGCCTATGAGATGGGCTACAATCTCAACGATTGCGTCGAGCTGCGCTGGGGCGCGGCGGAGAACAGCCAGGAAGCCGCGACCTGCAAACGCCATGCACCGGCCGCGCAGCGCACCAAGATGATCAAATACCGCGTCTGGTTCCACGACCGGCACTGGCCGGCGCGGGCATAAGCGCGCTGCTGCCTCAACTCGCGTGCGGGCCGAGCGGCATTGTTACGAGGCCGGCAATGGCACGTATGATGGACGGCTGTTGACGACTTCGACGTCGAGGCCGGCGGCTGACGAAAACGAGGCGACAGCGGCTTCGAGTTCCTGTCGCGAGACGACGTCTTCGATCCGATCAAAGCCGGCAGGGGCGCGCTCTTCCGCCAATTGCATGGCGGCTTCGGGACCGAGATGGCGATTGCGCAGCGTGACCTCGTTCATGCCGGGCCGGCGCTCGGCATCATAACGGGCCAGCGCTTCGACGGGGTCCGTTGTCGCAAGCAGTGCGGCGGTGAGCACCCGCGCATCGACGATGGCTTGCGATCCGGCCTGCGAGCCGGTCGGATGCATCGGATGCGCGGCGTCACCGATCAGCGTCACTCGGCCGAACGACCAAGCCTGCACCGGGTCGCGATCCACCAGCGGGAATTCGTAGACCTCCGGCGTAGCGCGGATCAGCGCCGGCACGTCGAGCCAAGGCAACCGCCAGCCCCCGAATGCGGCGAGCACGCGGTGCCTTTCGACCTTGCGATTCCAGTCTTCGCGCTGCGGCGACCGGCCGGAAACGGCCAACTGGCAAACCCAGTTGGTCAGCAAATGCCCGGCCTTGGCGCTGCGACCCATCGGATAGACGACGATCCGTTGATCGAAGTGTCCCGCGATAATCATCGTCGCGCCGCCAAGAAAGCGTTCGGCATCGACGGCGGCGCGCCACAGCAGCTGATGCGCGAACCGCGGTTCGCCTTGATGCGGATGAAGCTGGCGCCGCACCGCTGAGTGAATGCCATCAGCGCCGACCAGGATATCCGCATCATCCGTGACCGGTGTTGCCGACCCGCCGCCTTTGAAGGTCGCCGTGACCCGATCGCGGTCCTGCGCAAAGGAGATCAGCCGCAATCCGCTGCGGACATGTTCGGTACCGATCCGCTCATGGGCGGCGCGCAGCAGCAGCATTTGCAACTGTCCGCGGTGCATCGAATATTGCGGCCACTTGTAGCCGGCCGAGAGCCCCCTTGGCTCGCTCCAGATCAACTGGCCGAACTTGTTGAAGTAGCTCAGGCGCTGCGTGGCGATGCCGATGCGCGCCAATTCGTCGGCCAAGCCGAGCTCCGTCAGCTCGCGGACCGCCGTTGGCTGCAGATTGATGCCGACGCCAAGCGGCGCGAGCTCGCCGACCGCTTCGTAGACGCGCACCGCAATGCCGGCCTGGTGCAGGCTCAGCGCGAGGCTGAGCCCGCCGATTCCGCCGCCGACGACGATGACTTTCATGCCGCTGCGCATCCGCGGTGATTGGCGGTTACGAGCCGCCGGACGGTGATCGTCATTGCGCCGCGGTCCGCACATCCTTGACCGCTTCGAAGGTGGCGAACTCGACGTTTTGCAGGTCGCCGCTCACCTTCTCAACCTTGCGGATGTAGATGTCGTGGACCACGTCACCGCTCGCAGGATCGATCGACATCGGACCGCGCGGACTTGTCCAGGCCATGCCCTTCATCGCTGCTATCAATGCGCCGCCGCCGGCATCACCGTGGGTCTTTTTCAGCGCCTCGTAGATGAGGTGCATGCCGTCGTAGCCGCTCACCGCCATGAAGTTTGCGCGCTTGCCGGTTTGTTTGCGGTATGCATCGACAAACGCCGCGTTCATGGAGGACGGGTGCGCCGCCGAGTAGAAGTGCGCGGTGATCGTGCCAAGCATCGCGTCGCCCATGCTCCGCAGCAATTCATCATCGGCGATGTCGCCCGGGCCGATCAGCCTGATCCCGGCTTTGTCGAGGCCGCGTTCGACGAATTGTCTGGCAAAGGTGCCGGCCTGGACGGAAGGGACGAAAACAAAGATGGCCTGGGGTTTGGCGTCGCGCGCGTGCTGCAGGAACGGCGCAAAGTCAGGATTTTGCAGGGGCACCTTGAGGGATTCCGCGATCTCGCCGCCGGCCGCAACATAGCGGCCCTTGAAGGTTGCCTCGGCCTCATGACCCGGAGCAAAGTCGCTGGTCAGCGTTACGACTCTTTTGACGCCATTTTTGATCGCCCAGTCGGCGATGATCGCCGACGACTGCGCCAACGTGCAGCTTGTGCGCACGAAATAGGGCGATTTGCCGATCACCGCCGATGTGCTCGATAGCATGATCACGGTCGGCACTTTGGCCTCGGTGATGATCTGTGCGCCCGCGAACAGGTCGCCGGTCGTGCCCCCGGCAATGATGTCGACCTTGTCATTGACGATCGCCTCCTGGATGAGGCGCTTGCCGACATCGAAAGATGAGGTGTCGTCCCTGAGCAGGAGTTCTATCCGCCTCCCGGCAACCGTATCGCCATGCCGGTCCATGTAGAGCCGGGCGCCGTCGGCTACCTGTTTGCCGGCTGACGCGAGCGTGCCGGTCAACGGCATGACCATTCCAACTCTGATGGCGCTCTGCGCCTTGGCGATACGAGGCGTTGCGCCCGTAGCTGCAATACCGAGCAAGACGACCCTTCTCGTCAACATGGTTGATCTCCATTGCATGGACGAAACCGGGAGGTGACTTCCGAGCCGCACCCCTTCGTTCGCGATTGAAGTGTGTCGCCGCTGGCCGTAATCTAAAAGCTCTATTTAGTTCCATCGCATAAGCCATTTGGCTAACCCCCCAAGGAGGGTCCAATGGACTGGGCTGATCGCATTGGCCGTCGCATTAAGCTGCGCGACCTTCACATCCTGCTCGCCGTTGCCGAATGTGGCAGCATGGCGAAAGCCTCAGCCCGGCTTTCGGTTTCGCATCCCGTCGTTTCCAAGACCATCCTGGAGCTGGAACGGACCTTGGGAATTCGCCTGTTCGATCGTAACTCACAGGGCGTTGAGGTCACCGCGCACGGCGCGGCGCTGCTCAATTGCGGCGTCACTGTATTCAACGAGATGCGCCATGGGTTGAAGCTGCTCGAAGCGCTGTCCGATCCGACGTCGGGAGAGCTGCGTATCGGCTGCACGGAAATCACCATGGCCGGCCTGTTGCCGGCGATCGTGGAGAAATTTTCGCAGCAGTTTCCGCGGATACGACTGCATGTGGTTCTGGTGCAGGCGCCACTCGATCAATTTCAGGAGCTGCGTGAGCGCAACGTCGATCTGGTGATCGGCAGAGTTCCGCGGCAGTTGGCGGCGGACGATCTCAGCTCGGAACTGCTGTTCGAAGAGCCGTTTCTCGCTGTCGCGGGAATGAACAGCAAGCTGGCCCGCCGTCGCAACCTGACCTTGGCGGCACTGATGGCCGAAGCTTGGGTCCTGCCGCCATATGACAGCTTGCCCGGCTCGCTCATTCTCGAGCTGTTCCGCGCCAACAGCTTGCAGCCGCCGCAACCGAGCATCACCACCTTTTCCGGGCAACTGACCGTCACTTTGATCGCGAGTGGACGGTTTGTCGGCGTGTTGCCAAGCTCGGTTGCGCAGTTCCACGCCAGACGGGCGGGACTGAAAACATTGCCGTTAAAGCTGCCGCCTGTGCGTTTCCCGGCAAGTATCGTGACACTCAAGAACCGGACGCTGAGCCCGGCGGCGAACCTGTTCGTCAAATGCGCACGTCAGGCGATCAACATTTTCGACTCGACCGCAAAGCCACACGCCAAATCCGCCTGAAAGACGCGATGGACACGTCGCCGCAACCGCGCCTCAGCTCTTCGACGGACAGGCGGCGAAGCGGACGGTGACCGGCAAGCCCACCGGCAGCGCCGGCGCGCCGCTGGCGAGAGTGAGCACGACAGCGACGACATTCTCAGCTTCATTCGCCGCAGAGCCGGCCGCCGCAGTGATCTTGCTGCGGGTGGTGATCACGGGGCTGATCGAGGAGACTTGCGCGTCCACGCTCGCGCTTGGCGCCGTCTCGGCCGCGATACTGGCGCGCTGTCCCACGCAGAGGCGCGCGTAATCGCGTAAACCCACTTCGGCACGCACGCGCTCCGGCCCTTCGGGCGCGATGTGCAGGAGCGGCTGCGGCACCGCGAGACTCAAGAAC
>DATBHB010000190.1:0-115912 GCA_036557705.1 Xanthobacteraceae bacterium
CGGGCTTGTCCTGGCTTGTCCCGGCCATCCACGTCTTTGCATCGCCGTGTGCGGTCTAAGACGTGGATGCCCGGGCGTTCGCCACGCCGAAGCGGCTTCGGCCGCGCAGGCGGGACAGGCCCGGGCATGACGGAGGAAAGAGCCTCGCACCGCGACTGCTGTTTGTGGTTATGGGCCGCCCCGGCCTTCGCCGGGGGACGGAGAATTACTCAGCCGCAGGCAGCTTACCGGCATTCCCATAGCGCTGGTCGATGTAGTCGATCACCAGCGCCTTGAAGTCGGCGGCAATCGTCGGTCCGCGCAGAGTGCGGAACTTCTTGCCGTCGACGAACACGGGCGCAGCCGGCGCCTCGCCGGTACCGGGCAGCGAGATGCCGATATCGGCATGCTTTGATTCGCCGGGACCGTTGACGATGCAGCCCATGACGGCGACGTTGAGCGTCTCGACGCCGGGATACTGCTTCTTCCATGCCGGCATCGATTCGTGAATGAAGCCCTGGATGTCGCGCGCGAGTTCCTGAAATGTCGTCGAGGTGGTGCGGCCGCAGCCCGGGCAGGCGGCCACCAGCGGCACGAATGTGCGGAACCCCATGGTCTGCAGCAGTTCCTGCGCGACCTTGACTTCGAGCGTGCGGTCGCCGCCCGGTTCGGGAGTGAGCGAGACCCGGATCGTGTCGCCGATCCCCTGCTGGAGCAGCACGCCCATTCCGGCCGCCGAGCCGACAATGCCTTTGGACCCCATGCCGGCCTCGGTGAGGCCGAGGTGCAGCGCATACTCGCAACGATGCGCAAGATCGCTGTAGACGGCAATCAGGTCCTGCACCGCCGAGACCTTGGCGGAGAGAATGATGCGGTTGCGCGGCAGTCCGATCTCTTCAGCACGTTCCGCCGACAGCAGCGCCGATTGCACCATCGCCTCGCGCGTCACGTCGCGCGCGGCGCGCGGCGCACTCGACCGCGCATTCTCATTCATGAGGTGAGTGAGCAGTTCCTGATCGAGCGATCCCCAATTGGCGCCAATGCGGACCGGCTTGCCGTATTTGATCGCGGTTTCGACGATGGCGGCGAACTGGCGGTCCTTCTTTTCCTTGAAGCCGACATTGCCCGGATTGATGCGATATTTGTCCAGCGCCTCGGCGCAGGCCGGATGCTCGGCAAGGAGCTTGTGGCCGATATAGTGAAAGTCGCCGACGATGGGGGCCGTGATGCCTTGCTTGAGGAGCCGCTCCTTGATGGACGGCACTGCGGCCGCCGACTCGTCGCGATCGACCGTGACGCGGACGATTTCGGAGCCGGCGCGCGAAAGCGCCGCAACCTGCGCGACAGTCGCGGCCACGTCGGCCGTATCCGTATTGGTCATCGATTGGACGACGATCGGCGCGCCGCCGCCCACGATCACGCCGCCGACGTCGACCGCCACGGAATTGCGCCGGTCACACGGAGCTGCATCAGTCATTGATGAATCTTTCCTTCGCGCATCTGATCTCTGTTGTTTGTCCTCTGCTCGCCGCAATGGGTGCAGATCCCCCCGATCTCGATGACCGGTGATTTCGGGGTGAAGCCCGCAGACCGCGCAGCAGATTTGATCATCGAGCCGACTTCAGGCGAGGAAGCTTCGCCGACCGCGCCGCAGCGCTCGCATATCAAAAAGACGATTGGATCGTCGGTCGCATGCGGGCGCACGCAAGCCAGGTAGGCATTGCGGCTCTCGATGCGATGGACGAAGCCGTTCTCGCACAGGAACGAGAGCGCGCGATAGACCGTGATCGGGGCCGGGCGCGGCCCCGTCGGAGCGAGCCGCTCCATGATGTCATAGGCTCCGAGCGGCTGGTGGCTTGCCAGCAGCGTTCCCAGCACCTTACGCCGCAACGGTGTGAGGCGCTGTCCGCTCGCCGTGCAACTCGCCTCCGCAACCGTCATGGCGTCGTTCGAGCAGCGCGCGTGATCGTGATCAGGGGCAGGGAAGATCGCGCTGGTGCTCGCGCCTTCATGTCGCTTGGCCCGGGTCATGACTGATCCTAGCCCTTTTGCGGCAGTTGCGCGACTTTATTGCGGTGCAACATTACTGGGCATGTGAGGGTTGCCATGGCGTTAAACAAGCTTTTTTCGTCGATTCGGCGCTCCTCGCCGAGGCGGCGGGTGCGGCTTTTCGCCGATTCACGCAAACGCATCAATCTCCCTCTTCCGGGCGGCGATTTCGAGGACATCGGCCGCCGCAGTAGCCTTCATGGAGCCGGGCCGGCGACGGGAGGGGCCTGAGGCTTCTGATCGGAACAATTTCCGGCCTTGGCCTGTTTTCCGGCGGATGAAAGGAGGTCGTTAATGACCG
Organism: Xanthobacteraceae bacterium; assembly: GCA_036557705.1. Classification (GTDB taxonomy): domain Bacteria; phylum Pseudomonadota; class Alphaproteobacteria; order Rhizobiales; family Xanthobacteraceae; genus VAZQ01. The sequence continues at coordinate 2,330 of DATBHB010000190.1, forward strand.
CGATTCTGAAATGGGCCCTGCTATTCTTTATCATTTCCATAATAGCGGCGATCTTCGGTTTCGGCGGTATTGCAGCCGCCAGCGGAGATATTGCCCGGATCCTGTTCTACATCTTCATCGCCATTTTCGTGATCCTGCTCATACTGGGCCTGACTGTATTCAGAGCCGCAAGGGGACCGTAGCTACCCCAGCACATTGCGACCTCCACCGGACAATAGCCCGCACGCGGACGCGCGCGCGGAGACGACGGCTGTTTTTTGCGTGTGGCGCGGCTATGCGTACGGACCGCCCCCGACCGCCCCGTAGCGCGTCGAGGCGCTTATGACCAACCCTACAGAATTCTTTTATTAATCGTTCTCCGCAACCAATTGGTCGCTCGTCCATCCGCACGCGCAAAAAAACAGGACTCGTCTCAAGTTGATGTAGGTATCGTCCGGCATGGTGCTTCCGAGGCGCATTGGTTTGCCGCACGCCGGACACACCGGTGGGCGCATGGGCGCCGGTTCGCGAAACTGGTGTGGCTGCGCCATGGAGCACCCCGCAGGCCAGCAACACATAATTAACCTGGAATTTAGCGCCGAGTTCCATCGGATGGGATTGGCGAACAAACCAGAAACGAGTCGGGCCCGCTGGGCCTCGCGTCCGCCGGCGGAGGCAAAATGATCCAGGGACGATCCAGGTCTGTGGACGGCAAGCAGCCGGTCTTATATCAAAGCCACATTAGTGATTGGAGTTAAGCCATGGCGCCGCGCGCATATTGGAAGGGTTACCTCAAGCTCTCCCTCGTCTCCTGCCCGATCGCGCTTTATCCGGCGACCTCCGAGCGGGAAAAGGTCAGCTTTCACCAGATCAATAAAAGCACCGGCAATCGGATAAAATACCGCAAAGTCGATGCCGAGACCGGCGATGAAGTGGATTCGACCGATATCGTCAAGGGCTATGAAGTGAGCAAAGGGGAATATATCGAGATCAATCCCGAGGAGCTGGAAGCTGTCGCGCTGGAGAGCAAGCGGACGATCGAGATCGATGAGTTCGTGCCCAAGGAGCAGATCGACGAGCTTTACCTCAACAGTCCCTATTACATCGTTCCGGATGGGCAGGTGGGCGCCCAGGCATTCGCAGTCATTCGCGAAGCGATTAACAAGAAGGGCATGGTCGCGATCGGCAAGGTCGTTTTTACGTCACGCGAGCACATTGTCGCGCTGGAGCCGCGCGGCAAAGGCATGATGGGCATCACGCTGCGCTATCCTTATGAGATCAGGAACGAGCAGGAGTATTTCGACGATATTCCGGACGAGAAAATCCCGAAGGACATGCTCGATCTTGCGGCGCACATCGTCGACACCAAGACCGGAGATTTCCAGCCGAGCAAGTTCCAAGATCAGTACGAGAACGCAGTACGGGAGTTGCTGCGGAAAAAGGAACAGGGCGAAAAGATCGAGGCGCCAAAGGAGCAGGCTCCCGCCAAGGTCATCAATCTCATGGATGCGTTGCGGCGGAGCGTCGAGGCGGAGCGCAGCGGAGCAAGAAAGGCCCCGGCGCCTTCGGTCCCCCAGCGCGGAGCAAAGAAGAAGCCTGCGCGCTCCACCGCTCGGCACCGGAAAGCAAGCTAGCCGTAGGCGCTCTTCCAGAACCGTCATCCTGAGGCGCGAGCAGGCAGCCCGCATAAGCGCGTTCACGCGCGTCTTGACGCGCTATGGCTGCATGAGAGCGTGTCCTTGGAGACGGCGGCGCCCAAGTGGCGCGCCTGCTTCAGGATGACGCGCGCGCTCGCGCCTCAGGATGACAGTCTCTAATCCACATGCGCTGCGCTGCCGGTCCTGCGGGCGAGATGAAGCAAGGCGTCGTCGCGCAATCGGCCGCCATCGCGCTCCCCCAGCAAAGCCATCGCAATGATGCGCCGGGCAATGATTTCGCGGGTCGCCTCGGCACCTCCATTCAAAGCAAACTTTGCTCCGCTGTCCTGGACAGTTTTCCATGTATCGTCGAAGACGGTTGTCAGAATGTGGACCTCTTCGGCGTTGAACACACCCTCATGGTGCTTGAGCTGACGAAGCATCGGCGTTTCCCTTTGTTGTTTTCGGCCGAAAGCTGGCATTTTGCGCCGGATTTTGGCATCCTGATGCATGCTCCCGTAATCCACAGCAAGGAACTATGGCGGGGGGACATCCGCTGGATGGCCTCGGATCGAGCCGCCCAGCATTCGGAGGAATTAGAGATGAAAATCGGTGGGCTATTTCTGGGTGCGGCGGCGGTCGTGCTCGCTTCCGGCGCACGCGCGGACGACGGTGACAAATTCCTGGTCCGCGGCGATGCGAGCAAGGTCCTCATGGAGCAGAACGAGATCAATGTCGCGACTGCGGAAGCCATCGGCAAGGCATGCGTCGAAGAAGCCGCGAAGCAAGGCGTGCGGATCAGCATCGTCATCCTCGATCAGTTCGGCGAGCCGGTCTATTTCTACCGCATGGACGGCCAGGGTAAGATCAATATCGAGACCGCATTCATGAAGGCGCGCACCGTTCTCAACACGCGCCAGCCGAGCAAAGCAACGATGAACCAAGTGCTTGCCGGCCGCTCATCGGAAGCGCGTCAGATTTCGTTCGGTAATTTCCCCAATTCCGGAGCGTTGCCGATCATCATCAATGGCAACCAGTTCATCGGCGCGGTCGGCGTCGGCGGCTCCGCCCCGAAGCTGCCGGAGTGGAGCGACGAAATCTGCGCCTGGCGCGCGCTGACCAAGGTCATCGGTCCGCAGCCGCCGCTCCTGCCCGACATGCGGCCGAATGCGGCAAGCGCGCCCACGCGATAAGCTCCAAATGCTTCGGCACCGCTGCGCTGCGCGAGGCGGCAGCGCAGGTGGTGCCGGCGGAGGGATTTGAACCCCCGGCCACCCGCTTACGAAGCGGATGCTCTACCGCTGAGCTACGCCGGCCACGGGCGCGGCTTTAGCAAGCTTCCGGGGCGATGAAAAGCGACTCTGGGCGGGGCTTGGCTGTCCGCTGTCCGATCGTTGTCGCATCAGGCGAAACGAAGCCTTTGAGATTGCTTAACCTTATTATAGGCCCTGGCGGGCGGGGCAGCCGCCGTGATCGGCGCCGTCAGGGTAGCCACACCATACTGGGCGTACTATTGTTGAGCGATTGATCGCCGCGAGCACACCCCATGACCGCACACGCCATGACCGACAAACGCGGAACGGCATCGCAAATCCAGGCCGTGCGCAGCGAATTGCACGGCATTCTCATCGTGCTGCTGCTGGTCGCGGCAACGACTGTCGTGGTCTGGTTCCTGCATGAATATCTCGACGTCCGGCGCGGGTCGGTCGTCTACCTCATTCCGGTGCTTCTGGCGGGCTGGCATCTCGGGCGCGTCCCGGCGCTGCTCGCCGCGATCCTCGGCGTCGTCTGGTCGGGTTATTTCTTCTATTCGAACGAATATCCCTACCTCTTTTCCCGACCCTACGAGCTCATTAATCTGCTCCTGTTCATGATCGTAGCCCTGGTGACCAGTCATCTTGCCAACAAGATGAAGATCCAGGCGGAGCTCGCGCGCAAGCGCGGCAACGAGATGAGCGACCTTTACGCCTTCTCGCGCCGGCTCGCCGCAGCGCCTTCGGCGGCCGACATCTACCGTGCGATCGAAGAGCATCTTGCTGCCCTGGTGCAGCGTAAGGTGATCCTGTTCGGCGCCGCCCGCGGCGAGGCAAAAGTGGACAGCGCAGGGGTCCCGGCGCCGGTGCGTGATGCGCTCGCTGAGATTCAGCAGGGTTCGACGGGCGCGACCAGCGTCGACGACGGCGCCGGCGACAGCTGGCTCATACGCCGGGTTTCCCAGCGCAACCCGGATTTCGGGGTCATCGCGGTCGAACTCGGCAAAGTCTCCGGCGATGCGCTTGCCGATATCCGCCAGCGGATTGACGGCGTCCTCTCCGACGCCACGGCAACGCTTGAGCGTCTCGATGTCGCCCACGCTTTGGATGAGGCGAGGATGCGCTCGGAAACCGAGCTCCTGCGCGAGGCGCTCATCGGCTCGGTGTCGCACGAACTGCGCACGCCGCTCGCCTCGATCCTGGGAGCCGCAACCGTGTTGCGCAGCGCGCCGGCGATTGTGGACGATCCGAGGTTGAGCTCGCTCGCCGGGGTGGTGCGCGATGAAGCGGAGCGGCTCAACAATGACATCCAGAACCTGCTCGACGCCACCCGCATCAGCCGGCAGCAGATCAAGCCGCAGCTCGAATGGATCGAGCCCTCCGATATCGTCAACGCGGCACTCGAGCGGCGGCAGCGGCGGCTTGCAGCCCACAAGGTGGCGCTTGACGTCGACTCGAATCTGCCATTTATCCGAGTTGACCCGATGCTGGTGCAGCAGGCATTCGTCCAGGTCGTGGACAATGCCGCCAAATATTCGCCACCCGGCTCGACCATCAACGTTTCCGCCAAACGCAACGGTCACAGCGTGGTGCTCGCGGTCAACGACCACGGCGCCGGGCTGACCTCAGAGGAGACTGCGCAACTGGGCGAACGTTTCTTCCGCGGCCCTCGCCTGGCGGCGACCACGTCCGGATCGGGCCTCGGACTGTGGATCGCGCGCGCCTTCGTTCAGGCCAATGGCGGCCAGATCGAGGCGACGAGCGCCGGCGCCGATCAAGGCACCACGGTTTCGATTCACCTTCCGCTTGCTGCGGATGCTCCCCCACTTGAAGCCAATCCCGATGACTGAACCTCAATCAGCTCCCGTAGTCCTTGTTATCGACGATGAAGTCCAGATTCGCCGTTTTCTCCGCGCCGGTTTCGAGCTCGATGGCTTCATCGTGCAGGACGCCGAAACTGGAGCGGAAGCGCTCAAGGCGGTAACGCTACGGCAACCGGATCTGGTCATTCTCGACCTCGGCCTTCCCGACATGGACGGCAGCGAAGTCCTGGAGCGGCTGCGATCGTGGTCGAGCGTGCCGCTGATCGTCCTTTCCGTGCGTTCGAACGAAGCCGAGAAGGTCCGCCTGCTGGGGAGCGGGGCGGACGATTATGTGGTTAAGCCCTTTGGCATGGCAGAACTGCTGGCGCGGGCACACGCCGCCATGCGCCGCCAAGTACGAGCCGCCAACGACGAGCCGGTGGTGCGCGCCGGACCGCTCGCGATCGACCTCGCGGCGCGCATGGTCACTCTCAACGGGCAGCGCGTGGCGCTCACCCCGAAAGAATACAAGCTGCTGCAAATCCTCGCCCAGCACGCCGGTAACGTGGTCACCCACCAGTATCTGCTCAAGGAGGTGTGGGGATCGCCGCATGTGCACGATACCCACTATCTGCGCATCTTCGTTCGCAAGCTGCGGCAGAAGATCGAGCAGGATCCGACCCAGCCGGCCATCCTGCTCACCGAACTTGGCATCGGTTATCGCCTCGCCGCTCCGGAAGGGGCCCCGGCACCTGCCCGCGCTGCTTCGTAGAATGGGTTGATCAGAACCGGTAACGGCCTGCTTGCGGCTAGCCGGGTGGGCGCTCATCCGCTTCGAATGCCGCCTTGAGCAGGCCCAACTGGCGTTCGACCGGATTTGCCGATTCGGAGCCGGGCACAGCGGCACCCGCATGCATGGTCGCATCAAGCCGGCGCACGGCGCGTTGCAGCAGGCCCGCACGCTCGATCAGCTTGCGCAGGCGCTCGGGCAGCAGATCAAGACTTTGCCCGTCGTCGCCATCAACAGCAGCCGACAGCTTGACCTTCGCCTTCTCCTTGTTGGCCTGCGCCAGCGACATTTCCCCCTCCTTGACGGAGCGATGAAGAAGGAGCCACGACGCGAGCTGCATCAAGCGGGTGGTGAGCCGCATGCTTTCGGTTGCATAGGCCAGCGCGGCGGCGCGCGGAAGCTTTTTCGCTTCTTGCCGGCCCGGCCCATCGAGGTAGCTGGCGGTTTCCTCGACCAGCGCCATGCCGTCGCGAAACAGATCGGCAAACAGTTGCGAAGCTGCGAGCTTCTCGCCGAACGAGATCGGCCCTGCGCCCCTCGCCGACTGTTCCGACATGACCCCAACGCCCGACGCTACTCACTGGCGGGTGATCGCCGCCCGGTCTCCGCCGCTGAGAATGGCCCGGATGGAAGCGCTCTGTCCAGGGTGTGCCCAGCAAAGTTTTCGTCATAGTTGCCGGGTGAGGTTGCCAGTCCCTTGGGTTAATCCGGCAAGCGCCTTATAGAGATTAACCATTCTCCGCCAAAAAAGGAGCCGCCGTCGCCGGCGGCCCAAAGGTAAAACAGGGAGGCGTCAAACAGAGTGGACAGGAGCCACTCGATGTCCAGAAGATGGACGCCGTAGTAATGGTGGAGAAAGCTTAATACTCGGTTAATTTGGCGATGAATTTATGAATTTTTGACTCGCCGACGGATTACGCGGCGGCCCGGGGAGCCGGTGTCGGAGTTGCGAGGCGGGCCGCTAAGCGGGTCACAAACCCGTAGGGTGGGCAAAATCGCGTGGCACCGCCTGACAGCGTGGCCATCAGCGCGTTTACGCGCCTCTTCGACGCACTTTTGGCGCCCGGCGCGATTTGCCCACGCGGGCGGCATTGGAGAAGGCGCCGTTGCCCACCCTACGATGTTTCCGACGCAGTAATGCTATTCCGCCCTACAAGGCCGGCTATTTCCTGAAGAACTGGTCGGCCACCGTACGCGAGGCCTGCTTGCTGGCGATCGCCGCTTCCAGCCGAGCGATTTCCTCCTTGAGCAGCGCGATGCGCTCCCCCAGCTCCTTGACCGAGAGCAGCGCCAGATCCTGTCCAATTTCGTGAACGATCTTCTTCTTCGGGCGATCGTCGTCGTCATCAGGTTTCATCGAAACGCTCCATCGAACCCCGTCAGACGTATTGCGCGCGCCCCACGGGGCTGCGTTCGCGCAGACCAAGCCGTTCGAGTCGCGGCAGCACCTCCTCACAGAAGAACGGCAGCTCGTCGAGGTAATTGATCAGCGACACGGCGACGCCGGTGAGCCCCGCGCTGCTCAGTTCGGCGAGCGATTTCGCCACCTGATCGGCATCGCCGATGAGCCCGAGCCCGCCCATGCCATTCGCATAGAATCGCCGCTGGCGGTTGTATTCCTCCACGCCTTTACTCTGCGGCGTGATATCTTTCATTGCCAGGATGCGGTCGATGGCGGCGAAATCGGCGTGCTCCAGGATGACATGGCGATAATACTCCTCGGCCTCCTTCTGCGTGCGCCGGCAGGTGACCACCCCGACCGAATAGACGCCGATCTCGCGCCCATGCTCGCGCGCGAGATCCTTGGCCTTGCGCACATTGGCGGCGGTCTCCTCGATCGAGATGCGGGAAGCCTGCATGAAAAAAGCGTCGCAGTTCCTCACCGCGAAGGCGCGTCCAGTGGCCGACGCTCCGGCGTTCATTATGAGAGGACGGACGCCGCCGATCGGCTTGGGCTTGCCGCGCACGCCCTTGAGCTTGAAGAAACGCCCCTCGAAGTCGAATTCCTCCTTCGGCGACCAGATCGCCTTGACGACGTCGAGCCATTCCTGGGCGAATTCATAGCGCGCCTCGTGCTCGCGCTGCTCCACCCCGAACATTTCGAATTCGCCCTCGTTCCAGCCGACCACAAGGTTGAGTCCAAAACGTCCTTCCCCGATGTGGTCGGCGGTGACGATCTCCTTGGCGGCAATGACCGGGTTGAACAGCGGCGCATGTACGGTGCCGAAGACCGTCACGCGGCGGGTCAAGGCCAGGAGCCCGGCCGCCCAGGTCATCGTTTCCAGCGTCGCGCCCTGGTAGTCGGTATCGCCGCCATAGCCTTTCCAGCGCGCTATCGGCAGGAGAAAGTCGAGGCCCGCCTCATCGGCCACGCGCGCCAGCCGCAGATTGTCGGGCCAGCTTCCCGACCAGCGCTCCGACACCTTGGTGACGGCGCGCCCGGACGAGCAGTTGGGCCCGAACAGGCCGATCTTGAGCCGGTTCGCATTGTACATCGCGCGCCGATCACGCATCGGGTCTTCGGTCATGGACCGTGCTCTAGCACGGCGAACTGCCGGTTGTACCAGCGGGTTTTCCTGAGCTAGGAGGGAGTGCCATGATCGTTCCGCATCGCATGACCGTAATCGCCATTCGCGCGCCCGGTGCTCCGGACATGCTCGTTGCGGAGGAACGCGACGTGCCCCGCGCCGGCGAAGGCGAGGTACTGGTCAAGGTCGCGGCTGCCGGAGTCAACCGGCCCGACGTGATGCAGCGGCAAGGCCTCTACCCGCCGCCGAAGGGGCCGACCGACATTCCCGGACTCGAAATCGCCGGCACGGTGGCGGCCCTCGGCACGGGCGTGGAGCGCTGGAAGGTCGGCGATCCCGTCATGGCGCTCGTGGTCGGCGGCGGCTATGCCCAGTACTGTCCGGCGTACGAAAGCCACTGCCTGCCCGTGCCTCCCGGGCTGTCGATGGTAGAAGCCGCGGCCATTCCGGAGACGTTCTTCACGGTGTGGTACAACGCCTTCGAGCGCGGCCGACTCAAGGCCGGCGAAACGCTGCTCGTGCATGGCGGCTCATCCGGCATCGGCACCGCGGCGATCCAGATCGCCAAAGCGCTTGGCGCGCGCGTGATCACCACCGCCGGCTCGGCCGAGAAATGCGAAGCCTGCCGAAAGCTCGGCGCCGATCTCGCCATCAACTACAAAAACGAAGATTTCGTCGCCGCCACCAAAGCCGCGACGGCCGGGAAGGGCGCCAACGTGATCCTCGACATGGTGGGCGGCGACTATATCGAGCGCAATTACGAGGCGGCGGCCGTCGAGGGCCGCGTGGTGCAAATCGCATTCCAGGGTTCGCCCAAGGCGACCGTCGATTTCCGTCGCCTCATGCTCAAGCGCCTCACCCACACCGGCTCGACCTTGCGCGCCCGTTCGGTGACCGACAAGGGCACGATTACGCGCGCCGTCGAGGAGCACGTTTTGCCGCTGGTCGCATCGGGTCGCGTGCGCCCGCTCATCGACAGCACCTTTCCGTTGGCGCAAGCCGCCGCCGCTCATGCGCGGATGGAAACGAGCCAGCACATCGGCAAGATCGTGCTGACAGTTTGACCCGTAGGGTGGGCAAAATCGCCCGTAAAACACTATCGATTTGGGTGGTGGTGCACATGGCGATTTTGCCCACGCGGTACATGCCGTGAGTTGGGTCCGCGTGGGCAACCGCGCCACAGGCGGTGCCCTGCACGAAGGTTTCGGGGGCGGTTGCTCACCCTACACGGCGCCCGAAGCCGCGAAATCGACGCAATGTTGGCTAGCACTCACAAGGCTCGCGGTCTTGCGCCGGCGCAGGGGCGCCACGCGAGCGGATTCGGCGGGGCACTTTCGCCTGGAGGTCGTGGTTTGCATTGCGTCCGCGCCTTAGCGCTGGCGGCGATAGGCATGATTGTTGCTGCCGCGTGTCCCGCCCGCGCCGTCGAGGCGGTGAATGTGCGCACCGACGCCTCCGCCATCGACCTGACCGCGGCCATCGAGCCCCATCACACCGATTCCGATCGTATCCTCGTCTCCACGGCGCCCGGCGCCGACGGTATCGTGCAGCGCATGGATGTGCGCGCCCGCGAGGGCAACAACAACTGGGCGGTCTTTGCGCTGGCCAATTCCGGAAACGAGCAGATCGATCGGCTGATCGTCATTCCGCACTATCGCCTGGTCGGCTCCGGGCTGCTGTGGCCCGACCTCGGCCTCTCGCGCGTGGTGAGCATCACGTCGAGCGGCGAGCGGCCTGAGCGCGTCGAGAGCGAGACCGCCGACGTATTCCGCATCACTCTCGATCCCGGCGCGGTGATGACTTATGTCGCCGAATTGCGCACCAGCAAGCTCACCCAGATCTATCTGTGGGAGCCTGATGCCTACAAGGATAAGGTCAACAGCATCACCCTTTATTACGGTATCGTCATAGGGATTGCCGGCCTGTTGGCGCTCTTCCTCACCATTCTGTTCGTCGTCAAGGGCAGCGTCATGTTCCCGGCGGCGGCCGCGCTTGGCTGGGCGGTGCTGGTCTATATCGGCATCGACTTCGGCTTCTGGGGCAAGGTCTTCGACATGTCGGCCGGCGCCGAGCGGGTCTGGCGCGCATCTGGCGAGGCGATCCTGGCGGCGACGCTCCTGGTATTCCTGTTCGCCTATCTCAACCTCAACCGCTGGCACGTGCGCTACGCGCATATCACGTTGGGCTGGCTCGCCGTTCTCGCCTGCCTGGTGGCGGTGGCGGTATTCGATCCAGCGGTCGCTTCCGGCATCGCGCGCCTCTCGCTCTTTGGGGTAGCGGTGCTCGGTTTTGGGCTCGTCATTTATCTCTCGTTCTTCGGCTTTGACCGCGCAGTGCTTCTGATCCCGACATGGCTGCTGCTGGTCGTCTGGGTGATCGCGGCAGGCATGGCAGTGACTGGCAGCCTCACCAACGACATCGTCGGCCCGGCGCTCCTCGGCGGCCTCGTGCTGATCGTGATGCTGATCGGCTTCACGGTGATGCAGCACGCCTTCGCCGGAGGCATCACCCACGGCATCGTCAGCGACGTCGAGCGGCGGGCGCTGGCGCTCACCGGGGCCGGCGACATGATCTGGGACTGGGACGTGTCCGCCGACAAGGTGTTCACGAGTCCGGAGACGGAAGCCCTGCTCGGCCTCAAGCGCGGCGCCCTGCAAGGCCCGGCAGCGGGCTGGCTCGAAGTGCTGCATCCACTCGATCGCGATCGTTTCCGTGCTGCGCTCGACAGCGTCATCGAGCAGCGGCGCGGCCGTCTCCAGCAGGATTTCCGGCTGCGCGCGCCGGACGGCCACTACCTCTGGCTGGCGCTGCGGGCGCGCCCGGTGGTCGGATCGGACGGCGAAGTCGTGCGTCTCGTCGGCACGCTCACCGACGTGACCGAGTTCAAGAATACGGAGGAACGGCTGCTGCACGATGCCGTGCATGACAACCTTACCGGACTGCCCAACCGGGAACTGTTTCTTGATCGGCTGGAATCGGTCCTGGCCCTGGCCAAGGCCGACCAGGCGATCCGCCCGACCGTGCTCGTCATCGATCTCGACCGCTTCAAGCAGGTCAACGACTCGGTCGGGATCGCGGTCGGCGATTCGATTCTGCTCACCCTCGCCCGCCGGCTCGGCCGGCTGTTGAAGCCGCAGGATACGCTCGCCCGGCTTGGCGGCGATCAGTTTGCGCTCATCCTGCTCTCCGAGCGCGACTCGGAGCGCATCATCGGATTTGCCGAAACATTACGGCGGGCGCTGCGCGCGCCGATCACCTTCAACGACCGCGAGATCTTCCTCACTGCCTCAATGGGCATCGCGCTTGGCGACGGCGCGCCGCACCGCACCGAGGAGCTGCTCAAGGACGCCGAGCTTGCGATGTACCATGCCAAGCGCATCGGTGGCGACCGCATCGAAGTGTTCAAGCCCTCGATGCGCGCCCGCAAGGCGGATCGTCTCGCGCTCGAATCCGAACTGCGCCGCGCGCTGGAACGCGAGGAAATTACCATTCTCTACCAGCCGATCGTGCGCCTCGAGGACCGCGCGGTCGCCGGATTCGAGGCACTGGCGCGCTGGGATCATCCCAAGATGGGCCGAATGTCGCCGTCCGATTTCATCGCCATTGCCGAGGAGATCGGGCTCATTGTCGATCTCGGCCTGTTCGTGCTGGAGCGCACCGCGCGGCAGCTCGCGATCTGGCAGCGCGCCGCGCGCAATCGCGATCCGGTCTTCGCCAGCGTCAATGTTTCATCGCGACAGCTGTTGCGCCAAGATCTGGTTCATGACCTGCGCACCATCATCGCGCGTTCCGCAATCGCTCGCGGCACCCTCAAGCTGGAGCTTACCGAATCGCTGGTCATGGAGAATCCGGAGCATTCCGCCCAGATGCTGGCGCGCATCCGCGAGCTCGGTGCCGGGCTTTCCCTGGACGATTTCGGCACCGGCCATTCCTCGCTGTCGTATCTGCAGCGATTCCCGTTCGACACGATCAAGATCGACCAGTCTTTCGTGCGCACATCGAACAAGGGCTCGCGGCCGGTACTCCTGCGCTCGATCATCGCGCTCGCACACGATCTCGGAATGGAAGTGGTCGCGGAAGGCGCCGAAACCGATTCCGATGCGGTCGAGCTTTATCAACTCGGGTGCGAATATGCCCAGGGCTTTGCCTTCGGCGAGGCGATAAGCGCCGAAAAGGCGCGCACGATGCTGGCATCGCAGCGGCTTGAACCCGTGCGCTGAGGAGCACGAATCGCGCGCTCCGCGCTGAACCACGATCCGGCTCGTGTTGCAACCGGGACGCCTCTCCAGGCGTTTACGTTGTTGCTGTGCGGTCCAGATGCGTTCAATCGGAGGCGCTGCATGCCCAACCTGAAGATTCGGCGGGGTGACTGGGTGGTGGTCTGCGACGGAAAAAAGGCCCTGGTGCTGGAGAATGTCGGCGACGAGAAGTACCTGAACCTGAAAACCAGGCAGGTGTACGAACAGCCTGACCCAAGAACCCGCGAAATCGGGACTGACGCGCCCGGCCGGGCGATGAATTCCATCGGCGCGGCGCGCAGCGCGGTGGAACAGACCGACTGGCACAATCAGGAAGAAGAAAGATTCCTGCGCGGCCTGCTTGGTCGGCTCGAAGCCGCGTTGAACGGCGGCCAAGTGAAATCGCTGATCGTTGTAGCTCCGCCTCGCGCGCTCGGCGTCTTGCGCCCAGCCTATTCGCATGCGCTGCGCACCGCGCTGCGCGGCGAAATCGACAAGGACCTTGTGCGCATGCCAGTCCCGGAAATTGAGCGACATCTAACTTCGTAGCCCGGATCGGAGCTTGCGCTGAAAGCGCAAGCGCCAATCCGGGGGCTGGCCCGACCGCTCCCGGCTTTCGCGGCTTCTCAATACAACGCAAATGCGAGAGTATCGCGAACGCCGCTCAAGCCGGGCTACGGCAGTCTCAGCAGCTTCCCGACGTTTCCTGAGAGAATCGCGTCACCATCCTCGCCGAGCGCGCGAATCTCGCGCACGAAATCGCGCACCGCATCGCGCGCGCGTATCTCCTGCGGATAATCCGTCGCAAATACAATCCGGGAGACGGGAATCTCGACCAGCGCAGTCTTGACCGAGGAGATCGCGCCGGCAAAGCCTGCGGTGTCGAACAGCATGTTGGTCTGCATATAATGATCGAAAGACTTCTCCGCCTTGGCGCCATGACGGGCGCTGTCCTTCGTGCCCCAGAAATCCTTGTCCTGATAGCTGCGGATGCGCCCGAGCATGGATGCAATGCCGCCGGAAAGATGCGCCATGTGGACTCTCAATCCGGGATGGCGGTCGAAGACGCCGGAATTGATGAGCCGGATGGTCGCCATGATCAGCGAGAATTCCCGCCCCACCGAACGCGCGGTGTCGAAGCCGTCAAACTGCTGCGAATAGTTGAGCCGCAGCGCCGGGTGCACGAACACGAACATGCCTAGACGTGCGGCTTCGGTCCAGAACGGCTCGAACGCGGCGTTGTCGAGAAAGAGCCCATCGGCCTCGGACGTGATCACCACGCCTTGGAATCCAAGCTCATGCTTGGCGCGGTTGAGCTCCTTGATGGCGTCGCCGCCGCCCAGCGGATGCGCATGCGCGGCGCCGATGAAGCGGCCGGGATAATCGCACTCGGCCTCCTTCGCCCTGTTATTGACCAAACGCGAAGTGTGGTGATCGGCGCACATGCCCGCCGCGCTGGTGAGCCAGGCGGCATCGATTCCGGCTTCGTCCATCATCCGGACATGCTCGTCGAGATCGTAGAGGAGGTTGTGGATCGTATAGCTTGGCGCGCCCTGCGCGTCGTAATGCAGTATCAGCCGATCGCCCGGATCTTCCTTGATCAGTTCGCGCGGAGTGAAGTGATGTTGGAAATCGACGATCATGAGAGCAGCCCCTGGTCGGTATGCTCCAATATTGATCGGTCGGGTCGGGCGCAAGGCGCGTCTTGTAGGGTGGGCAAAATCGCGTTCCCAACTTCCTCCACGCGTGCGGTCGTACCCGCGATTTTGCCCACGCGGTCGGCTGCTGAAAGACGGGACCGCGTGGGCAAACGCGCGCGGCAGAGCAGTGCGTCTCGCGACGCGTGGCCGCACGCGTTTGCCCACCCTACGGCTCCGATCAGCCCGCGACCGCCGATCGCAGCGCCTGATCGAGATCGGCGAGCAAATCCTCGGGATCTTCAAGCCCCGCCGAGAGCCGCAGCAGGTCGGGAGGGCAAGGCGAGCCGGCGCCCTCGACCGAAGCGCGATGCTCGATCAGGCTCTCGACCCCGCCGAGGGAGGTTGCCCGCTTCCACAATTCGACCCGCGCGGCGGCGGCGATGGCGGCGCCCTCGCCGCCGCTTACACGGATCGACAGCATGGCGCCAAAGCCGCTCATCTGCCGCAGCGCGACCGCGTGTCCCGGATGGGTCGGAAGCCCGGGATAGAGCACCTCGGCGACCGCCGGATGGCCGTCGAGGCGCTCAGCGAGCCACATCGCGCTCGCCGCCTGGGTCTTGACCCGCACGTCGAGCGTGCGCAGCCCGCGCCCAAGGAGCCATGCGTCGAACGGCCCGAGAATTGCGCCGTGCTGCACGCGCAGCGCCTTGATGCATTCCCAGGCGCTGTTTGCGACCGTCGTCGCCAGGGCCCCGGCAATCACATCGGAATGGCCGTTGAGATATTTCGAGGCCGAATGCATCACGATGTCGGCGCCGAGCAGCAGCGGCTGGGCAAGTACCGGCGTCGCGACGGTCGAGTCGACCGCAAGCAGTGCGCCGGCCGCGTGTGCGATCTCGGCAATCGCTGCGATGTCGCTGATGGTCCAGAGCGGATTTCCGGGCGTCTCGACGTAGACGAGGGCAGCGCCCGGCTTGGCTGCCGCACGCACCGCAGCAAGATCGCTCGTGTCGACGAACTCGACCCGATACCCGAACCGCACCGCCTCGACCATGAGCCAGCGGCGAAACGCCCAATACATCACCTGTGAGGCGATGATCCGCGAGCCCGGCGGCTGCGCGAGAACGACCGTGAGGGCTGCCGCCATGCCGGAGGCGAACAGGAGAGCTTCCTCCGCGCCTTCGAGCGCCGCAAGGACGGCTTCGGTTGCCCGCACCGTGGCATTGTCGGGGCGGCCATAGGCATAGCCGGCGCGGTATTGATTATCCGGATCGCGGATGAACGTCGTTGACACGTGGAGCGGCGGCACCACGGCGCGGGTCAACGGGTCGATTGTCCCGAGCGCCTGCGCCGCAATCGTGCGTGGCTTCCAATGCAGCGGCGATTGGCTCATTAGACCCTCCAGGCCGGCGCCTTCCATCAGAGGCAGGACCGGGGAGTTTATGGCCTCAACGGCCGCT
Source organism: Xanthobacteraceae bacterium (assembly GCA_036557705.1). Taxonomy (GTDB): domain Bacteria; phylum Pseudomonadota; class Alphaproteobacteria; order Rhizobiales; family Xanthobacteraceae; genus VAZQ01. Next base: position 17,657 of record DATBHB010000190.1, read on the forward strand.
GCGTGGTAAGAGAATCGCACATGACCGATGTGATGGTTTACGCCGTAGTTCCGATCGCGATCATTGCGGTTGCGGTTGTGCTTGCTTTCGGTCTCGCCAATATGATGCGGGGCGGCTCTCCCTATAGATCGCAGAAACTGATGCGCCTGCGGGTGTTGCTCCAATTCGTGGCGATCGTCATCATCATGCTGACGATCTGGGCGATGGGGCGGTGAGCCGTCGCGGGTCGTGGAGGCATCATGGTTGTCCTCAACAAGATTTACACGCGCACCGGTGACGACGGCACGACTGCGCTCGGCACCGGCGAGCGGCGCAAGAAATACGATCGGCGCATCGCGGCCTACGGCACGGTTGACGAGGTCAATGCAGCGATCGGAGTAGCGCGCCTCCACGCTGCGGAGGACAGCAACATCGACCCCGCACTGGCGCGCATTCAGAACGACCTGTTCGATGTCGGAGCCGATCTTTGCCTGCCGTCGGAGCACGGCAAGGGACCGGGGGGCGCCCGGCTCGCCGTGACCGCCGGCCAGGTCAAATGGCTGGAAGAAGAAATCGATCGCCTCAATACCGAACTGGCGCCGCTTCGATCATTCATCCTCCCGGGCGGAGGCCCGGCAGCGGCCTATCTGCATCTCGCCCGCACCGTGTGCCGGCGCGCGGAACGGCTGATCGTCGAGCTCAAAGATCAGCCGGGCGAGATCGTCACCCCGCAGGCGCTGCAATATGTCAACCGGCTATCCGATTATCTCTTCGTGGCGGCCCGTTTCATGAACCACAAGGGCGCGTCCGATGTTCTCTGGGCGCCCGGGAAGAACCGGTAGGCCGTAGCCCGGATTTGCGCTTGCCCGTACGCCCGTGTTCGAGCCGCTATCGGGCAAGCGCAAATCCGGGGTCGCACCAGGGGCTCCCGGATTGCGCGATGTCCGAGGAAGTGCGCGGGTTAGGCGAGGCCGATCGCGCAATCCGGGCTATAGATTTCGCGCTATTTCTTCCCGCCGAGCGCCCGGTAGGCCGCGTCGATATTGGTCGGCATCCGGTCCTGGCTGCCCCAGCTGGCGTATTCGGGCATTTTCACTTCCTTCTGGATTTCATCGAGCGACTTGCCCTGTTTCATCGCGTTGCCGACACGTTCCAGAAGCAGCGCGTAATATTTTTCACCCTTCTCGAAAATCTCAGGTCCTCCGGGTGTGCCATGCCCCGGAACCACGTGCTCGGGGTTAAGCGCCTTGAGCATTTTTCCGGCCGCCAGGATGTCCGGAATAGTAACGAAGGGACGCAGAATATTGATCTGGTTGTTCACGAAGGCCGAAGCCGAGAACACTACGCGCTCGTTCGGCAGCCAGATTGCGCTGTCCGATTCGCTGTGCACGCCTTTGAGGTACATCAGCTGGAAGGTCTTGCCGCCGAGGTTGATCGTCATTTTGTCGTGGTATTCGATGTTCGGCGGAATGAACCGATAGCCTTCGAGTGCGGCTTTCATGTCGGGCGATGTCGCGGCAAGCCGCGTTATGCGATCCGGCGCGGCGCGGTTGGCGTTAACCATCGACTCGCCGCCACCGGCCGCCGCGACCACGAGCGCCGGCGGCGAGAAGACGTAGTGGCCGGTAGTGTGATCGGCATGCGGCTCGGTGTCGATGACGAGCCGAACCGGCATCGAGGTAAGCTTCTTCACCGTCGCCATGATGTCGCGCGACTCGATCGGGTTCTGCCCGGTATCGATCACCACGACGCCTTCCTGGGTGAGAATAATCCCACTGTTGGAGTCGAAGCCCTTGCCGGTATGAACATAGACGCCGTCGGCGAGCTTCTGAACGCGCGGGCCGAGATCCTGGGACAGAGCCGAGCCGGCGAACGCCACTGCGCCGACGATGGCGAGCATTGCTGTATTTGTTCTCATGACTGAGTTTCCTCCCTCTATTTCGCCTCGTAGGTTTTGGCAAAGCCGTTACGGGTGTTCGTCACCGTGAAGGTTCCGTCCGCCTGCGCCGTCACCTTGATCCAATGCGCCGGTCCGTTGTGCGCCGGCGGCTCCGGCCGGTTGGGTCCGGGCGGCGGATTATTGATCGGCTCAATCGGCATCGCGGCCGGCTGATCGTCGAGCAGATTGGCGATGAACATTCCCGGCACCGTATATTCCTGGCCGCTGAGCTGCGAGAAGTGCATCTGCCAGAGGTCCTCGAGGCCGGGCGAGGTATGCACCACCCACATGGTGTCGGGCTCGCCGCCCTTGCGCGTGCCGTTGTTCATGATCGCGACTCGCGGGCGGGTGGCGTGGATCATGACCTCGGAGTTGGAAGTGTCCTGGCCGTGGTGCAGCCCGAGAAACAGATCGACGGTGCCGATCCGATTGTCCGGGCACATCAGCTGGAATTCCTTGTTCTTGGTCAGGTCGCCGAGATGGACCGCGCGGAATTTACCGAATGTCACGACGACACCGATCGAGGCCTGATCCTCCGCATTGTTGCGGCCGTCCTTGAAAATGGCGCAATACGGGTTGGGCGCGCCGGCGCCGGAGAGCGGGTTCTTGATGGTCTCGCCCGCCGAAGCCACCACCTGCACGTCGACGCCGGCGAGGCCGATCGCGTCACCGGGCTTTACGACGCTGTGCTTCGCATTCGCATAAAGCTGCGGGTAGACCTTGGCCAGGAATTCATCGGCCGCGGGCGCCGGCTGCGTGTTGGGCCCGTGATCGATGAAATGCCGGATGCGAATCTGCTTGGCGAGTTCCGCGAGCCCGCCGTAATGATCGCCGTGCCAGTGGGTGATGATGAGATTATCGATCTGGAGGAGACGCGCGTCCTTGATCGCCTCCATGATGCGCCCGGCATCGCGCACCGCAGCGGCGGGCGCCACATTGCCGGTGTCGATGAGGAGCGATTCGCCCGAGGGCGCAACGAACAGCGTCGCGTTTCCGCCCTCGACGTCGATTACGTAGATATCGAGCGCGCTGCGCGCCTGGGCGAGCGCCTCGTCCTCGCCCGCCGGGGCGAGCAGCGCCGCAACAGCGACGGCCGCCGCGATCACGAGCTTGCCGATCATCGCGTTCCTCCCCTTACGATCGGTCGCAGCGTAGCCCGACTTTCCGCACCAAATCAATGACGCGGCCGCCTGGCCACGGGATGCCATCGGACAGAACATTGCCGCAAACCCTGGTAGCATACGAGCCGGGGCCAGCAGTTCCCGATCGCCGGCTCAGGCTTCGCGGCGGGAGGAGGTTTGATCATGCAAACAGAGGCGCGCTCGTCCGTGGTCATCAATTTGTCGATCTCGCGTCTTGCCGCCAAAATCCTGGTGGCCGCCGCGGCAGTGGGCATCGCCACGCAAGCGATGGCCCAATATTACAATCCGCGCGCGCTCAATCCGCAGCCGTTGCCGCCCGGCATTTACGCTCCCAGCCATCCCCATCCGGCGATCGCGTGCCGGCGAGTCTGCACGCAGACGCGCAATCTCGGCCCGGCGACCGCGCCGCAATGCATCCGCTGGCGAACGATTTGCTAAGGGGATGGCCATGACCCGGATGGATGATCGGATCAACCGTCGGACCGCCCTGGTGCAGTTGACGGCGGCAACAATATTCGCGGCCAGCGCCGCGAAGGCGCAGCGGCCCGATCCGTCGCTGGCGCAGATCAAGACCACCGACCTCGGCCGCAAGACCTACATGCTCGAAGGCCAGGGTGGAAACATTCTCATCGTAGTCGGCGACGATGGCATCATCATGGTGGATGCCGAACTCGCGCCGCTCCATGACAAGATCAGGGCCGCGATCACTGACAACTCGACTCTTCCTATCAAATATCTCGTCGATACTCATTTCCATCGCGAGCAGACTGGCGGCAATGCGCCGTTCCATCGCGACGGCGCCGTCATTGTGGCGCAGGACAATGTCCGAGTGCGCTTGCTTGCCGGCACCACCAATGGCGTCAACTACAACAAGAGTCCACCGGCGCACTCGGATGCGATCCCGACCGAGACCTATGTGGGCGGGACCAAGACCGTGCAAGTCCGGGGTCGCGAGGCGCTGCTCACCCACGCCACCAATGCGCATACCGATGGGGACAGCTGGATTTATCTTGCGGATGCCAACGTCATCTTCACGGGTGATCTTTTCTACAATAACGTCAGCTATCCGATGATCGACTACGCCAACGGCGGCGACATCCGCGGCATGGTCCGGGCCAACGACGCGTTTCTCAGGCTGGCGAATCCCGAGACCAAGATCGCCTCAAGCCGCGGCGCTGCAGTGGCCGGGAAGGCGGAGGTCGCCGCGTTCCGGGACATGCTGGCGACCGCACGCGACCGCATGGCCGGCTTGGTCGGCAAGGGCATGACTGAGGAGGAGGTGCTGGCAGCCAAGCCGTTTGCTGATCTCGATGCCACATGGGCCCGCAGCGAGCGGGATTCAATCAACTTCATCCGAAACGCCTACAACTCGTTCAAACGGTCCTGAGAGGGAGTTGCAAACGCGGCGTCTGCCGAGAGAGCGGCGGGTTTGAACCCCATCCCTACGGGTCCCCCGATTTGTAGGCTGCCTCGGGTGAGAGTCCTCTGGCCGACCCGTGATAAAGCTGCTTGAGTCCGATTTGGGCGAGGTCTAACCTGCACAGGACAGCGGACCGGTGAACTCGGGCGCCGCTACGGAAGTCGGGTTTCTCGGCGTTCACGAAAACCGCTCGCCGGCTGGCATGGCGGCCGCGGCTTATTGTTCGCAATTTGGGAGGAAGCGATATGGCGATTACAATCGTCGTCAATGGGATTCCGCACACGGTGGACGTGGAGCCTGACACGCCGTTGCTGTGGGTGCTTCGCGACTCCCTCAAACTCACCGGTACCAAATACGGATGCGGCATCGCGCAGTGCGGCGCCTGCACGGTGTTGATGGACGGACAAGCCATCCGCTCGTGCAGCTACCCGATTGCTTCGGTTGCCGGCAAGAGCATCACCACCATCGAGGGGCTCTCGGCGGACGGGACGCATCCGGTGCAATTGGCCTGGATCGAGTTCGACGTCCCCCAGTGCGGATATTGCCAATCCGGGCAGATCCTGGCGGCAGTCGCGCTCCTCAAGGACAAGCCAAAGCCCACTGATGCCGAAATCAACAACGCAATGACCAATATCTGCCGCTGCGGCACTTATCCGCGTATCCGGGCGGCAATCCATCGGGCGTCGGAGCTGCAGGCTTGAGTCCGGGAGAGCGACGATGAGCACGACAACCCGACGGTCCTCAAAACAAAAAATAAATCGCCGCGATTTTCTTGCCTCCGCGACTGCGGTCGGCGGCGCCATGGTGCTCGGTTTCTACCTGCCGCCGGCGAGCGCGCAGGCCGCGCCGGTTGCCGGCGAGCCGTGGTATCGCGACGCCATGGTGCCGGAGATCAATGCCTGGCTCACCATCGCGCCGGATGACACCGTGACCATCCGCGTCGCCCAGACCGAGATGGGAACCGGCGTGTTGACGTCCTGCCCGATGATGGTTGCGGAAGAGCTTCAATGCGACTGGAGCAAGGTGCGCGCCGAATATGCCTCGCCGCAGCGTGACGTGGTGGAGAAGGCTCCGGCCTGGACCATGCCGGTCCCCGGCGGCGGAGACCCCAGGGTGCGTGACGGGGGCGGGCTGCCGGTTTCCTCAACCACCTTGGCCGGCGTCTATCGCCGCTTCGATACCAATTCCAGCGGATCGGTCCGCGAGAGCCGTTACTATTTGCAAATGGCGGGCGCGGAGGCGCGGGAGCGCCTGCTGCTCGCGGCGGCGAAAATGTGGAAGGTGCCGCGGTCCGAGCTGATCGCGAAAGACAGCATCGTGACTCACGCCGCAAGCGGGCGGCGGATCAATTACGGCGCGCTCGCGGCCGCTGCCGCAAAGCTCACGCTCTCCGATCCCGGTAAGATCAAGATCAAAGGGCCGGACCAGTTCACGCTGATCGGGACCGAGCAGAAGAACCGCGATATCCCCCTCAAAGTCACCGGTAAGGCAGTCTACGGCATCGATATCAATCTGCCCGGCATGCTCTATGCGGCCGTTAAAGCCTGTCCGGTATTCGGCGGCAAGCTCAAGAGCTACGATTTCGGCGCGATCAAGGATCGCCCCGGCATTCATTCCGCGGTCGTAATTGAAGGCAAGCCTGCGAGAGCGAATGCCAACTACGGCACCAGCGGCAGGGAATACCGATACGAAGCGGTGGCGGTCGTGGCCGACAGCTGGTGGCGGGCGAAGACCGCGCTTGAGCGCATGCCGATCGAGTGGGATTTCGGGCCGAACCACTACCGCAATTCAGGCGAACTGCTGACGGCCTATTCGGCTTCGCTCGACAAGGTGGGCGCGATCGTTCTCGAAGAGGGCGGCAGCTACGCCGCAGCCAGGAGCAAGGCCGCCAAAGTGGTCGAGGCGACCTACACCTTGCCATACCTCGCCCATGCCCGGATGGAGCCGGGCAATGCCACCGCGATGGTGACTCCCGATCGGATCGACATATGGACCGGCGATCAGTCGCCGCAGTTCGGGCTATTGCGGGCCGCGGATGAGGCGAACGTCAAGCCGGACAAGGTATTCATTCACACCACCTTCCTCGGCGGCGGCTACGGCGGCGGCGGCGGCTCCGACCAGATTCGCCAGGCCGTTGCCATTGCCAAGACGCTCAATGGCAGGCCGGTCAAGGTTCTCTGGACTCGCGAAGAGGATCTGCGGCTCGGCGAAAAATATCGCCCGATGGGTGTCGCCCGGTTCGAAGCCGCGCTCGATGCGGACGGATGGCCTCTCGCCATCAACATGCACACCACAAGCGATCCTTACGATCGCAGGCTCGTCCCTGCCGGCACTCACAAGAATCCGGTGCATGAGCAAGCGGTCGTGTGCCTGCATGAGCTGCCGTATTTCATTCCCACCCGCTACTACGAAGTCCACGAGCTCAACACCCACATTCCGGTAGGCTTCCGGCGCTCGGTAGGGTGGGGCGTGAATGCGTTCTATCGCGAAAGCTTCATCGGCGAGATGGCGCACGCGGCCGGCCGCGACCCCTACGAGTACCGTCGCGAACTCCTCGCGCGCAATCCCGATTTCAAGCACCGCGAGGATTGGATCAAGGCACTCGACACCGCAGCCAAAATGTCGGGATGGGGCACGCCATTGCCCGAGGGCTGGGCGCGCGGCATTGCGATCGAAGATCGCAACAGACCGACGCCGACCGCGATCTCGCTCTGCGCCCAGGTGGTCACCGTATCGGTGAGCCGGGCCGGGCTCGTGCGGCTTGAGCGCGTCGATTGCGTGTTCGACCAGGGCTTCTCCCTGGTCAATCCCCTTTCGGTCCGCAAACAAATCGAGGGCCAGATCGCCTGGGCCTTGAGCGATGCGATGTGGCAGAAAATCAGCATCAAGGACGGGCGCACCGTCGAGGGCAATTTCGATGAGTATCAGATTGCCCGCATGGCGGATTATCCGCCGCAGGTGAATATCCAATTCCTCAAGACCGACAACAAATGGATCGCCGGCGTCGGCGAAGAAGCATGCCCGCAGATTGCGCCCGCCATGGCTCAGGCAATCCTGAAGATTACCGGAAAGCGCATCCACTCGCTTCCGTTCGGCAACCAGGATCTCAGCTGGGCTTAGATCCGGGAGGAAACAAATGGCCGCGAATGCTGAAACGTCGAAACAGGAAATCAATCGCCGCGACTTCCTCACCTCCACGGCTGCGGTTGGCGGCGCCATGGTGCTCGGATTCCACCTGCCGGCGACGAGCGCGTGGGCAGCGGAACGCGCCGGCCAACCCTGGTATCGCGACGCCATGGTGCCCGAGATCAACGCCTGGCTCACCATCGCGCCCGACGACACCGTGACGATCCGCGTTGCCCAGACCGAGATGGGTACCGGCGTATTTACTTCCTGCCCGATGATGGTCGCCGAAGAACTGCAATGCGACTGGAGCAAGGTGCGCCCCGAATACGCCTCGCCTCATCGCAACGCGATCGAGAAGGCGCCCGAATGGACGCTGCATGTTCCCGGAGGCGGCAATCCGCTCGATCCCAATGGCGGCGGCGAGCCCGCGCAGGGCGGCGGCGACACCGGCGTCTATCGGCGGATGACGACCAATTCGAGCGGATCGGTGCGCGAGAGCCGCTATTACCTGCAGATGGCCGGCGCCGAAGCACGCGAGCGGCTGCTGCTCGCGGCCGCCAAATTGTGGAAAGTGCCGGTATCCGAACTGGTCGCAAAGAACAGCGTCGTCACTCACGCGCCAAGCGGGCGGCGAACGACCTACGGCGCGCTCGCCGCGAGAGCAGCACTGATAAAGCTTCCCGATCCGTCGAAGATCCGAATCAAAGGACCGAGCGAGTTCACCCTGATCGGGACCGAGCAGAAGAATCTCGATGTCCCGCTCAAGGTCACCGGCAAAGCGGTCTACGGCATCGATGTGGAGCTGCCGGGAATGCTCTATGCCGCCGCCAAGGCCTGTCCGGTCTTCGGCGGCACGGTGAAGAGTTACAAATTCGAAGCCATCAAGAATCGTCCCGGCGTTCATTCCGCCGTTGCGTTCAGCGGCAAAGGATACGTAAGCGGCGGCGTGGCCGTGGTCGCCGACAGCTGGTGGCGGGCCAAGACCGCGCTCGACCTGATGCCGATCGAGTGGGATTTCGGCGCCAACCGCAACCGCAACTCGCAAGAGATGCTCAAAGCCGACTTTGCATCTCTCGATCAGCCCGGAACGATCGTGCTCGAAGAAGGCGGAAGCTACGCCGCCGCCAAGGCCAAGGCCGCCAAAGTCGTCCAGGCCACCTATACGGTGCCCTACCTGGCGCACGCCCGGATGGAGCCCGGCAATGCCAGCGCGATGATCTCGCCCGACCGGGTCGATCTGTGGACCGGCGAGCAGCACCCTGACGGGGCTCTGTTGCGGGCCGCGCAGGAGGCCGGCGTGACGCCGGATAGGGTTTTCGTCCACACCACCTTCATCGGTGGCGGCTACGGTGGCGGCGGCGGCTCGGATCAGGTGCGTCAGGCGATCGCCATTGCCAAGACGCTCAATGGTAGGCCGGTGAAGCTTCTCTGGAGCCGTGAAGAGGAAATGTGCCTTGGCGAGAAATATCGCCCGATGGGCATCGGCTCCTTCGAGGCGGCTCTCGACACCGACGGCTGGCCGATCGCGATCGCGATGCGCACCACCGGCGACCGTTACGACAACAATGGAACCCCGAGCGGCACTTACAAGAATCCGGTGCCCGAGCAGGCGGTGCGCGGTCTCCACGAGCTTCCGTACTATTTCCCGGTTCGTTATTACGACGTGCGCACGCTCAACAGCCATGTGCCGGTCGGCTTCCGCCGCGCCACCGGGAGTTCGGTCAACGTTTTCTATCTCGAGAGCTTCATCGACGAGCTGGCGCACGCTGCCGGCAAGGACTCCTACGAGTACCGGCGCGAGCTGGTCGCGCGGAATACCAGTTTCCGCGACCGCGACGACTGGCTCAAGGCGCTCGATACGGTCGCCGAAATGTCGGGCTGGGGCACGCCGCTGCCCGAGGGCTGGGCGCGCGGGATCGGGGTCGACGACCGCCGGCGGCCGTCGCGAAAAACCGTTGCGTTATGCGCCGAAGTAGTAACGGTGTCCCTGAGCCAGCGCGGGGAGCTGCGGCTTGAACGCGTCGACTGCGTCTTCGACGAAGGCTTCGCCTTCGTCAATCCGCTCTCGGTGCGCAAGCAGATCGAGGGCCAGATCGCCTGGGCGCTGGGTGATGCGATGTGGCAGGAAATCACGGTCAAGGACGGGCGCGTATCTCAGGAGAATTTCCATCAGTACCGCGTCGCCCGGATGGAAGACTATCCGCCGCAGATCAATATTCAGTTCCTCAAGACCAACAACAAATGGATCTCGGGCGTAGGCGAGGAAGCCATTCCGCAGATCGCGCCTGCCATTGCGCAGGCGGTCTTCAAGATCACGGGCAAACGAATTCGCTCGCTCCCGCTCGGCAATCACGACCTCAGCTGGGCGTAGCTCTCGTCACCCAAATCGGGCGCGAATCGTTGCGGTGGGCCTGTCAAATAACGGGCGAGGCCCGGACGCAACGGCAACCGCCTTGTCGGCAACCGAACTTAGCCGCCAAGGCTTTCCAAGGCTCCCGCATTGCGGACGATAGAGCATGAATGTTACGATGCACTCTTCGTAAAGGGAGGAAATCAATGACACGAACGATCGTTCTTTCTGCAGTTGCCGCCGCTCTCCTGGGATCGGCGGCCACCTCGGCGCAGGCGCAGCAGCAGCCGCCGCAAATAAACCCCGATCTCGCGAGCTTCTTCGTGGCCGACAACCCGAACGGCACCGCCAATCTCGGCGGGCTTCAAGGCGCCGACCAGATGTGCCAGAGCCAAGCGCAGTCGTTGGGCGGGCGAGCCGCCATGCGCACATGGCACGCCTATCTCAGCGCGGAACAGCGCGGTACCACGCCCGCTGTCAATGCTCGGACTCGGATCGGCTCGGGCCCGTGGTACAACGTCAGAGGCCAGATGATCGCAAGCAGCGTCGGCAATCTGCACGGCGACCAGCAGCGCGATCGCAATAGCATTCAGCGCTCCACCGCTCTCGATGTGAAAGGTAACGAGATTCCGGGGGTCGGGTCGCCGCCCGGGATGAACCGGCACGACATGTTAACCGGCTCCGATTCCGACGGCCGCGCGTTCACCGACGGGTATGATCACACTTGCAACAACTGGACCTCCGACCAGATGACCCTGCCGCAGCAGAACCCGAATATTCCCGCCGATCGCGCGCGCGCCATGCTCGGCCACAGCGACCGCTCGGGCGGCCAGAATACATCGTGGAATTCAGCCCATTTGAGCCAGGGGTGCACCAAGCAGGCACTCATCAACACCGGCGGCGGCGGCCACTTCTACTGCTTTGCTACCAATAATCCGTGAGCTTTCGCCGTCACCCTGAGGTGCTCGCCCGGCATCTTTGCCGGGCGAGCCATCGCAAGTCGGCCCTGGCCGACTTGCGCGGTGTGAGTCCGATCTCGGGTAAACCCGAGATCGGTGGGCGACGGCCCGGCAGCGCGCGAACTCGGCAGCCGCCATCCTTCGAGGCTAGCATGCAGCCAAAAGGCTGCATGCTCGCGCCTCAGGATGACGCGCCATTTGCCAGGCTTTTTCCATTATTCGGAGCCGGTAACCCGCGGCAGCGCTTCGGGCATGTCCGCAAGCGCAAAGCCTAGCACCACCATTACGGCGGCATTTTCTGCGAGCTCCTGGGGGTCGATCTTGTCCAGGGTGTCGGCAGCGGTGTGGTGGTAGTTGAAATAGGTTCTCTCGTCCTGCATCAGGCCGAATGCAGGAACCCCACGCCTGCCCATCGGACTGACATCTGCAGGCGCATGTCCGCTCTCCTCGACAAGCGTTGCCCCGATCGGGGACAGCACTTTCGCGATTTGCCTTAGAGGGGCCCTGGCAGACGCACTGAACATTCCGGCAAATCCGAGCGGATGTCCGGCGCCCAGATCGCTTTCGATCGCCGCGATGTGATTCGACAGCGAGCTTTCATATTCGGCCATATACCTTTTGTTGCCGGAGCCGCCGTTCTCCTCATTCATCCATGCGACCACGCGCAGCGTGCGTCGTGGGGTCAGCCCAAGCCGTTTGCACAACTCGGCCGCCGCCATCGCGACCGCCACTCCGGCGGCGTCATCCGTAGCGCCGGTGGCGAGATCCCAGGAATCGAGATGGCCGGAAACGATGACGATTTGCTCCGGATGTTCGCTGCCCTTGAGATCGGCGATGACGTTATGGCTCACGACATCGGGCAGGGTCTGTGGCGTCAGCACCAGATGCATGACGACGCGCCCCTGCTGAGTGAGATGCGCGAGAAGATCGGCATCCTCCGCCGCGACCGCCGCTGCAGGGATGCCGGCACGGCCGCTGGCGCCGGTGTGCGGCAAGCGATAATCCGCCGATCCGACTGATCGAACCAGTGCTGCCACCGCACCCAGCGTCGCTGCGGCGCGCGGTCCGCGGCCGCGGTACGCCACCGCCTGGGAATAGGCCGCGCCTGCGCGACCCGCCGCAGCCATCCGTTTGTCGAATTTCTCGTTGAAGAGCACGATCCGGCCTGCAACCTTATCGTGTCCAAGCGCCGTGAGTTCATCGAAATCGCTTACGACGACCACATCCGCCGTGAGCCCATCCGCCGGCGTCGCGGCGCTGTTGCCAAGCGCCGTCAGTACTATTTTTTGTACGGTTCCCGCAGCCTGTCCCGGATACTTGGTCAGTTCGGCCTTTTCTTCGCCACGCACCCAATGCGGGACTGTAACGTCTTCGAGCTTCACCTCCAGTCCAAGTCGGCGCAGCTCATTGGCCACATAGTTCACCGCAGCCTCTGCCTGTAAGGATCCTGCGAGCCGCGGTCCGATGTTCTCGCTCAAATGCGCAACCTGCTGCCAAGCGTAATCGCTGGCGAGCGCGGCATCGCGCAATCGCGCTAGATTAGCCAGAAGCTCGGCTGGCAGCGTCCCCGTTTGCTGAGCCGGTGATTGGACCACGACACCGAATGCTAGCGACAAGCCGGTACCTGCCGCAAGCAAAGAAGCTTTGAAAAGGCATTCTGTCAAACGCATCGGAGCTTTCTCACAACTGCTTCGTAGGGTGGGCAAAAGGCGCTTCGCGAAGGCCGGAGATGGCACATGCCTGTCGCACGCCTTTGCCCACGCGGTGCAACCTCTGAAGCCGACCGCGTGGGCAAAATCGCGTCTGCACTGGCGAGTGTTGAAATGCTTGGGAACGCGATTTTGCCCACCCTACGAACCTCTTTCAACGCAGTAAGATCAAGCGATCCGCTGTCGGGCTTGGAACCAATGACGCCATAGATTACACGGATTTCTACATCCGCAGCATACGGCACCTCCATGGCCAATGTCTGGGCCAAGAAACCGATCGCCATCCTCGAAGCAGAGGCCGAGAACAAGAACGTCCAGGCGCTGCTCACGCACGACGGCGTGCCGCTCAAACGAACGCTCTCGGCGCTCGACCTCCTGGCGCTCGGCATCGGAGAGACGATCGGCGCCGGCATTTTCGTCCTCACCGGGCACGCGGCCGCCGCGAACGCGGGCCCGGCGATCACCGTTTCATTCGTGCTGGGCGCCGTCGTCTGCGCGTTCGCAGGTTTGTGCTACGCCGAGATGGCCTCGACCGTTCCGATCGCCGGCAGCGCCTATACGTATGCCTATGCGACGATCGGTGAGTTCATCGCCTGGATCATCGGCTGGGACCTGATCCTCGAATACGCGCTCGGCGCCACCACGGTCGCGATCGGCTGGTCGGGTTACGTCGTGAGCTTCCTCAACGATTTCGGGATCGCGGTGCCGGCCCAATATGCCGCTGCCCCTTTCGCCTACGATCCGGCGGCAGCCGCCTGGCAGGCGACCGGCGCGCTCATCAACCTGCCGGCAATGCTGGTGACTGCCGCGAGTTCCGTGCTCCTCGTCATCGGCGTCCATGAAACGGCCCGCGTCAACAACTTAATTGTGCTCGTCAAGGTCGCGATCGTCGTCATCTTCATTGCAGCCGGCGCATGGTTCGTCACTCCGCATAACTGGGCGACGCCGACCAATTCCGAAGGCTCGTTCATCCCGCCCAACATTTCGCCCGGTCAATACGGCTGGAGCGGAGTTGTGCGCGGCGCCGCAGTCGTTTTCTTCGCTTATATCGGCTTCGATGCAGTTTCCACCGCGGCCCAGGAGGCAAAACATCCAAAGCGCGACATGCCAATCGGCATTCTCGGCTCGCTCGCCGTCTGCACGGCCCTCTATGTGGCAGTCGGCTTCGTTCTCACCGGGATCGTGCCCTACGATCGGCTCGACGCGCCCGACCCGATCGCAGTCGGGATCGATGCAATCGGGATGAGTTGGCTTGCACCAATCGTCAAGCTGGGCGCCATCCTCGGCTTGACCTCGGTCGTTCTCGTGAGCTTGCTCGGCCAACCGCGAATCTTCTACTCGATGGCGCGCGACGGCCTGCTGCCGCCGTTCGCCGCCAAAGTTCACGCGCGGTTTCGAACGCCCTATGCAACTACGATCATCAGCGGCACCGTCTGCACGGCCGCCGCCGGATTGTTGCCGATCGGTCTTGTCGGCGAGCTTGTCAGCATCGGCACGCTCTTCGCTTTCGCCATTGTATGCCTCGGCGTGCTGGTGCTGCGCATCAGGGAGCCCGGCCTCGCCCGGCCATTCCGGACGCCTCTGGTTTATTTCGTCGCCCCCGCCGGCGCCGCTTCGGCGGGCTATCTCATGCAAAGTCTTCCGGCCGACACCTGGATTCGCTTTGGCGTCTGGCTTGCAATCGGCATTGCCATCTACGCGTTCTACGGCATCAGGCACAGCCACGTGGCAAGGTTGAGCGCGATGCCGTCGGCGCGGGTTTAAAGGGCGCCCTCGGCGAGCTTACTCCGCGGGCGCGGGCGACGGCTGATCGAGAGCGCGCCGGCCTCCGAGCGCCTTGAGGCCGCCCTGCCGGATGCGTTCGAGCGACAGGTAAATCACCGGAGTAATGTACAGGGTGAGGAGCTGTGAGGTAAGAAGCCCACCGACTACCGCAATGCCGAGCGGCTGACGCAATTCGGCGCCGGCGCCGAGCCCGAGTGCGATCGGCAACGTGCCCATGATTGCCGCCATTGTGGTCATCATGATCGGGCGGAAGCGCAAGAGGCAGGCCTGGTGAATGGCCCGTTCGGGCGCCTCGCCTCCGCGCTGCGCCTCAATGGCGAAATCGATCATCATGATCGCGTTCTTCTTGACGATGCCGACCAGCATGATGACGCCGATGATGGCGATCACACTGAGTTCCATCTTGAACAGCATGAGGGTTAGCAGCGCGCCGACGCCGGCGGCCGGAAGGCCGGACAGAATCGTGACCGGATGGATGAAGCTCTCGTATAGAATGCCAAGAACGATGTAGATAACCACCACAGTAGCGAGAATCAGCCATCCCTGGCCGCGCAATGCCTGCTGGAATACCTGCGCGGTCCCGGCAAAGCCGGCGGTGATTGTGGCCGGGAATACCAGCCGCCGCTGCATGTCCTCGATCCGGGCGATGGCGTCGCCCAGCGCCACGCCGGGGGCAGTATTGAAAGAGAACGTCACCGCCGGAAGCTGGCCCTGGTGATTCACCGTCAGTGGGCCGGCGCCGCGGATCAAGGTTGCGACGGTGCTCAGCGGTACAAGCTGGCCGGCGGCTGATCGAACGAACACCTTCTCGAGGTCGTTTTCATTTTGCTGGTACGCAGGGTCGAGCTCCAAAATAATCTGATAGTCGTTGCTTGCCGTGTAGAGCGTCGCCACCTGCCGCGATCCGAAGGAATCATAGAGCGTGGTGCGGATCTGGTCAGCGGTGAGTCCGAGCGCTGCGGCTTTCTGGCGATCGACGTTGAGAATCGCCTGCGGGTTCTTGATCTGCAAATCGGACGTAATGTCCTGAAGGCCAGGCAGCTTCCGGATTTCGGCGTCCACAATGGGTGCAAAGCGATAGAGTTCGCCGAGATTGCCGGCCTGCAGCGTGTATTGGTATTGGCTCTTGCTGGGCCGGGCGCCGATCTGAATGTTCTGCTGCGGATTGAGGAATGCGTTTATTCCCGTCACCGGAGCGAGCTGACGCCGCAGCTGTTGAATCACCTCGGTAATCGGCGGCCGCTGGTTGCGCGGCTTGAGTTGGACGTAGAGATCGCCGCTGTTCATTCCCATGCGGCTGCCGCCTGGCCCAACCTCCATGTTGTACCCGTCGACATAAGGATTGGCTCGAATAATCTCGTCGACCTTCAATTGCTTCTGTACCATCGCGGCATAGGAAATGTCCTCGGCGGCTTCGGTGCCGCCGATGATATAGCCGTTGTCCTCGACCGGGAAGAAGCCTTTCGGAACGGTGTAAAACAGATATCCGGTGAGCGCGATCGTGATCAGCGTCACGACGTTAATGACGCGCGGATGGCGAAGCAGGAGCGCAAGCGACCACGCGTAGGCACGGAGCATGCCGTTGAACCCGTATTCCAGGACCCGAACGAAAATGCCGGTCTCGGATGCGTGGGCGGGGGGATGCAGGAAGCGGCTGCACAGCATCGGGGTCAGCGTCAGCGACACGAAGCCGGATACCAGGATGGCGATGCCGATCACGATCGCAAATTCATGAAACACCCGTCCGACCACACCGCCCATGAAGAAAACCGGAATGAACACGGCGACCAGGGACAAGGTCATCGACATGATCGTGAAGGTGATCTCGCGCGAGCCTTTGAGCGCCGCTTGCATCGGGGTGAGCCCCGACTCGGTGTGGCGAACGATGTTTTCGAGCATCACGACGGCGTCATCGACCACGAAGCCGACCGCCAGCGTCAGCGCCATCAGCGACACGTTATTGAGCGAATAGCCTCCGAGATACATCGCCGCGAAAGTGCCGACGATCGATACCGGCAAGGCCAGCGCAGGAATGATCGTGGCGGAAAATCGGCGCACGAAAAGGAAAATGACGAGCACGACCAGAATGACGGTCAGAACCAGCGTGTGCTGGATGTCGGTTACCGCAGCCTGGATCGGAGCGGCACGGTCGGCGAGCACATCAATCATGACCGCACCGGGAAGCTCGGCGCGAAACGTCGGAAGCAGCGCCGTGACCTGATTGACGACTTCAACCGTATTGGCGTCCGCCTGCCGGAACACGGCCACCGTGATCGAGCGCCTGCCGTTGTACCAATTGCCTGCCTTATTCGTATCCACGCTGTCGATCACCTTCGCAACATCGGAAAGTCGCACTGGGGCGCCATTGCGATAGGCGATGATCAACGGCGCATAACCGGCAGCTTGCGTCGGTTGGGTGTTGGCATCGAGGGTAGCAGCCTTCTGCGGTCCATTGAGTGCGCCGACCGGAGTGGTCGAGGCGGCCGCCGCTATTGCCTTCTGAACCTCATCGAGTCCGATGCCGCGCGCCGCCAGGAGATCGGGATCGACCTGGACGCGGATGGCGTATTTCTGCGGACCGAAAATATTCACTTGCGCAACGCCGGGCAGCGTCGAAAGCCGCTGGCCGATGTTGATCTCGGCATATTCGTTCAGCGTCGAGAGCGGCAGGCTGTCGGAGCGCAGCACAAGCTGGAGAACCGCCGCAGCTCCCGGATTGACCTTGCGGTAGGACGGCGGCGTGGTCATTTCCGCGGGCAGCTTGCGCGCGGCGTTCGCGATCGCGGCCTGAACGTCCTGGGCTGCGGCGTCGATGTTGCGATTGAGGTTGAATTGGATGGTGATGCGGCCGATCCCGAGTCCACTCACCGAAGTGATCGAATCGACGCCTGCTATGGCGGCAAATTCGCGCTCGAGCGGGGTCGCTACCGCAGACGCCATGGTTGAAGGACTGGCGCCCGGCAGCGTCGTCTGCACTGAAATGGTGGGGAAATCGACCTGCGGCAGCGCCGCGACCGGCAGGAAGAAATAACCGACGCCGCCGACGAGTGCGATCGCGAGCGTCAGCAGCGTCGTCATTACCGGTCGTTCGATGCAGAGGGTCGGGAGGGTCATGACGCCCGCTTGTGTTGCTAGCGCTCCGCCAATGGCGTCGGTGGCGCTTTCGGGGCGCTGCCCGACGGCTGCACGGTGACGCGGCTGCCGTTGCTCAGGCGCAGTTGACCGTCCACGACCACGCGTTCGCCGGCCGCAAGCCCGCTGGCGATCACGGTCCTCTCGGTGAGCGTGCGGTCGATGCGCACGAGCCGCAGTTCGACCGTCAAATCCGGCTTGACGACGAAGACATAAGGCCCATTTTGCCCGACCTGGGTGGCGGCGCTGGGCACGACTACCGCATTGGGCTGCGATCCGAGGGTGAGCTTCACATTGACGAACTGGCCGGGCCAAAGCCGCAGGTCGTCATTGGGGAAGGTCGCCTTGAGCGCAATGGTGCCAGTCGCGGCATCCACCTGGTTGTCGATGAAAGTGAGCGCGCCGGCGATCGTGCCCGGCTGGCCGGGAATTGCAACGGCGACCGGCAGGCGTTCCGGTTTCTCGAAGGCGGCGCGGATGTCGGAGAGGTGGCGCTCGGGCACGGTGAAGCTCACGTAGATCGGCTTCATCTGGGTGATGGTGACGAGCGGCACGGCGTTGGTCGTGGTGTCGTTCGACTTGACCACATTGCCTCGCTTGAGGTTGACCATTCCGGTGCGGCCGGCGATCGGCGATCGGATCGTGGTATAGCTCAGATTGACGCGCGCGTTCTCGATCGCGGCCTCGTCGGCGCGCATTGCCGCCTCATAGACCTTTTCGGCCATTTGGGCGTCTTCGAGCTTCTGCTGCGGCGTAGCGCCTCGCACCGCGAGATCACTCTGGCGCTTGAGTTCAAGCTGAGCGCGCTCCTGCTGGGCGCGGTCGCGTTCGAGTTGCGCCTGCGCCTGCCGTAGCTGCGCCTCGAAAGCGCGGTTGTCGAGGGTGAACAGGAGGTCGCCCTCCTTGACGTCCTGCCCCTCCTCGAAATGCACGTCACTGATCTGGCCGTCCGCCCGCGACTTGACGACCACCGTGGCGATCGATTGGACGGACCCGATCGCGGTCACCTCGACGGGCGCAGCAGTTTCGACCGCCAGCTCGGCAATCACCGCCTGTGCGGCCGCCGGTCGAGGCCCATTCTGTCCGGCCGGCTTGGACCCGAACAGGAACGACCCCAACGTATCGCTGTAATGATAGCCGGCGGCCAGCAGAGCGCCGAAGGCGGCAGCGAAGAGAAGGCGTTTCATGTGCGCAATCCGCGAGCGGCACCCCGTCAAGCTTCTTTTGCGCTGATTTGATATCCAGTTCCCCGCCAATGCAAGTGTGCAGCGCAAATCGGACGCGCCGCAAGAATGATGCGGATCTCTGAACCGCCGCACTAGGGAGTTTTGAGCCTTGCATATAAGAGAAGCCAAAGCCAGCGACGCCTCAGCTATCGCTGCGATCATCCTCCCGATCATTCGTGAAGGCGCTACCTATCCGCTCGATCCCGCCATGACTGAAACCGAAGCATTGGCCCATTGGATGGGGCATGACAAAGAGACGCTCGTAGGCGAAGAGGATGGTGCGGTTCTCGGCACCTACTACATGCGGCCCAATCAGGCCGGAGGTGGGCGGCACGTATGTAATTGCGGCTATGTAACGCATGCCGCACTCAGCGGACGCGGTATTGCACGACGCATGTGCGAGCATTCGCTGGAGTACGCACGAGCGCGCGGCTATCGGGCGATGCAGTTCAATTTCGTGATCAGTACGAACGAGCGGGCCGTACGGCTGTGGCGGTCACTAGGCTTTGCGATCGTTGGTCGTTTGCCCGCCGCGTTCCGACACCCCATCCATGGCTACGTCGACGCATTTGTCATGTATCAGCTGCTCTGAGCGACACGGGCGGGTCTACTGAACTGCGGATTGGGTCGAGCATTCCCTCCCCTCCCCTCCGAATTCTACAACGGCGTGCAACCTAATGCGTCCGGCCCGGTTGGATCCGATGGAGCCGCAGCCGTGGAGGGCATCAGCTGATAAATAAGGAGGACGTTGAGATGGTTGAAACCGTAAAACCGCGCGTCATAGGCGTCAACCACATTGCCCTGGAGGTCGGCGATATCGAAGAGGCGCTCGCATTTTATGAGCGGCTTTTCACGTTCGAGCTTCGCGGCAAGAGCGACTCCATGGCGTTCATCGATCTGGGCGACCAGTTCATCGCGCTGCAAAAGGGACGCAAGCAGGGGGCGGACGATGGCCGCCATTTCGGTCTGGTTGTCGATGACAAGGAGGCGGCCCGTACCGCGCTCAAATCGGCTGGCGTCAACCTGATTGACGGGCCGTTCCTCGACTTCCGCGACCCGTGGGGCAACCGCGTCGAGATCGTCGGCTACGACAATATCCAGTTCACCAAGGCACCCAACGTGCTGCGGGGAATGGGGCTCATGCACGTCAGGAAAAACGAGAATGCGAAGAGGGAATTGGCTCAGAAGGGTATGGCTCTTCAAAATGTCTAGTCGCACTGTGCCAGAAGAGTAGGGTGGGCAAAATCGCCCGTGACCGCGCCAAATCGAAGCGGTCTTGCGAGGCGATTTTGCCCACCCTACGAATCGCGCCAAGGGGGGTCTCTCGATATCGCAACCGCCGCAAAACGATCCGGCACTAATAGGCAAAATAGATGGTGATCACATAAGGGATCGCGGTGAACAAAAGATCGCTCTGGTCAGTCTCACTCAGCCACTTGGATTGAAAATAGGGCGGAACGAAAGCCCAGGTTACGAACAGGATTGACGCCATCGTTACGCCAATCGCAGCAGCGCGCGTGCGCCCGGCGCTTCGAGACGTAGCATCGAGCTTCGCTCTGCAATTCGATGACAATTTCACCCGGGCGGCAAAATTCCTATTGACGAATGAAAGCACCAGCGTCTCAACGCTCCGCTCCCCCTCGCTCGCCCGCAAATCGGAAAGAGAGGGGGAGAAGGAAGGAAATCACGACGGCGCCGCCGGCGCCGTAAACCAAACGGCCGGGGGGAGCTATGGCCGCGACTACTTCAACTGATCCGCGACCTTGGCGATGCCCGCCTTGCCGCAGGCCTCTTCCTGCGGACCGCCGTTGGGGGCGCCGCTCAAGCCGACGCCGCCGATCGTCTGCTCGCCGACCTTGATCGGGACGCCGCCCTGGAGCGGAATGACTTCGGAGAGCTGGCGCTGGCCCTGAACCCGGGTTTCGGTGCGCTGTGCCCAATCGATGGAGGTACGCCCGAAGGTTTCGGCCGTGTAAGCCTTTCGGCGGGCGAGTTCGATATTGTGCGGCTGTGCTCCGTCACCCTGGATGAAGACGCGAAGCCGGCCGGCACGATCGACCACGGCCACGGAGACGCGCGGACCACATTCGGCAAACGCCGTCTCGGCGATGGCCAACGCCATTTTGGCCGAGATATTGGGCTCCATAAGAACCTGGGCGTTCGCGGCGCCCGGAACGGCAAGCGCGGCAACGGCGGCGGCAGCGAGAAGGCGAAACGACATCTGATCCTCCCTGGATTGCGAGTACAAACACGGGTCATGCACCGGCGCTGATTTCGACGACGGCGATGCGGCGCGAATAGCGTCGCCGGCATGGTCCAACCGGAGCGATTGATTGCTTAACTTGCGCCCGCTGGCAAGGACCCCTGCGCCGCAACGGCGCCGCGCCTCCCCGGCTTGCGGCGCTGGTAAATGACCTCGGAGCGGGCTTCGATCACGGCAATCGGGATGGGATCGAAAAGGTCGCGGACGGCCACTTGCCGGCCGTCGAATATGGCGCCGGCGCCGAGCACGCTGCGGACGGGAGCGAATCCTTCGAGGTCGAGAGCCGCATTCCACGCGGCGCCGGATGGCCAGCGCCGACCGCCTTCGGTGGCGCGCGCGAACAGTCGGCCGACCGCGACGATGATCGCGTCGCGGCCGCTGCTGCGGGCAAAGGCGACGACCTCCTCGCGCTGCGGCCCGATCACCTCAACCGCGTGATAGCCGCTGTGCGTGAACAGTTCTGCAAAGCGCTGCCGCAGCGAAAGGAGGGCACGCGTGAGTGCAAGCTTAATTCGCCCATCCGGCCAGGCTTCGACCAAGCTGCGCCAATCAGGCGCCTCGCCGATTGCAGCAAGCGCCGCAGTACGCGCCGCGAAATCGACCGGACGGCGATTGTCGGGATCGACGAGCGAGAGGTCCCAGTATTCGGTGCCCTGATAGAGATCGGGCACGCCCGGAATCGTGAGCTTCAGCGTCAGTTGAGACAGGCTGTTCAACGCACCAAGTAGCGCCGCGCGTCGTGCAAAAGCTTCAAAGGCGGCAAGAAAATGCGCTGAACGATCTCGATCCAACAATTGCTCGATGAAACTCATTAGCCCTTCTTCATAACGCAGGTTTGGATCGAGCCAGCTCGTCTGTTCCTTGGCTTCGCGTGCGGCTTTGATAGCGTAAGCCTGCATTCTCTGCAGAAACTCATCGTCGGGCCCTTCGAGCGGCCATGCGCCCAACAAGGCCTGGTACAACATGTATTGATGCGCCGGCGACGGTCTCTCTCTCGGCTGCATCGCCTCGATCAGGGCGCTGTTTAACTCTCGCCAATACTCGACGGCCTCGTTCCATTCCTCTGCCAGCTCCGGCAAAGCCAGAATACGGGCGCGGGCATCCTCGCCGCGTTTGGTATCGTGCGTGGCGGTTGCGGTGAGGCCATGCGGCAAAGTCTTGATCCGCTGCTCCATGCGAGCGTGAAAATCGCCGGTCGAGAGTGCGCCAGTCGACGGGTTACCCCCGACCTCATTGAGCGCCAGCAGCCGGTGATAGCGGTAGAATGCCGTATCCTCGAGCGCCTTGGCCATTACCGGGCCGGTGAACTGCTGGAGCTTGAAGGCGAACCGGCGCACCCGCGAAATGCTATGGCCGATATGCGGAGGTTTGATCAGGTCGAGCGTAACGGTATCGCGGAGCAGGTCGAAAATGCTCGCATCGGCGCCCACCCACTGCGCACGTGCCTTGCCGATTGCCGCCTCGATCAGGGCGCGATCTTCGCGCGAGGGACCCGATCCGGTCATGTAGGTCCGATAGACGGGAAAATGCAGAATGAATAATTCCAGCGCTCGGCGAAGGCGTTCCGCCGTGTAGTCGCGCGTCGTGTAGTGACCGGCGGCGATGCGGTCGAGCAGACGCGCCAATACGGTGAACTCGCTGAGCAGAATAGTCGCGAGCACGCGCCGCTTGGCCGCAATCAGAACCTCGCCAAAGCTGCGGCGATCGCCGCTGATGCGGCGCCAAGTCTCGTCGAGCCTGGCAAGGCCTCGCTCGTCGAGGAGAAGGCGCGATAACACGTTGAGCCATTCATAACCGGTCGTGCCGGCGACGCCCGGGAAACGCGGCAGATGCTCGCCTTCGGCAAGAATCTTCTCGATCACGACATAGAATGGGTTGCGCTGGCGCGGACGCGCATTGCCGATCAGGCGCTGGAGACGCGCCGCGTATTGCTGCGGATCGCGCAGCCCGTCGATGTGGTCGAGGCGCAGGCCGCGGAGCCGCCCTTCGGCGATCAGCCGAGCAACGAGACGATGAATGGCCTCGAAGACGCGGGTGTCCTCGACGCGCAGCCCAGCGAGGGAATTGATGTCGAAGAAGCGCCGGTAATTGATGTTGCTTGCGGAGAGACGCCAATGCGCCACTCGATAATGCTGGCGTTCCAGCAGGCCATGCAAAGCAAGCGCTGCCTCACGGCCGCCGACCTTTGGCCGGTAAGCATTGAGGCCGCGCTCAATGATCTCCTGAGCGCCTTCGATCGACGCCAGTGCGGCCTTGAATGCCGGCGCCTTCTCGCGCGGCGGATTGTGCGGCCCGCGATAGCGCGCGGCGAGTGCGATCAGCTTCCAACCGGCGGGGCGATCCCTCGCCGAGGCCTCGGTGACGACCTTCTCCAGAATCTCGGCATAACGCGGTGGCGTAATCGGCAGCCGGTGCTCGTAATACCAAGCCGAGAAGCTTCCCTCCTCGGCATCGTAGCGAAGCTCGATCTCGCCGCCTTCGAGCGCCTCGCCGTAGGAGGTGCCGAGGATCGGGACGAGGACGCCGCCTGCCGGCCGATACGGCAGCAGCGCCCAATCGATATCGAAGCAGTTTGCATAAGGCGACTTTTGGCCCCATTCCAGAACGTCGAGCCACCAGGCATTGTTGGCGTAGTGGATGCCCATGTGGTTGGGCACAAAATCGAGGATCAGTCCGAGATCCGCCGTTTCCAGTGCCGCGCATAGTTGCTGGAATCCCACCTCGCCGCCCAGTTCCGGGTTAATGGCATTGTGATCGACCACGTCATAGCCGTGGGTGCTGCCGCGCCGCGCCTTGAGGAACGGCGAGACATAGAGGTGGCTCACGCCGAGCGATTTGAGATAACCAACGCACTCGGCCGCCCGTGAAAAACCAAAATCCGCAGTGAGCTGCAGCCGATAAGTTGCAATCGGAATAGCGGGCACCATCAGTTCGTTCCGATGGTCCAGCAAACGGACCAGGGCGGGAGCCGGTCGTTCTCGGGGCTGCCCCAGATCCTGCGTCGTTGCCCGGCCGGTGCCGGCCGCGTCGCGATCTCGTCCGAAAGATTGGCGATCAGTGCCAGTTCGCTGCCGTCGCCAAGAAGCCAATCGGCGCTAAGCACCGAACCATTGTGGTTGGCGGAGCCGAAACGCGTGCCCGCGAGACGGGGAACGATCTCGCGCCGGCGGGTTGCGAGCAGGCGGCGCACGAAGGCGAGCCGCTCGCGGGCTTGCGGCTCCTCGCGCTCGCTCCAATCGAGAACAGCAGAGCGAAACGTCGCCTCCGCCAGCGGGTCCGCAACCGCATCGCCGAATCTGGCATAGGCCTCGGCAAATTCCCGGCGGCGTCCCCGGCGGACAGCCTCAGCCAAGTCGCCGGTGAAGTCGCAAAAGAACGGAAACGGCCGCGTCGAGCCCCACTCCTCACCCATGAACAGGAGCGGCGGCATCGGCGCGAGCAGCGTGACCGCGAGCGCGGCCATCAGGGATGCCGAATCGGCATTGGCAGAGAGGCGATCGCCCAGCGCGCGGTTGCCGATTTGGTCGTGGTTCTGGAGAAAATTCACGAAAGCGAGCGGCGAGAGCGCGCCCGACGGCTCACCGCGCAATCGGCCGTCGCGATGGCGCGAGGCATCGCCCTGATAGGAAAAACCGGAGCGCAAGCTACGGGCTATATGGTCGAGCGGCCGATCTACGTAATCCTGATAATAGCTGGCGGCCTCGCGCGTCAGCAGCGCATGCCAGGCGTGGTGATAGTCGTCATTCCATTGCGCCCGATAGGCGCCTCGCGGCGGTTCTTCACAGGGATCGAGCAGGCTGGCGGCATTGTCGTCATTTTCGAGCACCAGGTGGATCGTGCGACCGGTCGCGCTTGCCAAGCAGCCCACCGCTCGGCTGAGTTCGCGCAAAATCGACGGTTGCCCACGCTCGGCGATCGCGTGCACCGCATCGAGCCGCAGGCCGTCAAATCGGTAGCGGGAAAGCCAATGCAGTGCATTCTCGATCGCAAAGGCGCGCACCTGCGCTACGCGGTAATCGACGGCATGACCCCAAGGCGTCTGCGCGGATGTGAAGAACGCCGGCGCGTAGCAGGCGAGGTAATTCCCTTGCGGGCCGAAATGATTGTAGACGACGTCGAGAAAGACCATGAGTCCGCGGGCATGCGCAGCATCGATGAGCGCCTTGAGATCCTCCGGCCGGCCATAGGAGCTGTCCGGCGCGTAGAGCAGCACGCCGTCATACCCCCAGTTGCGGGCACCTGAGAAATCCGCAACCGGCATCAGCTCGATCGCAGTCACTCCGCTATCGACAATATGATCGAGCTTCTCCATCGCCCCGAGGAAGCTGCCAGCGGGCGTAAAGGTTCCAACATGCAGTTCGAGCAAGGCGGCGTCCTGCCACGGCCGGCCGCGCCAATCCGGTATGTTCCAGCGATATGCGTCGTGATCGATCACCTCGCTCGGGCCGCCGACATCATGTGGCTGGAAATGCGAGGCGGGATCCGGCACTTCGAGTTCGCGATCGATGCGAAATTTGTAAAGCGCGCCGGCGCGCGCACCTTCGACCGTGAGTTCATACCAGCCGTCCGGGAACGGTTTCATCGGATGAGAGCGGTCGAGTATCAGATCGACCGCCTTGGCGGCCGGCGCCCACAGCCGAAAGCTTATCCCCGCCGGCGTCGGTTGCGGCCCAAACTGCGCGGGGACAAGCTTCATCCGGGCTAGCACTTAATCTTGCGGAGTGAAGCCCGAACTCTGCACGATGGAGGCCCAGCGTTCGAAATCCGACCGCATCAGCCGGGCGAAGCGGTCGAGCGAAACAGAGTCGATCTCGATGCCTAATCTCGCCAATCCAGCTTTGACTTTGTCCGTGCCGAGAGCTTTCTGAATCGACTCATTGAGCTTCTCGACAATTTCGCTGGGCGTTTTCGCAGGGAGGAAGATACCCCACAAGTCCATGAGGTCGATGGCTGGGTATCCCGATTCGATGAAAGTCGGCACATCGGGAAGAAAAGCGCTGCGCCGTAGGCCGGTGGTTGCCAGCGCGCGGAGATTTCCGGACAAAATATAGGGCAGCGTGCTGTCGATCGTCAGCAGGCTCGACGCGATCTGGCCGCCAAGAACGGCTTGAGCAGCCGGCGCATTGCCCTGATATGGAACATGAGTGTATTCGAAACCGGCGGCCCGGGCGAACTGCACTCCGACGAAATGCGGAGAGGTTCCGGCCCCGGGCGATCCATAGGTTGCCTCCTTGGGATTGGCCCGGCACCAGGCGACGAAGTCGGCGAGCGTTCTAATGCTGTTGGGCAGAACCGGGCTGAGGGTCAGAAGGGACGGCGCTCCACTCACCGTGCTGACCGGAATAAAGTCTTGGAACGGATCATAACGGAGCGATTTGTAGATGTGCGGATAAAGCGTCATGGTGGCAAGAGGCGTAATAAGGAACGCCGCGCCGTCGCGAGCCGCCCCTTTCAATCCTTCGATTGCGATACGGCCGCCGGCACCCGGCCGGTTCTCGACGATAACGGCGGATGCATAATCGCTCATTGCGCCGGCGAACAGCCGTGCGACCACGTCGGATGTGCCGCCGGGCGGGAAGCCGACCGAGATCCGCGCCGTCTTGATACCGGTTTGGGAAAAGCCGTACGGCGGAAAACCCATCACGCCCAAGACCAAGCCGGCCGATGCGGTCAAGAAATGTCGGCGCGCAATCATGCTCGGGTGCCTCCTCATTGCGGTATCTCTCAAATCTCGCCCGAGAACACCAGGACGGCGCGCGGCAGCGCCTGCGCTTTCGACCCCGACGGATGCGCCTTCCCGGGCTCGATTCTGTTCACGGTGTCGAGGAGCGGAAGCCACCGGCTGTATTCAGGGAGCTTCGGAAAGCAGAACTCGATGGGCAGGCTTGCGGCATTGAGCACGATGAAGAGCGGCGACTTGCCCTGCTGCTGCGGGCCAAGCAGGTAGGACAGAAATCGGCCGTCCGGGAAATTCCAGTCCGCTTGCGTCATCTCGGCGCCCCCGGGCGTGAGCCAGAGCACTCCGAAGGAGCCGTCCGGGCGGCGCCCCTCAAGCCAGCGTCGGCTGCGAAGCTGAGGATAGGCGCGCCGCAGACTCGTGAGCTGCGCGACCAGCTCGGTCATATCCTCGCCCTTGCGTCCTTGTCCCGACCAGTCGATCCATCCGATCGGATTGTCCTGGCAATAGGCGTTGTTATTGCCGTCTTGGCGGTTGCCGACCTCATCGCCGGCAAGGATCAGCGGCACGCCTTGCGCCAACAGCAGCGTCGCCAGAATATTGCGCCGCAGCTGCTGTCGTAGCGCGATGATACTCAGATCGTCCGTGCGCCCTTCTACCCCGCAATTACTGCTGAGATTGTCGTCCGAGCCGTCCTTGTTTCCTTCTCCGTTCGCCTCGTTGTGCTTTTGCTCATAGCTTACGAGATCGGCAAGCGTGAAGCCGTCGTGCACGGTGACATGATTGATGCTGGCGCGCGGACTGCGGTCGTGATGCTGGAAGAGGTCGGCCGAAGCCGTCATGCGGGCGCCGAGATCCCCGATCAGGTTGCCCTCGCCCCGCCAGTAGCGTCGCAGGGTCTGGCGAAAGCGGTCGTTCCATTCGGACCATCCGGGCGGAAACGCGCCGACCTGGTAACCTCCCGGACCGATATCCCAGGGCTCGGCGATCATCTTGACGTGGGCGAGCGCGGGGTCCTGCCTCACCGCAGCAAAGAACGAGGCGCCGGCATCGAATCCATTCGCGCCGCGTCCGAGCGTTGTGGCGAGGTCAAAACGAAATCCGTCGACGCGACAGACATCGACCCAGTAGCGAAGCGAATCCATCACCAGCTGCAGCACGCGCGGATGGGTGAGATTAAGCGCATTCCCGCAACCGGTGAAATCGTCGTAATAACGCGGCTCTTTCTCCAGCAGGCAGTAATAGGAGGTGTTGTCGATCCCGCGGAAGCTCAGCGTCGGACCAAGGTGGTTGCCTTCGGCGGTGTGGTTATAAACCACGTCGAGGATGATCTCGATGCCGGCATCGTGCAGCCGCGACACCGTCGAGCGGAACGCATCGAGTGGGCTCTCGGGAGCGTAGCGAGGCTCCGGCGCGAAGTAACAAAGCGTGTTGTAACCCCAGTAATTGCTCAGGCGCCGGCCGACGAGGTGCCGATCGTCCACAAACGCATGGATGGGCAACAGTTCGACAGCCGTCACCCCGAGCCGCTTGAGGTGATTGATAATTCCAGGCGTCGCAAGCGCGCGGAAGGTGCCGCGCAACGCCGGCGGCACGTCCTCGCGCTGCTGCGTCAGCCCCTTCACGTGCGCCTCGTAGATGATGGTGTCTTCCCACGGCACATGCGGCCGCCGCTCGTCGCCCCAGGTGAAGGCCTCGTCGAAGACCACGGATTTCGGCATGCCGCGGGCATCGTCGCGGCGGTCGAACGACAGGTCGCCGCGCGGGCTGCCGGCGCGATAGCCAAAATGCGCGTCGCTCCACACCAGGCGGCCGGCGAGCCTCTTGGCATAGGGATCGATCAGGAGCTTGTTGGGATTGAAGCGATACCCGTGCTCAGGCTCGTAGGGACCGTGGACACGATAGCCGTAGAGCTGGCCGGGAGCGACGTCGCTCAAATAGCCGTGCCAGACATCTTCTGTCCGCTCCGGCAATGCGATGCGCTCAAGCTCCCGCCGCCCCTGAGGATCGAAAAGGCAAAGCTCGACTTTGGTCGCATTCGCCGAAAACAACGCAAAATTCGTCCCCCGACCGTCCCATGTAGCGCCGAGCGGGTGCGGCGCTCCTACGGAGAGCCGCGTCGTTGCAGCCGGAAACGTGAAGAACTGCAGGATGCGATGGAATGACAAACGCGGTCCGGGGTTGCCTGCTGCAACGTACCGAGCGCGCCTGGGTTCCCACCGTTCACGCAGCGTGGATGCTGGTTGGCACGCTCTGGACTTGCGAAGGTACTACCTTGCTCGGGAGCACGGCGTGAGTGCAAAGCGCCACAGTGTCGGCGAGAGTGAGGGTAAAGGTGTCCGCACCCGCCCCCTTCGGATCCGTTTCGGGGATCTCGCTTTCCTCGTAACCCCACAGGCAGGCAACGATCGTGGCGGACGGGATTCGCCGGCGCAGGCGTCGAATTGAATACCGCAGATGCGCCGCACTGTGTCCCAGATGCAGGTATGAGAGACAAACGACTGCGACTCCGGTGATATCGAGCCGAGCCATGTTCAAAGGCGATATCGCGGCGTCCAACTCGATACGGACGCGGATGCCCGCCCTCGCCAGCAGCTGAGCGAGAATGAGCGCGATCGTATGATCGAAACGGCCAGGCCCGCTGATACAGAGAACCGGGTGCTCCCCCAGCGCGAGGCCCAGTGGCTGCGCCGGGGTAACTTGTTCCTCCTCGATGTCTGATGTCGCCTGCGGCGAGCGCCGGGGCTGCTCCGCCTCGAATTGATCAGCCACCTCGGCCAGCAATGAGCGGATTACATTATTGATGTTTTCGGCATGCTCGTCGTCGAGAACGCCGCGGTGATAATCAACCTCGGCGAGCACGAGAGCCTCCATGACGATCTGCTGATAACATTCGGCCAGGTCTTGTCCCTGCTTCAGGCATTGCTCAAGCTGGTCAAGCGCCTCGTTCTCGCTCCCGGAAAGCGCCCGCTGATAGAAGCTCTGGGCCGGCGACAAAGCCGGTTCGTCGCCGATCATGACCTCCAAAAACTCCAGCGATTTGACGTGGCGGCCAAGCACGCCCAGACACACCGCGAGCGGTGTCGACAGCAGCAGCCCGATCGGACCCCAAAGCCAGGTCCAAAAGGTTGCGGAGACGACTACGGCGACCGGTGTAAGTCCGGTGGTGTGTCCGTACAGAACAGGCTCGATGAACTGGCCGATGATCGGCTCGGTGACGACGAACAACCCGGCTGTCATAAGAGTTTTGCTCCAGCCTGGATCGACGGCAAAACTCACCGCAATCGGGAACGCAGCGGCGATCCAGGCGCCGAGATAGGGCACGAAGCGCAGCAGCATTGCCAGGATGCCCCAGAGAATCGGATTTGGTATTCCGATCAAAGTCAACCCGACGCCCACCACGAGGCCGAACACGGCATTTATCGACGTCTGGGCCAGGAAGTAGCGGCTCAAACGGCGAGCGCCGTCATCAATCAATTGAGTGGTGCGTTGCAGATCGTGCGAACCGACAAGCCGGATCACGCGATCGCGCAAGCTTTCCCGCTCGAGCAGAAAGAAAATCACGAACAGCAGGATCAGACCCAATGTGGTCAGCGGATCGAGGAGGGGCTGAATTACACGCTGGATCACCTCGGTAGGGCGCGGAGAGGGAGGTATGATTTGAACCGGAGTGGGCTTCTGTTGCTGGGCGTTGGACGTCGAAGTTTGATTCGATTGATCAGGCGAGATCTCCTCATTCACCTGAGTCAAAAACTCCGAGATTCGTCGCAGCGTACCGCCGCTCGCCACCGCGTTGCGGATGTTGTCGATCTTTCGCGTGATCGTATATTGGTACTGCGGCAGTTCGACTGCTAATTGCGTGAGCTGCTGGCCCAAAAGACCCGCCAATCCGAGGATGAATATAAATGCCACCACAACCACGATGAGAGCAGCAGGCACGCGCGGCAGGCCCCACCTCCTTAGGAGGCGCGCCGGAGGAGCGAGGATGAAGGTCAGAAGGATCGCAACAGCGAGGGGAATAAAGACTGCCCTGGCAAAATAGAGTGCGGCCACAATGCCCAGAAAGGCAAGCAGCCAGAGCGCGCGCGAATCCCGAAACGTGGCCGGCATATGGGTAAATTCTCGTCCGCGAATGCCCGCTAAGGAACGAACCGGAACCGGCTGAGTTCCAAATTCGGCTTTCGCGGGCCGCGAGAATTTCGATGAATCGGATTGGGACCAAGAAGACGCCCGGGCCTCGGTACGCCTTTCTCGAACTCACCGCGCGAATCGGTTACGCGGCAAGAGGACTGGTGTTTCTGATCGTCGGCGTATTGGCGATCCTCGCCGCCATCGGCGCCCGGAGCCGGCCCGCGGACAGCAAGGACGCGCTACGCGCCCTCCTCGCCGAGCCCTTCGGTCAGGGGCTTCTTGCCGCGCTCGCTGTTGGCCTGTTCTGCTTTGCAGTCTGGCGCTCCCTGCAGTCCCTGGGCGATGCCGACCGCCGTGGGACTGAGCCCCGAGCGTTGGTTCGCCGCGTCATCTGGGCTGGGTCGGCACTGTTCTACTTCGGCTTCGCCTGGGTCACGCTCAGCATGCTCTTTGGCGCGCATTCTACCGGCAACAGCGACCAGATCGCACGCGAGTGGACCGCATGGCTGCTCGCCCAGCCGTTCGGTGGATGGGTGGTCGGGATAATGGGAATTGCCTTCCTGGTGACCAGCCTCGGTATAGCAGTCAGAGCGCTGCGCGGCGACTTCGACGACCGCCTCGTTGTCACAAAGGAGAAGCGCGCAATTGCGGCTGCGCTGGGGAGAGCCGGCTTTCTGTCGCGCGCCTTCGTGTTTGCAATGATCGGGGTCTTCCTCCTCTTCGCCGCGATCAGGTCGAGTTCAAGTGAAGCAAAAGGATTTGCCGGAGCACTCACGGTGATTCAGGGGCAGCCGTACGGTTCAGCGTTGCTCGGCATCACTGCTGCAGGCTTGGTCGCCTTCGGGCTTCACGGAATGGCCGAGGCAGTCTATCGACGGATTCCCCCGCCCGAGTGACGCACAAAGTGAAATGAAAGCAGTCCGCTCGATCGCGAGAAGAGCCCGCTCGCGAAACGCGGCCGGGCTCTTTGGTATCGGTTTGACGTGGCTAATACCAGAGCGGCGTGTTGTAATATCCGTAGACGCGCTCGTCGTTGGCGCGGTTCGACCAATCCCAGTTGTCGTACTTGCCGTATTTTGGCGCGCCTTTGAGCTGATCCGCGGTTACACCGACCTTGTAGCCGCCCAGACGGGTATCGTATTTCAACTGCGCCCAGGGCATCGGATAGTAATCCTCTCCAATTCCAAGGAAGCCTCCAAACGATATCACGGCGAACGCAACCTTGCCGCTTATCTTGTCGATCATAACCCGTTGGACGGAGCCAATGCGTTCGTCGTTGGCGCCATAAACAGCTGTGCCTTCGACCTTGTCGCTGCCAATCAGCGAAACTGTTTCGCGCCGGTTTTCGACCGTTGTGGTTGTAGCCATCAGGGTCTCCTTTTCTGGTTGCACCTTGTTTGGGAAACGCCAGTCACATCGGCTTGTTCCCAAACCGGGCTCGAGGGCGCCGATGCGCTCAGACCCATGCGGCTCACGGTTTCGCACATGCAATTTCATCGCCCGCCCGGGATTTAAGAGCTCGGTCCAACGTGCGACCCTGGTATGGTGTTGCACGCAGCCGGTTGGGTTTGCCGGGGGTGACAATCGGCCGATTGGTGCTATTGTCCGCGCCGGCTAGGACCAGCCATTTCGAGCCGCACCTGTTCGCTCGAAGCACACCAGGAGAGGGTCATGGAACGAAAAAAAGCATCTGATTTCCCACAGGAGTTGCTGGATCTATTCGACGAGTACGTACACGGCGGCATCAACCGACGGCAATTTTTAGAGCGTGCGCAAAAATTCGCGGTCGGTGGCCTGACCGCGGTAGCATTGCTCGACATGCTCAAGCCGAACTATGCCTGGGCAGTACAGGTTCAGCCGAATGACAGCCGCATCAAGTCTGAGACCGATACCGTGCCGTCCCCGCAGGGCAACGGCAGCATCAAGGGGTATTTGGTAAAACCCGCGAACATGAGCGGAAAACTGCCCGTCATCCTCGTTGTGCACGAGAACCGCGGCCTTAATCCTTACATCGAAGACGTGGCGCGACGGCTGGCAGTTGCGAATTTCGTCGCATTTGCACCCGATGGGCTCACATCGCTCGGCGGCTATCCGGGCGATGAAGAAAAAGGCGTAGAGCTTTTCGGCAAGGTCGACAACACCAAGATGCGCGAAGATTTCCTGGCTGCGGCACGGTGGCTCAAGGCTCGCCCGGAGAGCAACGGCAAGCTCGGCGCGGTGGGATTCTGTTTTGGCGGCGGCGTCGTCAATCAGCTGGCGGTGCGGCTGGGTCCGGATCTTGCCGCCGCGGTTCCGTACTACGGCGCCCAGCCGATGGCCGCCGAGGTTGCCAAGATCAAGGCTCCAATCCTGGCTCAATATGGCGAGGCCGACACCCGCATCACCTCAGGCTGGCCGGCGTTTGACAAGGAACTGACTGAGGCGAAAGTCCCGCACGAAGGGTACGTGTATCCGAAGGCGCAACATGGCTTCCACAATGACACGACCCCTCGCTACGACGAGGCTGCGGCCAAGCAGTCGTGGGATCGCACGCTGGCCTGGTTCAATAAGTACCTCAGAGGCTGACCGAGCCTCGGCCTGAGCCTGGTTCGAGGGGCGGGCTGAAACCCGCCCCTCACGGCGCCGGGCTGCGGCTGAGAGCCGCCAACTGTTGTAGGGTGGGCAAAATCGGGTTGTGTCGTCCAGGCTTTGAGCGGTACTCGAACCCGATTTTGCCCACCCGGGCTACGAACCGCCAAGGGTTGGCCCGAGTAACTCTCGTATCGCGATCAGGCTTGCTCGCGCCGCCAGCCAATCGGCGGTAAGCCGAGCCACGCCCCAGGTCTGCGCCGGATTGGCAAGGAGCCGCTTCAACAGAATTGCAACACTGGTGCTGCCATCGTCGGCCATACAATCGAGGGCCGCCTGCGGCACCCGCCGGTGTGCAGCATCGACAACCACCCGCAAGGCTGCAAAACGCAGACAGTGAGCGGCAGCTACTCTCGCGACCAGATGCGATTCGGTATCGACCGCGACGGCCCCGGTTCGCGCATAGAGCGCGCCCCGTGCCGGCGCCTGCACGATCGCCGAATCGACGCCCACGACCGGTGCGTAGCACGCATGCGGCAAGGCCAGCAGCAGTCTGCTCGACCAGACTGCGTCGGTCGCCACTTGCTCCTGCTGATAACGGATGCTTGAGGCGACGATCCAGTCGCCGGCGCGCAGGCTGGGCGCCAATCCTCCCGCAACTCCGAAGCTGATAATGCTGCGCGAACCGGAGCTGACTGCCCGCTCGACCAACTGCGAAAGGTCCCGATTTCTGTCGTGGCAGACCACAATCGCATTGGGGCCGACGGCGGTTCGGGCTTCGAGCATGAGCCCGACGAAGACGATCACCGGCGCGCAATCGGCGGCCGATTGCGATGCTGGAAATGACCGAGTGCCCCGATGTGACGCTGACGAATACATCGCTCGGCAACTCAGCTCCGATCCTGCTTGAGCGCGCCGTCCGCCAGCACGCGATAAATGTGCCCGCGCCATACCACCGCAGATCCGAGAAAGCTCGTTACAAAAACTGCAAACGAAATCAGGTCGTGGAGGGGCACCAGCCAGTATGGCTGCCTGGGAAGGCCGAACGCGCGTTCCACGCAGGAGCAAAGCACAACACGACACGCAACCGCCGTCGCGATCATCAGCGCCGGATGCGGCATGCCGATCGTCGCCGCCAGCAATGCCAGTGTAAACGGATGCATGAAAATCGTACCGACGTAACCGACCGGGTCGATCGACCGGATTGTGCGCGCCGAGCGCATCTGGCGCTCCCAAAAGGAGCGAAACTCCCGCTCGAAACAGACGTGGCCGACCGCGAAGCGGGGGATAGAGACGCGATACCCGGTCGCACGAATCGCTCTGCCGATTGCAAAATCGTCGGCCAGTTCGTCCGCGAAAGTCCCAAGACCGCCGATTCGATCGAGCATGCTTCGGCGCATCAGGATGGCGGAGCCGAAGCACGGCCGCGCCGCATCGAAGCTCAGGGCAGTAATGACGTTCGGCAGAAATTGCGTATTGATATACAAAGCCGAAAGCTTGGCCCAGATGCCGCCTGCGGCGATGCCGAAATAGGCGCAGCTCACGCCGCCGACTCCCGGGGCTTGCAGTTCGGATATGGCGTTACTTAGAAACCGAGGTTCGACCACAATGTCGCTGTCGGATATCAACACGACCTCATGGCGCGCCGCCGCCTGCATGTTCACCAGGTTCGAAACTTTCCGGTTGGTGCCGTGCTCCCGCGCGTCCATCTTCAGATCGACTTGCGTGGAAGGCTGCGTTGTCGTGAGCAGCGTGACGAGATCGATCACCGGATCGCTCTCCGATTGCGTGCCGCATATCAGTTGAATGGCTGCCGGATAATCCTGCCGGCAAAATGAAGCGAGACGCCAGAACAAGCCGGGCTCATTGCCATGGAGCGGCTTGAGGATGCTCACGGCGGGATAGGAGCCGCGCGCCAGCTCGGTTGGGCGGGGAAATCTCAGCACAAGAATCGCCGCGGTCAGGTTGTACAACACGCCCAAAATGACGCCGGCCGCGCATAGCTCGCCAAATGATTGCAAAATTGTATTTGCGTCTGACATGTTCCAGCCCGGTCAGCGCCGGCCCCCGAAACGGGCAATGAGCTGCTTGCGGGACAAATAAACCATTACCGTGGCGCGTCTCAGGGTATCTGCGCGAATCGCCATGCCGTTGAGCGCCAGCACCATCAGGGAGATCAGGATGTTCTGGCCGAATTGGTGGATTTGCTCAATCACGGTGCTTGGTTCATCACTGTCGAAAACTTCAAACCCGAGGCGGCGGCAGACCCGAGCCAACTGCTCGCACTGCTCCGGGCCACAAAACTTGATATTGCCGCGTAGGAGCGGGACATCCCGGAACTCGCGATGCGTGCTTACATGACGGGCAAGCTCGCGCAGCGAAATCTCGAGGGCTCTTCGCATCTCCAGCGCCCAGGCGACCGAGGCGCCGCGGTCGGAGAGCCGCGGAAGGTGCTCGTTCCAAAGATGAAGATCGATGATGCGGTCGCCGGGGCGCGCAAGCGTGCCGTCCGAGAGCCTGATGGTCCGATCGATTTCGGCCAACTGTATCCTAAAAATACATAATGGGTTTGTAGAATATTCGCTGATCGCATACCACCGCCGCAGCAGGGTATCCAGACCGAATACCAACTGATACAAGACTGACGGATTGTTGAGACTGGTTTCCGACATAACGGGTTTCAGCGCTCCCCGGCGCATCAACCCTTATTTCAGCAGAAAGTTGCGTAGATTTCGGCTCAAAGCTGCGTGTGCAATTGACGTGCTCATCGATCCTGGTGATTCGGTTCATCGAATGAATCGTAAAGGACCATCAGAATGATTCTCACGGCTAGCGCGACCGGGACCGAGAGGATCACCCCGGCGATGCCGAACAGCAGTCCGCCAGAGAGGAAACAAAAAATGATCAGTGTCGGGTGAAGCCTCGCCGCCTGCCCAAGCACCAACGGACCAAGTAACTGGTCGATTGAAAGCCGCAGGACCGCTACATACACCGCGTATCCGATGATCGACCCCATGGTTGTGGCTTGCTGCACCGCCACGAGCGCCGATAAAACAATTGCGGCTGCCGGCCCAACTATCGGTATCATTTCGAGAATTCCTGTCATAAGCGCGAGAAATATGGCATAATGGATGCCCAGGATGAGACCCAGGCCGACATAGGCCGCTACCGTTGCGTAGGCGACGACGACAATGACACCTATGAAATATCGTTTGAGGACGGGATCGATTTTTTGCCAGACATGCTCGGCGAACAGACGATGGTTCGGCGGCACGAGCCAGAACAAACCACGACCGATATTCTTGCCGCCAACGAGAAAATAGAACAACAGCACGGCCGTCAAAAAGAACCCGAAGACGGCTGCGAAGCTCCAGGTAGCAAGATTGAGCAAGGTGCCGCCCTGGCTGATCCAATTCCGTGCAGCCGTTACCGCCGCATCTGAAATATCCGACGCTTTCATCGGCTGGCCGAAGAGCTCAATGCTGCGATTGCCGATTACCCCGCGAACCAACCGCTCGATCGTAGCGCCAAAACTGCCGATGACCTGTCCGGCCTCTTCCAAGAGCGCCGGCACGCCCAGCAATGCCAGTCCGGCCGCCAAGCCGAGCAGGACGAGGAAAACGCCAACCGCCATGACAGCGCGTGGGCCGTAACGCGCCAACCGATCGATCAGCGGAGTGCAGACATAGCCGAGCACCCCGGCGATGATGAACGGCAGCAGAACCCAGTGAATGGCGTAAAAGAACAGAAGGACGGTCAGAAAGCCGATGAGTGTTGTCAGCGTCCAGGCCGGCACCGCTACGCTCGCTTCGGGAGCGCGGCCGCGTCTCCGGTCGGGTTGAGGGTTCATGAATAGATGCGGCCTTTCCAGCTCACGTGCCCCATCAATCGACGGCGGATGCTGTCGAGAGCCATCGCGGCGCCGGCCGTGTAGCCCAGCGGGAAAATCAGTCCGTACCAGAACGGAATTCCGAAATGGATTGCGCCGGCCACGTGCAAAGCCAAGGCTCCGGCGGAGCCGATAAGCGCTGGCAGGAGGGCGGCGCACGCACCCGAGCTTCCGTTTGCGCAAGTTACCGCAGCATGGGCCGGCACGATAAAGGCTGCCCATGAAAGGATTACGGCCAAACCGGCAATCAGCGCCGTCGACGGCGGTCCTCCCAGCGTTTCAACCAGGTTCTTGGCGATGCCGGGCCAAAGGGTCTGCCAGCCCGTATACATGCGGGTGGACAACAGACCGTCGCCGGATAGGAAGACCACGTTTCCGCTCATGCGCTTGACCAGTCGCGCCAGCGCAACATCCTCGCAAATCGCGCGAGCGACCGCAGCATGCCCGCCCACAGCCTCGTACATACGCCGCCGGATCAGCATGAATTGTCCGCTGGCCTGCACGGCCGTATCGAGTTTCTGCTGCTTGCGCAGATCCTGGCAGAACGCCAACAGGTAGTGTCCGCAGGGCAACATCAGGCGCTCGGCGAAGCTGCCCAGCTCATGACGAGGCGCCAGCGACAAGAGGTCGATCCGATTGCGCGCGGCGTATTCAACAGCGCTGGCGATCAAATCAGGCTCGCCCCATACATCGGCGTCGATGAAGCAGATCCACTCGGCATCGGACGAAATTGTCCCCGCTCCGACCCAGCACGCGTGGGATTTGCCAGTCCAGCCCGACGGCAAGGACGGGCTGCGCTGCAGCGCCAATGCGGACTGCCGCTCGGCAATCGATTGAACGACGGCGACCGTATCGTCGGTCGAATCATCGTCGACGACCACCACGCGCAGGCAAGCCCGCGGATAGCGCTGGCCGAGCAAACTCTCGACGCAGCGCCTGATGTTAGAACTCTCGTTGCGCGCCGGGACGACGACGACGACCTGATCGGCCTTTTTCCCCGGCAGCCAGGAAGCAGCGGCAATACGGCCAAAAAGCCTGCTCTGGTTGACAGCATGGAAGAGAAGCCAGCCAACCGTTGCAACCCAACCGCAGGAGACCAACAGGTCAATCTGTCCGATCGCATCCACGTCCGGCCCACCTTCCGATAGAGTGTCGTGTCCAGTCGCGGAGAGAACCGCTGCGAGTCCCGCTGGTTCCCTTAGGTCCAGCAGCATGGAAATGGTGGACCTGCGCGTATTCTAACAACAAAAAATTGAGCGGGTCATCAGAAACGAGGCCGGCAGGCGTCGCGTTGTTTTCTACAGCAACATGACCGGTATGAAGCGGACAGCGAAGAGGACTATCCACGCCCTGAAGGCGCGGGCTGAACATGTTGCCGGCGGTCCCGCCCGTTTGCAGGTCGTGCTGCTGCTCGGGTCCGTGCTTGGCTTGGATGCTGCCGACAAGGCCGCAGTCTCGGCTATCGCCGGAAGTCTCAAACAGGCATTCCAGATCGGCAATACCGATATCGGCCTCCTTGTCGCCGCGGTATCCTTTGTCGGGGCAATCTTCACAATCCCGCTCGGCGCGCTTGTGGACCGCATGAACCGCAAGCGCATTCTGCTTGTTGCGATCGCCGTGTGGACCGTCGCAATGGTGATCAGCGGCACGGCGACATCATTCGTTCATATGCTGGTGACGCGCATCTTCCTCGGCGCGGTTACGGCTGCGGCGGCCCCAAGCGTCGCTTCCCTGGTGGGCGACTTCTTTCCGGCCAAGGCCCGCGCCCGGGCTTATGGAATGGTGCTCGGCGGCGAACTGATCGGTATCGGAGTCGGGTTCTTCATTGCTGGAGAGGTTTCGACGATCCTCGACTGGCGCTGGTCGCTCTATCTGATGGGCGTTCCCAGTGCGCTGATTGGTTTCGCTCTGTGGCGATACTTGCCTGAACCGGCGCGCGGCGGACAAAGCTGGATCAGGTTGGGGCAGGAGGAGGTCGATTCGAACCGCGACTCGGGGCGCCATCAGGCTCAGAACCATGAAGCAGGCCAAACGCGATCCGGCGAATCCGCAAGGGCGCACGAGAGAGTCAGAGAATCAGGCGCGCAACCCAGGCAGGAACTAATCCTGCACGAAAATCCCACCGATTGGGGCCTGTGGCGCAGCTTTGTCTATGTGCTTCGGATTCCGACTTATCGATTGATCGTCATGGCCTCCGCGCTCGGGTACTATTTTTTCGCCGGGGCGCGCGCTTTCGGGATGATCTATATCACCGGGCATTACGGCCTCTCGCGCGGGGTCACCAGCGCGTTGGTGATCATCATTGGGCTAGGAGCATTGGTCGGCTTGTGGCTCGGCGCCCGCCTGTCGGGCTGGATGCTGGACCGAGGCTGGGCGTCGGCGCGCGTCCTCGTCCCCGGTGGCGCACTCTTTCTGATGGTGCTGTTCACAGCGCCGGCAATCTGGACCACGAATCCTGTTCTTGGCATCGGCTTGCTGACGCTGGGGACGGCCTCGCTGGCCGCCGCCAACCCGCCGATGGATGCCGCGCGGCTCGATGTTGTGCACCCGCGGCTGTGGGGACGCGCGGAAGCGGGACGCATGGCGGTACGCGGCGGACTCGAGGGCTTTGCACCCCTGGTGTTCGGCTGGATGTCAACTTGGCTTGCTTCCGGCGATACCGGATTGGAGCTGACTTTCCTGATCATGCTTGTGCCGGTGCTGGCAGCGAGCGCCCTCGCAATACCGGCGCGGCTCGCTTATCCACGCGATGTCGTGACCGCCGACGCCTCGGCAAAGGCCGTTCCGGCAGGGTAGCTGAACGGGCGCAACTGATGCACGATGCAGCTGCCGCTCTTGCGTCATCGAGGGCCGCGGCGGACAACAGGGAACTAACCGCAACCTGCTCAGTTGTTGGACCGGCGCACTGGGCGTCTGCGAAATAGACGAGGACTTCTCGTCGGTGCGACCGGGCGAGATGAACCATGAACGCAGTCGCTTATCAGCTGGCCCCTGGTGAGGACCGACCGACGGTGCTTGTCGTCGAGGACGAGGTCCTCATTCGCTTTATGGTTGCTGACGAGCTACGGAAGCAGGGGCTCAATGTCGTCGAAGCGTCCGACGCGGAGGAGGCGCTCTCTGTGTTGCAAAGCGCGGTTCCGGTCCATCTGTTGTTAACTGACCTTCAGATGCCCGGAAATTTCGATGGAATGGCACTTGCGGGCCTGGTCCATGCGAGATTTCCGGCGATCAAGATTGTCGTCGCGTCAGCCCGCCTGCCCGAAGTCTCTTTGGCTGGAATCGCCCATGCAGCAGTTTCAAAGCCGTACGACATTACCGCGATAATAAGCCAAGT
Organism: Xanthobacteraceae bacterium; assembly: GCA_036557705.1. Classification (GTDB taxonomy): domain Bacteria; phylum Pseudomonadota; class Alphaproteobacteria; order Rhizobiales; family Xanthobacteraceae; genus VAZQ01. The sequence goes on from DATBHB010000190.1 coordinate 58,286, forward strand.
AAAAGAGCTATTAACGGATTCTCAACATCATGCCAACTGACCACCGGTCGCCCGACGCGACCGAAACGGTTCTCGTCGTCAACGACGAAGTTCTCATTCGAATTACCCTCTCCGAATACCTGCGTGATTGTGGTTACCGGGTCATCGAGGCCGCCAACGCCGACGAAGCGATTTCGGTTCTTCAGCACGCAGAAATACACGTGGACATCGTTTTCACAGATATCAAAATGCCGGGTTCCATGGACGGCTTCGCACTTTCGCAATGGATCAGGACGAACAGGCCCGGCCTCGACGTCGTCCTTGCCGGGACCGTGCCCCGCGCCGTCGATGCAGCCAGCGATCTTTGCGAGGAAGGCAGCGCGCCAAACCCATACCATCCGCAAGCCGTGCTCGATCGCATCCGTCGCCTGCTCGCATCACGGGCGCCGCGTAAGCCGATATCGGAAGCAATTAGCCCAAATCAGGCGCGAGGCGCCTCGGCAAAGCTGCGCGTCGGTGATTAAATGTCCGGTCTCCCGGCGTGCCGGCCCTGCGGTGCCGGACTATGCTAAGCCCGCTCGATGAATAGCGCCTGTCCGATCGGCGATCCTGCTTATGGCCGACCTACGATACTGGTGGTCGAGGGCGAGGTCCTCGTGCGCATGGCGCTAAGCCAGGAGCTTCGCCAGCACGGGTTCAATGTCGCGGAAGCCAAGAACACGGACGAGGCGCTGTCGATCGTTCACGCGGGCATTGCAGTCGAGGTCGCGGTCATCAATCTCGACACTCCCGGACCGCAGGATGGGACGCGTCTCGCCGCCACTCTGCGATCAGAGTATCCGAACGTGAAAGTCCTTGTCGCCTCGGGACAGACAGCGCAACCCCAACTCAACGACAGTGTCGACGCGTTCGTAAAAAAGCCTTACGATGTGGCACGACTTGTTGCGGTAATCCAATCACTTCTGGATCAATAGAGCGATTCGATCGGTCCTGTGGTCGTGAATCTTAAAGCCGGGCACTCACACGCACGAGCCGTCCTCGTTGTCGACGACGAAGTCCTGACGCGGATGACGATCTCACGGCAACTTCGCGGCTGCGGCTACACGGTCATTGAAGCCGCCAATGCCGACGAAGCTCTGGTTGTTCTCGGTCAGCGGCCGATAGAATTGAACATTGTGCTGACCGATATTGAGATGCCGGGCTCAATGGACGGCTTTGGGCTTGCGGCGTGGGTGCGGCAGAATCGTCCGGAACTGGAAGTGATCCTCGCCGGTACTCTGCCTCGGGCGGTCGATGCTGCTGTGAAGCTGTGCGAGTCGGGACCCATTCCAGGTCGCTATGAGCGCCAGAGCCTGCTCGGATTGATCAAGCGCCTGATGGCGACACGAGCGGCGCGCAGGCTCACGGCAGGATGGCGCGGACTGACGACGAGGATGTTGGTGTCGTAGAGCGAGCCCGGGGTTGCCGGACAGGGTCGTGCGTCAGGCTGTCCACCGAAATATTCATCCGCGCCAGGGCGCTCGAAGTCGTGATCTCCTTGTAGAGGAGACCATAAAGATTGATCAGCAGCTCCTGGGCGCCGGGACTGCACGCCGCGATGCGATTGTAGATGTTGTCTGACCTTCGGCCGGAGGGCAGCCAGAGCTTAATAACAGCGGTACTGGCGTCCCCACTCGACTCTGCAGTCAAGTAAACATCTGTTTAACCAGCGGCGAAGCCTGTCCAACACATCGCGTTGGAAACAACTATGTTGCGCATGATTTCTCCGGAGGAGGTCACAGCAGTTTGTTGATCGTGATCCTCCCAAAGATCGTACAAAGGAAATTACTGGCCTCTGCGGGCCTGGATCGGGGCCGCGTTCAGGTGGTTGTGTCAAATCGAAGCCCGTAGGGCGATGATGCCGCGCTATTTTTTCAATATGGTCGAAGGCGACGGCCGCGATCTCGTCCGGGATTCGGGCGGCGTGGTGCTCTCGGACCCCGGCGCTGCGCACAAGCAGGCAGCCGCTCTGGCGCGAGACATCGTAAGACATGGTTTTCAGTCATCAATCGAAACCTGGAATATCGTCGTCACCGACGAAGCCGGAGAGCAACTCCTGATCCTGCCTCTGTCCGACGTTCCCGCGAAAAGCAGCTGGACATGGCTTGAGCCGCATTCGCTGATTGCGAGATGCAAAGATTTCTTCGGCACGGGACCGGCGGCTCGGTTTGCGGCGGCCGCAGGAATAGGGATCATGATCCAAGCGGCGTTCATGGTCGCTCTGATGATCACGAACGGAGCCGGCACTTACCAGACCGCGTCGGCGCCGGTCGGCGATGCCATTGTGGCTGTCCGATTCATTCCGCAGGCAAGCCCCGACGCAATCGGCGAATTTGTTGAGCGCTATAAGGCGACGATCATGGACCACCCTCGAGCAGCTGGCTTCTATCGACTGCGCCTGACAGATCCTCACCTACGGAAGGAGGAGTTGACCAAAACCGTTAGCCGCATGATGGCAGAAAATATTGTGGAGCTTGCTGCCGCGGTTGAATAGCCCTCAAAACGCTTCAAATCCGCCCCCACAGAGTTTCACTCCTCGTCAAGACGAGGTTCCCGTAACCTCTGATCATCTGCTGTATCAGCTGATTTGTTCTCGCCCAAAGCCTGTGGAAGACGAGCTCCCGCAATCGCGCGCCGCTCCTCACGGAGTCTCTTCAACGGGGCAAGTCGCTCGCGCATCTTTTCCACCATCGCAATCTTTTCGCCGAACGAACGCGCTCTTATCTCGCGCCGGCCTTCGTCCTTGAGCGCGAGGATGTCCGAGATGTCGGGGTAAACGGGCTTGTCCGGCGTCATGGGCCCGCGTTTACCTCGCACGGATTGGGAATGCCAGCGCGACGGCAGAACAACGTCCACGATTCATGCAGATTGTAGCGTCCCAGTATCTGGCAAAGCCGAGGGAGATCAACTGCTTTTTCTGTCAGAAACTGGGCAATTCTCAAGAAGTCTTTTGGTCTGCCGACCCGTAGGAAAACAGAGGACTGAGACTGATCAATCCTGATTTCGGAACATTGGCGGCTTCGGTAAACGATACCAGGATGTCGAGATCATCGGTGACCGTCGGCTCGATGTAGTTGTAAGCGGCAACCGCACCGGCAATCGCATATCGGCCAATAATGCCATCTGCCTCGATGGCGTTTATCACGTCCAGAGTCTGCTTGATGCCCATAGGCTATCGCGGCAGCGTGGTCGATCCCATCAGGAACTTGTCGACCGCATGGGCGGCCTGCCGCCCTTCACGGATCGCCCAGACCACTAGCGATTGCCCGCGCCGCATGTCGCCGCAGGCAAACACTTTCGGATCGGAACTGCGATAGGCGAGGGTGTCGGCTTTGACGTTACCGCGCGGGTCGAGCTCAAGGCCGAGCGCGGCGATCATGCCTTCGTGCACCGGATGTACGAATCCCATGGCCAGCAGAACGAGATCGGCCTTGATGTCGAACTCGGTCCCTGGGATCGGCTTGAACTTGGCATCGACACGCGCACAGGAGAGTGTTTTGACGTGCCCGTCGTCCCCGGAGAAGTGCAGCGTTCCGACGGCAAAATCGCGCTCGGCGCCTTCCTCGTGGCTCGATGAGGTGCGCAGCTTCCACGGCCACTCCGGCCAATTCAGAAGTTTGTTCTCCTTCTCGGGCGGCTGCGGCATTATTTCGAAATTAGTTACCGAGAGCGCGCCTTGACGGAACGAGGTGCCGATGCAGTCGGAGCCGGTATCGCCGCCGCCGATGACCACAACGTGCTTGCCGCCGGCGAGAATCGGCTCGCCATCGTCCAGCGGCTCTCCGCTTAGACGCCGGTTCTGCTGCGGCAGGAAATCCATTGCGAAATGGATACCCTTGAGTTCGCGGCCGGGAATCGGCAGGTCGCGCGCCTTCTCGGCGCCGCCGGCGAGCACCACCGCATCGTAGAGTGCGACCAGCTTTTCGGCCGGCACGTTCGCGCCGACATGGGCGCCGTAGTGGAACGTCACGCCCTCGGCCGCCATTTGTGCAACCCGCCGCTCGACGTGGTGCTTCTCCATTTTGAAGTCGGGGATGCCGTAGCGCATCAGGCCGCCGGCCTTGGCGTGCTTCTCGAACACGTGCACCTCGTGGCCAGCACGCGCGAGCTGCTGCGCACACGCGAGCCCGGCAGGGCCGGAGCCAACGACGGCGACGCGCTTTCCGGTCGAATGCGACGGCGGCTCAGGCTTGGTCCAGCCCTCTTCCACAGCGCGGTCGGCAATTGCGCATTCGATCGTCTTGATGGTGACCGGATTGTCATCGATGTTGAGCGTGCAGGACGCCTCGCAAGGCGCCGGACAGACGCGCCCGGTTACTTCCGGGAAATTGTTGGTGGTATGCAGGTTGCGCGCCGCTTCCTGCCAGTTGCCGCGATAGACGAGGTCGTTCCAGTCGGGAATCTGGTTGTTGACCGGACAGCCGGTCGGCGCCCCGGTAATCATGTTTGTTCCGTGGCAATAGGGAATGCCGCAATCCATGCATCGCGCCGCCTGCTTGCGTGTTTCCTCCTCCGGGAGCGGCAGAACGAATTCGCGCCAATGCTTGATGCGCTCCGCGACCGGTTGATAATCGCGGTCCTCGCGTTCGTATTCGAGGAAGCCGGTGATCTTGCCCATTCCTAGCGCCTGTTCCGCCCAGGTCGAAAGGCGCAGCGAGGAAACCGACTTGCATGGCGCGCGCGCCACCTCTCCCCCGTTAGCGCGTTTACGCGCGTCTTCGACGCGCTACGGGGGAGAGGTCGCTCGCGCTCAAGCGCGGGCGGGTGAGGGGGTTCGGGTCCATCGAGAGGGCCGAACCCCCTCACCCCAACCCTCTCCCCTTCGGGGAGAGGGAGCCCACCGAGCGCAGGGCACCACTGTGCACTCATTTCGCTGACGGCAATTGGATCTAACCAAAACATGATGTCGCTATTCCGCGGCCTGCATGGTGCGCGCCTCTTTTTCCAATTCAGCGAGCGCGCGACGGTATTCGAGCGGCATCACCTTTCGGAACAGCGGAAAGTACCGGTCCCAGTCCGCGAGGATCGAGGCGGCGCGCCCCGAGCCCGTGAAATGCGCGTGCCGGCCGATCAGCAGGTGCAGCCGTTCCTTGTCGTAGCGGGTCATGTCTTCGAGAATCTCGACGCGGCCGTGCGATTCGAGATCGTGCGTGTGATGATAGATGCGCTGGCTCGCCTCTTCCTCCTCGGGCATCGGCTCAAGTTCGACCATGGCAAGATTGCACCGGGATTGGAACGTGCTGTCCTCGTCGAGGACATAGGCGACGCCGCCCGACATGCCGGCCGCGAAGTTGCGCCCGGTGCGGCCCAGAACCACGACAATCCCGCCCGTCATGTATTCGCAGCAATGATCGCCGGCGCCCTCGATGACCGCGATGGCGCCGGAGTTGCGCACGGCGAAGCGCTCGCCGGCGACGCCGCGGAAATAACATTCGCCTTCGATCGCGCCATAGAGCACAGTATTGCCGACGATGATCGATTCCTCCGGCACGATGCCGGCGTCCGCGGTGGGGCGGATGATGATTTTTCCGCCCGAGAGACCCTTGCCGACGTAGTCGTTGGCGTCGCCTTCGAGTTCGAAGGTGACGCCGCGCGCAAGCCAGGCGCCGAAACTCTGGCCGGCCGTGCCGGTGAGTTTCACGTGGATCGTATCGGGCGGGAGGCCTTCATGGCCGTAGCGTTTCGCGACCTCGCCGGAGAGCATCGCGCCCGCGGCACGATCGGTGTTTCTGATCGAGGTTTCGATACGTAATGGAGCGCCGCGATCGAGCGCGGCCTGCGCCTGCGCGATCAGCTTGCGATCGAGAATGTCACGGATCTTGTGATCCTGGCGCTCGCTGTTGTGAATCGCTACTCCCGCCGCCGCCTCCGGCTTGAAGAACAACCTGGAGAAATCGAGGCCTTTTGCTTTCCAGTGCTCGATGACCTGGCGCTTATCGAGCATCTGCATCTGTCCGACCATCTCGGCGAAGGTGCGGAAGCCCATCGTCGCCATCAGCTCGCGTACCTCCTCGGCGACGAAGAAGAAGAAATTGATGACGTGCTCGGGCTGGCCGACGAAGCGCTTGCGCAGGATCGGGTCTTGGGTCGCGACCCCGACCGGGCAGGTATTGAGATGGCACTTGCGCATCATGATGCAGCCGGCGGCGATCAGCGGCGCGGTCGAAAAACCGAACTCGTCGGCGCCCAGGAGCGCGCCCACCACGACGTCGCGGCCGGTGCGTATGCCGCCGTCGACCTGCACCGCGATGCGCCCGCGCAAGCGGTTCGCAACCAAAGTCTGATGCGTTTCCGCAAGCCCGATCTCCCACGGCGAGCCGGCGTGCTTGATGGAGGTCAGCGGCGAGGCGCCGGTGCCGCCCTCGAACCCCGCAATCGTCACGTGGTCGGCGCGCGCCTTCGACACGCCCGCCGCAACCGTGCCGACGCCGACCTCGGAAACGAGCTTCACCGAAACTGCGCCTTCTGGATTGACATTCTTGAGGTCGAAGATGAGCTGCGCAAGATCTTCGATGGAATAAATGTCGTGATGCGGCGGCGGGGAGATGAGGCCGACGCCGGGCGTCGAGTGGCGGACCTTGGCGATGATCTTGTCGACCTTGTGCCCGGGCAATTGTCCGCCTTCGCCGGGCTTGGCGCCTTGCGCCATCTTGATCTGCATCATGTCGGAATTGACCAGGTATTCAGTCGTCACGCCGAAGCGCCCCGACGCCACCTGCTTGATCGCCGAGCGCATCGAGTCGCCGTTGGGCAGCGGCTTGAAGCGATCCGCCTCCTCGCCCCCCTCCCCGGTATTCGACCTGCCGCCGATCCGGTTCATGGCGACCGCGAGCGTCGTGTGCGCCTCGCGCGAAATCGAGCCGAACGACATGGCGCCGGTCGAAAAGCGGCGCACGATGTTCTTTGCGGGTTCGACCTCCTCGAGCGGCACCGGCTTGCGCCCGTCTTCCTCGGCCGGTTTGATCCGGAACAGCCCGCGAATCGTCAACAGCCGCTCCGCCTGCTCATTGCTGACTTTCGCATAGGCCTTGTACTGCTCGGGAAGCTTGCCACGGACCGCGTGCTGGAGCGCCGTCACGGTCGCCGCGGTCCAGACGTGATCTTCGCCGCGCACGCGGAACTGATATTCGCCGCCGACGTCGAGCGCGTTACGATAGATCGGCGCATCGCCGAAGGCGTCGCGGTGGCGGCGCACGCATTCTTCTGCGATTTGCTGGAGGCCGACCCCCTCGATCCGGGTGGCGGTGCCGGTAAAATATTCACCGACGAAGTCCGATTTGAGACCGACGGCATCGAAAATCTGCGCTCCGCAGTAGGACTGATAGGTCGAAATGCCCATCTTGGACATGACCTTGAGCAGGCCCTTGTCGACCGATTTGATGTAGCGTTTGATTACATCCTTATCATCGAGCTTCTGCGGCAGCTCGTGCTTCATTGCGATGAGGGTCTCGAAGGCGAGGTAGGGATTGATCGCCTCGGCGCCGTAGCCGGCAAGGCACGCGAAATGGTGCACCTCGCGCGGCTCGCCCGATTCGATCACCAGTCCGACCGAGGTGCGCAGCCCCTGGCGGATCAGATGATGATGCACGGCCGCGCAGGCCAGCAATGAAGGAATCGGAATTCTTTCGGCCCCGGTACGGCGGTCGGAGAGGATGATGATATTGATTCCTTCGCGCACGGCCGCTTCAGCACGGGCGCAGAGCGCATCGAGCGCATCCTTCAGTCCGGCGGCGCCCTCCTCCGCGGGCCAGGTCGTATCCAGCAACCGCGACTGGAAATGCCCGTCTCCGACCTCGGAAATCGCCCGAATTTTTTCGAGATCGGCATTGGTCAGGATCGGTTGGCGCACTTCCAGGCGCTTGGTGCGGGAGACGCCTTCGAGATCGAACAGATTGGGCCGGGGGCCGATGATCGACACGAGGCTCATAACCAGTTCCTCGCGGATCGGATCGATCGGCGGGTTCGTCACCTGCGCGAAATTCTGCTTGAAATAGGTGAACAGGAGCTTCGCCCTGTCGGAAAGCGCCGAGATCGGCGTGTCGTTTCCCATCGAGCCAACCGCTTCCTCGCCCTGGATGGCCATCGGCGACATGAGGAGGCGGAGATCTTCCTGCGTGTATCCGAAGGCCTGCTGGCGGTCGAGCAACGCAAGGTTCGACAGCGGCGCCTTGATCGGCACCCGTGGCAGGTCTTCGAGCACGATCTGCGTGCGCTCGAGCCATTCCTGATAGGGATGACTCCTTGCGAGTGTCGATTTGAGCTCCTCGTCGGGAATGAGGCGGCCCTCATCGAGGTCGACCAGCAGCATCTTGCCCGGTTGCAGCCGCCACTTCTTGACGATGTCGCGTTCCGCAATCGGCAGCACGCCCATTTCCGACGCCATGACTATCCGGTCGTCGCGCGTGAGGAAATAACGCGCGGGCCGGAGCCCATTGCGATCGAGGGTGGCGCCGATCTGCCGGCCATTGGTGAAGGCGATGGCAGCCGGCCCGTCCCACGGCTCCATCAGGGCGGCATTGTACTCGTAGAATGCGCGGCGCTCCTCATCCATAAGCGGATTACCGGCCCAGGCCTCCGGGATCATCATCATTACGGCGTGCGCAAGCGAGTAGCCGCCCTGCACCAGGAATTCGAGCGCATTGTCGAAGCAGGCGGTATCCGACTGGCCTTCGTAGGAGATCGGCCAGAGCTTCTCGATATCGTCGCCAAAGAGCGGTGACGACACCGAGGCCTGCCTTGCGGCCATCCAATTATTATTTCCGCGCAGCGTATTGATCTCGCCGTTGTGCGCGATCATGCGATAGGGGTGCGCGAGCGACCAGGTCGGGAATGTGTTGGTCGAGAATCGCTGGTGAATGAGCGCGAGCGCGCTCTCGAAATCGGGATCGTGCAAATCCGGATAATAGGTGCAGAGCTGATCGGCAAGAAACATCCCCTTGTAGATGAGGGTGCGGCACGAGAGCGAGACCGGGTAATAGCCGGCGAAACGGCGCTCGCGGCGCTGATAAACGATTCCTGATATCGTCTTGCGCAGAATGTAAAGTCGGCGCTCGAATTCGTCGTCATGTTTGACCTTGCGGGCGCGGCCGATGAACACCTGCTGGTGCACGGGCTCGGTCGGCTTGACGGTCTCGCCCAGCGTGGAATTGTCAGTAGGTATGTCGCGCCAGCCGAGAAGCGTCATGCCGGCGCGCTTGATTTCGAGCGCATAGATGTCGCGGATGACCTGCCGCCAATCGGGATTTCGCGGCATGAACAAGGTGCCGACCGCATATCGGCCGGGCGCGGGCAGGGTAAAGCCGAGCTTGGTTGCAGCCTTGACGAAGAACTTATGCGGTATCTGGACCAGCATTCCCGCGCCGTCCCCGGCCCTCGGATCCGCCCCCACCGCGCCGCGGTGCTCGAGATTTCGTAAAATCGCCAGAGCGTCGTCGATGATCCGATGCGATTTACGGCCTTTGATGTCGGCGATGAATCCGACACCGCACGAATCCCTGTCCAGCGCCGGATCATAAAGACCTTGCGCCTTCTCCACGTTGTTCTCCTCGTGGACGCAAGCCTTGGGCTCGATGATCTGGGCCTCAAACCGCACTGGGCTCATCGTTTCCTCACTCGGCGGACCCCCGCTGCCTCCGCAGCGGATCCGGCGCTGGGTTGGGAGCGAAATCGCCGCTCGGGGCAAAGGCGGCCTGTTTCGCACTTGCTGCAATGCAAGCGGCAAGCCACTTATTGGACCCGCCTACGCGCCTTTGGGCCCGCCGCCGCGGACGGCCAATTGGGACAGCAATGCTGTCCTAACTCACCATGCCAAATTCTAGCCACGGATACAAGCATTCGCCTATCGCAAAATTCGCGATTCCATGACATCGGCGCCCTGGCGCACCTCTTTGAAGAGATCGCTTCCCATGAATTTCGCAAGCGACAACGCCGCGCCGGTCGCGCCCGAAATTCTCAAGGCCATCGCCGAGGCGAACCAGGGCGCCGCACTGGCCTACGGCAATGATTTATGGACCAAGCGGGTCGAGCAAAAGTTCGCGGCGCTGTTCGAGCGCGACGTCGCTGTTTTCCTGGTCCCGACGGGAACCGCCGCCAACGCGCTCGCAATCGCGCATCTCGCGCCGCCGTGGGGCGCCGTGCTCTGCCATGCCGAGTCGCACGTCATGACGGACGAATGCGGGGCACCGGAGTTTTTCGGCGGCGGCCTCAAGCTTGTCGGGCTCACGGGCGAAGCCGGCAAGATCGCACCCGAAACTCTGGAACGCGCGCTCTGCGGACGCCAATGGGGCGGTCCGCACCATGTCACGCCAGCAGTGCTGTCGCTTTCGCAGGCGACCGAGGCGGGAACGATCTATCGTCTGGACGAGATCTGCAATCTCGCGGAGATTGCGCATGCAAGAGGGCTTGCGGTGCACATGGACGGCGCCCGGCTCGCGAATGCGCTGGCGCGGATGAACGCATCGCCGCCGCAGGCGACCTGGAAGGCCGGCGTCGATGTGCTTTCATTCGGCGCCAGCAAAGGCGGCGCGCTCGCGGCCGAGGCGATCATTTTCTTCGATCCGGCACGCGGAGCCGGGATGAGCGATCGGCGCAAACGCGGCGGCCATCTCATTTCCAAGCATCGCTTCATCGCCGCGCAGATCGAGGCCTATCTCTGCGACGGCCTGTGGCTGCGGCTGGCGCGGCACGCCAATGCCATGGGTGAGCGGCTTGGTCAAAAGCTCGCGGGGCTCGGGTTTCCGCCAATCTGGCCCGTCGAGGCGAATGAGGTCTTCGTCGCTCTGCCGGCAGATGCAATCGAACGGCTAACGGCGGCCGGGGCGGGCTTTTATCCGTGGGCGACGACGGGCGCGCCGAAACGGCTCGCGCCCAATGCCAGCCTCCTCCGGCTGGTCGCCTCGTTCGCCACGAGCGCCGAGGAAGTTGATCAGTTTGTTGAAACGGTGGCGAACGTCCTGTAGCCGGATTGAAGTGCGCTTTTCGGCGCGCCTCAATCCGGGGCCGATCCGATCCCGGATTTCACGGCGTACCAAAGCTCTCGCGACTAGCGAAAGCGAGCGCGCCGCTCAATCCGGGCTACAAGTACTTGATTAAGCAGCCTTGGCCTCGAGCACCGTGGGCTTGCCGCCGCCGATCGGAATTTGGCGCGGCTTCTTGGCTTCGGGGATCTCGCGTACGAGATCGACGTGCAAGAGACCGTTCTCAAGCGAGGCGCCTTTTACCTGGACGTAGTCAGCAAGTTGGAACACGCGCTCGAAGGCGCGAGCCGCGATCCCCCGGTAAAGCGTCTCTCCCTTCTGCTCGTCAGACGTGTGATGCTCGCCTCGGATGGTCAGCGTATTCTCTTTCATCTCGATAGCGAGATCACCCTCAGCAAAGCCCGCCACCGCAACGGTGATCCGGTAGTCGTTTTCGCCGGTCCGTTCGATATTGTATGGCGGGTAGCCCGGCGATCCGCCGTCACTACCGGCGAGTTGATCGACGAGAGAAAACAGCCGGTCGAAGCCGACGGTTGAGCGATAGAGGGGAGCAAGATCGAATGTGCGCATGGCATATCCTCCATGGTTGAGCGACATGCGAACGTCCGCCCCGTGGGGCCGGACAGGTTTGTTGCGCAGCCCTAAGGGCCCGCGCAGCCTGGATTTGGGGATTGCGGACGTTTTCCGCAAGGTCCTTCCTCACATTCAACCAGTCGTCGGCGAGCCTGCACTGGCCGGGATTTCGAGTCCGAGCGCCTTTGCGCCTGAGTCTCCCTGATGAGGTCCTGTGCCTTCCGTTCACAACGCTCTGTTGTGTTAGCTAGCGAGGATCTACTTAGCGGGGCGAATGTTCTGGTTCATGCGGAACAGGTTGTCAGGATCATAACGCCGCTTGACCTCAGCTAGCGCGCGATAGTTCGGGCCATACGCCTTCTCGACCCGATCGTTTTCATCGTCAGGCATGAAATTGACGTACACAGTGCCCGAGGCGAAGGGTGCGGTGGCCTCGAACAGCTGGCGAGCCCACGCAATGCAGGCTGAATCCTGAGCCTTATCGCGCCAGCGCGCATGCGCGTTCATGACGAAGTGAGCATCGCGGTTAGCCCACGCAGTGGCATTGCGGGGGACGCGCGCCATGGCCCCGCCGATGTGGGCGATGAACACTTCGCATTCAGGCGAGGGCAGCGTGCGCACCGCCTCGAGGATACCTTCGATCGCGCCATCTGCGAGCTGGGTGAAGTCGTGGCTCTTCCAGTAATTCCGTGCGCCTGGAGTCAGCAGCGGATCGAATGCCGCTTGCCAGGCCGTGAACAGATGAGGGGAAATCACGTCGGCGATCGGGTTGCCGAGAGCGCGCAAAGGCTTAACCGCCTCCTCGCCTTCCTTGATGTCGCCAACATAGCAGGCGGCAAATATGAGAACCTCCTTGCCATGCCATTCTGGCGGCAGGAACGGCAGGGGCGGCGCTTTTCGCATGACTGCCCAGATTGTGAGTTCGTCGGGCGCCTCGTCGGCAATGCGGCGAAATGCCGGCAGCAATTCACCCGCCTTGTCGAACGGATGCACAACGAGCCCGGACAGCACCTCGGGGCCAAGCCGATGCAGCCTGAACTCGAAGGACGTGACCACGCCGAAATTGCCGCCGCCCCCCCGCAATGCCCAGAAGAGGTCCTGGTGCTCCTTCTCGCTGGCGCGAACCAGCTTGGCGTCCGCCGTGACGACGTCCGCCGAGATGAGGTTATCGATGGTCAACCCGAATTTGCGGGTGGTCCAGCCGAAACCGCCGCCAAGCGTCAGGCCGGCCACTCCGGTCGTGGAATTGATGCCCAGCGGCGTGGCAAGCCCGAACGCCTGCGCCTCCTTATCGAAGTCTGCAAGCGTTGCGCCGGGCTCAACGCGGGCCGTGCCGGAGGCGGGGTCTACCCGCACTGATTTCATCAGGGACAGATCGATCAGCAGCCCACCATCACAGACTGCATTGCCGGCGATGTTATGACCCCCCGCGCGCACAGCAACCAGCAGTCCTTCGTCACCCGCGAGCCTGACCGTATTGATGACATCGGCGGCCCCCAGGCAGCGCACCGCGAGGCTGGGGCCTCGGTCCACCATGGCGTTCCAGATGGTGCGGGCCGCCTCGTAGCCATCCTCTCCGGGCAACGCGACGGCGCCGCGGAGCTTGCTCCGCAGCGCTGCGACAGTATCATTCGGGAGCCTTTTGGTTGCCCCGTCGAGCCCACGGAGGACCAGATCCGTGGGGCGCGCCCCCGTTACGGGCTGGGTTCCCGTCTCCCGTCGGTTGAGCCGACGCGCAGGATTGTCGCGAACCGTCTGGGGTATAGCCTCGGTCTGGGTCATGGTCGCCTCCGTCGGGTCAAATCACAGAACCGGAAGCCAAGCAGTCTGACGGGAATGCCTGCGAAAGACTTTGACCTGACCTTGATTTATTCGTGAGGTCGGCTTGATCATTTCCCGAGTGACTTATTTATTCGTGAGATCGGCCTCGTCATTATCCCCGTAGCTTCGATCAAGGACGAAGACGTGAAATTTATTTTTGACAACCATGTACTTGATACGGAGCGGCGGGAGCTGCATCGCGGTTCCGAGCCTATTGCTGTGGAGCCGCAGGTTTTCGATCTCCTGGTTCATCTCGTGAAAAACCGCGACCGGGTGGTCAGCAAGGACGATCTCATTGCGTCGATCTGGGGTGGTCGGATTATTTCCGATTCGACGCTGACCAGCCGCATCAATGCGGCGCGCAAAGCCGTGGGTGACAGCGGAAACGCGCAGAAGCTGATCCGCACCGTTGCGCGCAAGGGCTTGCGATTTGTCGGGGCCGTTCACACGCAGTCTGAAAGCCCCGAACCGGCAGTCGCCCGCGGGAGCGATGAATTCCCCTCGCAGACCCGTTCAGCGCTTCCGCTGCCCGACCGACCCGCCATCGCGGTCCTTCCGTTTACCAACATGACCGGCGATCCGGGGCAGGAGTATTTTTCGGACGGCATCAGCGAGGACATCATCACCGCCCTTTCAAAACTGCGCTGGTTCTTCGTGATCGCGCGCAACTCTTCGTTCATCTACAAAGGAAAGGCTGTTCACCTGAAGCAGGTGGCCGAGGAACTCGGTGTCGGCTACGTCGTGGAAGGCAGCGTGCGCAGAGGCGGAGACCGCGTGCGCATCACTGCGCAGCTCAACGACGCCGCAACCGGCAGCCATATCTGGGCGGAGCGCTTTGATCGCGAACTCGCCGATGTTTTCGCGGTGCAGGACGAAATCACCGAGGCCATCGTCGCTGCGATCGAACCGCAGCTTTATGCGGCGGAGAACTTTCGCGCCACGCGCAAGCCGCCGGACAGCATGGATGCCTGGGACCTGTTGATGCGAGCCTTGTCGCACTACTGGCGGGTGACGCGACAGGACAACGTCGCCGCGCAAGCGTTGCTCGAGAAAGCAGTCGCCATCGATCCAAACTATGGCCGCGCACTTGGGGTGCTGGCGACAAGTCATGTGTTCGGCGCGCACATGGGATGGGAGGAACTCAAAGCCGTCGCACCGATCGCCGAACGCGCGGCCCAGGCCGCAAAACTGGCCGACAGCGAGGATCCTTGGGCGCACAACGCATTGGGATGCGTTTATCTGTTCGCGCGGCGTTTCGACGATTCTCTTGCCGAGTTCGAGACGGCGCTGCGCCTTAACCCGAACTTCTCGCTGGCTCAGGGCTATTACGGGCTGACACTGTCGTACTGCGGACGCTGGAAAGAGGCCAGTGTGGCCGCGGGCCGCGCGTTGCGGCTGAGCCCGCGCGACCCCTTCTCGGCAATCTACAACGGGATCGCCTCTTACGCACACTTTGTCGGGCGCAACTACGACGAGGCGATGCGTCTTGCGCGTGAAGCCATTCGGCTGCGCGCCGATTTCGTCGGCGCGCACCGGGTGCTCACGGCCGCCGCCGGCATGGCCGGTCAGCAGGCGGTCGCCAAGGCCGCGCTGCAGGAACTTCGCCGCGCGCAGCCCAACATCTCGTTGGACTGGGTTGCCACTCGAATGCCGATTAAGCAGGAGGTCGACCGCGAGCATTATCTGCTCGGTTTTCGCCGCGCCGGCTTGGAATAGCGCGGATTTCGGCCGGGTCGAATCGGAGGACGACCAATCATTGCGTGCGTCCTTGAGCCCGTCAGGCGGTTCCTTTGATGAAGCGGCCCTCGCGTAGGAAATGCCCCACTTGGGTCGGAGTGTGTCGATGCAGCGGGAGCGTATGCAGACTGCGGAGGACTAAATGATCGCGCTGACCCGGCAGGTATGTCGAGGCGAGCGAAACGACGTGATCCCAGGACGCAGCGATGACGCCGCAGTCGAGTGCCATTGGCGCGAGCCGATTGACGTAGCTGTCGGGACGCGAGCAAAGCTCCGTTGCCGCAACCAGACGCTGACCGAACAGGCGAAGCGCGATGTCCGCCAACCGAGCACCGCGATTCGGCGGCGCGAGGAGCACGACACGACCGAGCTTTCGCGGCTGAGTCATCGCAAGCGCACGCCTTACAACGATGGCGCCCATGCTGTGGCCGACGAAATGGAGCCGCTCCACGGCGTCGTCCTCATCGAGTTCCTTTGCTTTAGCCGCAAGCCGCGCCGCATGCGTCTCGATGGATCCCCCCAGGCTTCGATAGCGCCAGTTTACGGCGCGAAACCCCTGTCGCTCTAAAGCACGCCGTAACGGTTCGAGCAGCACGGGGTGTGCTCCATGCCCATGTACAAGTAGGACGGCTTCGCGTGTCATGGGTGGAAGATTACCGGCCGCGCGAAGCGTCGGCAATGCGCCGCAGAAACGCAGTAACTCACAGGAGGAGGATCGGAACCGGTGCGCCCAGCGACCCGCGAAAGCCGTCCCCTTCCTGAATATGCGTGCTTGCAGGTGCTTCAAAAGCCGTCAAGGCACGGCAGGACTTGGTATACGACGAGTGTCAGGCTGTCCGTAGCGATGCTGGAGCCATAACAGCAGCAGCCCGAAAAGCGGGATAATGATATCCATATAAAAAACGACGCCGGCATTGCCCGGCGCAAAATTATGCTCGGTCACCATTTGGTAGACATGACCGGCCGCAGCGCCGAGCATGAACAGGGCGGGGCCGACTATCGCCGCAAGGCGCAGGTCGAAGCTTCGGAACGCTGCAAGGAACCCCACAACGGCGAACCCCAGACTTGCCGTCGCCACTTCGAACTGGAACGGGCTGTCAGCCCAGCCAATGAAGGCTGCGGACATTTTTCCGAAGAAGCCATGCATCACAAAATTGTAGAGATAGCCGACGCCGATGGCCCAAAAAACGTGCCAAGCCAATAGCTTTTCGACGATGCCTGACGGCCCGATTGGCTTCTTCGCCCGCGCGATTGCGACGATTGAAAAGAGCAGGCCGATGACTAGCACTGTGCATGAATAGTTCGACAGGGCGAAGACGATCACCGCTTTGATAACATCGGCCATGTGTGTTCCACCGATTATCTTACGCGAGCCGTAATCGACTCATCATCCCGCTCCGTTCGCCTACTTGACCCACCAGGCGCCGAGCGCGCTGCGCACACGGGCCACTGTTTCTTCCGGCGTGCCAGATGCATCGACGCGAATCCAGTCGAGCGGGCCGAGATCGAAATTTTCCTGCGCGCGGGCGATGGCGGCATCGGCGTCGGACGCATCGGCCTCGCGGGCGCCGATGCGGGTGAGACGCGTCGCGAGATCGGCTTCCAGAAAAATTCCCCGAAACGGAATTCCTAGAACGGCCGCCGACCGCTCTGCGCCAAACCGCTCCTGCGGCTTCGCGAACACCGCGTCGAGAATTGCCGATTGGCCGGCTGCGAGCGCGCGACGAGCCTTGTCGAGAATGACGCAATAAACGCGGGCGGTGACGTCTGGAAGATAGGCATCCGGGGGCAAGGCCTCGTCCTCGTCCTTGCCGAACAGCGCTTTGCGCTCAGCGTCGGAACGCAGCACCACTGCGCCCGGGGATGGGGGGAACTGGGGCGCGAGCCCTCGCGCGAGCACCGACTTTCCGGTGCCCGAGAGTCCGCCAATGGCGACCAGGACCGGCTTTCCCGGCGCAATCAAGCGCCGCGCCCAATCGAAATATGCTCGAGCTTGGCGGGCGATATAGGGCCGCGCCTCAGCGTCCGACTGTTCGAGCCGCGCCGCCGTCACTTTGGCGCGGATCGCCGCCCGCATCGAAAGGTAGAACGGGAGCGCCGCAAGGCCATCGAGATTTTCGGCGCGTTTGCTTTCGAAGAGATAGCGGGTGAGCACGATATTGGCCATGGCCGAGAGCCGTCGCTCGACCAGATCCATGAGCAGAAAGGCGATGTCATAAAGCACATCGCCCGAAGCGATCAGCGGGCTGAATTCGATCGCGTCGAACAGGACCGGACGCCCGTCGATCAGCACGATGTTGCCGAGGTGGAGATCGCCGTGAATGCGGCGGACAAATCCTCGCTCTCCCCGCTCGATCAGAAGGGGCCGGATCCGCACATAGGCGGCCCGGCCCTCCTGAGCGAGTGCCTCGACTTCGGCGACTGGAAACAGGTCGGGCCTCTCACCGAATGCGGCCTCGTGCTCGTCGACATAATCCCGGATAGCTTCGATCCATGGTGCCGGCGCGACGGCCGACGCGCGCTCATGCGCCTGGGCGATCACGAGCCCGAGCCGGTCTGCCAGTGCGGCATCGATCCGCCCCTCGTCGGCCAAACGATCGAGCGTCATCGACTCATCGAAGCGCTGCATCTCGAGCGCCCATTCGACAGGTGTGCCGCTGCCGCCGACCGCAAGCCGGCCGTCGGGCTCGCGTGTGACCGCTACGAGGCCCCGGTAGATTTCAGGTGCGAACGGGCGGTTGGCCTCGATCTCCGCCTCGCAGACGGCCCTGCGCTTGTCGCGGGTTGAAAAGTCCAGGAACGGGAAGCGTACCGCGCGTTTGATCTTCAGCACGCGATGACGGGTGAGGAACAGCACGGCGGCGTGCGTATCGATCCGTTTGACCACGTGGCCGCCGTGCGTCGCAGGGTTTGCGAGCAGCTCAAAAACCTCTTCCTGCGACTCGACGATGTTGTCCATGCGGCGATTGATTAACCCATGCAGATCGCGCCTGCTATAACGGCTGCCGCAAAACCACAGGGGGAAATGATGCGCGCCAGGAACGGCAGCCGGACCGGCGGCGAGGTCCTGATCGACCAACTCGCGATCCACGGCATTCGCCATGTGTTCTGCGTCCCGGGAGAGAGCTACATCGCGGCGCTCGATGCCCTTCATGGCGGCCCCATTGCGGTGACCGTGTGCCGGCAGGAGGGCGGCGCTTCGATGATGGCCGAGGCCGTCGGCAAAGCGACCGGCCGGCCTGGCATCTGTCTCGTCACCCGCGGGCCGGGAGCGACCAACGCGGCCTCCGGCCTGCACGTCGCGCAGCAGGATTCGACCCCGATGATCCTGTTCGTCGGACAGGTGGCGCGCGATGTGCGCGAGCGTGAAGCCTTCCAGGAGCTCGACTATCGCGCGGTATTCGGCTCGATCGCAAAATGGGCAACCGAGATAGACGATCCGGCGCGCATACCCGAACTCGTGTCACGGGCGTTCCACACCGCCATGAACGGACGGCCCGGGCCGGTGGTCATGGCGCTGCCGGAGGACATGTTGGTCGAGCGGACGGTCACGGCCGATGCGCCCCCGTTCGAGCCGATCGAAACTGTCCCCGGCTCTGCCGAATTGGACCGGCTGCGCACACTCTTGGCAGCGGCAGAGCGCCCAATCGTGCTGCTCGGCGGCAGCCGCTGGTCGCAGGCCGCCTGCGCATCGCTCGCGCGCTTTGCCGAGCGGTTCGCGCTGCCTGTCGCCACAACCTTCCGCCGGACGCACCTTTTCGACCCGGAGCATCCCTCCTATGCGGGCGAACTCGGCAATGGTCCCAATCCCAAACTCGTCGCACGCGCGAAATCGGCCGATCTCGTGGTGCTGATAGGCGGCCGTCTCGGAGAGCTGCCGTCGCAGCACTACAGCATTCTCGACGTGCCCGCGCCGCGCCAGACGCTGGTGCATGTTCACCCAGGGGCAGAAGAGCTTGGCCGAGTTTATCGGGCGGCGCTGCCCATTCACGCGACGCCGACCGCCTTTGCGGCAGCTCTTGAAAGCTTGGCGCCGCCGAACGCGCCGCGCTGGCGCGACCAGACCAAGGCTGCCCATGCGGATTTTTTGGCCTGGACGGAGAAAGCGACGGCGGTGCCGGGGCCGGTCAATCCGGGCGAAATCATCGTCGGTTTGCGCGACCTCCTTCCTGCCGATGCCGTGATCTGCAACGGTGCCGGGAATTTCTCGCTGTGGGTGCATCGTTTCCATCGCCACCGGCGCTACGGCACTCAGCTCGCGCCGATCGCCGGCTCGATGGGCTACGGCGTCCCGGCGGCGGTGGCGATGAAGCGCATAGCGCCCGAGCGCACGGTGATCGCGTTTGCCGGCGACGGCGATTTCCTGATGACCGGCCAGGAATTCGCGACCGCAGTCCAATACGAGCTGCCGATCATTGTCGTGGTGGTGGACAACGGGATGTACGGCACCATCCGCATGCATCAGGAGCGCGACTATCCGGGACGCGTCAGCGGCACGGTGCTGAAAAATCCAGATTTTGCCGCCTATGCGTGGGCGTTCGGGGGCTTTGGCGCGACGGTGGAGAAGACGGCGGATTTCCGGCCGGCTTTCGAGGCTGCGCAGCGATCCGGAAAGCCATCGATCATTCACCTCAAGATCGATCCCGACGCCATCACGCCTGCCACTACGCTTGGCGCCATCCGGCAAAAGGCACTGAGCCAAGCGGACTCTGCCTAGCGCATGATCGGAAGGCAACGGCCGCGATGCACTGCACCCGGGCGCGAGCAGTCATGCGAATGCTGCGCTGCGGCAGTCATCACATTGCCGCGGTCATCTGTCCTGAGGCAGATAAGCGGGACCGATGATAACCTCGTCGGGCGACGAAGCGCTGGTCAGTTCTCCTGAACGGATCGCGAGCGGGACCAACTCGATGTACACGCTCTATTCGATGCAACGCTCGGGCAACAGCTACAAGGTGAGGCTCGCGCTGGCGCAGCTCGGACTCGATTACCGACTGGTCGCCATCGACATTCTCAAGGGCGAGAGCCACACCCCGGAATTCCTCGCCAAGAATCCGAACGGCCAGGTACCGCTGTTGAAGGTCGCGCCCGGACGTTACATCGCGGAATCCAATGCCATCCTCTGGCACTTGGCGAGCGGAACCAGATTGCGGCCAAGGAACAGGATCGATCGGGCGCACGCGCTGCAATGGATGTTCTTCGAGCAGCACAGTCTCGAGCCCAATATCGGTGCAGCCTATTTCTGGCTCTGCCTGGTCAAGGGCGGTCGCGAGCTGCAGCAGCACGCGCTCGAAGATTGGACCGAAGAATCCTATCGCGCGCTTCGGGTGATTGAGAACCATCTCAAGCGCCACCGCTATTTTGTCGCTGAGCGCTACACCGTCGCCGACATCGCGCTCTATGCCTATACGCATCTCGCGCCGCAATGCGACTATGACCTTGCGCCATTCCCGGCCATTCGCGCCTGGCTCGATCGCGTTGCCGCGGAGCCGCGTCACATCACGATGGATGAGCTACCGGCGCAGGCAGTGGCTGCCGAATGAGTAGGGCGCAATAGCGAAGCGTATTGCGCCGGTCATCGGCAAGCTCCCGAGGGCTGGCGGATTACGCGCGCGGACCAAGGATCGTGGGTAACAACTGTCTGTCGAACGCGCGCTAATCCGCCCTACGATCGTATCGCTTGTGATATGAGGGCCACACATTGCAGAAATCTTAGGACGCAGCCTGATCGTTAGCTCTTTCTTAACCTGATTCACGAAATCGCCCCCATTCGCCAATCTCTTTGCCCCAGTCCGGTCGAACCGAAGCCGGTATCCGGATGCAATCAGTTGGCCAGAATGATTGACTGATTCGCGGAGTTGCAAATGTGCATGGACCTGAGGGGGGATCGTGAGGCCCCGGCAGCGGCCCGCCGGGACGCACCGGTTGTGCTGATCGCCACGGTCTTGCTGGCGGTCTCGACGATCGTTGCCGTTACGGCGGTGTCGATCAGTTCGGTTCACTCGTGGCGATCCACCGGCGATTGGGTTACGATCTCGCGCGTAAACACGTAATCTTAGGGTGGGCAAAACCGCCCGCATTGAGGCGGCTTGGCAAGCGGCGCGGTGCGGGCGGTTTTGCCCACGCGGTGGCCTCCCCGACTGAGGACAGCGTGGGCAAGGCGCACGTCAATCGGCGTCACTAGTGGCGGCCCGCATTGAACCCTGGCCTCCGACGGTTTAAACCGTGGCGCCCATGTTCCGCCGCTTTGAACGCTATCTCCAGCCAACCGCCGTGCCCGAGCATCCGGAGCCGCCAGCCGGTCTGGTCGCGTTCCTGTGGCATTTCGCGCGCCAGGCCAAATGGCTGTTCGTCGCGCTGTTTGCGGTGGAGTTCTTCGTCGCTCTGACCGACAGCGCCGTGCCGTGGTTCATGGGGCGGATTGTCAGCCTGGTCACGCGGGTTCCACCGGACCGCTTTCTGGCCGAGACTTGGCCCCTGCTCGCTGGCATGGCCCTGGTGGTTCTGGTCGCCCGGCCGGCGACCGGATTATTCCGTTACCTGATCACCAATCAGGCGCTTGCGGCGCCGTTTACCGGTCTTATCCGCTGGCAGGCGCATTGGCATGTGGTCCGCCAGAGCTGGGCGTTCTTTCAGAACGATTTTGCCGGCCGCATCTCCAACCGCGTGATGCAGACCGGGCCGGCGGTGCGCCAGACGCTCACCGCCACGGTCACCGCCGTCTGGTACGTGCTGGTCTACGGCGGCACCGCGCTGGTGATGACCGCGGCGGCGGACGCGTGGCTGACCCTCCCTATCCTTGCCTGGTTCGCCGGCTATGTCGGCCTGCTCTGGTATTTCGTCCCGCGCATGCGCGACCGCTCGAAGGTGAGTTCGGAGGCGCGCTCGGCCCTGATGGGACGCATCGTCGACAGCTACACGAACATCCTGACCGTAAAACTGTTCGCCCGCCCGTCCGACGAGGACGCCTATGTGCGCGATGCGGTCGAGCACCATACCGATCTGTTCCTGGTCGCGCAGCGGCTGCTGACCATGTTCGGCACGATACTCAATGTGCTTAACGCGCTGCTGATCGCCGGCGCCGGCGCCATCGCGATCTGGCTTTGGCAGCGCGGCGTGATCGAGGTCGGCGCGATCGCCATGGTGCTGCCGCTCACGCTCCAGCTCACCAACATGTCGCGCCAGATCGCAGTTCAGGTCACCGACCTGTTCGAGGAAATCGGCGTCGTTCAGGAAGGCATGCTGACGATCGCGCAGCCGTTGCAGCTCGTCGATCCAACGAGCGCCAAGACGCTTGCTATCCGGCGCGGCGAAATAATCTTCGACAACGTGTATTTCGGCTACGGCCGCGAAACCGGAGTTTTGGAAGGATTCGCGCTCGCGGTCAGGCCCGGAGAGAAGATCGGCCTGGTCGGACGCTCCGGCGCCGGCAAATCGACCGTCGTGAACCTCCTCTTGCGCTTCTTCGATCTCGAAGGCGGACGCATCCTGATCGACGGCCAGAACATCTCCGAAGTCACCCAGGAGAGTCTGCGCCGGCAGATCTCAGTGGTGACGCAGGATACTTCGCTGCTGCACCGCTCGATCCGCGAGAACATCCGCTACGGGCGTCCCGAAGCGCCTGAACTCGACATCATGGCGGCAGCGCGCCTCGCGCATGCGGAGGAATTCATCGCGGCGCTCGAAGATTGGCGCGGCCGCCGCGGCTATGACTCCCATGTCGGCGAGCGCGGCGTGAAGCTTTCCGGCGGGCAGCGCCAGCGCATCGCCATTGCGCGCGTCATCCTCAAGGATGCGCCGATCCTGGTGCTCGATGAAGCAACCTCGGCGTTGGACAGTGAAATTGAAGCCGCGATCCAGCAGAGCCTCGGCACCTTGATGTCGGGCAAGACCGTGATCGCGATCGCGCACCGGCTCTCGACCATTGCGCGCATGGATCGCCTCGTCGTGCTCGACCGCGGCCGCATCGTCGAACAGGGCACGCACGACGCGCTGCTGCGGCTCAACGGTCATTATGCGGCGCTCTGGCGCCGGCAGTCCGGCGGCTTCCTCGATGCCGCGGAAATGCAGGCGGCGGAGTAGGGGCGACGTGTTCAACGCAATCCGAACAGGCCGAGATCGACCGATTTTCCCATCTGGAAATAACCGATTGAGGATGGATGAATTCCGTCGCCGCAATTGTACGCAGGCTCGATCAGGTCAGGATTGCCGGCACTGCGCACGATCTTGTCGAAATCGAGTACTCCGTCGAAATCCGTTGCCTTGCGGATCCAGTCGTTGACCTGATTTCTGACCTTGGTCTTGGCGTCGTTCCAGCCGGTGGTCTCAACTCCAGGTACGACGCTGTGCCGCGGGATAATCGTGGCGCCGATGATTTTCAGACCACGGGCCTTAACGCGCCCTATGATGTTCTTCATTCCGGCGATCACCTGGTCCGCGGGAGCTTCACGGCGAATGTCGTTGGTGCCCATGAACAGGATTACATGACTCACCCCGGCGTGGGAGAGGACGTCGCGATCGAGGCGTTCGATGCCCGGCGTACTGGTGGCGGCCGGCTGAAGGCGCTCGCCGCTGACGGTGTTGCCGGCAATGCCCTCGTTGACCACTGCCCGCTCGACGGGCTGCCGCAGAGCAAGCCGCTGCGCCAGCGTATCTTCCCACCGCTCATGGGCATCAGGGACCGTGCAGGTCCCGTCGGTGATTGAATCCCCAAATGCCACGATCGCGGTTGCGGGCCGCTGTGGCCGCACGTCAATTGACTTGAGCCAGAACATCGCAGTCGTGCTGCGCGTAAACGGCTTGCCATTCTCGGAGCCTGTCTGATCGCCCGCTCCGTCCGGGGTCAGATAGGAGTCCTCAAACGCGTTGTTATGCTGGCTGGGCTGGAGGTCGGATCCGGTTACGTAGAGGCTCACGCCTAAGTCTTGCTGAGCGTCAACGTGCAGAGGGACCGGATCGCTTTCGACCGTACCCCCGGCCGGAATGGTCACTGTGCTAGCTCCGCCAAAGGTCACCGGCTTGACCAGTCCGGCAGCGAGCGCCGGACCGCGAATGCGCGGACCGATGCTGATCCTGCCGAAGGACGCCGGGACAGCGCCGAATGTATTGTCGAGACGGATGCGAACGCTTTCACCCGGCAGCGTCACCCGCGCGATCATCCGCACGGTGGCTTTGCTGATTTTGGTTTGACCGACTGCCTGCTGCGAACTCGCCCACGCCGTCACCCAAGGCCCGCTTCCATTCTGGGCGAGCGCAGGAGAAATCAGCAATCCAACGGCCAAAGCTGGCGCAACAAACATCAGCATCGATTTATTCATCACGCTCTCCTCCCAGTCACAGATTACGAAATCTCCGTACCGAGGCTGGCGAAGCGACCCAAGTGTCCCAATTCCGACGTGCTCGGGCGATCGGCCGGTCCGCTTGCCGTCACCGGTCTGATTGCCTCAAAATCGACAGCCTCTTGCTCCACGATCTCTTACGTCAGAACCGGCCGACAATGCGATCGAGACCGGAGCGAACAATTGGGGGGCGTACGATGCCGGCGTTCGACCGCAGGTCCTGTTTGCGCGTGATCCCGATCTTGGCCGGCATTTTTGCGGTCCTGCCGGGCGCACAGGCGCAGAATCTCGATGGCGGCAAGTCGGGCGCACAGCTCTTCGCCGGCAGCTGCGTGGACTGCCATCACGGCCCGCGCGGGCTCGCCAAGGGCCGGTACAGCTGGACGCTGTCCTTGTTTCTGCAGAAACACTATACAAGCAGCGCCGCCTCGGCACAGCTGCTGGCAGCCTA
The DNA here is from genome assembly GCA_036557705.1 of Xanthobacteraceae bacterium. Taxonomy (GTDB): domain Bacteria; phylum Pseudomonadota; class Alphaproteobacteria; order Rhizobiales; family Xanthobacteraceae; genus VAZQ01. The sequence continues at coordinate 83,200 of DATBHB010000190.1, forward strand.
TCTGCAATCGGCCGATGCCGCTCAGCCTAACCCGCCGAAAAGCAAGTCTCGCGCAGCCAAGTCGCGCGTCGCGCCCGCAAGCGACGCACCGGCGCCGGTAACTGCGCCGGCAACCGTGGCCGACGCCCCCTCGCGTCCGCCGGCAGCGATACCGGCGCAGTAGCGACAGGGCGCTGCGGAGACGCGCGGCGGCCCTTTGCGCCGCATCGTCAATCACTCCAGCGTCTCGCGATAGCACAATACCGCGACCGCAACCACGGCCGCCATGAAAAGCGCGATCGGCCACAGATCGGGCAGAATGTCAGGACCGGAGTTGCCCTTGATCAGCACGCCGCGGACAATGCGCATGGCATGGGTGGTCGGAAAGATCTCGCCGACCCATTGCGCCCAAACGGGCATGCCGCTGAACGGGAACATGAAGCCGGAAAGCATGAATGAGGGCAGGAGCGCGAATTGGGCGAACTGGGTTGCCTGCATCTGGTTCGACGAGATCGTCGAAAAAGTAATCCCAAGCGCGAGATTGCTAGCGATGAAAAGCCCGAGCGCCAGCATGAGGATCGCCAGCGAGCCCCGCAGCGGCAAGTGGAAGAATACCGCGGAGGCGACGAGGAGCAGCAGGACCTGGACATAACCGATGAACACGTAGGGCACCATCTTGGCCAGCATGACCTCGATCGGCCGCGCCGGCATGGCGAGGAGGTTTTCCATGGTGCCGCGCTCCCGCTCCTTGGTGATCGACAGCGTCGTCATGAACAGGGTCGACATCATCAGCACGATGCACACCAGGCCCGGTACAATGTTGAGCACCGTGAGCTGATCCGCGTTGTAGCGGGCGTGCACCACGAACTGAAACGCCGGCGTGGTCGGCGTTGCGCGCAGCACCGGCGGCAGATCGCGATCGAGCACCGTTGCGATACTTGAGAGCGCGGCCGTCGCATTGCTGATCGCGCTGGGATCGGTAGCGTCGGCGTCGACGAGCACCGAGGGCCGCTCGCCGCGATCGACGGCGCGGTCGAAATTCGGTGGAAATGCAATGACCAACAGCACCTTGCCCTGGGCAAGCGCGCTCTCCGCCTCAGCCTCGGTCGCAAGCGTGCGGACGTCGTAATAGCCGGTGTTGCGCAGCGCCGTGACGATGGCGCGCTCATATTTCGAATGATCAACCGAGAGCAGCCCTGTCGGGAGATTCTTCGGATTGCTGTTGATGGCGAAGCCAAACAGAAAGAGCTGCATCACCGGCAGCGCAACGATAAAGCGCAGCGTGATTGGATCGCGTCTTAGCTGAATCCACTCCTTGCGCAGCAGGGCGTAAAGCCGCCTGAATGAGATTGTCATGGCTTCTCACCCTTCACGCTCAGCATATGAATGAATACGTCCTCAAGCCGCGGCTCGACCTCGCGCCAGGCGAGTTCACCATTTGTGGCAGCGTGGATTGCAGTTTCGAGAGCGGCGCGGTTGGTGCCAGCAACGTGGAGCGCGCTGCCGAACACGGCGGCGGCCTCGACGCCCGGCATGCGGCGCAGGCTGCGCGCCGCGGCGTCGATATTCTCCCCTGTAGCCTCGAAGGTGATCAGCCCGGAGTGGCGCGAGACGTCTTTGCCGCTGCCCTGCACCACGATCCGCCCCTCCGCGAGGTAGACGATGCGGTTGCAGCGTTCGGCTTCATCCATGTAGTGGGTCGAGACCAGGACCGTGAGGCCGTCGCCCGCCATGTCATGGATGAGGTCCCAGAACTCACGTCGCGCCTTGGCGTCGACGCCGGCGGTCGGCTCGTCAAGCAGCAGGAGTTTGGGCTCGTGCAAGATGCAGGCGGCAAGCGCGAGGCGCTGCTTCCAGCCGCCCGAGAGTTGGCCGGCAAGCTGGTCGCGACGGTCGGCGAGGCCCATGCGGTTTAGGATGTTGTGCACCGCCTCGCATGCGCTGGGCATCTCGTAGAGGCCCGCCACGAGATCGAGATTCTCAAATACCGTCAGATCGTCGTAGAAGCTGAACTTCTGCGTCATGTAGCCGACCTGACGGCGAATCAGCGGCGCCTGCCGGACGATGTCGAGCCCGAGACACGTACCGCATCCGCTATCGGCAACGAGGAGCCCGCAGAGCATGCGAATGGTGGTGGTTTTGCCGCTGCCATTGGCTCCGAGAAAGCCGCAGATCTCACCTTCGGCGACCTGCAGGCTCAGCCCATCGACCACCTTCAGCCCACCGAAGCTCTTTCGCAGGTCGCGGACATCGATCACATAGCCGGTCATCGCGGATCACCGCGGTTCATTCTCGGCGATCGGTGACGGCGGGAGCGGCCGCACCGCAATCGGCTGGCCGGGATTGATGAGGGCGGCGCGCTCGTGCGGCGGGCGCGCCTCGACCATGTAGACAAGCTTGGCACGGCTCGCCTCGCTGTAGATCACCGGCGGGGTGAACTCCGCCTGCGGCGAGATGAACGAGATGGTGGCAGCGAGTTCGGCTGGGCAGCTGTCGCATAGGAGTGCGACCCGATCGCCGTCATGAACCTCGGCAAGCCGCCCCTCGGGAACGAAGAAGCGCACGAAGATGTTTTCTGGCGGCAGCAGCGACACCACCGGACTGCCCGCCGGAATTGTCTCGCCCGGGCGGGCGAGCACGTCAGCGACGATTCCCGTCACTGGCGCGGTCACATGGCGCTGATCGATCCGCCACTGTGCCATCGCGACGGCCGCCCGGAGCGATTCGATCAACTGCTGCTGCGCTTTGATTTCGCCTTCGCGACCCATGGGGGCTCGCAGTTGTGCGAGCGCGGCTTCGAGGCCCTGCACCCTGGCGGTCGCCGAGCGTAAGTCGGCCCGCTCTTGGTCGACGAGCTGCGGGGTGGCGGCGAAAGTCTTGACCAGGGCTTCATTGCGCCGAAGATCGCCCTCGATCTTATCGCGTGCAGCCCGGGCATCGGCGAGGTTCGCTTCCGCCTGCTGGATCTCGGTCGGCTTGCCGCCGGCTTGTAGATTGGCGAGCTGCTCCTCGGCCTGTCTGAGTTGGCGTACCACCTGGTCGCGGGCCGCTAAATCATTGGTGTCGTCCTGGTCGAACAGCGGCGCCCCGAATTCAACCCTGGAGCCCCGCGCGACGTGGAGCGACATCAGGAGCCCTGGCTGGGTGGGGCCCACCTTGACGAAGTCTGCCTCCGCATAGCCCTGCCACTCGAGCGGCGGGGCGCGGCGGGAGCTCCAAGCCGCCGCGCCGAGCGCCGCTAAAAGTAAGAGGGCCGCAATCACTATAAAGCGCCGGTTCATGGGGCTTGACCTTTTGTAACCGAACGGTATAGTTGCATTATGACCTTTCAATGACGCAGCAAAGGGAAGCGGCACGCATGTCCGATGCCCGGCTCGAACCTCGCGAGTTCAAGCGCGGCCCGGGCGGCCGGCCCACTCGCGAGGAAGCGGAGCGGCGCCACGGCGGCCTGCTTGAGGCTGCCTTTCGCCTGTTTCTGGAAAAAGGGTGGGACGGGGTCTCGGTCGACGAGATCTCACGGCAGTCCGGGGTCGCCAAGGGCTTCATCTACGCGCGCTACGCCGACAAGGCTGCGCTGTTCGTCGGGGCGATCGAACGCCTGATGGCTGACGCCATGGGGACGCTGCAGCTGCCCGAGCGGTTGCCCGACGATGTCGAGCAGGGGCTTCATGCGTTCGGCCGCAAGCTGCTCGACATCGCGCTGCAACCCGAGGCGTTGGCGTTTCACCGGAAGTTCATCGCCGACGCCGCGCGTTTTCCGGAGCTTGCGAGACTTTTCATCGACCGCAACCGGGCGCGGGACTTGATCGTTGAGGTGCTGACAATCTACCGGAACCGCGGTGCAATTGAATTCGGCGATCCGCAGATGGTTGCGGAGCATTTCGCCATCCTGGTGGTTGGAATACCGCGCATGTTGGCGCTTTTGGTAGGACGCGAGCCTCCCGCCGAAGAAGAGCGGCGCCTGCGCAGCGCAGTGCAGCTGTTCCTTGATGGATGCCGGCCGCGTTGATGCCCGCCCCTATGTGCGGGTTCGATTAGATCGGCCGCGGCTCGATGCCGAGCACCCGACACGCGCGTTGGCGCCGACGATTTCAAGGCTTACGGCTGTCCATGAATGGCAAGCATTCAACCTTGGCCAGGGCGATGAATGTCTGAGCCTCAACAGGCATCGAGTTTTGACTGCCGTGCCGGGCGGCCCCGCGAGGCCTCCACAAAGCATTTGGCAACATCACGGGCACACTCGATGAAACGTTCAACCACAGGGCTCAATGCTCGCTTTTTGGGGGTAACCATCAAGACCGGCCAACTGGGGGCTGGCAGATCGACCGGTAGTTCTTGAAGATTTTCACCGCTGTTGAAGCGCAAGACGGACTCGGGAAGCGCAGCAATAAAGCCCCCGCCGATTGCAAGGCTATTTCGCAGATGGATGGAAAAGGTCGTAACCGAAATCCTCGGCGCCTCAAGCCCACGAGCCCGAAATGCTTCGACCAGAACCGAGCCGCCGATGTCATCGGCGGGGACCGTAATCCACAACTCGTCGGCAAGCTCCGCCAGATCGATTTTGCGGCGCCGGCCCCACGGTCCGTGCCTGGCAGCCGCGAGCCGAATTCGATCATGAAACAGAACCTCCGCCAGATAATCATCGTTTTGCCGAAGCGCGCTCGATGGTCGGGTAAACACAAGGTCGACTTCTCGATTGTCCAACTGAGGAAACAGCGGCCTGGCGCTGATAAGGAATGGCTCGACAAGCACTCGCACACGCGGGTAACGCTCGAACATCTGCTTGAGGATCGGGCCGAGAATCCCCGCTGAAATGGATTCCGGGCACGCGATTCGCAGGTCGCCTGCGGTCGGGTCCGACAAGAACTCGATCTGCTTGATTCCCTGCCTCAGCTCATCCAATGCGGCCCTTGCGGACTTGAGTAAGGCGTTTCCGTAGGCGGTGGGCACAACGCCGCGGCGTCCGCGGTCGAGGAGGCGAGCTTTGAGCGCATCCTCCAAGCCAGCAATTGCTTCCGAGACCGCAGGCTGGGACACCCCGAGTCGTGTCGCCGCCTTCCCCATGGTGCCGCACTGCACGACCGTGAGCAGGATATGCAGGTCGCGCAGTCGGACACGCCCGCCAATTCGAGCATCCCAATCGACGATCTTAGCCATAGGTCTCGCCTTAAGCATCCATAACTGAAAATCGTCTATACTTATTCCCTCGAATACATTCACGTTCAATGCGCCTTGCAATTCGAGGACCCGGAGCAAAATCATGAAGCTCGTTCGCGATCCGCGAAGCCACGCGATCCGGTTTCTGAGCATGCTGGCTCTCGCCGCAATCAATGGCAAATCCATCGAGAGCGTCAGGGCGCAGCCCTACCCGTCACGCCCAATCACGATGATTGTACCGTTTGCAGCCGGTGGGCCGTCAGATGTAATCGGACGGGTCATCGCCGACCGTATGGGCCTGTCACTGGGTCAACCCGTTGTGGTCGAAAATGTCGCCAGCGCATCGGGCATTCTCGGGGTCGGGCGCGCGGTCCGTGCTGCGCCCGATGGGTATACGATAAATTTGGGGACTTGGCCGACGCACGTCCTGAACGGAGCGATCTTCCAACTGCCTTACGATCTAGGGACCGCCTTCGAACCTGTCTCCCTCGTCGCGAACAATCCGCTCCTGATAGTCGCGAAGACGAGTTTGCCGGCAAATGACCTGAAAGTGTTGATCGCGTGGCTCAGGGCAAACCCGGACAAAGCTTTGCAGGGGGCAACTGGTCAGGGAAGTTCTGGGCACCTTGCCGGCCTGTTGTTCCAAAAGGCCACGAGCACGCGCTACCGGTTCGTCTTCTATCGCAGCAATCCCCAGCAGGTTCAGGACCTGATTGCAGGTCGTCTCGATTTGATGTTCGATTTTCCGGCAAGCGCGCTGCCTTATATCGAGGCGGGAAGCATCAAGGCCTACGCGGTTGCGGACAAAAATCGACTGAGCAGTGCACCTGGCATTCCGACCGCCGACGAGGCCGGTTTGCCGGATTTCCATCTGACAGGATGGCACGGGCTATTTGCACCAAAGGGAACGCCTAAAGCAATCGTCCGCACGCTCAATGCCGCAGCCGTTGATGCCTTGGCCGATGGCACCGTCCGGAAAAAGCTTGCGGATCTCGGACAAGAGTTTTTTCCGCGCGACCAACTGACTCCCGAAGCGCTGGGTACCTATCAACACGCCGAGATCGAGAAATGGTGGCCCTTCATCAAGGCGGCAGGTATCAAAGTTGAGTAGCGGCCAAAACCGGCGTGCCGCGCCTCACCTGGCTCCCGGGCTCGGTACGCCACGTTGAGAGCGCCTCCCTGCACGTTCGGATCGGGGCCCGCAGAGTCGGCCGTTTCTGGCCGGCGCCGTTCATGGAACAACAGTTGTTCCCACATCGTGGCTACCAATAACGGCCGAGCGGATATATCCTGAGGGCTCGAACCTGCATTAATCTTGCGTCCGGACGGCAGATAACGTCGACTGGATCTACTTTAAGGAGCCCACATGCTAAAGGAATACCACTACGACCAACTCATTCGTTGGCCCAAAGGAGAGCGCGCCTGCGTGTTTTTGACGTTCGATTTTCAGGGCGGCGAGGACGTCAAGCCGGACAAGAACGGCATCCTCAACTATGAAATGTGGAGTCAGGGCGAATACGGGCCGCACCATGCGATTTACCGGATTCTTCGCATCCTGAAGGACGAGAATATCAAGGCTACCTTTTTAACCTGCGGCGCCATCGTCGAGCGGTTTCCGGAAGCGGTGCAGGCGATCCTCGACAACGGCCACGTGGTCGAAGGGCACGGCTACAATCATGAGATCGCCCGCTACCTGCCGCGCGACCAGGAAGATCAGGTGATGAAGAAGACCATTGCCATGATCCAGAAGCGAACGGGACGCCGCTGCTACGGCTGGCGCTCGTGTACTCAGAGCACGAACACCATCGAACTCCTGATCGAGAACGGGTTCGTATTCAACACGAACTGCTTCCATGAGGAGCTGCCGTTCCTCTGGGAAAAGGCTGGCAAACTGATGGTGGAATTGCCGAGACAGCCCTTCGGCGACGGCACGCTGTTCGGTCATCGCCATGGCGAATACGGCAACCCATATCACGGGCTCGACAGTTGGAAAGCCTATTTCGACGAACTCTATTCCGAAAGCAGCCGGGAGCGGCCCAAATACATCCCATTCACGATGCATCCATACATCATCGGCCGGCCGGGGCGGGCTGCGGTCGCCCTGCGCGGAATCCTCCAGCACATGAAGAAGGCAGGACAAATCTGGTTCCCGACGGGAATAGAGCTGGCCGAGTGGTGCCTTAACGACGTGTTCAAGGCGGAGTGCGAGAAGATCCGCGCTGAGGCGAGCTAGCGGGATGCCCCGAACGTTTAGAATAAGCGGCGTGCTGATCGTTGCCGCGGTGCTCTCGGCCATCGTTTTGCCGGCGCAAGCTGAGCCGTTGGCCGATTTCTATCGCGGCAGGACTCTCCGCATGCTGATCGGCTACGGCCCCGGCGGCGGGTATGATCTTTACGGTCGGCTCGTGGCTGAATTTTTGCCGCGGTATTTACCGGGTAATCCGACTATCATTACCCAGAACATGCCAGGCGCGGGAAGCTTCGTTGCGGCTCGATATATCTACGAGGCCGCACCGAAGGATGGAACGGTCTTCGGAAGTCTCGCGCAAACGCTGGCGCTTGACAGCATCACCAACGCCAATGCGAAGATAGACGTGTCAAAAATGCCGTATATCGGCCGCGTGGTGAGCAATATCGATGTCGGTGCGGCACTGCCGAAGGTCGGCATCAAGTCATTCGATGATGTTCGGAAAAAGCAGTACAGCGTCGGCGCCTCCGGCGGGGGCTCTACGACAACTTTATACCCCACTGCCTTGAATGCCTATGCCGGCGCCAAGTTCAAGCTGGTCCGAGGCTACAGTGGTACTAACGATATTCTTCTCGCGATGGAAAGGGGCGAGGTGGATATCGTCGGCGCGTACGGCCTTCCGGGAATTCTGGTGAGCCACCCCGGTTGGGTGCACAACGGCGAAGCCACAATCCTCTATCAAGCTTCGCTGAAAAGACATCCCCTCCTCGCGAATGTCCCCACCCTTCCGGAACTCGCACAGTCGGAAGAAGGTCAGCAGGTGCTGCGTGCGATCGCCAGCACCGCCGAGATCGGCCGTTCCATAATTGGTACCCCGGGCGTGCCAGCGGATCGGCTCGCGGCTCTGCGCGGCGCGTTCCAGGCCATGCTCAAGGACCCGGCCTTCCTTGAAACATGCGAAAAGCGCAATTTGATGATCGATGGGGAGACCGGAGAAGATATCGATGGGATTGTTCGTGAAACGCTGCGCCTGCCGAAGGCAGTAGCCGCCAAAATTGGCCAAATGATGCAATAGTTCAGCCAAAACGGCGCAACTTCGATTGTTATGCGTGGGCTATATACTTGACACCCACCCATCTTTCTCGGGTTCAAGACCTGCGCGGGTGTGGCCCCCCTGCGATGCTCCTGGCGACCTCGCACGCGCACTGGATGAAGCGCGCCACCACCGGACTGAGCGTTCGGTTTTTCAATGTCGCGATCGCGACCGGCCATGATCGCGCCGGAAGTTGGATCGGCAAAGCTTTCAATGAGAAGCGGTCGCGGTGGAGGTGCAGAACCGAGCGTGGCAGCACCGCAACAAAATCACCGGTGGCGAGCAGATTGGTACGAAGGTGGACTGAAAGTGTTTTGATGCTGATTTTTGGCGGCTGGAGTCCTTGCATCCGAAACGCCTCTGCCAGCACTTTCTGATTCCAAGTGCCGTCCGCCGCCAAAATCCATTGCTCATTGGCGAGTTCGGCAAGTTGGATCTTCCGGCGGCGGGCCCATCGATTCTGCGCGCCGACCGCGACGACCAATGCGTCGTCCAAAAGAACCTCTATGCTAAGGTCTTCATCGAACTGACCCGCCCACAGGTCTTCTCCGGTTCGAGCGAAAATGAGGTCGAGGCTCCGATCCCGCAGCCGTCGCAACATTGCGCCTGTATCGCCAGCATCCACGTCAAGACTAATGCGCGGATATTGCCGGAGGAAGCGATGGATGATCGGGGGTAGTATCGCAGATGAAATTGATTCAGAGCTTCCGAGCGCCAGTTGTCCGGCCGCCGGATCGGCCAGGAATTCGATTTCCTGGACGCTTAGCTTCAACTCGTCGAAAATCGTCGCGCCATGCTTGAGCAGCGCTTGGCCGTAGAAGGTTGGTTCAACCCCGTGAGCCGTGCGGTCGAGAAGGCGTACTCCAAGGGTATGCTCGAGATCGGTGATCGTTTTGGACACAACCGGCTGTGAGATCGCAAGATCCCGTGCAGCCTTTGCCATGCTCCCCCGTTGCGCTACTGCCATCAGGACATGAAGGTCACGCAGCCTGAGGCGGCGGCCAATGCGGTCTGTCCAGCGCATCATCAAACTCATAGCCAAAAGGGTATAGCAGCGTATCAAAAACAGAACTTTCTACTAACCTCGAAACGTGTAAATCGCAATCCTGAAGGCGATTGGAGCACACACCATGGTCCGAAAATGCTCGATCCGGGCACTGATGCTTATCATTGGCATGAACGTCATGGCTGTAGCATCGGCAGAGGTCTATCCCTCGCGGCCGATCACCATAGTCGTACCTGCTGCGGCAGGAGGCCCCGGGGATGCGTTCGCGCGTATTATCGCCGAACACATCCGATCCTCACTCGGCCAACCTGCAACCATCGAAAACATAGCTGGGGCGTCGGGCAGCATCGGCGCTGGGCGTGTCGCGCGTGCGACCGGAGATGGGTACACGCTCGTACTTGGCAATTGGGCCACGCATGTCCTCAATGGCGCGTTGTTCACGCTTCCATATGACGTGACAACTGATTTTGAGCCAATAGCCTTGATTGCGAGAAACCCGCTGGTGATTTCCGCCCGAAAAACAATGCCCGCTAATACCTTGCGGGAGTTGGTCGCGTGGCTGAAAGCGAACCCAGACAAGGCAACCGCGGGCACCAGCGGCCCCGGCAGCGCCATGCATCTCGCCGGCGTCCTGTTCCAGAAAGAAACCGGCGCACGTTTTGGTTTTGTGCCGTATCGCGGAGCCGCGCCGGCCATTCAAGACCTGCTCGGCGGCCGGATTGATCTCTATATCGGCCTTGCGGCCGATTGCGTGCCGCAGGTTCGCGCCGACAATATCAAGGCTTACGCTGTCCCGGCAAAATCGCGCCTTACCGCCGCTCCGGATATTCCGACGGTGGACGAGGCCGGAGTGCCTGGGCTCTATGTTTCAGGCTGGACTGGCCTGTGGGCGCCAAAAGGCGCCCCCAAGGACATCATCGCTCGGCTCAATTCGGTCATCCTTGATACCTTGGCCGATCCAGCAGTGCGCCAGCGACTCGCCGGCATGGGACAGGAGATTCCGCTGCGCGCGCAGCAGACGCCGGATGCACTTCGTGCATTTCAGAAGGCCGAGATCGAGAAGTGGTGGCCGATCATCAAAACGGCGGGAATCAAAGCGGAGTGAACACGTCAGTCGGTGACGCGACTTACATGGCCAGAGTGCCCCTGGGTGCGCCAAGCCGAACCCGGCGCACATCCTCAAAAGTCCTGCTCGTCGAGGTCGCGTGCGCCGTGCAGCACCCGCACGACATCAATGAAACCCTCTTCGATTCGGTAGAAGACGATCCAAGACATTGCTCGAAAGCTATGAATGTTGACGCCGATTTCTGGGCGCTTGCGGCCCATCCGCGGTTGTGTCGCGATCAGACTGATAATTCGTTCAATCTCATCCAAAACGCGATCCGCAGCGGAGACATCGCGTTCGGCGATGTAGAGCCAAATATCCCCCAGGTCAGCCCTCGCTTTTTGCGATCGGCGAATCCCAAGAACGCCGCGATTCATTCGGCGACTTTGTTGGCCAACAAGGTCCGTCCCTCGCGTTTAATCTGCTCAAATTCATCGACTGCCATTGGCTCCGAACCAGACGCAATACCCTCTTCGATCAGTTCCCGAAGACGTTTGAGCTTGGCAGCGCGAATTTGCTGCTTCACACGCCAATCCTGAAGCGCGTCGATGATCACGTCGTTTTCGACCAGGTAGCGTTCACCGTCGACGGCGTCGCGAACGGCTTGCGCCAGTTCTGGCGGGATCAGCACGGACAGCCGGGCAAATTCGTTCATAGACACCTTCGGTCGGGTTGCTCCCGTGATCTACTTCGTATCGGCACGTTCACAGCGCAAGTCCCGGTGCTGCGATTCGGCGCTGGCTGTTCCCCCGCCGAATCGCAGTTCGCGGATAGTGCGCCGCATCAACTCGCCGGCGGCTCCATGGCGCCTTTGCGGAGCAGACCGGCATTCGCAGGGTCCGCCGCGAATTTCACGAAGGCAGCGGCGACATCGGGCTGCTTGCTCCCGGTCAGGACGCCCATCCCGATCTTGCCGTATTCCATCAGCGCGGCCGGCAGCGGGCCGAGGTAAACCGTCCCCGCATGGGGCTGGATCACATTGGTCTGCTGGATGCCGATCTCGACATCGCCGTCGGCGACAGCCGCCGCAACGAGCTTGCCTTGGACGATCTTTATCTTGTCCTTGATCTGGTCGTAGATGCCGAGCTTCTGGAACATTCTGGTGTTGAACGGGCCGGTGCCGGCGTTGGTGTGGCCGATCGACTTGGCATTGAGCATCGCCTGCTTGAACGCCTCGGGCGTGCTGATGTCGGGCTTGGCTGCGCCGGCCTTGACGGCGACGCCGTTTCCGACCCGCGCGTATTCGACCACCGTGCTGGGAACAATCTTGCCGCTCTTTGCCCAGTCATTGATCTGTGCAAGGCCGGAGGACACCAAATCCCCTTCCCCGGCATTGACCTTCTGTCCCAATGCAGGGCCGCCCTGGAAACTGACGATCACCTTGTTGCCGGTCGCCTTTTCGAAAGCGGCGGCAAGCTCGCGCACGCCCGATTCGGTTGCCTGATTGAGCAGCACGGTGATCTCTGCCGCCTTAGCCGAGCCGCTATCGATGAAGGCAGCCACGCCAAAAAGCGCCAGCGCCGCGAATGTCGTGCAAAATTTCATGATGTTCCTCCAGTTGGCTATCAGCTTCGGTGCCTGGCCGGTTGAACGCCTTTTACAGGAAAAGCGTCACGCCGAGCGCGACCTTGCCTCTGCCCTTTTAGCAAACAGCGAACCTTATGGCATTTTCGTAGCGCGGGCCAGTATCGGATTCGTCCTTCGAGACGGCGCGCGCTATCCTTCGAGACGCGCGCCAAAGGCGCCGCTCTTCAGGATGAGCCGCGGGCCTCCTCAGGACGGGGCGCCAATGAATGACGAGCCAAACCATGCGGGGGCCTGCCGCCGAACTCAAGGATGTTTCACCCGCCTGGCGGGGCTTGTTCCCGCAGGTGGATTCCGGTGTCGGCGCGCTCTGGGCGCTCATCGTGGTCAGCTCGCTCGCCGTGCTGCCGCCGTTCTTCTATGTGGTCGAGAGCAGCCTCATGGTCCCGCGGCCGGGATTGCGGACTGCGCTTGGATTAGAAAATTTTCAGCGCGTCTTTGAGATCAGCGGCGTCAATTTGTGGGCCGCGACGATTGCCTTCGCGCTCGGGTCTTCCGTGCTGGCAATCGTGCTGGGCTTCACGGCCGCCTGGCTCTTGGCGCGCACCAATGTGCCGTTTCGGCAGACCGTGTTCGTCGGCGCGTTTCTTTCGCTCTCAGTGCCGCTGATCGTCAAGGGCATCGGCTGGATTCTGCTGCTCGGGCCCAATAACGGACTGATCAATGTGTGGTTGCGCTCGTGGCTCGGGATCGACGGCGCTCCGATCGAGCTGTTCAGCCTTGGCGGCATGATTTTCGTCGAGGGCCTGTTATGGACACCGATCGCGCTGTTGCTCGCCTTGCCGCCGCTTTCGGCCATGGATCCCGCGCTCGAAGAAGCGGCATCGATGTGCGGGGCCTCGCGCTGGCAGACGCTTTACCGCGTGACCGTGCCGCTCGCCCGGCCGGCCATTCTGGCCGTGGGGTTGCTATCTTTCATTCGCGGTCTCGAAGCCTTCGAAGTGCCGCTGCTGATCGGCATTCCGGGCGGCATCGTCACGGTAACGACCGCGCTCTATCAGTCGATCCACACTGGCTTCGTGCCGCGTTACGGAGAAGCGAGCGCCTACGCGGTGCTGCTGATGGGAGCGGTCGCGCTGCCGCTCGCTCTCTACTACCGCGCCACAAAAGAGACGGCGAAATTTGCGACCGTGACCGGCAGGGGTTTCCGGCCCTCGCGCATCGACCTCGGCAAATGGAAATATCCTTGCGCCTTGTGGGTGCTCATCGTTCCGGTCTCGCTCCTGGCGCCTTTGATGCTCATGCTCTGGGCGTCGTTTCTGCCGATCTACACCAAGCCTTCGCTTGCGGATTTGGGCCAGATGTCGTTTACGAATTACACGGCAGTGGCGACCCGGGTCGATACCGTTTCCGGAATGTGGAACAGCATGCTGGTCGGGATCGGCAGCGCCAGCGCGGTCGCGGCTGCCGCATTGCTGATGAGCTGGATGGTGGTACGCCGGCGCGAGGCGGCGCGCTGGCTTATCGACGTGATCGGATCGCTGCCGCTGGTGTTTCCCGGGATCGTGCTCGGCATTGCGGTCCTGGTTCAATTCCTCAACCTGCGCTTCATCCCGATCTACGGCACGCTGTGGATCGTCATCTTCGCCCTCGGGCTCAAGTTCATGCCCTACGGGATGCGGTTCTGCTATTCGGGCCTGTTGGCGATCGATCGGCAACTCGAGGACAGCGCGCGCGTCTGCGGCGCCGGCGGCCCCAAGGTGCTGCGCGCCATCGTGCTGCCGCTCACCATGCCGGCGATCGCTGCCACCTGGATCTACGTGTTCATGCACGCGATCCGCGATCTTTCCACCGCGATTCTGCTCTCGGGAGCCGACAACTCGATCGTCGCGGTGGTGATGCTCGACCTCTGGAACAACGGCGAGGTACCTCAGGTTGCGGCCTTGAGCATCGTCATCGCGGTGGTGATGACGACCCTCGGGGTCACTTTCATGAAATTGAGCACGCGCCATAATTATAAGATTTAGCGTCGCTGGGACGCAAAGTGTTCTGGAAATGGTCGCGCGCCGTAGGGTGGGCAAAATCGCCTTGCGAGTCTCTCGCGTAACGGCTGGACGTCCGGGCGATTTTGCCCACGCGGTCGCCTTTCGACGTATATGGCCGCGTGGGCACGGCGCACGCGCAAAAGCGCGTTGCGTCTTTGCCCACCCTACGAATCCGTTGATTACGCCAGCAGGCCGCTTACCGGCTTCACCGCGCCGCTAGCGGGAAACACAGTGGCGGCGAGCGCCTTGTCGTCGAGGCGCAGGTGATCGCGCAGCAAACCCTTGAGCACGGCGCGCAGATCGGCGGTCGGTTTGAGGTCGCGGTTCTGATAGAGACTGTTCTCCTTGAGACCCGGCCAATCGGCCACGACGCGGCCGCCTTTGAGCGCCCCGCCGGCGAGTAGCGCCACCGTCGCAGTGCCGTGGTCGGTACCGTCGGTGCCGTTGATCCGGGCGGTGCGGCCGAATTCGGTCACTACTGCGACCACGGTTTCCTGCCACGCGGCGCGCATATTGGTCTCGATCGCCGCAAGCGCGCCGTCGAGAGCGGAGAGAAGCGCCGCAAGCCGGCCGCCGATTGCGCCCTCGGCGGCGTGAGTATCCCAGCCATCGAAGGCGAGCGCGCCGATCCGCGGTCCATCGGATCCGGCGAGGAATTTCGCCGCGGCACCCGCCGACTCGGCAAAATAGGCGCGCACCTGCGCGGCCCCTGGCACCGGGCGCGGCTGGCCATTCTGGGTCGCCGGTCCTGGCTGGGCGTTCGCCGCCGCGTCCATTCCTCCGGCACCCGCAATCGCGGCCAGCCCCATGCGTTCTTCGAGCACGCGAGCCAGCGACGGATCCGTATGGCGGTAAAGGTCGAGGAGCCGCATCATCGTGTCGTCGCTCGCCGGCGGTAGCCGCCGCGGTGTCCAGGCCAGCACTTGCGCCGGTCCGCGTACGATGAGCGGCGCGATGGGACCGACCGCGAAGGCATCGCGCGCCTTTGGGTTGGCGCGGCTCGCCGGCTCGATCGCGCCAAGCGCGCGGTTGAGCCAGCCGCTCCCTGCGGAGCCAACCTGCGGCAGTCCGCTTTCGAGCACGTCCTGGCCGTCGAAATGGGAGCGCTCGCGATAGGGCGTGGCGACCGCATGGACGATCGTCGCGGCGCCGGCCTTGTACATGCGATAAAGGTTCGGCATTCCCGGGTTGAGCGCGAACATCGAATCGAGCGGCAGTCCTGGCGTCGCGCCTTGGAGCGTCAACGCCTTTTCGCCGCGCAACCTGATCCAGTCCGGATCGCCGACCGGCGCCACCGCGGCAAGACCGTCGAGCGCGCCGCGCAGCACGATGACGAGAAGGCGCGGATCGCGGCCCTCGGCGAGCGCCTGCCTGGGCAAATAGGCCCAGGCAAAGAGCGTTCCTGAGGCAAGCAGCAGCTCACGGCGGCTCGGAGCATGAAGATTGATCTTCATCGATTCACCCATGTGGTTTGACAACGCAACGCGCGCGTCACCTCCGCTGGAATTCGGGCGCCATGAACAGCAGCGCGAGCGCCTGCGGCCGGCTCTCGGCGCGTGCAATCGTCTGCCTCGTCTCGGCCGTGGCGATCGGCGCCAGCGTCGCCTCGAATACCTCCATTGGATCGACTCCGTCGCCCAGCCGGCGAGCGAACTGATTGGCGACGTCGAGCCGTTCCGAGAGGCCGTCGAGCCAAGTTGCGTTGTCGTCGCCGAAGCCATTGGGCGCCGGCACCCGCCACAGCGGCTCGCCAAGCAGGTTCTGCGCCTGAACGACCGGGCGCACGTCAGGGACACTCGTGGTTCCGACGGCACGCAGCGCCCCCACGAGCCATTCGGTCGGATGCTTGAGCTTGCTGCGTGACGGCTCCCAGGCTTCCGGCGCGTTCACCAGCGCTTTGGCAACTTCCGTGAGATTGCCTTCGGTGTCCATGAAGCGCTTGCTCAGCCGCTCGATAAGCGGACTTGGCGGATCGTCGGCGACGAAATGGCGGGCGAGCTTGGCGGCGATGTGCTTTGCAGTCGCCGGATGGCGGGCAATGTCGGCAAGCACCCGCGTACCCTGCTCGAAGCCGCCGTCCGGATAGGCCCGGCCGATGACGGTTTGCGGCCCCGGCTCGTGCATGCGCGGATTGAATGTGAACTCGCCGCCACGCAGCGGGTCCTGGCGCGGCGGAATAATGGTCCAGCCGGTGATGACCTTGGCGAAATTGGCCACGTCGGCCTGGCTGTACACGGTACGCACGCCCAGCGTATGCAGTTCGAGTATTTCGCGAGCGAGGTTCTCGTTGAGCCCGGCGTGGCGATTGATGCCGGCCGGCGAATTCGGCCCGATCGAGCGTGCATTGTCGAGGTAGAGCAGCATCGCCGGATGAGTCTCGACGGCGCGCAGCATGTCGCCGAAATGACCGCGCAGATGCGCGCGGATCGTCTCGCGCTCGAACGCTCCCGCGAACGAGCGTACCTGGCCCTTGTCGGCGGAGACGCAGAAATGATTGGACCAGAACCAGACCAGCCGTTCGGCAAAGCCGAGACTGGCGGCGAGCGCGGTTGCGAGGCGAGCGTTTGCTTCGCTGAGGTAGATTTCCTGCGGCGCAGCGCCGACGCTGGGCTTTACATTCGCGGCCGCCGGCGCAGCATTCCCTTGGCCAGGCGCCGGTTTGTTACCGACGGTTTGTTGGTTGTCTTCCTTTGCGGTCCTGCGCGCTTCGCGCAGCATTTCGATCCGCACTCGCTGAAACGCGAAAGCCGCTCGCGCGGCTTCCCCGCTCGTTCGCAAATCCTGGCCGGCGATGCGGCCGGCATCGGGCTTATCAAGCTCAGCGATGAGCGCACCGCGCGGATCGGAAGCAATCGCCGCAATCGACCCGGCGCGTGGGCCGAGACCGAAGCGATGCAGCGCCAGAGCCGCCGTTGTCCTGGGATCGAGAGCCATGCGTCACCTCCGCTCCATTTGCGAGGTCGAACGCGCCCCCAACGCCGGACAGTATTGCACAAAAGCTGTGACCGGAACGAGGCACACAGGATTAAATTATTGCAAGCATGAACAAATCGACAATTTAGCTGGGCGGACAGTCACGCTTGCGCGGCAGCGGAGTCCGCCCTAGGTCTTGCGCCCCAGAGCCGTCTCAATCGCAGCGCGATAATTGTGATGGCAAAGGAAACCCAGAGAAGCGACATGCGCAAAACCTCTCTCGCCGTGGTCCTGCTGGCAGCCGCGTTCGTATTCGGCGCGATCACTCCGATTGGAGTGCTGGCGCAACAGCCGAAAGCACAGCCGGCACCGGCAGCTCCACAAATCCAGCCGCAACAGACCGGACCGTCAGCGCCCAAACCCTATAAAGCGGTCCCGGTTCAATTGCCGAAACCGGTCTCGGATGCGAGCTTTGTGGCGTTTCGCAAGCTCCTTGCCGGGATCGCTCAGAAGAAGGATCGCGCCGCGCTCGCGCGGCTCGTCGCTCAGAACTTCTTCTGGGTTCCCGAGGACAAGGACGTTGCGGACAAGAAAAAGGCGCCGATCGACAATCTCGCCAAGGCGATCGGGCTCGATGGCCCGGATGCGCCGGGCTGGGACGTGATCGCCAGCTACGCCGACGAGGCCACAGCCGACCCCGATCCCGACCATCCCGGAGTCCTGTGCAGCCCTGGGGAAGCAACTTTCGACGACAGAGCGGCCGAGGAACTGGCAACGACAACGCAGACCGATCCGACCGAATGGGGGTATCCGGAGAAAGATGGCGTCGAAGTGCGCTCTGGCCCGGAGCAGAACTCGCCTGTGATCGAGAAGCTTGGCCTGCATCTGGTGCGGGTCTATCCCGACGATTCACCGCTTGGAGCCGTTCACGGCGACGTGCTGCGCATCGTCACGCCATCGGGCAAGCTCGGCTATGTGCCGACGGACTCCATTCTTCCGCTCGCCACGGACCAGCTCTGCTACGTCAAGGACGGCAATGCCTGGAAAATCGCCGGCATGTTCGGCGGCTTTGCCGGGCCGCAATAATTGCTGTCTCTGTAGCCTGGATTGCACGATCTCGAACGCGCCACGCGCAGCACTTCACGATGCAATCGTGCAATCCAGGGTCTCGTCCCGGATTTCGCGGCGCGCAAGATTGTCGCAAGTTGTTGGCGATGACAGCGACCGCTCAATCCGGGCTACAGGCTTGAGGCAATCGCGCCAGTGTCCTAGGTTGCCGGAGCAAGAGTACAGGGAGAATCAGCAATGTCACGAATTCCTATCGCCGGGCTGGTCGCGCTGACTACGTTTCTTTTTGCCGCCGCTGCGCAGGCTCAGCAGCAGCAGCCGACCTTTTCGACCACCAAGGTGGAAGGCACCGACAACGTCTACATCTTCCGCTACGTCGGTCATCAGTCGATGTTCGTGGTGACGCCGGCAGGCGTCATCGCCACCGACCCGATCAGTGAGCGGCGGCCGGCGGCGCAGGCCTATATCGACGAGATCAAGAAAATCACAAACGCGCCGATCAAATACGTGATCTACAGCCACAGTCATCTCGACCACATCGCCGGCGGCAAGCCGTTCAAGGATCTCGGCGCCACTTTCGTGGCTCACCAGAATGCGAAGAAGCGGCTCCAAGAGATCAAATTTCCGGATGTGGTCATCCCCGATCAGGTGGTGACCGGCAACAAACGGGATATCAAACTTGGAGGCACCACGCTCGAGCTCGATTATGTGGGCAAAAACCATTCCGACAGCATGCTGGTGATGCGGCTGCCGAAGGAAAAAGTTATCTTTACGGTGGACTGGATCCCGATCCAGGCCGTCCAGTTCCGCGGCATGGCCGATACCTACGTGCCGGATATCGAGGCGAGCTTGAAGACAGTGATTGCGATGGATTGGAACGTCTTGATTCCAGGCCATCCGGGGCCCGGCGGCAAGCAGACCGGCACCAGGGATGATGCTACTAATCAACTTGCGTATCTGCAGGACCTTTCGGCCGCGGTAAAGGAAGCCGTCAACCAGAACAAGTCCTACAATGACGCCGAGAAGGAGATCAAGCTTCCGAAATACGAAAGCTGGGGCGGCTACGGTCCATTCTTGCCGATGAACATCGAGCGCTATTACGATTACTGGAATCGCGGCATCTGATCGCCGCCGTCATCCTGAGGCGCGCGCGCCCGCTTTCTTGGGCGCGCGCCTCGAAGGATGGCGGCCTCCGGCTCGTTCCGCCCTCCTTCGAGGCTCGCATTCAATCGAGCGATTGCATGCTCGCGCCTGAGGATGACGGGAAAACTGGTTTACTTCTGCGGCGGCTTGAAATATCTCAAATCGGGCGGCGCCTGATTCTTCTTTACCGGCATCAGATAGCCATCGGCATTGACGTAGTAATTTTCTTTCCCGATCCAGACATGGTGATTGTCCTCGTCGCAGTCGTTGAAGTGCCAGATCGGATTGGCTTCGCGGCGATAATCCTTGGTGACGGTCCACGGCCGCGTCAGCGCGTGATCGATGGTGGTGATTTCGTCGTGAAGGAGGTCTCTGTCGGCCTTGTCGGGGTAGATTCGCTCCCTGATGATGGTCTCGCCGTCCTCGTGCAGCAAGATGCCGCTCGCTTCGTAGGTGCGGGGTCCCTTGAACGGGCCGCGGGTCTCCACTTCAAACACGTCGTAACGGCCGTCGCCGTCCTCATCGATCCAGCGGCCGATGGAATAGCCGTTGTATGTGGGTTCGAGTTCCTTCGGCCAGTCCCGGCCGTCGGTATAGATGCGGCGGGATTCGGTATAGTCGGTCAGGACATACGTGATCTTGGGCAGGATCACGACTTCCATCGGAAACACGACGGTCATCATCCGCGGCATGCCCGGCGGAACGCAGCGGCCGGTTGGATCGGCGCCCTGCCCGCCGGCCGCCTGATCGGCAAGATTGGCTCGATAGAGCGACTGATATTCCGGCGTCAGCGGCGCCTGTTGCGGGGGGCCCACGCGCTTCGTCTGATCCCATTGAATGCCGATCCCGGCGGGTCTGCGCCATTGCGCCACGATGTCGGGATATTTGGACAGATCCAGCAATTGGGCGCCGGCCGGCGCCGTGCCGAGCAGCGTCAAGAGCGCGGTTGCCGAGAAGGCGATTCGAGTTCGCTTGCGCATGATTTACTTCTGCGACTGCTTGAAATATTTCAGGTCGGGCGGCGGTTGATCCTTTCGGGCCGGCATCAGGTAGCCGTCGGCGCTCAGAAAATAATTCTGTCCGCCGATCTCGACATGTACATTGGCTTCGGCGCAGACCGATTCGGGCCAGACCGCCTCGCGCCCCGCGACACGGCGATAATGCTTGACGGCAGACCACGGGCGCGTCAAAGCGTGATCGAACGTGACGATCTCGTCGACGATCATGTTCGAATTGCCCTTGTCCGCGTAGATCCGCTCCTTGACGATGGTCTGGTTGTCCTTGTGGAGCGGCAGCCCGGTGGCGTCAAATGCGCGTGGGCCGCGCAGAAGCCGGGTCTCGACCTCGAGCAGGTCATAGCGGCCGTCGCCGTCGGTATCGATCCATCGGCCGATCGAAATACCGGTGAAGGTCGGCTCGACTTGGTCGAGCCGGCTCGGCCAGTCGCGTCCGTCGGTTAAAATCCGGCGCGAATCGTGGATGTGCTGAATCAGCATGTGGGTTGTGCCGGGAGTAATCACGATTTCCATCGGGTCGTACACGTTCGTAATTCGCGGCATGCCGGGCGCAATGCAGGTGTAGGTTGGGTCGTTGCCCTGACCGCCCGCGGCCTGATCGGCCAGGCTCGCCGCATGTATGGCCTGATACTCTGCGTTGAGCGGCGCCTGCTGGTCGAGAAGCGGCCGGCTGGGATCGTAACGCGGCGGCCCGGCTTCGGCCCGCCGCCACTGACCTTTCCAGTCGGGATATTTGGCTTCATCGAACGCCTGTGCGGCGGCCGGCGCGAGCAGGGCCGTAGCCAGCGCGAGAGCGGCTGACAGGCTATGCATGCTATCTCTCCCCTTGTAGATCGGGTTAGCGCGGCCGATGAGCAGCAGCTTCGGTATGCTCATGATCCGCGCGTAACCCGACACCCAACTGGCTGTCGGGTTACGCGCGGATATTTGTCCTGCCGAAATCGAAACACATCGGCCGCGCTAACCCGACCTACCCCTCCCTCACTTGAAGTATTTAAAGCTCGGCGGCGCCTGGTTCGGCTTTGACGGCATGAGCAGCCCATCGGCGCTGAGCATATAATTGTCTTTGCCGATGCGGATGTGCGGGTTGTCCTCGGCGCAGACCTCTTCGATCCAGCCGATCGGCGGCTTGGGGTCGTGTTCGTATTTTTTCGTCACTGTCCACGGCCGGGTCAGAGCGTCGTCGAAAGTGGTGATTTCATCGAGAAGGAACTTGGGATCGGTCTTGTCCTGATAGATCCGCTCCTTGACGATGGTCCTGTTGTCGGCAGCCAGCGGAAGACCGTCAGTTCCGTAGGAACGCTGGCCTTTCATCGTGCGGGTCTCGACAATGAGCGTATCGTAGCGGCCGTCGCCGTCGGTATCGAGCCACTTGCCGATCGAGTAGCCTTTGTAGCTCGGCTCCAGGTCCTTGGGCCAATCCCGCCCGTCGGTAAAGATGCGGCGGTTGTCGTGGATGTGGCTGATCAGGATATGCGTCGTGTCGGGCGTGATGACGATCTCCATCGGCTCATAGGCGTTCATGATGCGCGGCATGCCCGGCGGCATGCACATCCAGGACGTCTCCCAGCCGAAGCCGCCGGCCTTCTGCTCGGCCGTCGTTTTCGCGAAGATCGCCGCATATTCCGCATTGAGCGGGGCTACGTCCTTCCCCTGCACCCAGCGCGGCGGCCCGACGCGGTCCCACTTGCCTTTCCAATCCGGGTATTTCGCTTCGTCGAACGCCAGAGCGCTTGTCGTTGCCGCACAAACCGCCGCAGCCGCGACCGCGCAGAGCAGTTTTCGGTAAATCATGATGATTCTCCTCCCGGCCGCCGGCAAGGCGCCAAAACGCCCTGCCGCAGCCAATTGCACCTGCGTCAGTTCTGTGCCTTCGTCTGTTTGAAATACTTGACGTCCGGCGGCTTCTGACCCTTTCGGGTCGGCATCAGGTCGCCGTTGGCATCGCGCATGTAGTTCTGGCCGCCGATCAGGACCTGAGCGTTGTTTTCAGCGCAGACATCCTCCCGCCAATAGGGCCGCGGGTTGGGGTCGCGCTTATAGGTCTTGAGCACCGTCCACGGGCGGGTCAGCGTGTGGTCCTCGACGGAAAGCCGATCGTGCAAAGTGTTCGGATCGCTCTTATCGAGGTAGATCCGCTCCTTGACGACGGTCTCGCCGTCGGGATGCAGGATCAAACCGCTGTTGTCGAAGGCGCGCGGTCCCTTGAACGGGCCGCGGGTCTCGACCTCAAGGGCGTCGTACTTGCCGTCCCCGTCCTCGTCGATCCATTGCCCGATCGAATAACCGACCCAGCTGGCATCGATTTCCCCCGGCTTCGGGAAACTGCGGCCGTCGGTATAGATTCTGCGCACCGAGTCGTTGCCGTCGTCAATGAACAGGTAGGTTTCCTCGGGAAAGATGACGGCCTCCATCATTCCGTAGAGATTCATCATTCCGGGCATCCCCCAGGCGAGGCAGCGGTAGACCGGGTGATTGCCCTGGCCGCCGTTTTCCATGTCCTTCTGGCTGGCCTCGAACTTGACCCGCCATTCCGCGTTGAGCGGCGGGTTCTGTTTCGGCCCCCTGGGCTGCTCCGGATCGAAGCGCGGCGCGCCGCCGGGCCGATACCACTGGCCCTTGAGGTTTGGATATTTCGACTCGTCGAAGGCCGCAGCACTGGTGGCCGTCATCACCATTACGGCAAGCCCGATCGCACCAAACAGAGTTTTGTACATCATCGCTGTCCTCCCGCTAATTCTGCGTTGTCTGGCACTCGGAAATTGGTTATTGGCCGCTCTGCTCCGAATCCGGCGGATACAGGAAATTCCGGATCAAGGCGGTGCCCGCCGGGTTTTCATCGTAGGTGCCTTCATTCTTGAAATGCTCCAGATCCGGCGGCTTCTGGCCCTTCTTGGCCGGCAGCAGCTTGCCGTCGGCGCCGCGCATGTAAATCTCGCCTTCGAGATTCACGTAGGGGTTGCCCTCCGGGCAGATCGCCTCGACCCAGACGATGGGCCGCAGCTCGCGGATGTAGCGTTTGTTCACCGTGAGCGGGCGCGTGAGCGCGTGATCGAAAACCGTGATCTCGTCGTGCAACACGTTCTCGTTACCCTTCTCAAGGTAGATCCGCTCCTTGATGATGGTCTTTGCATCCTGGTGCAGCGGCGCGCCGCTGGCATCGAACGCTCGCGGGTGCTTCAGGAATCGCGTCTCCACTTCGAACACGTCGTACTTTCCATCAAGGTCTTCGTCGATCCATTTGCCGATCGAGTAGCCCATCCAGGACGGCGGAAACTCCTCGGGGAATTCGCGCCCATCGGTGAAAATGCGCCGCTGCATCGTCAGATATTCGATCAGCATGTAGGTCGTCTTCGGCGTGACAATGACCTCCAGAGGAAAGATCACGTTCATGGCGCGCGGCATGCCGTCCGGAATGCAACGATAGGTTGGATCGGTCCCCTGGCCGCCCAAGGCCTGGTCTTTGAGGTCCGCCTCGAAAATCTTCTGGTACTCGGGCGTGAACGGAACCTGCTGCGCTTCGCGCGGGCGCTTGGACTGATCGAACTGATTGCCGATCCCGGGCGGGCGTTTCCATTGGCCGCCGAAATTCGGGTACTTTGCATCATCCCAGGCCAAAGCCGCGCAGGTGGACATGCATAGGGTCGCGGCCAGCGCGAGTGCGCCAATCCAATGTTTTGCCGGCGCTATGTGGTCGATCGATTTTGCTTTAGGCATCTTCTCCTCTCCTGGAAGGCGGGGCCATTTGCTCGGTCCAACATGGCTCTCCTCACACCCGTCCGTTCTTCTTTTTACGCCGAGCGGATTAGCCCGCGAACTTAAACTGCGCGGTTTCCGCTGCGGCTGGCAGATAACCCCAACCCTATCACACAGTGGCCGCCGATGTCATGCAAGGCCCTTCACTCGTAGGGTGGGCAAAATCCCGCGGCCAAACATCGCGGCGCGTCATGCCGTTCCGGCGCGATTCTGCCCACGCGGTCGCCCCTTACGGTTTAGGACGGCGTAACCCCGCCAGCCCTCATAATCGAGCCGATCGCATCGGCGGCGATGAGCGCAAGGCTGACGGCCTTGAGATAGCCTCCGATATAGCCGGCAAGGGGCCCGCCCTCGACGCCGCCGGTACAGGAGCCGGCCGCGAACAGCCCCGGCATCGGGGCGCCGCCGGGCGAGATGACGCGCGCCGCTTCGTCGATGGCAATGCCGCCCATCGTATAGGAAATGCCCGCGGCGAGCGGGACGGCGTAGAACGGCGGCTCTTTGACGGGCGCGACCTCGACGCGTTTTCCCGCCGAACGTGATTCTCCAAACATGCGGCCAGCCGTGCGCGGCGGGTCGAGCCGCTCGGGCGCCCCGGCGCTCACCGCTGCGTTGTAGGCCGCAACCGTTTCCGCGAGCGCGGGAGCCGGTACATCGATCTTTGCTGCCAGGACTGTGAGATCGGGCGCGCTGACGAGCGTGCCGCCAGCCGTGAGCAGTTGCGGGTTCGGGGGCACCAGTTCGGCACGTCCGGCTGTCTCCCAGATCGCATGATCGAACACAGCGATTGCGGCAAGCGGATCGCGCAGGCGCGCGAGCGCGTTCGCATGCGCGATGCCGCCGAGGCCCTCGTCGATGAAGCGGCGGCCGGTACGGTCGATAATGATCGCGGCGCCGGCAAGCGTATCCATTGTCGGATAGGGCCACAGGCCGGGATTGGTCAGCGAGTCGCACGAAAGGAGATGGCCGTAGAAGCTCCCCGCATCCGTGAGCCGCGCGCCGGCCTCCTCGGCCATGATCAGTGCATCGCCCTGGCCTGAGCCGGCGGAGCGCTGGGTGAGGCGATCGCAAGCGTGCGAGATGAAGCGGCGCACCAAGTCCGCATTGGCCTGAAAGCCGCCATCTGCGAGCAGCACTGCGTGCGCCATGATTTCGACCGGCCGCCCGCCCTGCTCGGCGGCAACGCCGATTGCGCATCCGTCCTGCATGAGCAGGCGCCGCGCCCGCGTCCCCCGCATCAGTGTGCCGCCGCGCCCGGCGAGATTGTGCCCGAGCGTCGCCAGCAGCACATCCGGCCCCCGCCCCTTCCAGTCGAGGCCGGCGCTGAGCGCGCGCGGCGGCGCCAGCATGTAGCGAGGGCGGCCGTGGATGGGCACCTTGATGATGCGCGCCCCCTCGGCGCGCAGCCACCGCATCGAGCGGGCGGCGGTCGTGGCGAGCGCATCCGCGAGCGCCGCCGAAGCATGGCCTTCGGTATCGGCGTCGATCGCGCGACGCAGCAGCGCCGGATCGGAATGCGGGTCGCTGTGGGCGACGTTGAGCACGCCGGTTGCGATCCGCGAATTGCACGGGTAGCGCTCGTCCGCGCCGGCTTCCAGCACGATCACCCGGCCGCCTGTCGCCGCCACCGCATTGGCGGCGACGAGCCCGGCAATGCCACCGCCCACGACAAGGAGATCGGCTTTCATTACTTCGGCAGCAGCATGTCGGTGATCAGGCGGATGAGTTCGACATAGCTCGCCGCGAGGCAATAGCCGACGCCAGCGGCGACCACGCCGGCTGCCGCCCGCAGGCAATTGCCGGTCTCGACCGCCGCCCAGATAGCCGCTGCAACCACGACGGCGGCGATCAGCGCGGCCATGATCGCGCCCCACCGCATGATCAGCTGCAGCATCGGGTAGTTCTTCATGTCAGAGGACGGACGACAGAGAACAGAGGACGAGTATCATGTCACAGATTATCAGAACGGCTCAGAGAATGTGTTCTCAACCTGTCTCTCCCCCCGTCGGCTGTCGTCTGTCATCTGTCCTCCGCTACCTCGCCAGCTCCCGCACCTTTGCCATCACGTCAGGCGAAATCGCAAACATGTCCGAGATCAGCCGACCCATTTCCTCGCCGCTTTTCGGCGCCAGCGGGAGCTTGAGCCGCTCTGCCTCCAAACGGAATTCCGGATCGGCGAGCATCGCCTGGAACGCCGCCCGCAAAACCGTCAGCCGCCCTGGCGGCACATTCGGCGTAGTGAAGAGCGAGCGGCCGATTTCATCGTTCGTGACCAGATAACGGAAGACCTGTGCACCCTCTGGATTGTGCGCCAGTTCGACTACGGTCGGCACCTCCGGCATGGCAGAATCGCGCGCGATCGCGAACTGCACCAGAATCCGCAGCCGGCCATCGCGCAGATCGGCCGAAAACAGCTGCGATAGCCCGATGAAGGTGCTCGTTCCGCCGTCGGTCTCGCCGCGCTCGGCCGCCATCACGTAATCGCGCGCCGACGGATAGCCGGCAATCGCCTTGAGTCTGGTGCCGAGGAAGCGGTTCATGGCGCCGAGCCGATAGGCCGGGACCTCGTTCACCGAGGAGATCGCAATCGTCGCCGGCTTGTTCAGCATATCGGCAAGCGTTTTGATCGGCGAGGTGTGCCAGAAGAACAGCACCGAGGTGGTGTCGAGGAGGCGGCCGATGGGCAGAAACTTTCGCGCGTCGTATTTGATCTGCGGATTGCCGAACAGCTGCTCGTTGGCAAAGGAGGAGGTGATGATCGCAAGCGTGGTGCCGTCCTGCGGGGCGACGTTGTAGAGGTAGTTCGAAGCGATGACACCGCCGCCGCCGGGCATGTTGCGCGCCACGATCGCCGGCTCGCCGGGAAGTTTGCGGCCGAGATGGCGCCCCACCAGCCGCGCATAAGCGTCGTAGGCCCCGCCCGGACCGATCGGAATGATGATCGTGATCGTCTTGCCGCGGTAGAAATCCGCCTCCTCGGCGGCGGCTACTGTCGGGAATGCAGTCAGGAGGCCGAGCGCGACGCCGAGCGGCCAGAGGAGGGGCGCTCGTCCCCTAACGGCAGAATCGCGGCGTCTCCACAGCGCCTCGCAGAGGTGCGTGAACACGCTGACCACCCAAGCAGCGCAAACAGCGAACGCGATTTTTGTGCTCACCGTCGTGGCTCTCATCCCGGTCACCTGTGGCTCAAGCAGTTACAGTAGGATGATTTGAGCAGCGCCCACAAGTTCGCTGGATTGGGGAATTTGGGGGCGACGCAGCCCTCACCGCGCGCGACTCTCTTTCGCCGTCACCCTGAGGCGCTCGCCCGACCTTTTGGCCGGGCGAGCCTCGAAGGGCGACGGCCGCAGGCGGCGCTACATCGGACGAAGTAGCAAGGCCAACCGCCATCCTTCGAGGCTCGCATGCAGCCAAGTGGCTGCATGCTCGCGCCTCAGGATGACGGCTGGGCAGCATAGTCATTCAGCGTTATCGGAAAACGCTCTAAATACAACTATCTCGTGGTAATTACTTTGGTCGATTATGACGTAAGTAAGGATTAAGGCCGACAACGATCTGTGCAATTCATTAGTTTGTCCGCTTGTATCCGATCTGCATCTCTGCTTTATGTTTTGGCGGGGGCGTGAACATGAGGATGGAATGAAACGCGTACTTATGCTGACAGTATCCGCCGCAGTTGTGACGTGGGCCGCAAACGCCGTGGCGGATTCGCCGAAGCTGAAGGGCGACTACGCTTTCACCGGCAGTGCCACGTGTATTGTCGATGAAAACGGATTCAACCCCGTTCCCGCCGGTCCCGGTTCATTCTCACCCAACCCGGGCCGCGTCTGGCTTCATTCATATACCGTAGAAGGGGGTTCGAACCTTCAATGGTGACGGGAGCGGCAGCGTTATGGGGTCGACCTTAGGGGTCAACTTCGGAGGGATGAACATAGACGCGTTTTCCAGCGACTTCACGTTCAACTTCATGTACACGGTCAATCCTGATCGAACATGGACTAGTTACATCATGGGGACGGTCACGGGAAAGGTAACGTCAGGTCCCCGTGCTGGTCAGCAGTTCACAGTCGACACACTGCCAGATTTTAAGGGTCACATATCGCAAGATGCAAAGACACTGACGGCCGCAACTATTATAGCGCCTCCGACGATCGAAACGGTCACCTATCTGGTGGGTCCTCCGAGTGTCACGGAGTACCGAATCTGCCAGCGTTCGCGCACTCTCATCTACGTGGACCAACAGTAGTGACCGGCTGGATGATTTCCGGCAAAGCACGAGCGAGCCCGCTTCGTTCTCCAGGAGATCGCGCACTAAGCCGGGGCGAGGCATCAATCCAGGGCCGGGATGGGGGGGCGGTGATAGCTTCTGAGGCGGGTACTCATAGGTCCCCGCCTCACCACTTTTTGGGGGCGCACATTCTGACCGCACAGCGATCCAACGGATCCACTCCGGTCCCGCCGGAGAGCAAGCAGACCTGAGCCCATCCGGCAATCGACTTTGCGCGCGGTCACGAGTACAAGCGCCACCGACGTGACCGGTCTCGTCGACCCTCTCCTACTCTGACCAGGTGTCGACCAGACTGAAGTGTCACCGTCTGGGAGGACTTGAAATGCACACAACCACTTTTCGCAGCTTGGCCGCTGGCGGCGCGCTTGCCGTTCTTTCGCTCACCCTCGCATCACTATCCATTGGACAGACGCAGCAGCAGCAGCCGCCGCCGCCGCAGCCCGCGATGATGGCGCCCGGACTCCCGCCGACGCTCGTCGTCGATCTGATGTCGGCCTCAGGTGCTTCGGCGCTGGGGGCGCAATGGAGAGTTTCCGACGTAAAGATCAAGGAGGTGCCGGCCATTCCAGGCACACAGACACAAAGCAAGACGACCTACGACATAGACCCGCATGCGGGCGCGGCCGATTTCGACGATTCGAAATGGCCGGTTGTCGAGCCCAAGGATTTGGCCGCGCGCCGCAGCGGCGGCCACGTCGCGTTCATGTGGTATCGCACCCCGCTTACGATCCCGGCAAAAATTGGGGACTTCGATCCCTCCGGCGCCGTTGCGGTGTTGCGGGTGACGGTCGATGACTATGCCGAAGTGTGGGTCAACGGCGCGATCCCCGGCCGCTCAGGTTATCCGCGCCCGGCCAGCATTCAAGGACACAACATGCCGAATCGGGTGGTGCTTGGCACCAGTATCAAACCTGGCGATAAGTTTCAGATTGCGGTCTTCGGCATCAATGGACCGATCTCGCTGGCGCCGGCCAACGCCATCTTTGTCCGCGAGGCAAAGCTCGAATTGTTCAAATAGGGCGCAAAAGGACCCGGGCTGGCTAGTACCGCCGGCGCTCATCAGGTTCAAAACCCTCGTGATGGACGACATAATCGGCGTCGATGACGCGGATCTGGCGGCGCGCAGCGCCGCGCCCGCGCAGGAGACCGAGCAGCCCGGCTGCGCCGCTTAGAACCAGCATTATCGGGAAAATGATCAGAAACAGCCCTGCGGCAATAATCGCCAGCGTAAGGCCGAGCGCAATTGTGATGCTCACGGCCAGCAGGATGGCCCACCGCGGGATTCTGACCATGCGAAATTCGATGCGCGACACGCGCCGCTCCTGTTCATCTGCTGCCGGCCGAGGGCCGACGGTCCTTAGATGTGGTGTTCAACCGGTGCGGGCAAGGGCGGCATGGAGCGCGAAATCACTACCGCGCGGCACGAACGGACCACGTGCGCGAATCGCTATTCGCGCGGTTGCGCACGCGGTCAGACCTCGACACGCGATTTTGCACACCCTACAGGAGTTTCTGACGCGGTAGGACTAAACGCCCTTCACCCGTTCGGGTCACGCATGACTCGACGGCCCACGGTAGCCCAGCGCCCGCGCTTCTGACTCACAGGCAAAGCCGCCGTGGGTATGTCCCCAATGCTTATCTCCCCGCAGATAAAGCACGTGCAATCGCGTGTTGGCCCAGACGATTTGGTCGTTGGGACATTGTTCTCTTGCCCCTCGTTCTGTCCTGAAGACGCGAAGTTGATGTTTGGGCGATGACTCACCTAAAGCAAATGCGCATGACGAGGTCACGGCGATGAGCAAGGTCGCGATAGCCAGCCGGATCATGATTTCTCCCTTCAGTGAATTACTGAGTGCTGCGGCGAACCGTCGTAACAATCTTTACTCCAGGTCGCGAAGCCGTTCCACCTCCCAATCCGCTCACGCGCTCATCTTGTGCACCAGCGCATCGGAGATTTCGAAATTGGCGTAGACGTTCTGCACGTCATCGTGCTCGTTGAGGGTGTCGATCAGCCGCAGGAGCTTCTCGCCCTGCACATCGTCGATGGGCACGCTGTTCTGCGGTTTCCAGACCAGTGCCGCCTTGCGCGGCTCGCCGAATTTCGCCTCCAGCGCCTTCGATACGGAACCGAGCGAATCCGGCGTGGTGTAGATCTCGTGCCCGTCAGCAGCTGAAATCACATCCTCGGCGCCGGCTTCGATCGCGGCCTCCAGCATGGCGTCTGCGGTCGCCGTCTTGGCGTCGTATTCGATCAGTCCGACATGGCTGAATTGAAAAGAGACTGCGCCGGTCTCGGCCAGATTGCCGCCGCCTTTGGTGAAGGCAGCGCGCACCTCGCCGGCGGTGCGGTTACGGTTATCGGTCAGCGCCTCGACGATGATGGCGACGCCGCCCGGCCCGTAGCCCTCGTAACGGATCTCTTCATAGCTCTCGGCCTCGCCGCCTGACGCTTTCTTGATCGCGCGATCGATGCCGTCCTTGGGCATATTCTCGGCGCGCGCCGCCAGAATAGCGGCGCGCAGGCGCGCGTTCATCGTCGGATCCGGCAGGCCGAGCTTGGCCGCCACCGTAATTTCGCGCGCAAGCTTGCTGAACAGTTTCGACCGCGCCGCATCCTGCCGGCCCTTGCGGTGCATGATGTTCTTGAACTGCGAATGTCCGGCCATGATGGTCTCCGCCGCATCCCCGCGCGCTCGACGCATGTCCTGGAAAGCGGAAGGGCCTGTCCTTCGACAGGACACGTGCAAATCGAAGCGCCGCTCGGGACGAAGTTCTTGAATTGATCGTCGCCTTATAGGTCTGTCGTGGCCGCAAAGGAAGGCATCACCAGAACGCCGGTCTTGCCTCTTCGAGGCGGCCGCCCAGCCGCACCGCACCGATACGCCGCGCGAGACCGGTTGAGTCGTCGGTCTCGACCGCGACCGCGCACAGCGTCGCCTTGCCGGTCGCCGGCTCAAAACGGCTCGATGGAATCCGCCGCACGAACCGGCCGATCGGCTCCTCTTTGGCCATGCCGATCACCGAATCATAGTCGCCGCTCATGCCCACGTCGCTGATGAAACCGGTGCCTCCCGGCAGGATCTGGTGATCGGCGGTCGGCGCATGGGTATGCGTGCCGACGACAAGGCTGGCACGGCCGTCGCAGAAATGGCCCATCGCCTGCTTTTCGCTCGTTGCCTCGCAATGCACATCGAGCACGATGGCATCGGCCTCGCGCCCGAGCCGGCAGGCCGCAAGCTCGCGTTCGGCGGCCGCAAAGGGATCGTCGAGCGGATCCATGAAGATGCGGCCCATCAGGTTGATGACCAGCACGCGCGCGCCATTCTTGGCGGGAACGAGGACGGCGCCGCGGCCAGGCGTTCCCGGAGGGAAATTGAGCGGCCGTATGAGCCGCGGCGCACGTTCGATGAAGACCAGAGCTTCGCGCTGGTCCCAGGCATGGTTGCCGAGCGTAATGACGTCGGCGCCAGCATCGATGAGTTCCTGATAGATCGCTTCGGTGATGCCGAATCCGCCGGCGGCGTTCTCGCCGTTGACGGCAATGAAGTCGAGCTTCCAGTCGCGAAGAAGCGCCGGCATGCGCTCAAGCACGATATGGCGTCCGCTGCGGCCGACAATGTCGCCGATAAAGAGAATGCGCATGCGCGTCACGTTCCGCGGAAATCGATGACTTCCCGCTCGGTTAGCACGAGGTCGAGGCGCGCGTCGCGGG
The DNA here is from genome assembly GCA_036557705.1 of Xanthobacteraceae bacterium. Taxonomy (GTDB): domain Bacteria; phylum Pseudomonadota; class Alphaproteobacteria; order Rhizobiales; family Xanthobacteraceae; genus VAZQ01. The sequence goes on from DATBHB010000190.1 coordinate 115,193, forward strand.
GGGTGATCGGCACGGTCTCGATTTCCTGAATGGCGAAAGCAATGCCGACGGCGGTGATCGTCTTGGCGGCGCGCAGCGCATTGATTGTCATGTCATAATAACCGGCCCCGTAGCCGAGCCGGTGGCCGGTCCGGTCGAAAGCCAGGAGCGGCACGATCAGAATATCGGGCTCGACGGCAGGCGCCTCCGGCAAAGGCTCGCGAATCCCCCAGACGCCGGCCGCGAGCGGCTCACCGAATGCCCAGGCACGCAAGATGAGCGGCCGGCCGCGGCCGGCAACAACGGGCAGCGCGAGCCGCGCGCCTTTCGCGGCAAGGCTCCGCATCAGCGGCACCGGATCGATTTCGTCTTTCAGCGGCGAGAAGCCGGCCACGGTGATGCCGGGGGTAACGGCGAGCGGGAATTCTCGCGCGGCGATGATCTGGGCCGCAACGGTGCGCTCAACCGCAGAGAGGCCGCCGCGGCGGGCGATTGCGTCGCGCCGCAGCGTCGCTTTATCGGCGGCCGGCGGCAGCGCAAGGGCCATGGGGTTGAGGTTGAGCAGTGGAGAGCATGAGCATGAAGAATAAGGTCAATCAAAGAGTGCGGAGCCGCGATGGCCGTCGGAGTTGCGATCCCGGGTTCCCTACGAAAGTAGGTGGGCGCCATATGTCCGAGCCCACGAGCCCGGTCAGGGACAGCTCCCTTCAGGATCGATAAGGCCCCGGGGATAAGACTCCA
>DATBHB010000191.1:0-27103 GCA_036557705.1 Xanthobacteraceae bacterium
TCGGCCGATCTTTGAACGGCGCTGAATGGGGCGCAGCCTTGCTCCGCCCGATCGGGGCATGTCCGCGATTTGGTCGCTATTGAGGGTACAGCCCTAATTTCACAGAGCGGCCGCCTCGGGTGGGTTCGACACCCCGCGACAGCCTAACCCGAGCCACGAGTGGTCCATCATGGCGTATGCCGTGGTGCCGCTTCGCGCTTTCTCCTGCTTTGTTGTGCGGCGTCGCTACTCGTGAAGGTCAAGACCGACTGACCTTGGCCGGGTAATTGATGCGAGAGACCACTGCAAGGACGGATTTCAACCGCCGCCTTCTATATACTAACCTCGGAACTGTGTGAGGGCCGCCTGCCTTTTGCCCTTAACAACAAGAGCGATGCCGCCTCGTTAAACAGGCAGAGTTGTGACAGCGACTACAACTCCCGCAAAGAACGCGCTGACGCAGCAGAACATCAGAATATTGTCGATCATGGGATTCCCCCTGTGCTGGTGGGCGCGACGGTGGTGCAAAGGCGGCCCTCTTGCAACCATTTGTCGGCGACGGGGTTAGGCCAGTGCTAAGGCGAAAGATAAAATCCGACCAAATGCTGGGCGACCATCAAGCACGCCAGCGAGGACGGCAATTTTTCCGGGTGAAATCGCCGAAGGGTTCTATAGCGTCGAGAACGTAGCTCTGGTGATGCGAGACATTTTAGAGCGGGCTTAGGTAGCGATGATGATGGGGCGACCTTCTTTAGAAAGCAGGGCAGGCGCCAAAGAGAATGCCGGCTTACGACGCCGCTGATCGACCTCGTACCCAATCTCCGGCATAGCTCACGCCGATTTGCGCGCCCGACGTTCCGACCGCGGCGGAAGCCGGCTATCCGGCGTTGACATTCGAGAGCATCGGCGGGGTGTTCGGCCCGCGCGACATGGCGGACAAATTGCGCGAGAGCATTGCGGCGGATTTCCAAAAGGTCGCCGAGGATCCAATCATCGCCAAGCGGCTTGGCGATACCGGTCAAATCATGTCGGTCCTCGGGCCTGCCCAATTCGGCGCCCGCGTGCAAGAGCAGCGCGACAAGCTCGCCACGCTCGCCAAGACACTGGGCGTCAAAGCGGCGCAATAGGATGCCTTAGCCTAATCGGCATCGTACACGATCGCACGGCGCCTGGGCTGCTGAGCGCGGCGACGCGCCGCTGCAGTCATCCAAACAGCCTCAGTGAGGGATTTGCCCCTGGCTTTATCACCGCGGCGGGTCGGCAGCCGAGTCTCTACTGAGCGACAGCCTCTCGGTGCTTGACGATACCCGCCGTAGTGTCCCGATCAGGCGCTCAGCATATGGATTCTGCCACGGCGATCTTGGTGAGATCGGGCGGTCCCGAATCCCCATCGCCCGCAGTCGACGTGTGAAGGTCTGCCCGTGCGCCATCATTGTCGCGCACCAAATAGGTCGGCGCCGCATCCCACGGGAATACCTCCACGATCTGCTGCGCGAGCCAATCCGCCGTCGGGTGCCGGGTTACCGCAAACCAGAGGAGCTGTCGTCGACCGTGCCCCACGACGAGACAGGCACTCGAATGTCAGGGTTGGAACCACGCAAAGATCGATTGCTGCAATGGCGTCCGCGTGGTTGCGCAGGAAATTCCGCCACGTCTGCGATGGCGGCCGTCGGCGCCAGATCATGTATTTGGAGACCGTCGACTCGGCGATCTCGAACCCGAGCTTGAGCAGTTCACCATGGATGCGCGGGGCGCCCCACAATGGGTTCTCCTTGCTCATCCGTTGGATGAGTGGATGAGTTCGCGCAGCTCACGGTTAACTCTGGGCCTCCCTGGTCGAGCCCGAGATTTCCAGCGCCAATAGACCCGAAACCCTGCTCGGTGCCACCGCAGGATCGTGTCAGGCTGAACGATGCGGGACAAATCGAGCAGGCTTGGCCAGAGCCAAGTCATCCATACCAAAATCGCCCGGTCACTCCCACGCAGCCGCAGACGGTGCGGTGTCCGCCGCAGGGCAATATTGAGCTGATGCCAGAGAAAGAGATTCTCGACTTCAAGCCGGCGCCGCGACTTGAAAGTCCCAAGCAGATGGAGAATGGCAAGCATCGCGCCGGATGATGCTCTGATTCTCCCTCATCAGGCGAATCCGCCCGGATAAGATTTTCGGGAACGACAGGTGGTAGCAAACAATGTCTTGAGCACGTGCACCCCCTTCCCTTCAGCCATTATAAATCGGAGAAGTCTCGCCAGTTCATGAATCAGATAAATTTCCTGCAGCAACGCCAGTCTTGTCTGGTCCCGACAGGAAATGAACCGTGCTATACTTTGCTTATGAGACAGAAAAACCCTGACCGATCTCCACCGCCCACTCGGGTGCCGCACTACGCACCACCGCGCTCACAGCGCTTTTGGACGCTGCCCAAGATCGTGATCGCAGCCATCGTGATCGCTGGTCTTATTGCGCTGGCGATCTGGTGGCTTGTTTAGTAGCGGCGGCGCTACACTTCACGCCGAGAGCGCCCCCTCAATTTTTCTTTTCGACATCCTTCTGCAGACTCCCGATCATCTCGATCAAACGACGCCAGACCTTCTCGATGAAGGAAACCACTTTGTCGACCTCGGCATCGGTCGGCAAGTTGAGCTCCGGCTCGCCGGACTTCGTGGCGGACGGACCCATCACGCCGGGTATCGGTAGCCCATGAGCCAACAATTCCTTTTTCAGCGTAGCAATCTCGCCCTGAAGGCGGGCGATTTCGCTCTCAAGGGCCAAGCGTTCGTCAGGAACCAACTTGCAGACCCACCCGGCATCGCCCCGGCTGCATTGCGAGACTTGGCCGGTGCGGATATCGAGCCGCAGCACGCCGTTGGCCACAGGGTTGAAGGTATAGCGGCCATTCTCGCTATCAGGCGTCGCCGTCTGGGCTAATGCGGCCGCGACTGCAAGCGACAGTGTGAGAACGACGGCAAGCAGTCGCATGACTTCTTTCCGTAAGACCTTCGTGCATTCAATCGGTCTTTTGCGGCGTTGGTGGGGCGGATCGCAAATTGTGCTTGCTTCCATGGGCGAGTTCGAGCGACTCGTGCCGGCGCAGTTGTCATGGCGGATCGAATGAACTCACTCTGGCATGCAACGGCGACAAAGCCCAACGATGATGCCATATAGGAGGAACATGCCCGATCGAAATGCTCGCAGCGGGCGAGACACGGCTCAGCAGGCAAGGATAACGGCGCGCGCTCGGGATGATCCTTGCCGGGTTACGCCGCGCCCTTCCGGCCAGGCGTCCTCTGATTGGCGGTGTCCCGAGCTAGCCGGAGTGCGCGTAACCGCGCAGTCTTTTCCCGCATCGCTCGCAGTTCGCCTCGGTACTCGGCCATTGCCTGCTGGCCGTCAGCCAATTGCTGTTCCTTCTTCTTGAACAGCGTTTCGGCACGACGATGCGCCTCATCAGAATTCATGCTCAATCACGGAACTCCCTTTGGTAAAGCCCAACAGAAGATCACTGGCCCTCGGCCGAAAGCCGCTTGTATGAGGAGCTGATCAGGGAGGGCTTGTGGCCGGGACTCTTCGTTCGCCGGCAATGTCTTCAAGACGTTCGATCTACTCATACATAGTTACGATCGGGTAAATAGCAAGTCGTCTCCGAATCTAAACAGCGCACGACGCGCTGTCGAGCTTGCTCGGGCGATTCTCGGCGTCCGTAGCATCGCCGCCTTGTGGAGAGTGAAAGGCCTACTGCGTCACCGCAGCACATGCACTCCGGGATTATCCCCTGACTGCCGCGGCATCGCTTCTGTCGCGGTCTCCCCGATCAGAGGCTCGATCCTTTGATCCTGACACGCGCCAAATTGTTTCACTATGTCGTCGCCGATCAGCAGCGAGCCGTCTTTCATTACAGCAAGGACAGCGGGGCGTCCCCATACTTCGGCCTGACCAGACGCCCAGAAAGCCCGTCACGAAATTTTCGTAGGCCGTTCAGCCTGCCATCCTTGAATCGTACCCTCACAACCCTTAGCCCGTCGGTTCAGAACAGTCCCACGAACCCTTAAGCGCTCCAAATTCATCCCCGCGATATTCTGCCGAGAATTGTTCGCCATCATAGAAGTCTTTGAGCCGCCTGTGTTGTTCCACGTTCGCTGGTTCAGCTGCTCAGTTCGAATAATGGATCCCTACCCTCTCTGCGTCGATCAGCATCCCATGCCCCGTTGGCAACGGGCACAGTTCTTGCAACAATTGACCCAGAAGAGCCGGGATCCAGGTTTTTCGATCACCCTCAGCTCGGGAGGACCATACCATGTGCGCAGGTGATGATCGCAATTGCCCAGAATTCGAACTGCACCGCCAAAGGCTTCTCGACGATCTCGACGCCGAGCGACGCGCCTTTCTTAAAAGCGCCTTCGTGGCGACGGGAGCTGCGGCAGCGCTTAGTGCAAACGGCGGATCGCTGATCTCGCCGGCCATGGCTCAAAGTAGTGCGCCGCGGCCCGGCAAGCCAACCTATCACTATCTCCCAGCGACAGCCGACACGGTTCACTGGGGCTATTTCAGCAAGCTGCTAAAGCCGCAACTCGAGGTCGATTCCGGTGACTACGTGACGATCGAGGCATTGACACACCACGCTAACGACGACGCCGAGCGAATGATCAAAGGCGATCCCGGCGCCGAAAGCGTGTACTTGTGGACGAAGGACAGGAAAGGCGTGAATCGACGAGGTGCAGGTCCGGTAGACGGTAAGTTGCTGGGCCGTGGCTCCGGCGAGGGCTTCGGCGTGCATATCTGCACCGGTCCAGTCTACGTACGTGGCGCCGAGTTGGGCGACATCCTGGAAGTGCGGATCATGGACGTCAAGCCACGGCCCTGCGCCAACCCCGCCTATCCGGGCAAGTCATTCGGCAGCAACGCGGCTGCCTGGTGGGGCTTCCACTACAAGGAACTGATTACCGACCCGAAGCCGCGCGAAGTGATCACCATCTATGAGATCGACACCAGCGGGCAGCGGAATTGGGCGCAGGCGGTCTATAATTTCCAATGGACCCCGCAGACGGACCCCTTCGGCGTCGTACATAAGACCATCGACTATCCCGGGGTTCCGGTTGACCATGGCACCATCAAGGAGAACCACGGCATCCTCAAGAACGTCCGCATTCCGATCCGCCCCCATTTCGGCGTGATGGGAGTAGCGCCGAAGGAGGCCGACTACGTGGACTCGATCCCGCCCAGCTATTTCGGCGGCAACATGGATAATTGGCGCGTGGGAAAAGGTGCAACGATGTACTATCCCATCGCGGTTCCCGGTGCATTGTTCTCAATTGGAGACTCACATGCCTCGCAAGGTGATTCCGAATTGTGCGGCACTGCCATCGAGTGCTCGCTGACTGGAACGTTCCAGCTCATCTTGCACAAGAAGAACACGTTATCGGGATCGCTTGCAGAACTTAACTATCCGCTGCTCGAAACCCAGGACGAATGGGTGCTGCACGGCTTTAGCTTTGCCAACTACCTGGAGGAGCTCGGGCCCGAGGCGCAATCAGATATCTATAAGAAGTCGTCGATCGACTTGGCGCTTAAGGACGCTTTCCGAAAGATGCGCTCATTCCTGATGAATACCAAGGGCCTGACCGAGGACGAGGCGATCTCACTCATCTCGATTGCAGTCGACTTCGGCGTTACCCAGGTGGTCGACGGCAACTGGGGCATCCACGCCATCATCAAGAAGAGTCTCTTCGCCGGCGTCTCGGTGTGAAAATATATCGCTACAAGAAGAACCCGGGCCACTCTCTGGTAGCGACCGCGGGAACACTCGCTAGCCGGCCGAGCCCCATCGCTCGGCCGGCTCCCGCAGGATGACCTGGGGGTTCTGTGCATTGACGGTCGTTTGACGCCGGCCCGTTGGGTCGAAGAGTAGTCGATTTCGAGCCGAGCAGGGAAACGGCGCGTTCGAGGCGCCAGGCTGTCGGAGAAACGTTTCATGGTTCAGCTTGTAGACAGCGACATTAGGACCCGCGAGGTGCTGGGGTGGCAAGGCGTGCACGTGTTCCACTTCATGGGTTCGTCCTGTTCACAGAAACTCCGTATATTCCTCAACCTCAAGAACATTCCATGGCAGTCGCATCCCATTGATTTGCCGAGTAATGAGAACATGCGGCCGTGGTTTCTCGGCATCAACCCACGCGGGCTGGTGCCGGTGCTCGTCCATGATGGAGCGGTGCACATTGAGAGCAATGACATCATCGAGTATCTCGAAGAAAGATTTCCGACGCCGCGGCTTATTCCGGCCGGCCACGAGAGCGAGGTCACGGCGTTGCTCAAGCACGAAGACGACCTTCATCTCGATCTGCGCACGCTGAGCTTTCGTTTCGTGTTTGCGCCTCCCGGACCGCCGAAGCCGGCGGCTGCACTCGAAAGCTACATCGCCAACGGCGCCGGCACCGTCCAGGGCGCCAAAGATCAGGAGAAGCAAGTCCAGATTGAATTTTGGCAACGCGCGGCTCGGGAGGGCTTCACCGATGCGCAGGCGCGCGCTTCAGCGTTGAAGTTCCGCGCCGAGTTCGATGCGCTGGAGAAAACATTGGCGAAGCAGCCCTATCTAATGGGCGACGACTTGAGCGTGCTCGACATCGCGTGGTTGATCTACGAGCACCGGCTGTCGCTGGCTGGCTATCCATTCAAGCGGCTGCATCCACATGTTTATGCCTGGGCCGAGAGACTTCGCGCAATGCCGGAGTTTGCCAAAGAGGTCACTCAGCATCGCCATTCCACGGGACGGCTCGATACCATTCGTCGCACGCAAATTGGCAAAACGTTAGAAATGATCGCAGGATTCTGACGCGAGCTACCTCTCATTGATCGGAATGGCCGCCCTCTCCCGCATGAGCAGCTCAAGAGATACTTTCTTCAGGAACAGCCCCTGTCCCCACCGCAAATCCAAGACGACTGACGGTCCGACTGCGAATCGGTTGATAGTCGGCGCGATGGGCGATTTCTGCAGACTGATCTGGTGCGCTGTGGTCGGACTGTTCCGGTCGCGGGCAGCATTGCAAGCCAAAATCCTGGTGCTCCGACACCAGCTTAACGTGCTGCGGCGGAACCCCGAAGCGGATGACGACGTGGCGGCGAGTGGATGCGCACAACGCCTTTGGTCGCAGGTTCGAGGCCAGCGATAATCTGGACCAACGTGCTCTTGCCGCACCCGCTTGGGCCAAGCAGGCACGAGAATCGTCCCGAGCGGAAGCGGTGAGAAAACTGCTCCAGCGCGACCACCTCTGTTGGCGGAGTCCCCCAGATTTGGGTCACGCCGTCGACAATAACGTCCATGCCTCAAGCCTCGCGGCCAAGCCTATCAGCAAAGATACTGCCTGGGCTCCTGTCGTTCTGTCACAGGGAGCAAGCAAATTCACAACAGCAAACGAGGCAGATAGCAAGCGGATGCGGGGGAATCCTTTTGGAGGCACCTCGAGTGGCGCGAGAATTCTCGAGCCGCCGCCTCATCCAGCGGTTCGCAATAGACTGGAAGGCGGTCTCGATGTTCGCTTGAGCCAAACCTTCGGCGAGAATTCCTGGTGCTCCGGCAGCGTCCCCTCATGGAGTTGGTTACCACAACAGACCCGAAACATGTTTGTGACGCAAATCGACCATGTTAGACTTCGCGGCAGCCGCGATTGTCACGGGGGCTTCCAAGGGGATCGGTTATTTGTGGCGAAGGAGCTCGCCATTTCCGGTGCGCATGTCATTGGAGTCGCGCGATGATGGGTCGATCAGCACGAGCAGCGCCACGAAGCTGGAGACGCAGGGTTGCAATGTCATTGAGCCGTTTCAGTGCATCGTGCGCCGATGGATCACTGCGGCTCCAGAAGCGCCAGCCTTTCTCGGCACGGAACTTGTCCATTCTCAGCGGTGCATACCATTGATCGAGTTTCGGACGGTCCGATTTATTCGGCTCGTCTTTTCATTTATTGCACAGCCGCCGGGCCGCGCAGCACGCCGGGTTCTCGCAGCTCCGCGAGTTGATGGAAAGCGTGCCGACACTCGCAATATCCCGGTCCAGACCTCGAAAGACGGATTGCGCCGACTGCATGACCAAATTTAAACCACGACGGCCACCCTGGCCAAAAGACGACGAGCAGGGGATGGCGAACATTATAGGCCCAGAGACGTGGGCGCGCTGTGCGCCCTATCTCTGCGACCCAGCCGCGAAATGTTATGAGCTCTCGCATCCCATCAGCAGCACCATGCCGATGTCGCCATATTCCAAGCCGCTGGTCTTCACCAGCCGGCCGACGCGCGGTATGCGCAATTCGGTTCATTCCTCCAACATGGACCAGATATCGGGCGAGCCTGGCGGCCAAGGAACTCATATCGATGCGCTTGGTCATTTCGGCTGGGTGCCCGACATTTGGGACGGAACCGGCGAATATCCCGTCGACCAAACGGTCTACTATGGCGGGCTCAAGCAGTCGGGGGTGAAACCCGCACCGGATGCGCCGCTGCAGCGGCTGGGGGCCGACAAGATTCCGCCGATTGTCACTACCGCCCTATTGCTCGATGCACGTGCGCACATGGGCCGCGGAAAAATTCTTGAGCCTGGAACCGAAATCACGGCTCATGACATTGAGGCCATGGTCGACGCAGAGGGACTCGAAAAGCGCGGAGTTCTTCCCGGCGACGTCATCTATATCCATACAGGTTGGGGTGAACATTGGAAGGACCCCGATGTGGAAAAAATCTATTACACGATGGGACCGGGCCTCTCCTATGACGGCGCACAATATCTGGCGAAAAAGCTTGCAGTCCTAGTCGCGCTTGACAATCCCTTCACCGATCCCGTCAACGAGGGTCAGTTGAAAGGCCAGGCGCCGCCCCCGGCATCGATGCCGAAGGGCAAGCCATTTGGGATTCATCATTTCAATCTTACTCAGGCTGGAATGTATCAGATCCAGAATGCGAAGTTAGATGAACTCGCCCGCGATCAGATCTGGACATCATGCACTATAATCCTTCCGCTTCGTATACACGGTGCTGGCGGTTCATTAGTAAGACCGATTGCGATCGGAGCGCGAACTACCTGATCCGGGAAGCCGGCGGCAAGCGGCGATCGCGTAGCGACTTCAAGGCGTCGACGCTATCGCTGAAGTTGGCTCCGCCACTCCCGCCGAGTTCGCGAGAGGTGAGCGAGGATTCTCGTTCCTTAGTGCTACAGCCACTGGCGTTTGGGACAGACGCTGTCACACATCGCCCCGATCTCTGCTCAGACATCATCGCAGTACATAATATCCTCTCAAAGCGTCACTCGTTTCTTCGTAGCGATGCAGCACGGTCAAAGCCGTTCACTCAAAAACCGCAACACCTTCGGCGCTAGAAAGCCAGCATAGCTATGTGGCTCGTCGATGGGGTCATACATCCAAAAGTGCGGTGCGCCCTCCACTGACACGATCCGGACGAAATAGCCCGCTTGCTTAAGTGCGGTAAGAAACGGCAGCGACTGCGTCTTCCAATCAACTACATCATCTTCGGTGCCCCAGGTCAGCAGGAACGAGACCATACTCCGATCGCGCGTCGTATAGGCGAGCGGAGATGATTCAAAATATCGGAATTTGTCCTCCGTCGGTGGCGCACCGAGCAGAGCTTCGGTGATTTGGTCGTAGGGTCGTGCGATCTGATCATGATTCCATTGCGCCAACATGTCGTAAATACCGTAAGCTGCTACGACCCCCTTCACCGCAGTGCTGGTCTCTTTGTGCGGATCGTTGGGATAAGCCAACTTAAATTCGGGTCTTTCGCCCGCGAGCGCCACGAAGGCACTAAGATGGGCTCCCGCCGACGCGCCCATCAGGCCGATGCGCATGGGATCCACTCCGAGTTGATCGGCATTGGCGCGCGCGAACTGCACGGCGGCTCTAACGTCGAGCACGGCGGCCGGATGCCGGTTCTTCTCCCCATGCACGAGGCGATACGTGATTGCGTAAACGGCGATACCCCGGCTGGCGAGCCACGATCCCCAATGTTGGAAATCGGCGGTACTTCCGACTTTCCAGGCACCACCATGCACGGCGATAACGACGGGTACTTTGGAAATAATCGCCGGCCGGTAAAAATCACCGACCAGACTAACGCCATCGTGAATGGCATACTGGAGCCGGGATTCGAATGCGACGTTGGGTGAGATTTCGTTCTTCATCAACTGCTCAAGGAAGCCGTGCGAAGAATTTGTGGTAAGCGTCATTCTCATCCGCCGGACCCGACCGCAGTCGGGTCAGGCCAACTGCATGAGCTCCAGGGTCGCGCGACCGAGCAGGCCGTAAGGGTTGGCGAGCGTCTCCGGCAGTTCGAAATGGTTGTAGCCTTCTGCCCTCAGCAGGCTCACGGATTTACCGGCTGCTTTCAGCGCTTCGGCAAAATCGCGCGCCTGGCGTTGGAATTCCGGTGACTCGTAGGTCCCATACGCGATCACCACAGGACAATTGATCCGCGACAGGTGACGCTGTGGCGAGAGGACGGCCTCCATCTCGTCCGTGAAATTGATATAGGTTGAGCGCTTCGATAGCCGGACAGGCTTGAGGTCGTACATGCCCGACGATAGGACGGCGCCTCTCACCGGGTCATTGTGCAGGCCATATGTAGGCCAGTTCGTGATGAGCGCTGTCGCGGCGAGATGGGCGCCGGAGGATCGACCGAACAGATAGATCCGGCCAGTGTCCCCTCCAAAGCTCTCCCCATGTGTCGCAACCCAGGCAATCGCACGCCTCACCTGGTCAGCCAGCGGGAAAAGGCTGCCTTGGCTCTCGATCACGTTGACGAAGTCCGGAATCACGCAATGCCCACCAGCCCGGACGATCGCCTCGATCCCGTCGGCGAAATCTTTCGCTAAGCCGCCGCGCCATGCTCCGCCGTGGATGAGAATAAGAATCGGGGCGTCCAATCGAGGCGCGCTATAGATATCGAGCTGCTCGATCGACGTCTCGCCGTAGGATGCGCGGCGGGGTGGACCGAGCCGCTCCCGCACAGCGGCGCTGTTGGTCTCCCGCCGCCGGTTGAGCTGAGCAAAATTCGGTGCATAGACGGTTTGATCGTAGGCATCGTCCAGCGCCTTCTGATCGAGGTCGAGCCAGACCGCGGGACATGTGGGTCTGACGGCGCGGTCATCGCGTGCGGATTGAACGGCGCCTAAATCAGAAACCATCTGGCAATTCTCGCGCCCATTTCGCCCGCATGCGGTCATCCAGTTCCTTGCTCGATCGGGCAATGGCGGGAAAAGTCTTTTTCCGTTTAAAGGGGATGCAAGCGTCCACGACGACCCGCGAATTTCGCTTATCGTCCAATGCATCATAACACATAGGGTCGAGCGCCGAACTCCAACCGCCGTGAATGATATCGACCTGCTCACGCGGATCGCACCGTGTGCACATGGCCCAAATGACATCGTTCATGTTGGTTGGGTCGATATCGTCATCGACGATGATGGTCCAGCGGTTGCAATATGCCCCTGCATGGCAGTGCGATGCGACCATGCCGGCCTGCTTGGAATGACCTCCATAAAGTTGTTTGATCGAGACGATCAGCATGAACCGGCTTCCGCCCGCCTCGTGTGCCCAAACACCCTGAACTTCGGGAATGCCAGCGGCCTCGAGCTGATTCCAGACCGCGCCGCATCGATATGTGCCAAGGTAAAACGTATTATCGTTCGGTGGTACCGCGGGAATCGCGCCAGTCAAAATTGGTTCATTCCGATGCATCATCGTCGTAATGCGGATCGCGGGTGCAGGATGCCTGCCCGACGGATAGTAGCCAGTCCATTCGCCGAGAGGGCCTTCTGGCAGTTCGTCGCCGGGATCAATGAACCCTTCAAATGCAATTTCGGCATTGGCCGGGACCGGTAAACTAGTTTCCGGCATGTTGAAGACCTCGACGGGCTCGCCGAGGATTCCGCCGGCCGCCTCGATCTCGTTCTTTCCGTAAGGGATTTCCAGCCCTGCGAGCATGAACATCGCGGGGTGCATCCCTATAGTGACGGCGACGGGGCAGGGCTGATGGCGCTCGTGATACTTACGCATGATTATGAGGCCATGCTTGCCTGGCGACATGAATACGGTCGCCCGGTCGCGTCCTTGCGACTGAATGCGGTAGCAGCCGTAGTTTACCCAGCCACTGTCCGGGTCTTTCATCGCCACCATGCATGCGGTGCCGATGAATGGGCCGCCGTCGCGCTCATGCCATACCGGTGTGGGGATACTTTGGATGTTCACATCTTTGCCTTCGCGAACATTTTCAAGCAGGGGGCCTCCGTTGACTGCTCTGGGCTTGTGGGATGGAGCGTTTCTCATGTAATTGCGCCACCATTGGATTAATTCCATCTCGGAGGCGGTCGGAGATAGCCCGAGAGCGACATTGATGCGGGGAATCGAGGTCAAGATGTTGGCAATGACCCGGTGTCCCTTTGGAAAGCCGGGTACCTCATCAAACAACAGTGCCGGATTCCCCATCTTTCGTTGATAAATATCGACGAACGCGCCGATTTCTTCTTTGGGCTCCGCGCCTTTGATGGTCTTCAATTGGCCGGCCACTTCGATGGCCCGTATCCAGTCCCTTAGATCCTGCGTGCCCATTGGAAGCCCATCCCTCAACCAACCGACCTGTTTAGAAGAGTTCGCGCCTCGCTCACGGTTGCGCTGGCTTGATTCCAAGGCGCTGGGCTGCATCGGCAGCGCGAGCCCGTTGATCATTCACAAGCTTGAGGAATTCAGGTGATGGCCCGGTGTGCAACACTTGACCCATCGCCGCGAACCGGTCGCGCAGACCAGGATCTGCATCGGCCACCGCGATTACATCGGCAGCGATTTGGCTGCGAATCGGAGGATTCATGATCTTTGGTACAAAGAAACCCGAGCCGCCCTCGACAGTAAGGGAAGGAAAGCCTTCCTCACTGACAGTCGGAGTGTTGGGCAGTACCGGCTGCCGCTGCCGGCTCGTGGTCGCGATGATCTTGACCTCGCCAGCTTGTACTTGGCTTTGCACGATCGTGACTGATGTTAGCAAGATCTGAATGCGATTTTCCGCAAGGTCGTTTAGCGCCTGCACCGTATCACGGTAGGGCACCTTGGCTATCTTAACATTTTCCGCATTGAGAAACCCGTTGAAGATTAAATCCTGCAGACCAGTGATTGCCGCGGCATTCAATGCGTTAGGCCGCGCCCGAGCAATATCGACCAATTCCTTCATCGATGATACATTTAGCGCGGTCGGAACCGCGACCACCACTGGCGTGTCGTTGACCTGTGCCACTGGAATTAAATCGCTCGGATCATAAGGCAACTTGTCGTGCAAGTAAGGATGTCCCGTAAAGACCGATGTGGCTGTGAACAAAAGCACATGGTCGTCATTTGCCGACAGAAACGCCATGATGCCGATCACGCCGTCGCCGCCGGGACGATTCTCAACTAAGACCGGCTGACTCCAGCGAGCTGATAATCGATCGGTGAAGATGCGGGCGATAACGTCGGTTCCGCTGCCAGGTCCAAGCGGCACAATCACCTTGACGGGCCGCGCCGGCCACTGCTGTGCAATGGCAGCGGATGGTATGCTCACCACGATGAGTGAGATGACGATCCCGAATGCCCATGTGCTGAATCGGCTGTTCTGCATTTCATTTCCATTATCTGCTAAAGTTCTAACTCTAGAGGGCGCGTCCGCCTGCCCCGCATTGCGACGCTCAGCAGCACGGGTTGTTTATTGCGAGTGCGTCAGCCCCGCCTTGGCGACAACGTCACTCCACATTCCAATCTGCTTTTCGATGAAGCGCGCGACATCTCGTGGCGGCGGCGAGCGGTCCGTCAGGTAACCGATCTGGTCGTATTTTTCCCGCGCGTCCGGACTCTGGTTGACCTCGTTCATCTCGGCATGGAGCCGATTCACGATACTGTTCGGTGTGCCCGCTGGCGCCGCCATGATGACGAAGCCGGATGCCTGGAATCCGGGCACGCCTGCCTCCGCAATGGTTGGAATGGAGGGGAGCAGCTTCAAACGCGAGGTCGAAGAAACGCCAAGAGCGCGCACCTTGCCAGCGCTGAGCAGACCGGATACGCCCGTCAGCCCCGAAAACATGACAGGAATTACGCCGCTGATCAGGTCGTTGAGCGCCTGGGCCGTACCCTTGTATGGAATATGGCGCAGCCTCGTGCCGCTCATGCTCATGAACATCTCCATCACCAAATGCGGAGTGCCTCCGACACCGCTCGAGCCGAAGGCCAAGTCGCCCGGCTTGCTCTTGGCGAGCGCGATGAATTCCTTCAATGAATTTGCTGGGACCGACGGGCTTACAAGAAAAGCAAAGGGCGTCGAACCGGCGATACCGATGGGCGCGAAGTTTTTGAGCGGATCGTAGGGCAGATTCTTGCGAAGCGGAACCTGGATCGCGAACTGCGCATCCGAGGCCAGCAGCAAGGTGTACCCATCGGCAGGGGCTTTTGCGACGAATGCCGATGCGATAACCCCGCCCGCGCCGAGGCGGTTTTCCACGACAAACGGCTGGCCCAGCTTCTCGGCAAACCGCTGCGCCAACATTCGGGCAATAACGTCTATACCCCCGCCAGCTGCGTAGGGAACAATAATTGTCACTGGCCGTGTTGGATATGATTGGGCAGCGGCCTGCGAACAGCTGACCATTTGCATTAAAAAAATAAATGCTACGCACTGCGCTGCTGAGCGAGGTTCCCAAGCCAAGTGCCACGATGCTCCAATCCCAGTTACATCTGTTACGGCTGGGCGTCCGACGCCCGCCCGATTTCATTTCCGGCCGCAACGATAGATTTGACGATGTTGGCGTAGCCAGTGCAACGGCAGATCTGGCCGCTAAGCTGCTGCGTCACAGTGTCGGCGCCCGGGCTGGGAATGCGCAGCAGAATGTCGCGCGCCATCATCAGCATGCCGGGAGTGCAGAAGCCGCATTGCAGCGCATGCCCCTCGTGAAAATGCCGGCGCAACACCTCAATGGTGGGATCGCCATCCATCCCTTCGAGCGTCTGCACGGATCTACCCTCGCACATGACGGCGAGCCGCAGGCAGGAGCGCGTAGCAACCCCATCAACTACCACGGTGCAGGCGCCGCAGGCGCCATGCTCGCAGCCGAGATGCGTCGCCGTCAGGCGGGCGCGCTCGCGTAGGAAATCGGCTAGCGTTTCCCGCGGCTCGACCTGATGGACGACCTCGACGCCATTCAACTTAAGAGACAGCGTTTTCATCGGGACTTCATCTCCAGCACCGCACGCAGGACGGTCGACGTATGCAAACGCATTAGATAAGGATCCTGCTGGGGCGCATGCTTGGCGATGTCGACGGTGATTGCAGCGCGAAGCTGTGCTTCGGAACTCTTGCCAGACATAATCGCGTTCGCCACGCCCGGCAGCGCGCGCGGCGTTGCGGCCGCGGCCGCCAGAACTACGGAAACCGGTCCGCCTTTGCCCTGTTCAACCGCAAACGCAATGGACTGGGCGAAGGCGCCGCTCTTGCGCACGACCTTAAAGACTCCCCAGCGCATGGCGCGGTCGGGCCGCGGAATGTCAAAGCCCAGGATGATCTCGCCGGGAGCGAGCGAGGTTGCGTACTGGCCGTGCACAAAGTCTTCGAGTAGCTCCGAGCGCGCACCCTTGTTGCCGGAGATGCGTACCTTGGCGCGCAGCGCCATTAGGCAGCCGGGCCAGTCGGCGGCCGGATCGGCCAGCGCGACGCTACCACCGATGGTCCCGTAGTTGCGCACGGCGCGGTAGGAGATCTTCGAGGCAACTCTCTGCATCATCCCACCGAAAGCGTCAGGCAGTTTCCCGTCTTCGATGGTGGCGTGCGTAGTAAGCGCACCGATGCGGACGGTATCCGCGGTGGCGCTGACCTCCTTGAGCTCGTCGAGACCGCCGAGATCGACCACGACCTCCGGTAGCGCGACGCGCAACGACAGCATCGGCAGCAGTGATTGTCCACCCGCAATTGCGGCGGTATCGGTGCCGCCGTCCGCCAGTGACATGCAGGCGTCGGCTACGCTCCTGGCTTTCACGTAGTCGAACGGGGCGGGCTTCATCAGCAGCCACCCTTGGCGCGGCGGGCGGAATCGACCGCTTCCGACACGCGGCGCGGCGTCAGCGGCGTCTCGTTGAAGCTTGCGCCGATGTCACGAAAGGCGTCTGCGACCGCGTTGGCAATGGCGGCCGGCGGCGCAATCGCCCCGCCCTCGCCCAGCCCCTTCACGCCGTATTCGGTGGTCAGCGCCGGGTGGACCAGATGGATGATGCGCACCGGCGGAACTTCGGGCGCGCACGGCACCATGTAGTCGGCAAAGGTTGTCGCCAGCGGCTGGCCCTGCTCGTCGTAGGGGATTTCCTCGTAGAGCGCCGTGCCGATGCCCTGTGCGATGCCGCCCTGCACCTGGCCGTCGACAATCATCGGGTTGATCATGGTGCCGCAGTCCTCCGAGACTACATAGTCGAGCAGCTCGGTTACCCCGCTGTCGGGATCGACCGCGACCACGACGGCGTGCGCGCCATAGGCGAACACGCCGCCGGAATCGGTCGGCTCGTAGGTCGCGATTGTTTCAAGTAGAGGATCCATGCCGGTGGGCAGATGATCGGGGCGGGCGTTCGCAGCGAACGCGATTTCTGAGATACTTATCTTGGCAGATGGCCCGTGCACCATACCGTCGGCGATGTGCGTGTTGGCGACATCGGTCTGGAGAAGATGCGCGCCGATGCGCTTGATCTTCTCGGCCATCATGCGGGTCGCTTTCCCGACCGCGCCGCCGGCGAAAACGATCGAGCGCGAGGCGAATGTGCCGAAGCCGTAAGGCCCGATCGCGGTGTCGCCGTACCGGACCGAAATGCGTGCGGGATCGATTCCGAGCTCATGCGCGGCGATCTGCGCAAGCGAAGTTTCGTGCCCCTGGCCGTGATTTTGCACGCCGACGTATATCACGACGCCACCATCGGGCAGCATGCGGACGTTGGCCGACTCATATCCCGGGATGACCCGGAACTTGCGCTTCATGAATTCGACAGTGCCGTGGCCGCTCTGCTCCGTATAAAACGCAAATCCAACACCAATCCTGCGCCCGTCGGGCTCGCCGGCAGCTTGCCGCTTGCGGATGGCCGCCAGACTGATCTCGTCGCGCGCAACATCAAGCGCGGCCACGTAGTCGCCGGTGTCAAGCTTCAGCCCGGCGATCGTGCGGTATGGCAGCTCTGCCGCGGTGACGATGTTCTGGCGGCGGAGGTCGAACGGCTCGCGTTTCAGCTCAAGGGCAACCTCGTCGACCATGCGCTCGATGGCGAAAGTCGCGCCCGGACGGGCGACGCCGCGGTACGGGCCCATGGGCGCCTTGTTGGTCGCAACGGTATGCGCGTTGAGATTGAGATGGCGGATGCGATACGGCCCCGTCAGGTTGCGGGACGCCATGCTCGCTTCCTGGAAGGCGCCGGTCGGCCATAGCGCGTAGGCGCCGGCGTCGATATAGATGTCGCCCTCAATGCCGAGCAGCGTGCCATCGCGCTCAGCCGATATGGTCAGATCGTAGGTGTGATCGCGCGCATGCGGCGAGGCGAGCAGATGCTCACGCCGATCCTCTATCCATCGCACCGGGTGCTTGAGTTTCAGCGCCAGCGCCGCCACCGCGATGTCTTCCGGCATAATTCGGTTCTTGCCGCCGAAGCCCCCGCCGACGTCAGGCGCGATGACGCGGACCTTCTCCTCGGGCAGGCCGAGCATGCGCGACAGCGCGATACGCTTGACCTGGCCGCCCTGAGTCGACAGGTACACCACCAGCTCGTCGAGCCGGTAGTCCCAATAGGCGAGCACTCCGCGGCCTTCGAGCGACACGGTGGCCTGGCGGTTGAGCCTCAGCCTGCGGCGAATGCGAACCGGCGCCGAAGCCAGCGACACTGGATTGCCTTCGACCACCGCGGCGCTGATGTACGCGTTGCTCGGCCAATCATCGAACACGCGAGGGCTGTCCGGCTTCATCGCGGCAACGACATCGACGACGGCGGGCAGCTCTTTCAAGTCGACCTCGACACGGTCGGCCAGGTCCTCGGCCTGGGCGCGCGTTGGCATCACGCACGCCGCGATGGTCTGCCCGACATAGCGAACGCGGTTGTCGGCAAGCGGCGGATACGGGCTGTGACGGTGCGCGGCCAGCTCGGGACCCGCTTCAAGTATGTTGACCGGCCCGATATCGGCAAACGTGAACACGCGGTGCGCCTTGTCGGACGGCTTGGTCACTCGCCGTATGCGGGCGCTCGCCATCTGGCTGCGGACGAAGGCGACGTCCTGCACGCCGGGGACGTGCACGTCGGCAATGAACATGCCGCGCCCGTACAGATGCCGGGCGTCCTCCTTTCGCAGCATGCTCGTGCCGATCCAGCTCTGGTTGCGCTTGTGCTCATTCATGGTTGCAGCATTCCGATTTCGTATACCTTTGACCAATACCGTATGCGTCTTGCCATTCATAGCGCAAATTGCTTGGGCTCCGCAGGCCTCGAGCCCAACAAATTAAGGACACCGCGGTTAACTAGACAAGTATACGATTTTTGATTTAGCGTTGCATCCACATCCGGCAGCAATGGGGAATAAAATGATGCGACTTGGCCCTTCCGTGTTTTTCCGACTCAGCATAGCCGCACTTGGCCTTTCGGCTGCGCTGTCTGGACCTGCCCACGCACAGCAAAAATCCAGTCTCCGCCTCGACTGGACGGCACTCGGCTATCACGCCCCGTTTTATCTGGGTGTGGCGCGCGGCTACTACCGCGAGGTCGGCATCGACCTCAGCATACTGGAGGGCAAGGGCTCGCCCACGGTCGGCAGCCTAGTCGGCAACGGCTCGGACGACTTCGGTTTCGCCGACGCCAGCACCATCGCACAGCTCATCAGCCAAGGCCTGCCGGCCAAAATGGTGATGGGCATCTTCCAGAAATCGACGCTGGCGCTGTTCTACCCGGAGGGCAAAGGCATCTCGAAGCCCGCGGACCTGAAAGGCAAGCGAATCCTGCTTTGCCCGACCGACGGCCTCATCAAATATCTGCCTGCGTATCTGAAAAGCATCGGCTTAAGCATGGATGACGTGAAGGTCAACATGGTGGATTGCGGCATCAAGTACACCTACCTTGCCCAGGGGAACGCCGACGTCGCCGGAAGCTACGGCACCGCGGGCCGCGCGTTGCTGCAATCGGTCGGCTTCAAGGACATCGGCAAATTCGACTACGCTGACGCGGGCATCAATCTCCCATCGCACGGCATTGTCGTCTCGACCGCTACCATCCAAACACAGCCCGACAAGATCCGTCACTTCATCGCAGCAACTACCAAGGCCTGGCAAGAGGCGCGCAGCCATCCCGATGCTGCGGTCAATGCGCTGATTGAGGCTAACCCGCTTCAGAAGGGCAAGGAAGCGCAAGTGAAGGAGACGCTGTTGGCCTCGTTCCAGTACATCGAGACGCCCGGTACCAAGGGCAAGCCGTTCGGCTGGCAATCGCCGGACGAGTGGAAGAAGGCTACCGAGCTCCTAGTGGAAGCGACCGGAATGAAGTCGCCTTCTTCGCCAGAGGCTTTCTACACCAACGACTTCATCGGCAAGTGACGCCCGCCGACGGCTCTCTCTCCGCGGGATCGCTGGGATCGAACCGCCACATCGCCCTTGTCCGGGTTTCGAAGGCCTATGGCAAGGGCGGCGGTGCTATACCGGCCATCGAGAGCATCACGCTCGATATCGCGCGTGGCGAATTCCTCTCCATCCTGGGACCGAGCGGCTGCGGCAAGAGCACGTTGCTGATGATGATGGCGGGCCTGGTGCAGCCGAGCGGTGGCAGCATCGAGGTTGAAGGAAAACGCGTCACCAAGCCGCTCACCGACATCGGTATCGCCTTCCAGCAGGACCTGCTGTTCGACTGGCGGACGGCACTTGGCAACGTGATGATCCAGGCCGATATGCGCGGCCTCGACCGCGACGCCGCGCGAAGCAAGGCCGCAATGCTGCTGGAGCGCGTCGGCCTCAGGGGCTTCGAGAGCCGCTATCCTTGGGAACTTTCCGGCGGGATGCGTCAGCGCGTCGCTATGTGTCGCGCGTTGCTCCATGGTGCCAGCATTCTGCTGATGGACGAGCCGTTCGGCGCACTCGACGCGCTGACCCGTGAGCAAATGAACACGCATCTGCAAAACCTGTGGATCGCAGACCGGCCGACGGCGGTGATGGTGACCCACAGTATCTCGGAGGCGGTGTTCCTCTCCGACCGCGTAATCGTCCTGTCGCCGCGCCCGGCGTGCTTCGTGTTCGAACAGTCGATCGAACTCCCGAGGCCGCGGACGCCGGCCATGCGAGATTCGAGCGAGTTCGTTCGCTTCCAGCGCAGGCTCCGCGAAGCGATCGAGGCGCCACAGGGCACGGCAGCGGCTGGCGCATGAACGACAAGCTGGCTAGGATCGTATACCCCACAGCGGTACTGATTGCCATGATAGCCCTGTGGCAGTGGGGCGCCGACAAATCCTTGTTGCCCTCCTACATCCTGCCGGCGCCATCTGTAGTGGCGCAGCGCACGACGGCAACCTTCTCCGTGATGCTGAACCACGCGGCGGTCACCACCATGGAAATCCTTCTGGGTTTCGCGTTGGCCGTGGTGCTCGGTGTGTTCCTCGCCTGGATGATCGCGTTCGTTCGCGTGTTCGAGCAAGCCTTCTATCCGTGGCTGGTGTTCATCCAAGTCCTGCCGAAGGTCGCGCTAGGACCGCTGCTGGTGGTCTGGATGGGTGTTGGCTTCCTACCGAAAATTCTCGTGTCGTTCCTGCTCGCCTTCTTCCCGATCATGATCGACACGCTAGTCGGCCTCAAATCGGTGCCGCGAGACTACGTTTTCCTTTTGCGCTCGATGGGCGCCGGTCCGCTGAAGCGGTTCTGGCGCTTTCAACTGCCTTTCACGTTGCCGCATATCTTCGCATCGCTAAAGGTCGCTATCACGCTCGCCGCCGTTGGTGCCATCGTCGGCGAGTTCATCGGCGCCGACAAAGGCCTGGGCTACGTACTGATCGTTGCGACCGGAACCATGGACACAACGCTGCTGTTTGTGGCGCTGGTCTGGATCTCGCTGCTTTCGCTGCTGCTCTACGCGCTAGTCGGCGTGCTAGAGCGAATCTTCGTTTCATGGCACTCGGTCGCGCGCCATGCCGAGATCAGGGACGCAGCGAGCTAACGGGTTTTGGCCTCTTCGCCCGCGCGGACGCGGGCGGAATAAGCCTCGCCGGTGAGGCCGAACAAACCGAAGCGGGCCAGATAGCCCATCAAGTAGGGGTTTACGCCCATCTGATAAAGCGTGCCGACGTCGCCTGACAGAAGGGCCGTCCGCTCGGCCACGGTGAATCTGCGCGGATACTTCGCGAGCTCCCCTTCGGGATCGCGCAGGAACGCCTGCCGCAAGACCGCATCACGGGTGACATCGCGGCAAAGGTGATTGAGCGAGATAATGCTCATAGCTACCGCCAAACCGCATAGCTGTTGCCGAACTGCAGCTCGGGCCTGAGCCATGCTAGCTTATGGCCGCTGAGCGTACCTAGCATCGCAATCCAGTTGAGGATCTCACCTGAGACATTGCCCGCGCGACTGAAGCGGTCGGGCGTGGCTTCAGCGATGAGCTCCGAGATTGCATCACGCTTCAGGTAATCGCCGACTTGTGCAACCCACGCCGGGTCCGGCACCCCGACCAGTTTTCCCGGTGGGGACAGATGACCGTGAACGTCGAAGGAAAAGCTGCCGCTGCCGATGACGACGACCCGGAGCGGCTCGGGCCAACTTTGTACCGCAGCGCGGATGGCAGCACCGAGCGCAAAGCACCGGCGCGCGGACGGGCGGGGCGGGTTGTGCGTGCTCACGAAAATCGGAACCACTGGTACGTGCTGGCCGGGACTCATGAAGTGCAGCGGCACGATCACCGAATGATCGACCTCGTATTCCTGCACTAGCGCAGGCTCGAATCCAGCTTCGACCGTCGCCGCATAAATATGACGGGCAAACTTGGCAAGCGAGGGTACGTTGCACCGCCCGACCGTCGGCACATCGTCGTTGGGACCGGCGAAAACGTCGTCGGCGCCGATGGCCAGCAGCGGAAGATTCTCGAAGAAGAAAGTGTTGAGATGGTCAGTAGTGAATATCAGCGCCGCGTCGGGCTGGAGTGTTTCGAATTCCTCGGCCGCCTTCTTGTAGGACTGCGCGGTGTCACAACCAGCGCCCTGGCGCATTACCAGCTCGGGAAAATTGGGGTTGTGCGGCACCCCGATTGCGCCGACGATGCTTGCCATATGGCCGTTCGCCAGTTGAAATCCTTGTGTACGATATCTCATCTTCGTATACTTCGCTAGGGTCGCCGACTGGCGGAACCCTTTTAAGACTAATCTTTCTGGCAGGGGACCGTGATGAAAAGCTTTATTGCAGCACTGGCACTCACCTTTGGCATCGCTCTCGGTTCGGGTGTGTCTGCGCAACAGCCGATCAAGATCGGCTTCGTCGGCACGTTCTCGGGTCCGGGCGCCGCATTCGGCGAGGACATGTACGAAGCTTTCATGCTCCCGGTGGAGCGTAACGGCGGCAAGCTCGGCGGCGTGGCGGTTCAGGTGATCCGCAAGGACAGCCAGTTCAAGCCAGAGGTCGCAAACCAGGTTACCGATGAGCTGATCGACCGCGACAATGTTTCGATCATTGTCGGCATTACCTTCTCCAACGAAATGATGGCGATCTACCAGAAGGTTATTGATCGCGGTGTCTACATCATCGGCTCGAACGCGAGCCCCTCGCAGCTCGCGGGTGCGCAGTGCTCGCCGCTGTACTTCAACACCAACGCGCAGAATGACCAGCGTGCCGAAGCCGCCGGCAAATATATGACCGACAAGGGCTACAAGCGCGTTTACACGATGGCGCCAAACTATCAGGCCGGTAAGGACTATATCGCCGGCTTCCGCCGCTACTACAAGGCACCCCTCGTGGGCGAGGTCTACACGCCGTTGAGCCAGCTCGACTTCCAGGCCGAGCTCACTCAAATGAGCTCGACCAAGCCCGACGCGGTCTACGCCTTCTATCCTGGCGGCCTCGGCGTACAGTTCATCCGCCAATGGCGGCAGTCAGGGCTTGGAGGCAAAATTCCGCTCATCACTGGCTCGACCGTCGACATGCTGACGCTCCCAGCGCTCAAGGAGGATGCGGTCGACGTCGTGCATTTCGCGCCCTGGGGCCCGGACATCAACAATCCGCAGAATAAGCAGTTCGTCGAGGAGTTCGAGGCCAAGTACAAGCGCTTGCCGTCGGAATATGCGGCCAGCGCCTACGACTCCGCGCTACTACTCGATTCCGCCATCGCCAAGGTGAAGGGCAATATCTCCGACAAGAATGCCTTTACCGCTGCGCTTAGGGCCGCCGACTTCAAATCGGTGAAGGGCAAATTCAAGTTCAACCATAACCATATGCCGATCCAGAACTTCTATGTGTTTGAGGTCGTCAAAGACGGCAACAAGGACCGGTACACGCACAAGACGGTGGCTGTAGCGGTGGCGGACGCCATCGATGCCTACGAGGCGGCGTGCCCGATGAAATGATGCGGGTGCTCCGGCATGCTGATGGCGGACCGGAGCACCTCACCACCATGAATTTGGGACTGCTGACAATCCAAGCACTGAACGGGCTTCAGTACGGCGTGCTGCTGTTCCTGCTTGCGGCCGGGCTGACGCTCGTCTTCGGTATCATGAACTTCGTCAATCTGGCGCACGGCTCATTCTACATGCTGGGCGCCTATCTTGGAGCGGCCATCTACTCGGCCTCCGGCTCATTCGTGCTGGCGGCTATCGCCGCGGTGACTGGGGCGCTCGCAATTGGCATTACTATCGAACGCACCACGTTGATCGCGTTCTACGGACGCGACCACCTCTACCAGGTGCTAGCTACCGTCGGTCTGATCCTGTTCTTCAACGAAATCGCGCGTATTATCTGGGGCTCGTCAGCGATCTACATGCGTGCGCCGCAGCACTTCACCGGCGCTATCGATCTGTTCGGTATCCTCTATCCATCCTACCGATTCCTGGTGATCGTGGTCGGCCTCGCCGTGGCAGTGACCCTATATATCCTGATCCACCACACCAGAATCGGCATGCTGACGCGCGCCGGAGCGACCAACCTGCGGATGGTGTCGGTGCTCGGGGTCAACATTCGCCTCCTCAACACCATCCTGTTCGGCCTCGGCGCGGCACTGGCCGGCCTCGCCGGTGTGATGGCCGCGCCCATTCTTGCGGTGCAGCCCGGCATGGGCGATCAGATCATCATCACCGTGCTGGTAGTGATCGTCGTCGGCGGCATCGGTTCGATCCGCGGCGCCTTCTTCGGTGCGCTAATTATCGGGCTCGTCGACACCATCGGCCGCATCTACCTGCCGATCCTGCTGAGCCATTTGATGGCGCGAGACATCGCTGACGCCGCAGGCTCTGCGCTCGCCTCGATGCTGATCTACTTGTTTATGGCGGCGGTGCTTGCGGTCAAGCCGCAGGGCCTCTTCCCGGTGGTACGATAAAGCTGATGGCGCTCTTTCCAGAACTAGTATCGCTGAAGTCCCCGCGCTTTATCATCGTCGTCACTGCGCTTATAGTTCTCGCGATTCTGCCGCCGATCGCAATGAGCACCGGCGGCCCATTCTACGTGACGTTGTCGTTGCGCATCCTGATCTTCGGGCTTGCGGCAGCGAGCCTTAATCTTTTGCTCGGCTACGGCGGTCTCGTCAGCTTCGGCCACGCCCTCTATCTTGGGGTCGGTGCTTATGCCGTTGCGATTCTGTCGTTTCACGGCATCACCAACGGCTGGGTGCACCTGACCGCGACGCTGGCGCTGTCGGCTATCATCTCCTTCCTAACCGGCTACGTGTGCCTGCGAACCACCGGGATCGCCTTCATTATGATCACGCTGGCGTTCGCGCAGATGTTCTTCTTCCTTGCGACCAGCCTTAAGTACTATGGTGGCGACGACGGGCTGTCGGTGTCTCGGCGGAGCAACTTCGAGCCGCTGTTCTCTATCCAAGATAACATCGGCCTTTATTACGTGACTGTGGTGGTACTGGTCGTCGCGCTCTATCTCTCCTGGCGGCTGGTGCACTCCCGCCTCGGCCGCGTGCTGCGCGGCGCAAGCTCCAACGCACGCCGAATGGAAGCGCTCGGCTTTCCGGTCTTGCGCTATCGCCTCGCTGTCTATGTGATGGCTAGCTGCGTCTGTGGCGTCGCGGGTATCCTGCTCGGCAATCTCACCCGCTTCGCGTCTCCTGCTTATATGGCCTGGACGGTCTCGGGCGACCTAATCGTAATGATCATCCTGGGCGGCGTCGCAACAATCGTTGGGCCGGTAGTCGGCGCTGCCGTCTATGTGATCCTCGAAACCATTGTTGCTGCCTACACTCAGCACTGGATGGTCCTACTCGGTCCAATTATCGTGTTGGTCGCGCTATTCGCCCATCGCGGCATCTACGGCTCGTTGCTGACTTGGGATCAGCGCAGGAGCGCGGCACGGTGAGCGCTACCATCCTCTCCGTGCGCCGCTTGACCAAGCGATTCGGCGCGCATGTAGTTTCCGACGACATCCATCTCGACCTGATCGAGAGCGAGATTCATGCGGTGATCGGCCCGAACGGGGCGGGCAAGACGACGTTGGTTAACCAGCTGATCGGGGAGCTCGCGCCCGACGCCGGAGCAATCAGTTTCGACGGCCGCGACATCACCTCCCTGCCCGTCTATCAACGTTCACTACTCGGGCTGTCGCGCTCCTACCAGATCACCTCGGTATTTCCGGATTTTAGCGTGCTGGAGAACGTGTCGATTGCGGCTCAGGCTCACGACGGCCACAGCTTCGGCATATGGCATCCGGCGGCGCACGAGGAAGCGTTGACCGCGCTTTCCCTCGCGTCGCTTCAGAAAGTTGGCCTCACGGAAAGGGCCCACACCCTCGTCTCGGAGCTTGCGCACGGAGAACGCCGGCAACTCGAAATTGCTATGGCGCTGGTATCGAAGTCGAAGGTGTTGCTGCTGGACGAGCCAATGGCCGGTATGGGCAAGCGCGAGTCGGAAGAGATGGTGAAGCTCCTGTCCGGCCTGAAAGGTCAGTACACCATGCTGCTGATCGAGCACGACATGGATGCGGTTTTTGCCCTGGCCGACCGCATCAGCGTGCTGGTCTACGGCAAGATCATCGCCACCGGCTCGCCAAACGAGATCCGCAACAGTTCGGAAGTCCGCAAGGCATACCTGGGCGAGAGCTATGCTTCGGCTTGACGCGATCGAATCCTCATACGGCCAAAACCAGGTCCTATTTGGCACAACGCTGGAAATGCGTCAGGGCGAGGTCGTGGCGCTCATGGGCCGCAACGGCATGGGCAAGACGACGACGGTGAACAATATCGTCGGCCTGCTGCGGCCGCACGGAGGCTCGATCCATTTCGAGGATCGACAACTCGATAGCCTGCCACCGCACCGCATCACGAAGCTGGGGATCGCGCTGGTGCCCGAGGGCCGGCAGGTGTTCCCAACGTTGTCGGTGCGGGAGAATCTAGTCGCAACGGCGGCCAATCATGGCCAGCTGCGTGAACGGTGGACGCTCGAACGCGTCTATGAGCTGTTTCCGCAGCTTTTCGAGCGCCGCAGCCACATGGGCAACCACCTTTCCGGTGGCGAGCAGCAGATGCTGGCGATCGGCCGCGCGCTCATGCTGTGCCCAAAGCTCCTGATCCTCGACGAGGCTACGGAGGGGCTCGCGCCGATCATCCGCGAGAAGATATGGCAATGCTTGATAAGCTTGAAGGAGTCCGGCCTATCGATCCTGCTAATCGACAAGAATCTCGACGAACTCGCGCCGCTGGCCGACCGCATCTATGTGATCGAGAAAGGCCGCGTGGTCTGGAACGGCGCGACAGCCGAGCTAACCAGCAAAGATGAGCTGCGGCTCCGCTATCTGGGCGTCTAGCCCGTCTTATTCACGGTCGTCATGAATAGCCCATCTTCCGCGGCTTTCCAGAATCTCATGTGCCACATGACCGAAGTGCCTGGAAACGTCGAGGTTGCGATGTCCACTCGTTCCGTCTGGTTCAGACGGAGGCGCTC
>DATBHB010000192.1:0-101051 GCA_036557705.1 Xanthobacteraceae bacterium
GTGTTGTGCGACCCGCCGTTCACGAAACTGATGTTCGGGGCGATGTCCTGGATCTTCAGGCTGCCGCCGTCGGCCGTGTAGTAGGCATCGCTGTCGAGATAGAAGCCGTTGCCCACGCGCCGCAGCACCCACTGCCAGCGCACATTCTCGATCGGAGCCGGCGCCGCCGCCTTGCCGCGCAGCTCCGCCGGAATCGCGAAGGCGTCGGCGGGAAGGGCCGAATTCACGGAAGCTTCCGTCAGGGTGGTGTCGAAGATCTTCAGACCATTGATGGTGATGACCTGGTGGAACGGCACTTTTACGCCGTGGCCGGCTTCGCGCCAGTCGGAGAGTGTCTGATCGTAATTGGAGTCGCCTTCGATCACGTCGAAATCGCGCGTCCGCACGACCGCCGGCAGGCCGGTTGCCGGATCGAACAGCACGATGAAGGTGCCGTAATTGCCGCGATACTCGACCGCCGGATAGCTCTTGTCGTTGACGGTCTGCGCCGGATAGTCCGACACCCGGCCCGGATTGGCGTGCATCTCACCGACGACGTTGTCGCGCTCCAGTTCGCGCAGCTCCGCCGTCAGCCTCACCCCGGACATCGTATGCAGCGGCTTGTCGGCCGGGCCGACGGCGCGGGCCGGTGTCCCGTTATTGACGTCGACGCCGGTGACGTAGCCGCCCATCTTGCCGCCGATCTCGTTCGAGAACACCTCGGTGTAGTTGCGCGTTCCGCCATTCGGCTTCGGGCGGACCCAGTCCACGCGGTAAAGGCCGCGCCCAAGGTCGGCACTCTCGGTGAATGTCGAGACGCCAAAATCGCCCGTTTCGGGCTTGTAGGTGTCTTCGGATTCGCCCGGATCCCAGGTGTGCGTACTGCCCTTCACGACAAGAGTATTGACCGGGTTCGTCAGGCCCATCGCCTTATAAGCGGCGTCGGCCCGCTCTTGCGGCGAAGTCGGCGCGGCCGAGACCAGACCGATTCCGAGGCCGATCGTGGCAGCGGAAAGCAGGGCGGCAGCAAGCGGTCGGTGTCTATCCATCGGAAGTCCTCCTCATTTGAATTCGAGCGTTGCCCCCACCCTGGGTTCCCATCAACAATCTGACGCTGGCGCAGATTGGCATGGGTGCGCAAGCGCCGGAATATTCTCCCATCGGCAGCCCTCGTCCCGCAGTTCGCGCTGCGCTTGAAATCGGCATGGCCGCCCACGCGTTATCACGCCTCGGGGTTCACGGATGCGCTCGGACCCCGGTTTCGGGCGTGGTATGCTGGGCAATGCGGGCGGGAGCAGTCGCGTCGCGAAGCAGGGCGATCAGGCGGCGAAGACCTGCGGGCCATCTCGGAAACAAAATTGGATCTGCGAAGGGAGGTCACACATGCGAAACGCAAAGCTCTCTGTGCTCGTTACCGCGGCGACGTTCGCGCTCATCGGTGCGGCCAACTCCCAGGAGGTCGGCACGCTCGGGGGCCTATAGCTGGGCCATCGCCGACATACGCCCTGCTTTGGTGAAGGGAATCGTCGGGATAGAAGCCGGCGGCCCGCCGTTCTACGAAGTCTTATTCCCAGGGCCGCCAGATTGGTTCAAGGACGGCAAGATCACCAAGCCGTGGGGCCTCAACTACTCGAAGGTGACTTACGCGCCGGCCGCGGCCGCCCCTTCCGAGCTAGCCATCGTGCGACAGGAGAAGCCGGACGCACCCGACCTCGTGCGTTGCTGGCTGCAGAAGGAGCCGGCGCGGCAACTTTCCAATCTCAAGGGCATCCCGATCCTGCTTCTCACCACGGAGGCGTCCTTTCATGTGACATACGATCATTGCGCCTCGCTCTACCTGAAGCAGGCCGGCGTCGACAACGCCGCGCCGCTTCCTCGATCGGCAGCTTTGCCCGCGCGATTGCGCGCTTGAGCTTCTCGGCCTCGATGCCGTCGCCGCTTGCCCGCACGCCGACGATGTTGCCGCTCTTGCGGTCGACAATGAGAACGGGCGGCGAGGCAAGCGCGCGGCCGTCCTCCGACATCACCCATTCCGCCGGCGCCTGGCCCGCGCCAGGACCGGAGATTTCCGACTCGCGCACGCAATCGAGATAGCCGGCGCGGGCAAGCGCGCGCACGATGGCGCGCGCGCGGCCGCGCGAGAGGCCCGCGGCCGCGGCCGCGTCGCGTGCGGTCCAGACGCCGCGACGCGCGCGCGCCCAGGCCCACAGCCGCGCTGCGCCACTATCGCGCCGCGGCCGGCGATGGATCGAGCCGGGCCGCGGGCTCATGGCCGGATTTCCTCGACCCTGTCCTCGACCCGGTTGATGCGATCAACCAGCCGCGCGACCTGGCTGCGGATCGCCCGCATTTCTGCGAGCATCAGAGCATCCGCGCTGCTCTGCGATGTCACCGTATGGTCGAGCCGCGCGATCGTCGCGCTGTGCAGCGCGAGCTCCTCGCGGATATTGCCGAGCTCGGCCAGGATGCGCTCGTTCTGGCGGGCGAGAAACCCGAGATCGATTTCGGCCATATGACGCTCCACTGTTGTCGGCAGCACTCTCGCCTAATATAGTATCGCGGTCAAATGCATTTGCGCCGCATGGTAGCCGCGGTCCTAACCGGAAAACCCCCACCACTTGCGCATGCAGGTCTCGCAGAAGCGGGCGCCGCGGCCCTCGCTGTCCCACAACATCAGCGGCACGTCGTCTTCGCCGATTGGAGCCAGACAATCGAGGTAGCTGCAGTGCGCGCCTTCCGGCGCGTCGGCCGCGCCCCAGGTGACTCGTGACCAGTCGAAGCCGGGCAGCGGCTCTAGCCGCGGCCGCTTCGGCGCGCCGG
This sequence comes from Xanthobacteraceae bacterium, assembly GCA_036557705.1. Classification (GTDB taxonomy): domain Bacteria; phylum Pseudomonadota; class Alphaproteobacteria; order Rhizobiales; family Xanthobacteraceae; genus VAZQ01. The sequence continues at coordinate 2,800 of DATBHB010000192.1, forward strand.
GCGGGCTCGTCGGACCTCTCATGCGTGCCCCGCCTGGTTCGGCGCGGTGATGGCGACGCGTGAGTTGATCAGCGCCGCCTCGATCTGGTCCGCCGCCGGCGCCGAGTAGCAGCCGAAGTGATAGCCGTAAAAATAGCGGCGGCGGTCGCCCGGCAGCATCAGCGAGATGAAACGAATGTCGCCGGCGCCGAGCCGGCGCAGGCAGAACTGACACGGCACGTTGCGTCCCGGATCATAGGCGGGTTGCGTCTGGCCGGGCGCATCGTAGTAGCCGAAAATCGACGAGTCGCTCATCCGCCGTGCTCCTGCATCGGAACCGAGCGCGGCACGCCGCACGCGCGCTTGATCTCCTCGGCGTGTTCCTCAACCCACTTGAGCGTGCGCAGCGCCGCTTCGAGCCGCGCCACGTGGTAATCGAGTTCGCTCTGCCGGCGCTTTCCCGCGCGCACGAGGCCCGGATAGACGCGCCGCCGGCAGTCGATTTCCTCGATTTGCTGGGCCAGCGAGATCGCGGTCATATCAGCTGCGCCGGCACAAACTGGCTCTCGATGAATTCATCGGCGCCGCCCGTGACGCGCGCGTTTCTGTGGCCGAAACTGTGGCCGCGGCTTAGATGATGTGGGAGAAAGCTGGTCGGAGTGGCAGGATTTGAACCTGCGACCCCCTCGTCCCGAACGAGGTGCTCTACCAGGCTGAGCCACACTCCGACGGCGCGCTTTATATACGGCGGCGCCTTGCGGCCGCAAGCACGGTGGCTCAATACAGCGGCAAGCACGGTAGTGATGTCGACACGGTAGCTCCAGTGAGCGCGGCGCCGATCACGCGGGTCATGCACGCGAATGCAGAGGCGGTCGCGGCGGCGGCGCGCTGCCTCGCCGCCGGCGGCCTCGTGGCGTTCCCGACCGAGACCGTCTACGGGCTCGGCGCCGACGCGCAGAATGGAGAAGCCGTGGCGCGGCTCTATAACGCCAAGGGCCGCCCCACGTTCAACCCGCTCATCGCGCATGTGGCGGATATCGCTGCGGCAGACCGCCTCGCCGAGTTCAACGCCGATGCGGCGCGGCTCGCGCAGGCGTTCTGGCCTGGCGCGCTCACGCTCGTTTTGCCCAAGCGGCCCGGCTGTCCGGTGGCGGAACTTTCAACCGCCGGTCTCGAGAGCATCGCCTTGCGTGTGCCGGACCATCCGGTCGCGCGCGCCGTGATCGCGGCGTTCGGCGCCCCGGTTGTGGCGCCGTCAGCCAACCGATCGGGACATGTGTCGCCGACGACCGCCCAGCATGTGCTCGCCGACTTGCGCGGGCGCATCGATCTCATCGTCGACGGTGGGCCGGCGCCCATCGGCATCGAATCGACCATCGTGGCTTGCCTCGAAGGCCCGCTGCTGCTGCGGCCGGGCGGCGTACCGCGCGCCGAGATCGCGCGCATCCTCGGCTGCGACCTGCCCGATACGTCGGCATCCGAACCTGCGGGCGCTGCGCACGCGCCGCTGGCTCCGGGGCAGCTTGCCTCCCATTACGCGCCGCGTACGCCGCTGCGGCTCGACGCGGCTGAAGTCGCCGCAGGCGAAGCCGTGTTGGCATTCGGCCCCGAACTGCCGGCCGGCGTCGCGTGCGCGGTGAAGCTCCTCAACCTCTCGCCGCGCGGCGATCTCATCGAGGCCGCAGCGAACCTGTTCTCCCATCTGCGCGCGCTCGATGCCGCGGGCGCTCGCGCCATCGCGGTCGTTCCGGTGCCGCAGACCGGACTGGGCGAAGCGATCAACGACCGGCTGCGGCGCGCCGCGGCGCCGCGCCGGCCGGCGTCTTGAAAAACAACCCGGCCTTGGTTATCTGGCCAGTCTGGTCAGAAGCGGGTGTTTTGATGAAAAATGCCGGGAAGCCCTCAACGCGCAAAAAGGGTGCGCAGCAACACCCTGGTCGAACAATGGCGGGTTTCCTCGAACGAACCAGACAGTACCGTCTTGACGGCGATGTTAACTTCGACCCGCCTGCGCACAGGGGATTTCCAGAGAAGCGCTTGAAGAACCGACGCAGAACCCTCGGGGCCAAGCAGGCTGCTCAAGGTGTAACGGCGACCTGGAAATTACAGGATGCAAAGACCCAGTTCTCCGAACTCGTCCGCCGCGCACGCGCTGGCGAGCCGCAGCAGGTTACGGTCCACGGCAAACCGGCGGTCGTCGTGCTCGACCCTGAGCGGTTCGAATTTCGGCCAAAGCCGCAGAAAGAGGCGACGTTGGCCGGGTTCGTGGAGCGGTCGAAAAAATATCGCGGATTGGGACTTAAGTTACCACCCCGCATCAAAATGGATTTTCCGAATGAGCGAAATCCGTTCGACGAGGATGACCGGTGAAGTGGTTGCTGGACACCAACGTCGTCTCCGAGCATGTCCGTCCTCATCCCAATAACGCCGTCATCGAATGGGTGGCTCGACGTTCACCCGAGCAGATCGCGGTCAGTGACGTCACGATCGCGGAATTGCGCATTGGGGCAATGACCACGCCTGACGACCGGCGACGGCGACAGCTCACACGATGGCTCGACGATGAATTATCCGCAATGCTCGGCCGCAACGCGTTGCCCGTAACATTGGAAATCCTGATTGAGTGGCTGCAACTCGGGCGTAACTTATCGGCCGTGGGGCGGACCCGCGCCCCACCAGATTTGCTGATCGCTTCGACGGCGCGGGTTCATGATCTCATCGTCGTCACCCGCAACGTCCGAGATTTCGACGGGACTGGTGTCACCCTATACGATCCCTGGACCGGCAAGACCCACGTCATGGATGCTGCCTGATGCTCGACACGCCGCGCGGCCTCGATTCCGATCTTCTGGCACGCTTCGCCGCCATCGTCGGCGAGCGCCATGCGCTCACCGATGCGGCCGAGATCGCGCCCTATCTCAACGAAGAGCGCGATCTCTATCACGGCAGTTCGCCCCTGGTGCTGCGGCCGGGAACGGTCGCCGAAGTGGCCGCGGTTCTCACTCTCGCCAACGAGACCGGCACGCCCATTGTGCCGCAGGGCGGCAATACCGGGCTCGTCGGCGGGCAGACCCCGCAGCACGGCGAAGTGCTCCTCTCGCTCACGCGGCTTGACCGCATCCGCGAGGTCGACCCGACATCGAACACGATGACCTGCGAGGCGGGCGTGGTGCTGGCGAAAGCCCAGGAGGCCGCTGCCGCCGCGGGGCGGCTGTTTCCGCTTTCGCTCGGCGCCGAAGGAAGCTGCACCATCGGCGGCAATCTCTCGACCAATGCCGGCGGCACCGGCGCGCTCGCTTACGGCGTGGCGCGCGATCTGGTGCTCGGCCTCGAAGTCGTGCTCGCCGACGGACGCGTGCTCAACAACCTGCGCAAGCTCAAGAAGGACAACACCGGCTACGATCTGCGCCACGTCTTCATCGGCGCCGAAGGGACGCTCGGCGTCATCACGGCGGCGGTGCTGCGGCTCTTTCCGCGCCCGCGCGCGGTCGAGACCGCCTTCGTCGGCGTGCCGTCGCCGGACTCGGCGCTCGCGCTTCTTGATCTATCGGCCGAGCGCGCTCCCGGCGCCGTCACCGGCTTCGAACTCATTCCGCGCATTGCGCTCGAATTTGCCGTGCGGCACGCGCCGATGTGCCGCGACCCGCTCGCGCAATCGCATCCCTGGTACGTGCTGTTGGAGCTTTCGTCGCAGGCGCGCGCCGGCCTGCGCGGCGCCATGGAGGATATTTTGCAAACGGGCGCCGAACGCGGCCTCGTCGAGGACGCCACCATCGCCGAGAGCCTCGAACAGGCGCACGCCTTCTGGCTCCTGCGCCATCACATCGCCGATACGCAGAAATACGAGGGCGGCTCGATCAAGCACGACGTTTCCGTGCCGGTGAATGCGGTACCGCAGTTCATCGGCGAAGCGAGCGCCGCGGTCGAGGCGATGATCCCGGGCTCGCGCGTCGTGCCGTTCGGTCATCTCGGCGACGGCAATATTCATTTCAACGTCAGCCAGCCGCTCGGCGCCGACCGCGCCGCCTTTCTGGCGCGGTGGGACGAAGTGAACGAAGCGGTCTTCGCCGTCGTGGCGAAACACTCGGGCTCGATCTCGGCCGAGCACGGCATCGGCGTGATGAAACGCGATCTTCTTCCCCGCGTGAAGGATCCGGTCGCCTACGAGCTGATGCAAACCCTCAAGCGCACGCTCGATCCCAAGGGCATCCTCAATCCGGGAAAGGTTTTGTAGGGTGGGTTAGCGCGGCCCGGGCCTTGCGAATTGCTTTGACGTTGATCCGCGCGTAACCCACCATCGAGATCGAGCCGGCGGGTTACGGCGCGGGCCGGCATCCGTTGCAACCGATATAGATTGGCCGCGCCTAACCCACCCTACAAGGAACCGCCATGCCCGCCATCGAACGCGTAGAAACTCCGATTTCCTCCCGCGAGCTTGAACGGCGCTGGGCGGCCGTGCGCCGGGAGATGGAGGCGCGCGGTATCGACGCGCTCGTCATGCAGAACGCGAGCGACTGGCTCGGCGGCTACGTCAAATGGTTCACCGACGTGCCGGCGCACAACGATTATCCGCGCAGCGTGATTTTCCATCGCTCCGACCTGATGACGGTGGTGGAGATGGGCGCCAAGGACCGCCGCGACCGGCTCGACGGCAAGGACCCGCTCAATCCGGGGGTCGGCGAAATTATTGGCAGTCCCTCGTTCTTCTCGGTCGCTTATACGCACGAATACGACGGCGCGCTGGTGGCGGCGGAGTTGAAGCGGCGCGGTTGTCGCACGATCGGCTGGCTCGGCCGCGGCCGACTGCATTACGATCTGGTGCGCGTGGTCGAGGCGCAGCTGTCCGATGCCAAGTTCATCGACACCACCGGTTTCGTCGATGAGATAAAGGCGATCAAGAGCGAAGAAGAGATCGCGCTCATTCGCCGTGCCGCCGCCATGCAGGACGCGCAATGGGCGCACGTGGTCGGTGCCGTGAAGCCCGGCATGCGCGACAGCGAGGTCACGGCGCTGGCGCAGTATCAGGGCGAGCTTCTCGGCAGCGAACAGGGCCTGTTCCGCTGCTCGTCGGCGCCGCTTGGCGAGCCCGCGATCCTGCGCGGGCGCCATCATCAGGGCCGCATCATGCGGCGCGGCGATTACATGACGCTCCTGATCGAGAACAACGGACCCGGCGGCCACTATGCCGAGCTTGCGCGCACCTTCGTGTTCGGCAAGGCCTCGCCGGAACTATCCGACGCGTTCGCGGTCGTGCGCGATGCGCAGCAGCACACGGCCAATAATCTCAAACCGGGCGCGTCCTGCGCCGAAATCTATGCCTGCCACAACGATTACATGACGAGCCGCGGCGCGCCGCCCGAACAGCGGCTGTTCGGGCACAGCCAGGGTTACGATCTCGTCGAGCGTCCGCTGCTGCGCGACGACGAAACCATGCGGCTTGCCGCCAATATGAACGTCGCCGTGCATCCGGGCTTCTTGCGCAGCACCAATTTTGCGTTCATCTGCGACAATTTCCTGATCGGCGCAAACGGCGCCGTCGAGCGCCTGCACAAGACCGAACAGAAAATCTGGGAATTGTAAGCGGCCGTTCCGCCCGCGCCTGACTAAGACCGCCCTTGACTAAGACCGTCATCCTGAGGCGCTCGCCCGGCCCTTTGGCCGGGCGAGCCTCGAAGGATGAACGGCCGCAACCCTGTCGCAAGCCGATGGCCGTCCTCCTTCGAGGCTCGCGCGCGAAGAACGCGCGCTCGCGCCTCAGGATGACGGTCCGAGCGATCCCTCACCGGTTCACATATAAGCAGCGGCGCCTCGATTTCCTTGACGCGTTCTGCCGCCCAAACGTGATGGCGCTCCGCCCGGTCAAGGAGCGCGACCAGCACCCCGGTATCAGCGATGGCGGCGTCCATCGCGCCCGTAATCTGCGAGGTGTTTGGGATTCGAGCCAAGGTCGGGAACGCCAGAGTCCACCACGCCGATGGCACCCTTCATAAGCTCTGAAAGGCTAGGTCGAGGAGCTGCCTGGAGCGGTTCTTCAAGAACGAGGCGCAACCCCTCCTCAACGAGGCCTCGCAGCCTTCGCCCACGCAGAGCTGCGCGCGACTTCGCCCGTCGATAAAGATCATCGGGCAATTCAATGGTGGTCTTCATTGGAGCCTGAAGTCCAGTCCCTACCGTAAACCCATATTTATGGATTTGGCGTCCGATTGCAAGCTGCCACGCACAAGGGGTTGAAAATCACCCCGATGATCGGCCCTCGTCCGGGAATCTGCGAACGGTCTATTTGTACTCAATGACGAAGGTCATGCCTTGGGTCGTCCCGCCACCCGGCCGGGGGGTGAACACGCCCATCTGGTAATTGCCCACCCGTACCGTCTCCTCGGACGGCACGCGGGCATCGAGCTCATCATCTCCCACGAACTTGGTATCGAGGTGCACACCGCCCAGAATGACGATGGAGTTGGGAGAGAAGTTCTCGCCTTGCACTTTGACCCACACGTCGTCGCCCTGCTTGATGACCCCCGGAGTGAGGTTCGAGACCACTGGAGGCCGCGCGTAGAGATGCTTCGTGCCCTGGCCGAAGATATGAAATGGCGTGTTGTAACCCTGATGGAAGGCTATGTCCTGGAGGACCCCGCCCTTTATCACGTTCGAGACCAGCTGCGCGTTGTGGATGTCCGCTAGCGGATCGGCATCCAGGATCACCACATCGCCGTATTTCCCCTGCACCACGGAGCCGAGCTTGCCGTCCAGGCGGGCCATCTCGGCAGCCCACAGCGTCGATGACTGCAGCGCCGCAATCGGCGGAATGCCGGCATCCACGTATATCTGCATCTCGTGATGCAACGACAGGCCCGGCACGTTTGCCGACGCCGAGTCGGTTCCCGAGTACAGCTTGCCGCCGGCAGCCACGAACTTCCTGAGGAACAGCTGCACGTTGCGGTAGCCCTTCGTGAACTCCTTCTTGGTCTCGGCGGAAACGCCATCCGCCCAGTGATACTGGTCCAGGAATTCCTTTTTCTCGTCCTCCGGCACGTAATCGAGATTGGGCGAGGCAAGGAGCTTGGCGTCTTCGAGTTCGAACTGGTTCGAGCGGTCGATGATGCCGCCCCACTCGAAATCCAGGGTTGGATTGAGGTAGGTGTGGTTCTTCACCAGCTGCGCGATCATCGTGTCGAAATAGCTCGGGTCCATCCAGCGATACAGCAGGCTGTTCTTATGCCCTGCTGCTATGCAGGGCAGCGATTGCTCCAGGAGCGGCGCGTAGGAGTGCGTGCAGATCCCCATCTGGGCAATGGCGGCCTTGCCGGCCTCGCTGCGCGCCGCCGCCATGCCGACTCCGGTCATGTGCTCGATGCCATCCACTCCCCAATCCGAGGTGTCGAGCGCGTTGTACGAGTGGGAAATGATGCTCAAGCCCTTCGCGTGCGCCGCCTTGGAAACCGCACTGAAGACCTCGCCTTTCCAGTCTTCGTTGAGGGTGATGATGTCGGCCTTGCCCACAACCGCATTGACGGCCGCTTCGGCATCCGCCGGGGAGTTCACATTGGCATAAGCCTGCGAGCGCGCGGTGTTCATCCCGGCGAACCTGTCGGCTTTGCCGTTGGCACCGTCACCGAATGAGGCGCGATGGTAATATCGCGGCGCACGGATCGCCCCCGACTCCACGCCCTTCTGCATGCCGTGCGACCAGGAGCCGCCGCCCAGGTCGAAGACGCTGGTGACGCCGTAGTGGAGGAACAGCTCCCCCTGGTACCAGTTGTAGTGAACGTGCGAGTCGATCAGACCCGGAATGATGTACTTTCCAGTCGCATCGACCGTGGCGACTCCGGCCGGTACCGGCTGCCCCGCCTCGTCTCCGCTCCAGACACCTGTGATGATTCCATCCTGGATGAGAATGCGCGCGTCCTTGATAGGCGCTGCGCCGGTTCCATCGATGAGGGTACCGCCCTTGACGAATATCGTCTGCGCCAGCGCCTGCGGGCCGGCGCCCGCAAGAGTCACGGCCGCTACCGCAGCAAGCGTCTTGCGCGCCGTAGTCTTTCTCCGTGCTATCGGACTCATTACTTTGTTCTCCACTTCGTTCTCCCGGGTTCGTGCAGCACTGTTTCTCGCAGCGTCTTTCGCTCGCCGTCCGCCATGATGCGGAACGGATCCTCTCTGCTTCAAGCTGCCGACGAAGAAGCTCCCCCGCCAACGTGAAAAGCTTTGCCCGAATAATATTCGATGAAGGGGCGGGTTTCAAACCCGCGCGCGCCTCCTACTACGACACTTGCTGTCGTCCCGGCCGAGCGTTCTACAGCGGCGCCGTACGCCGCTGTAGACGCGAGAGCCGGGACCCATGCGGCAACTAGCCTGTGCGGACGTATGGGTCCCGGCTCGCGCTCGCCCGGATAAGATCCGGGCTCGCTTGGCCGGGACGACAGCAATTGGTTTCATCCGCAGCCGGTCCGCCCAGCCAGTGGGAAACTCACCATGAGGGTGGATCACAGATCGAAACCTTACGTGGATTGATGAGTCGAACTATCTTCATGGAGAACCAAATGAGCAAATCGCTGCCGCCGATTCGCCGCGTCGTCACCGGTCATGACAAGAACGATGTCGCCAAGGTCATCATCGACGGTCCGGCCACCAACGCCAAAGCCGGCACTTCGGGGGCGACGTCGACGCTCATCTGGTCGACGGATTCGACTCCCGCCGATTGCGCGGTCGGAGAGGACATCGAGGATCTGGGAGCGCGCCTGATCGGCACGCCGCCGCCCGAGAACGGCTCGCGCTTTGCCGTGATCACCTTTCCGCCGGGTAATCCCGGGCGCATGCACCGCACCGAGACGATCGATTACGTGGTGGTGATTGCCGGCGAGATCGACATGGACATGGATAATTCGACCGTGAAGCTCAAAGCCGGCGACGTGCTGGTCCAGCGCGCCACCAATCATGCCTGGGTGAACCGCAGCAGCGCGCCGGCGCGCGTCGCCTTCGTGCTCCTCGACGCCAAGCCGCTCAGCATCGGACATCCGATCGTGCGCGGGCAGAAACCGTAGCCCCCATGAGCGGCGCCTTTACCGCCCTCGCCACGTGATCGCCCAGGCGGCGCCGCTCATGCGCGATGGCGAGCCCCGCCGCAGGTTCTATCATACCGCCTGATCAGCGGGCATTTTACCTGTTCACAGTGGCATTTATGCAACCATTCGGAAGCCCGACTCGGCTATTTTACATCTTGCTCCTGTTGGGGGCATTCCTCCCTGGACTTGGCCCCGCCCGATTGCGGGGCTTTTTCTTTCGCACAATCCGGTTCAATGCCGCGCCCTCAAACACGTGGTGCGCAGGCCGTACGCTCACCCCATATCGGTGACTTTACTGCCGTGCTCCGCTATCGATCATGGCCATGCTCACCGTCACCGAACCCGCGGCGGCACCGGCGCCGGCGCCGCCGCCCCCGGCTGCCGCCGGCATCCGTACCCCGCCCGCGGGAACGCCGCTGATCGATGTGCAGGCGCTTGCGGCTGAACTCGACGCCCTTGCCGAGCGCCATCGCGGGCAGGATCGCGAGCTGCGCACCGCAGTGGCGCAGCGGCTCAAGGCCGCCGTGGGCGAGGGGCGCCGGGTCGCCGAACGGCTGCTGCTGGAAGACCGGCGCGGCCGGCTCTGCGCCGAGCGGCTCTCGTTCATGCAGGACGAGATCATCGGCCTCCTTTTCGAATTCGCCAAGAAGCATCTTTATCCGATCCAGAACCCTTCCGAAGCCGAGCAAATGGCGATCGTCGCCACCGGCGGCTATGGCCGCGAAATTCTCGCGCCCTGGTCGGACATCGATCTCCTGTTTCTTCTCCCCTACAAAAAGACCGCATGGAGCGAATCGATCGCGGAAGCGATCCTCTATGCGCTCTGGGACATCGGGCTCAAGGTCGGACACGCCACGCGCACGGTCGCCGAATCGATCCGCCAGGCGAAGGCGGACATGACGGTGCGCACCGCGATCCTCGAAGCCCGTTATCTGCTTGGCGAGCGCCGGCTCTATGACGAGCTGATGAGCCGCTTCGACAAGGAAGTGGTGGCGGGCACCGCCGCCGAATTCGTCGCCGCGAAGCTCGCCGAGCGCGAAGCTCGCCATCGCCACGCCGGCCAATCGCGTTATCTCGTCGAGCCCAACGTCAAGGACGGCAAGGGCGGGCTGCGCGATCTGCATACGCTCTATTGGATCGCCAAATACGTCTATCGGGTGCGCGAACGCGAAGAGCTGATCGGGTACGGGGTTTACGACCGGCGCGAATATACCCGCTTCCGCCGCTGCGGCGGCTTTCTCTGGGCGGTGCGCTGCCACATGCATTTCATCGCCGGCCGCGCCGAGGAGAGGCTCTCATTCGATATCCAGCGCGAGATCGCGGTGCGGCTGGGCTATACCGAGCATCCGGGGCTGCGCGACGTCGAGCGCTTCATGAAGCATTATTTCCTGGTCGCCAAGGATGTCGGCGACCTCACCGCCATCCTCTGCGCCGAGCTCGAGGAGCGGCAGGCGAAGCCGATGCCGATGCTCGGCCGGATGATCTCGCGACTGCGCTCGCGCCCGCGGCGCCATGCGCTGAGCGAGACCGAGGATTTCTTTGTCGATTACAACCGGATCAAGGTCGTCGACGCCGGCGTGTTCGAACGCGATCCGGTCAATCTGATCCGCGTGTTCTATCTGGCGCAGGCGCACAATCTCGCATTTCATCCCGACACCATGCGGGCGATTACGCGCTCGCTTCGCCTGATCGACGATCGGCTGTGCCGCGACCGCGAAGCCAACCGGCTGTTCCTGGAAATTCTCACCGCGAACAACGACAGCGAGACGGTGCTGCGGCGGATGAACGAATCCGGCGTGCTCGGCCATTTCATCCGTCCGTTCGGCCGCATCGTGGCGATGATGCAGTTCAACATGTACCACCATTATACGGTGGACGAGCACTTGCTGCGCTGCATCGGCAACCTTGCCGAGATCGACGCCGGGCGCAGCGACGATACTCCCTTCGTCAACGAACTCATGCGCACCATCCAGCCGCAGAGCCGCCGGCTGCTCTACGTCGCGCTGTTCCTGCATGACATCGCCAAAGGCCGCATCGAGGATCATTCGATCGCCGGCGCCCGCATCGCGCGGCAGCTTTGTCCGCGGTTCGGCTTTTCGGCCGCCGAGACCGAGACCGTGGCCTGGCTCATCGAGCATCATCTCGACATGTCGCGCGTGGCGCAGTCGCGCGATCTCTCCGACCGGGTAACGATTACGACCTTCGCCGAGGTGGTGCAGTCCGTCGAACGGCTCAAGCTGCTCGCCATTCTCACGGCAGCCGACATCAAGGGGGTAGGACCGGGAGTGTGGAACGGCTGGAAGGCGCAGTTGATCCGCACGCTTTACGACGAAACCGAGCCGGTGCTCACCGGCGGATTTTCCGAGAGCAACCGCGCCGAGCGCGTTGGGAGGGCGCAGGCCGAGTTCAAAGGCGAGATCAGGGATTGGGAGCCCGGTCAAATCGACGCCTATATGGCGCGCCATTACCCCGCCTATTGGCTCAAGGTCGATCTGCCCCACAAGATCGCGCATGCGCGCTTTGTCCGCGAGAGCGAGGCCGCCGGAAAATCGCTTGCCACCGATGTCGGCTTCGACCGCGCCCGCGGGGTGACCGAGCTGACCGTGCTGGCGCCCGATCACCCGTGGCTCCTCTCGATCATCGCCGGCGCCTGCGCGGTTGCCGGCGCCAATATCGTGGACGCGCAGATTTTCACCACCACCGACGCCCGCGCGCTCGACACCATTTCGATTTCGCGCGAATTCGATCGCGACGAGGACGAAGAGCGCCGCGCTGCGCGCATCGCCGACGCCATCGAGAAAGCGCTGAGCGGCACGCTGCGGTTTCCGGATCTCGTCGCCAAGCGGGCTGCGGCGAAGGGACGGCTCAAAGCCTTCGCGATCGAGCCGGACGTGACCATCAACAATCAATGGTCCAATCGCTACACCATGGTCGAGGTCACCGGCCTCGACCGGCCCGGCCTCCTCTACGAGCTCACCGCCACGCTGTCGAAGCTCAATCTCAACATCGCCTCGGCGCATGTGGCGACGTTCGGCGAGCGCGTCGTCGACGTCTTCTACGTCACCGATCTTCTCGGCGCCCAGATCGCGGCTCCGACCCGCCAGGCCGCCATCAAGAGCGCGCTCCTCTCGCTGTTTGCGGCTCCCGAGCAGGCCGCGTCGTAGATTCGACCTTCTTGCATTGCCGCATCTGATGAATTACATCAGATGCGTGAGAACAACGCTCGACATCGACGACGACGTCCGCAGCCGCCAAGGAATTGGCGGCGGCGGAAAACAAGACAGCCGGCCAAGTTATTTCCGATTTGGCGCGGAAAGCCTTGGTCGGGCCCGCGGCGCAGCACGAGCCGGAATATCGCAACGGTTTCCGTTTGCTCCCGCGCACCGGGAAGGTCATCACCGCCGAATTTATTGACAAGCTTCCATCGCCGCTTCTGGCAGCCGCGAATCGATTTGATCTCGGCTTCCAATGCGGCAATGTAGGGTGGGCAAAGGCGCAACGCGCTTAGGCGCGTGCGCCGTGCCCACGCACGAAAGGAATAGCTCCGAGCGTGACCGTAGCGTCTTTTGCGCGCCAGCTATAATCCCTTCTTCATCAGGACACGGCCCTTCGCCATTTCGTTCTCGATCGACTGGTCTAATTTACTGCATCATAAGCCTCGTAGGGTGGACAAAATCGTGTGGCACGACCGAACTAGTCGGCCGCTCCGCTCTAACTGAATGGTTTGGCCTTTGATCCGCCCTCATGGTGAGGAGGCGCACGCCGCTTCGGGCGTGCGCCTCCTCAGGATGAGGTGGAGCGGGCAGTCGCCGCAGCCCGTTTTCAAACTTCCTCACTTTGACCAAAGCAGGCGACTAGCATGGATTTGTCAACTGATGTGTCTATATGGTGTCATAGTCCATTCTTCATCAGGGCGCGACTGAGAACGCGCGGGCGCTCTACAAGCCCGGCCCCGCTATCGTGTCGTAATCCCATCTCCATCAGGGCACGACTGAGAACTACAAGGACGAGTTGTTCGATCGACTGATCTAATTTGCTGCGTCATCAACCTCGTAGGGTGGGCAAAATCGCGTGGCACGGCCTGACCGCGTGGGCAACGGCGCGCAGCGCGATTTTGCCCACGCGGTCAGCAGCGGAGAAGGCGCCGTTGCCCACCCTACGATATTTCTGACGCACTAATGCTCATCTCTTCTTCATCAGGGCACTGAGTACGACTCCCAGTTAGTCTTACTGCGTCATAAGCTGCGTAGGGTGGGCAAAGGCGCAACGCGCTTCAGCGCGTGCGCCGTGCCCACGCGGACAGTTCGCGCGTAGGCACGAAGCTCGTTTATGCGTGTGGCGGGCTCGGGCTCGCGGACCGCGCCTTTGCCCACCGAAAGTGTTCTGACGCAGTAAGATTAGAGAAAGCCGCGGGTGGGGAGGAGTCGTAATCCCTTCTTCATCAGGGCACGACTGAGAACTTGGGTTGATCGGCTGATCGAACGCGCGAATGCCGTCGTAATCCCTTCTTCGTCAGGGCACGACTGAGAACTATTCGAAGTGCCGTGGATTAACAACGATACCGCGTCGTAATCCCTTCTTCATCAGGGCACGACTGAGAACAAGATGGGACCTAATAGAATTGTTTATTTCCATGAGGTCGTAATCCCTTCTTCATCAGGGCACGACTGAGAACTCGCATTCAGCGTGTAACGGACGGAATTATCAAGTCGTAATCCCTTCTTCATCAGGGCACGACTGAGAACAACCCCCGGAACAGGAAGCCGAGCCTGAGAAGGTCGTAATCCCTTCTTCATCAGGGCACGACTGAGAACAACTCCACAGAATGAACAGAATGAAGAAGAAAGTCGTAATCCCTTCTTCATCAGGGCACGACTGAGAACCTGATCGAATCAGAGTGTTTCGAGCGGGTGGCGCGTCGTAATCCCTTCTTCATCAGGGCACGACTGAGAACCGCTCGCCGTGAAAAGACGCGCAATTGCAATGGGTAACGAGACAGCCTGCCAAATTCGGCACCCGCGAGAGAACCCAATCGAGAATTGGCCACTCTGAGAGCATTATCATACCATCATCTCCTCCCCTGCAGGCCGCCTCGCCGGCGCCAGCGGCAGGCGCGCGTCGCCGTCGATCAGGCACAGGCCTTCCGGCAGGGCCTTTTTACCGAAGACGAAAAGCTGCGCCGGCTCCGGGATCGGATAAAAACGCACGTCGTCTTCGCGCTTGTCAATCAGGCCCGAGACCAGCGCGCGGATATCGCCGAGCTTCGCCGCCGAACAGCGGGCGACGAATACGGAATATTGCACCGGCACCGCATGCTCGCGCAGCTTCCTGTGCACGCGCTGCAGCCGCCGCGGGCTGGCGATGTCATAGGCGATGAGCCAGTTGCGGATCTGATTCAGCGACATGTCGACAACACTTCATTGACGCGACGGGCGAGCGAGCGCATCGCCCGCGCGGCCTCGGCTTCGAGTTTCTTCGTCAGCGCATGAAAGACAAGGAGCATCGCCGCCTCGCCCTTGAGCGAGCCTTCCGCCTCCTCGCGGACTTCGAGCCGCAAGCGCAGTTCCATCAAGTGAGCAAGGTCGCGGCGGAGATCGAGGACATCGCCGCCGTCTCCGTGCATTATCCCGGGCACGCCCCAGCGCACCGTTGCCTCGGCGGCCAACGTGTAGATGGCGCCGCGCCACAGTCCGGTCATTGTTTGATGACCTGGCCCCCGCCCGGCCGGATAGAGGTGCTTCCTGACCAGTTCGCGATAGGCGCGCGGATCGGGCGCCTTGCCTTCGGCCTCGCGGGCGCGCCGCCAGTCGGCAAGCACGCGCATGCGCCCCGCGCGCAGCCAGCAGCCGTAGATGTCGCGCCAATCCGGCCAGTCGAGCAGTTCTTCGAGGGCTCTGGCGAGCGGCAGCGGCGCAATCCGCGCCGGCTGCACCGAGCCGAGCGCGGTGCCGTCCTTGTTGACGATCACGATCGGGATTGCGTGTTCGAGACAGGCGCAGAGCGCCTCGGCGCTGAAATTCACCCTGCTGCCGGCGACGATCCGCGACACGCGGTCGAGCGGAAATCGGGTGTCCGCCTTGCGCTCGGCGCGCACGCGCAGCGCCGGGCCGTCGAGATCGACCCGCGCAGAGCCGGCCGGCCGCAGAAACAGCGGGCGGGCCGTGACCGGGCCGGCAGCCGACGGCGGGCACCACCTCTCCCCGCTTGCGGGGAGAGGTCGCCGCCCGTCGGGGCGGCGGGTGAGGGGCAGCCGCGAAGAGCTCGGTTCCCGCAGAGGCCCCTCACCCGGATCGCTTGCGCGATCCGACCTCTCCCCGCTTGCGGGGAGAGGTAGCGGAGCTTGCGGCACGCGCGTGGGCGCACTGATGGCGTCCGGGACACATTCGCCGCTGACGTCGGTGGCAGTCATGATTCGTCGGTCCCGTCAGTTCCGAACGCCTCTTCGAGCACCGCTTCACCCGCGTCGCGCAGCGCCGCGGCAATGAGCGCGCACTGCCGGCGCAGCCAGCGTCGCGGCAGCGACGCATAGGCCTCCCACGCGGCATGAAATCGTTCGCGGCCGGCTTTGCCGAGGAGGCAGGCGCCCTTGTCGATAGTGAAATGCTCCCGGCGCAGCTCGCGCTGGCGAAACAGGTTCCAGATCCAGGCATCCGCGCGCGGGCGCAGCGGCTCGATCAGGTCGCAGGCAAGCGATTCCCGCCCGTGCGCCGGCCGGTGATAGAAGCCGACCATGGGATCGAAGCCGGCGGCGTGCGCGGCGCGTACGGCGTCGTAATGCAGCAAAGTATAAGTAAGCGAGAGCGCCGCGTTGACCGGGTCCTTCGGCGGCCGGCGGTTGCGGCCGCGAAACGCGAGGCTTTCGGCAAACAGCGCGCAGTAGCCGGGGAAATAGGCGGCCCCGCAGGCGCCTTCGAATCCGCGAATCCGGTCGAGGTCGGCGCCGCCGTCGGCGGCAAGCGAGGCGGCCGTTCTCTCGATCGAGCCGATCGCATCGGTGAGCGGCTTGCGCGCGTCGGGGCGCTCGTCGAGCGCGCCTCGGAGAAGGCGCAGCTGCGCGCGTGCCTTGCCGAGCACAAGCCGGCGCGACCACGCCGCGCACCAGGCGGGATCGAGCGCACGCTGGAATTGCGCCAGGCGGATCGAAGCATCGCTGTGGCCGCGGCCGACGACGATCGCCACGCGCCGGCTGCTTCTTGCTCCGAGGAGAATCGTCGGCACCCCGGCATCCGCCAATCTGGTCAGCACCGCGGTATCGAGCCGGATCGTTCCCTGCATGACGACGCGATCGATGAGCTTGAGCGGCACGCTGCCGCGACGCTCGCCGGCCTCGTAGACGGCAAGCGCCGGGCCGTCGGCGCGAAGTTCGAGATTGCTGCGGTCGAGGACGAGCGTGGCCATGATCAGGACCCCCGTAGCCCGGGTTGAGCGGCGCTCGCCGGACTTCCGCTACCTGCCGCGGTCCCACCTGCGCCGCGAAACCCGGGGGCGCCCCGGATTTGCGCGCGTGCTGCGCACACGCTCCAATCCGGGCTACCGTCGAAGACGAGCATGGCCATGGTCAACTCACATGAAAATACGGCGCGTCCATCGGCTCAACCGCCTTGCCGAGGGTGAACACGCGGGCGCGCGGATCGAGCCGCAGCAGCAGAAAACTGTCTTCGGCGTCGACGAGGACTGCCTCCATGGCGCGCAGGAGCCGCGCCCGCTCACCGGCGGTGAGAAAACATTCGTGCACCGACTTCTGGCCGCCGGTCGAATAGCCCTTGACCAGATCGAGCGCGGCGCGCAGCCGCCGCGGATCGGCGACGTCATAGGCGGCAAGATAGAGCGCGCGTGTTTCCATGGCCCGGCGAATTCCTTTCTCCTCCGCCCTCATGGTGAGGAGGCGCCTCGCCAGCGAAAGCGCGTTCAAGCGCGTCTTGACGCGCTATCAGGCGGGCGCCGTCTCGAACCATGGCGCACTCGCAGGAGGAATTCGGAGCCCGCAAGCTTGCGGTAAGAGCCGTAGGGTGGGCAAAGGCGCGATCCACGCGCACGAGCCCGAACCAAGCGAAGAAAAGAGCGCCGTGCCCACGCGGGCGCTCTACGCGAGCCGTTATTGCGCCCTCTCCCCTTGTGGGAGAGGGCAGCGCTGAAAGATCAATCATCTCGGTTGGGTGAGGGGGTTTGCTCGTAACGGACCCGGCAACCCCCTCACCCGATTGAGTTTGCTGCAACCATCGAGCTGCCCTCTCCCACAAGGGGAGAGGGCGCAGTAACTGGCGCCCCGCTCGGCTGCTCCCAGACAGCTTCCGACGCCGGCCTACTAACCCAACTCGCCCTGGAGTGCACCGCCTTCGGCTTGTTTACAGTCGCGATGCGCGCGCGCCAAAGTGGGCGCGCCAGCACCAACCTTCTTCACGATGTCAAACAGCAATCTGCCGCGCAGCAAAACGGGTTTCGGCGCGGCTCACGCGGAAGTAATCTCAGACTCGAGACAGCCGTTGCTGCGCATGCTGTGACCTTTACGCATATTCCCGGAAGCGGACGAATTCGAAGCGCGTCGTCTTGACGCCTCCGTCGTCCTCGATCAGCTCCCGTCTCGTGGTGGCGGAAAGGCAGGAGATGCCGCGTCCCTCCAGCCTGCGGACGAGCGCCTGAACGAGGGTGAACTCGCCCTGCACCATGGCGTGCGTAACGCCGGGCACCTCTCTCATCAGCGCGGCAACGAGATCATCAGCGATGGCCACAACCGTCACGGTCTCTGCCGTCGCCGGCACTGAGGGAAACGGCCAATCCTGGATTTCGGGCGCATATCTCAGCGCGGCCTGTCTTTGTGCCGGGCTCCAGCGATCGCTCGGGTGATTGCTGATGTTGACGAATACCGGCCGGTGATTGGCAGCCTCTATCTGCGCCGCAGGCGGAGGCAAGTCGGCGAACTGCGCAACCAGGTTGCGGAGGCGCCTCTGAAGAGCCTCTGGCGTAACCGGCTGCGCTTTAAATCCGGCATGTTCGATGTCGTTGCGAACCTGGGCGATCTCGCGGGCGGTGTCGCGCTCCTCCGCGTTCCAGGAAGCTTCCGCTTTGCGGCGCGCGTCCTCGTCCACGCTGGGACGATTCTGATTGCGATTTCCGAACGCAGCGCCGGGCGTCGCATAGCGCGTGATCCATCCCTCACGGGGCACTGCAGCAGCTTCGGCCCAGCGCCCCATTTCGAGATAGAGCCGCGCAAGCCCGGCAAGCGCGCCGTGGCCGGGCTCGCTCGCCAGATGATCGCACGCACCGAGCAGCGGCTCGACCAGATCGCGTTCGAGTCGATCGAGCACATCCGCCAACGGCGGCACTGCTGCTGCGCCCCCTTTCGCGTCGTGCAAAACAGCAGCAAGCTTCGCAGCAGAACCCCCAGCGCCCTGCAACAGCAGATCGCCGGTTCGCACTGTTTCGAAATTGGCCCCGAAATCCCGCAGCGCTTTGCCGAGCTTCGCGAGGCCGGGCGGCTCACCATGCTTCGTTTGCGCCCACCGCCGCGCAAGCTCCTGGCCGAGCGTTATCGTTCGTTCCGCGACGGGGCCGGATCGGCCGGTGCGAAGAAACAGCATCATGTTTTGCGCCCAATCGAGCAGTTCGATGAAGGCAGTCAGCTCCCAGACTGGCGTCACGCCGTCCTTGCGCGCCTCGAACGCAGCATAGAAAACGCGGATTGCCGGCGGCGCCGGATCGACGGCGCGGACGAAGGCGGTGACAGCCGCAGCAAAAAACGGCTGCGAACGAAACGCATGGGTCA
Source organism: Xanthobacteraceae bacterium (assembly GCA_036557705.1). Taxonomy (GTDB): domain Bacteria; phylum Pseudomonadota; class Alphaproteobacteria; order Rhizobiales; family Xanthobacteraceae; genus VAZQ01. The sequence continues at coordinate 21,604 of DATBHB010000192.1, forward strand.
CATCGAACGCGACGTCCGTCCCGGCGGACCGCAGCAGGGTTTTCACGACCTCGAACTGCCGCCACAGGTCGTCTTCGCTCGCGCCTGGCGGAATGGTCAGGAAATTCGGAGCCGGCAAGTTTGCCGAGCGCAGCTCGTCGGTGATTTGTTTGCCATGGGCCGCCTCGGCCTCTGCGGTCGCAACGATCGCAATCTCGTCAGCACAGGCAAACTGCGCAAGCGCGCGGCAGACGTACTTGGTCTCGATCCCCAGGCTTTCATCCGGCAACCGATGCCGTGTCGGCTCATAATGGCCGATACCGAGAAAACTGACCAGGCGCTTGCGCCTCTCGCTGGAATCGGCCGGCGCCTGGTGTAGATCTTGTGTCAATCGCTTACTTCCACAGGTCGCATTCGAGACGGTCCGCTCCGTCACCCTCTCCCCTCGTGGGAGAGGGTCGCCGCGCCTCATCCTGAAGGATGAGCGCGGCGGGGTGAGGGGGCAACGCACGCGGTCAAACGAACGGCCGCTTACCCATCGCCGCCCTCCAGCGAAACAATTGAATATTTCCCCATGCCCATCGTGGTTTCCTTGCCGACATGGAGCCATTGCCCGAGCCAGAACCAGGGCAGCAGCTCCTCGAGGTCGCCGGACAGCCTCCACTCGCCGACCACGCCGCCCAAAGTCATCGCGTGCTTCTGGCGGCTCGAAAATCTGGTCCAATCCTTCCATTGCAGGCTCCGCTCGTCGGTGAGCCGTTCCGCCGCGGCGGCGAGCCGCGATGCTTGCGCGCCGACCGGCGGCAACCCGGCATGCAGCTCCAACAACAGCGAGGCGCGGCGAAGGAGCGCGGTGAACAGCATGCGCGGCCGAAGTTTTTCCTGCGGGACCGGATGGCCCTGGCTCTGCAGCCGCAACGGCGTTGTAATTTTCAGCGTGATGGCGCCGACACCGGAGAAGCGCGGCACGGTCAGCGTCGGCTCGTGCGGCGCAAGGCGCGAACGCTCCGAATCCCAGACCGATTGCCCACAACCGTCACCCTGAGGTGCGAGCCCGGCTTCTTCAGCCGGGCGAGCCTCGAAGGGCGACGGCCCGTTCGGCCGCTTGATGGCGCAGTTCGTAGGGGCGGGTTTCAAACCCGCCCCTACGAACGCAATATCCTCAATGCACCCCCTCGCGCGCAGCTTGCCGACGCCGCGTTCGAAAGCGCGCTGGAATGCGTATGCGATCAGCGGCAGCTGCCCGAGCGCGCGCCCGATCAGCACGACGTGAAACGAGACCGTCTCGCCGGCCGCCACGAACCGGCGGCCGAGCGGCGGCGGCTCGATTACATAAGGATTGGGCACCTGGCTGAACCGCTGGAGCGAGTGCGTCTCCGGCGCCGGCGTCTCGAATATCGCCGGATAGGGACAGGTCCGGTAAAGCGGACATCCCGGGCACACCGGCGCGCCGGTCATGCACGCGGTGGCCCGCAGCGACGCGCCGAACTGCCCGCGGATGAGCGAGCCGGCAAATTCCGGCAGCCGCAGGGGATCGCGCATGCGAAAGGTGAAGCGATAGCGCGCGACGGGGAGCGCGGTGCCGGGGTGGAGGGTGAGTAAGGGGGGTGACGGAAGCGTGTCGAGCACTCAACTCTCCCTCGCTCCTGGCGGAGTGATTTCGATTGCGCGCGCCAGGTTACCGTCGATGTGCACCTTGACGTCAGCTTTCAGCCCACGGCGCTTGATCTGTTGCACCAGTTCAGTTGAAAGTGGCTGGAGGAGCTTTTGCGCTGCCTCGCCAACCGCTTCGGCCCTTCGCTTTTCAAAGCTGACCGTCAATCTCCCACCGCCGCCTGCATTCCAAGAGAGTACCGCGTCGCGCCAAATGACTTCATTGGTGCCTGATGCTGCTGCGCGTTTCTGCTGTGTTGATTGAGTCCCGGTGGACAGCACGCTCGTTTCGCCACCCGTTCGTGCAAGCGCGCCGTAGCCAACCGAGGTCTTTGCACCGAAGCCGAGCCACTCGAAAGCATGCGCGAAGGCGGCGTCGATAAATTTTTTCCAATTTTCGCCTTCGGCCAGAGGTGGCGCGAGGCGTCGAAGATGCGTCCGATCACACAGCACATGAAATATGAATTTCGATTTCGGCGGCACGGTCAGGAAGTTGATCGGATTGGGCGACCCTGAATCATGCGGCGAGCTGCGGCCCTGGTAGTAATCAGATTGATGTGGCGTCATCACCTCGACTGCCAAGTCGCCATCTATTAGGGGCAAAACATCCCACAACGTCAAAGCGCCCCGGGTGTGGCCGGTGTCGCCAGTTTCGGTTTTGCGGCCGAACAGAACATCAAGCGAGGACAGCCCGATTTCCTCTTTCCCAGCCTTGAATCGATAAATCGGTTCTAAGCTCCAGCCTCCGGCCTCGCCCCAATCTCCCGACGCCAGCTCGCGCGCCGCCTGGCGGACCACACCTTTCACTCCGCTCCCAGGCAGATAGGGATGCCCGTACGGATTAAGGAAGGCAAAGCCGTTTTCGAGCGGGTGCTCGTTCCCAAGCCCCGTCGTAAATGGCGCGACGGCAACCCCCTCGAGGCTTACAATTGCAGCAGCAGGTATAGCGCATGCAATCGCTTGCTGGCGCTCCACGAGCGCCTTCATGAGTTGCCGATTGCCTGCCGTTAATCCACATGTATTTTTTATTGCGTCACGCTTGTTCTCATCGCGAATTTGCCAGTCGGTTCGACTCGCCTCCCAAAGCTGCACATACATGCCGAACCGCAGCCCGGGACTGGCTGCAGCCATCAACTGTCTGGGAACGTAGCTCGGAACGCCAGCGACCGGCATATTAATGCTCTTCGACGCTAATGGCTGGCGCGATTTGGCGCACCCAACGCAGCCAAGCCAGAGACTCGATGGTGATCGCTTGAAATTTGCGCGAATCCGAATTCATGAGCGCATTCATGAAGCCGGGAAAGTCGGCCGGCAGGTCTGTTCCAAAGCGTTTGCTAAGCCAATTGCGGAGTTGCTCGCCCAAGACAGCGCAGTGCTTTTGCGACTCCTTTTTTCCTTTTTCATTCAAGAAAGCGAGAACCTGCAATACACCGCTGTTGATGATTAATGCCGGAAGACCTTTGGCAAGATTCACGTATTCACTGCCTTTCCCCTGAGCGCAATTCCAGGCATCCGCTGCCCGTTGTTGCTCAAGAGTCAACCGGGTCGCGCTCCTTGCGGCTCCGGGCTGATTCGGTGTTGCCATGTTACCCTCCGATCACGTGCGCGGCGACGAGCCCTCGGCCAGTGGTCGCATCGCCGCCGATCTGCATCACTTGTCCGCGCAGCGCCTGCGTAATTTTGACGAGCACTTCTTCGGCAAATAATTCGTGTGATCCGCCATTCACTGTGCGCGTCTGGCTGGCAAGGAGTGGCGCGACCAGCATGGATTCCGGCGGGAGGTTTTCTGTGTAGAAGAGCCCACCGTCGGCAGCCGTGCCCGTTTCTTGCTCGATCCGCACGTGCGGCTCAACGACCGTCGCGTGTTCGACGAAATAGGAAAAATCTGTATCGGACAGAATCACGAAATCGCTTGAGGCTTTATCACGAAAGAACTCGAATCCATCGCGGTCAGGTATCGCCGTAGAGGCGAGATGCTTGGCGATTTCTTGCGTGGCCGCGGCTTCCTGCTGAATCGCATCGTACTCAAAAGCCTCAAGGTGGAGCCGATTGCCGTCCGAAAGAAGTTGGGTGTTGGCTACCGCGCATCGGCCCTCATCAACCGCTGGAATCGACCAGTTGGTCTTTTGGTCGACCATTTCGAGGAGCCGCGCCGTGCGCGCCAGCGCCTGCGGCGAGGTTGTATAGACATAGCCGTTCTTGAGACTGCGCACGGGAAAAAGGACGAGCTGCGCGTCCCCGAAACTCACTGCACCGGCGTAGAGATTTCCATCCTGCGAGGCGGGCCCGAACAAGGGTTCCAGAAGCTTGGGGTCGCCGCGGAGCGCCTCGAAGCTGTGCCGCACCGCGCCTTTAAGTCCGCTCCCCGCAAAGCAGGGGTGACGCGTGTGCCGCTCGCGCTGGATGGGATTGTCGATCACGCCGATGGCCGATCCGGCACCCATGTGAACAGGGCTCAGAGCGTAGAAAAAGACGGCGGCACGTTTCTCAAACATGGTGCTCCCTCATTCGGTCCAGAGCGAGAGTAATGCGGTTGAAGCCCTCCGCCCGGCGAGCATCATTATGGTGCTCGGCAGGCCACAGTCCTGTTTCGGCAAGCTTGCGGAGATCGGCGGGCGCGGCGTCGATCTCATCCAGCCAGAAAACACTTCCGGTGGGGACAGCACGCAGGGCAGGTTTTGGCCGCCGTTTTGCCAAGTCGAAGCCGCTTATGACCTCGGCGCGGTTCAGGGCGGCGCAGACAAGCCGCGCCCGCACCCCATGCAGGCTGAACCGATAAGTACGGTCATCTGAGCTACTCATTCCGGTGGGCAGCCAACCACGATCGAACAAACCCGGCGATGTGAGTACCAGGCGTGCCCGTCTCGTCCGAGCGATAAAATCAAAATCCGGCAGCGGCCAATCGATCTCGACAGCACGCATGCGCGCGCTACGGCCATCGCCTCCGAATCGGAGCATGCCGTCGCTTGGAAGTTCTGCACCGAGAACACGCGCGACAAATCCGTTGCCCGGCTTGAGCGCAACAGTGTTGACCGAGAAGAGCTTGCCTTCCTCGACATGGCGCGTTCGGGCGGACAATCCGATGCCGACACGGAGATCGTATTTCCATAGCGATTCGGACGCGACCAGATGATCAGGGCCGATCGCGACATCGTCGAGGTATGCGCGCCAGCCGGCCGCTGTCAGCCAATATCCGGTGCGTGGCTTTGATCGATTTGCCTGAGCAAGAACGGGAAGCAAAGGCAGCGGCTTCGAGGACGAAAGCCCATCGGCGGGCACGATGGGCCGCAGCCGGCGAATTTCCAGCTTTCCCTCCGGAGCATCGATCACAGTATCGGCCGGCGGCGCAAACAGCGGCTCGATGCAATTGTGCTGCTTCCGCGCCAGATGAAAAGCCGTCAGCGTGAACGGCCCCGGTTCATCCGGCGTCCCAAGTGCCGGGTGTCTCGTTTCGCTCCGTGCGAAGGCCGCGGCATTGCCATCTCGCGCAAGCATCATCGAACGAATCGCGCCGGCCGCTACGGACGGCCAAGGCGGGACCAGGCTTTCGCCATAGCTACCGGGCTCTCCAAACAGTTTGTTTCCTCGCAGGGCGAGCACATCCTGCGGCTCTATGAAAACGCTTGTCATTGCGCCAGCTCCGGCTCGGCTTCCGCGGCTGCATCGGCGCGAACTTCCCGCGCCAGGAATTCGCCCGCGATCAGAAACGTCTCAAGCCAACGGAGTTGATTGATCGACTTCCGCCGCTGGTTCGCGTCGAACGCGATCTTCACAAGCCGTGGAGCAAGTTCCGATGCAAGGACACGTGCCCCTTCGCTCGCTGCCTGACGCTTGAACTGATACCCCAGCAGCGCGCCGAGTAGATCAGGATCGTGGGGCGGCAGGTCCTTAAGCCAGTCAAGCGCGTTGTAAACGGCGCGCCGTGAAACATCCGGGTCTGCGAAAAATCGATGTAGCGCCTCTAAGGCAGCAACCGGCTCGCCCCATTTTGCAGTGAGGTATATGGTGCCGCCCGAGCGCTTTATGAGCGCGAGGCTCCAGGCATTTTTTCCACCATCGTTCTTGGCCCGCTGCTCGGCCGCACGCAATTCGCGCAGTACTGCGGCAAGCGGTGCTTGATAATGTGCGATCACCGCGCCGCAACTGGCGGTCGCCTTCTCGCCCATAAGCCGTAAGAGACGGCCTCGCACGAAGCCGAATCCATTGCGGAACTCCAGTTTTTTGGAGCTAAGGGCCTGCCGCCAGTCGAGTTGATCGCTCGATGGATCATGGCCGCTATAGGCCCAACGCAATCGCTGCATCGCTGGCAGAAGGTCGGCGACCGGAAGCATTGCGAGCACGTCGTCGCCGCCTGCATAGATCAGCCGCCCGAGATGCTCGTTCTCGACGATCTCCGGTGCAGCGTGCAGGGCGAAATCGTTCAATGCCGCGGAGATCGCAATATGCCGATTGGGCGAGACCGTGCGCGGCTGCTCGCCATATTGGCGCAGCAGCGGCTGGTGAGCAGCAACGCGGTCGAAGCCATATCTCACCGCCGGGTGGAAGCAGTCGCGATAGGACGCGGTGTTCTTTTCGTTGCCGCCCGACAGCCACGCTCCCATATCGTCGCCGTCCAACATCAGCAACGCGTAATAGGTTTCCAATCGGCCCTTGTCGTTAGTTTTTTGATTTGCGGTGAGCGCAGTTCGTATCAGCGCTTCGATGCGCCGGCTCTGTCCCTCGCCGGCATCCTCGCGAGCCTGCTCGATGAGTGCCGGTATGCGTTTGGCATAGTCTAATAACTCAGAAAGGTTGGAGTGACGCGTCAGTCGTCGGGGCAGCGCGACGGGTTCAGCGTTTTTCAATTCGGTAATCAGTTCTTTGGGTAATGGAGTATCGCTTTCCAGCCAACGATCTAATTGATGAGCGAGCGCCATTGTATGCGTGGAAACAACAAAGCGCCGTACACTTTCCATGGCCAGCGCATCCCTGACCTCCTCCGCGAACAGCACGGGCCACAGACGCTTGATGGCGGAGAGGGCCCCCAGGTGCTCGCCCACTTTCGCCCAGGATTTTTCTTTCGCGGCAACGCTCGCCCACAGGGTATCATTGCGCCGGCCCGGCGGCATAGCCAGGGCATCGTCAGAAGAGCTGAGCCATTCGTTCTCCCCGGTAAGCGAGTCCCGCCAGCCCGCTTGTGCAAGTTGGTCGAAGGGATGCGCACTCTTGGCCGCGGCGAGCACGCGCTCAACGAGTTCGTAGATCGCCGGATAGAGCACCCCGGGATTTGGATCGAAAAAGGCGGTGTTATCGCCCCAGGGGATTTCCTTTCCAAGGACGCGCCAAGCCGGGGAGGCGAGAAAGCCGCAGGCCTCTCCGCGACGAACCCCGTAGAACGGAGCCATTACATCGGTAAGCGCTGACACGTCCAGATTGGTCTGCGTCTCGGTGTTTCGCGGGCGGATCAGCGAGAACTCAGCAGACGCCCAGTGCACTTCGGGGAAGCCGTCGAGTTGCCGCCGCATCTGATTGTACGCGTAAACTTTTCCGTCATCGGGCTCGCCGGCGGCCTTAAGCAGGCGATCGACAACCATTTTGCCGAGGCGCTGCAACCACTCGCGTACGCGATTCGTGACATCTTCCGCGATCTCGTTGACCTGCGATGCAGGCACGATCGCCACGAACCGATTGGGCAGGGCCGCCGCAAACAGCGGGTTGGCATCGGTTGCTCGCCTTTGCCAATCAGCCTTCTCGAACCACTCTGGAGCCAAGTGCATTTCATCGCGGAGCCACAGATCCACTTGGGGTACTGCGCGCAAGCGCGGGAACAGGATCGCATCCGGCCCAAGATGTTCGCAGATAACTTTCATTGCCTCCCAGGAAAGCCGCGATAGCAAGTGCGAGCCCGCCCACAGGTCGGATGTCGAGCGCGCCGCGGCTATGAAACTCTGCACTGGGCCAACCGACATCACGAGGAGGGCAGCATGGCCACTCGGGTCAGCGGCAAAAGCGCCGGCGAACGCGGACGTTAAGTCGAGGTGGTCCCAAATGCTGTGATCGGGGACGCGGGTGTCGGCCGGCAGCAGCGGCCAGAGCATACCGAGCCCGCCATCGTCCTCTGCTGCAGCAAGTTCAGGGCCAAAGCGCCAATAGGCGAGCAGCGTGCGCTTCCAATCGACGTTCTCACCTTCCTTGACGGTCAGCCGAGAAAAATGATCGAAACTCCGCTGCTTTATCTCTTCGATATCGGTATCGGCGAGCGACTTGAGATCGAGAGACTGGCCTGTAAGTGGATGCACGAGTATCGGCTGCTTTGCCCAAGGCACTCGTGCCCAGACCTCCTTTGGCCATTGCGGGCGATCGGCAGCTGCCGCCCACCAATCCGCGCGCTGGACATCGCGCCGAACCCCGTCCGGAATTTCGCTTGCGAAGAGCACTTCATGCAGGGCGCGAGACGTGCCGCCTTCGTGACCCTCCGGATCACGCAACAGCACGAGTGCCTTTTCGGCCGGATCGTGCAGCCGGGCGTGCAGTTTGGTTTGCCAGAGAATATCATCAATCATTTCCATGCTCATACAGCAATACGCAACAGCCTCTGACCATGGTCTAGAAATTCATGAACTCTGTTCCAAACGGATATGATTTGCTCTCGCTTGGGTATGAACTCAGGCGGCGGCAGACACGGCACGTGAAAAATTGCCGCGTGAAGCTTTGCTGGATCGCGGCGATCAAAGCGCAATTTGAAACGCAGACTGTTGGGGAGGCGCGCATTGTTGCCCCACGACTTCGTGCCATGTTTAGTAATCGGATATGAAAGCCAATGTCGGTCCAGCGGGTGACGATGCGGCGGACTTTCAGCCGGAAATTTGAACTGCGTTCGCAACCCGATCTTAATTTCTGCCAACCGCTTCATCGCGGTCTTCCAGTCCTGGAAGACGTCCTCGGTCTCCCAAATCAAAGCACCTCTTTCGTCTCTGCCGATTGCGTGAGGCCAGTCTAGACCGAGGGCATCGCGCCATGAACGTTGAACGGTCACGTTGGGCGACGATAGAGAAGGAGTGCCGTCCCTCGGGGTGAGCACGAAGGAGCCCCAGCCGTTTCGGCTGCGCCCACCGAGGGTACCGTACATGCTCATCAGTCCGATGGCGCTAGAGATGCGTTCCGATTCTGCTCCTGAAATTGCGGGAGTCAGGGCTATTCGAAGCCCCGCAGTCTCGCCCGCTTGGATCGCGGCATTCGCCTTAAGGATGGCCGACTTTTTGACTTTATCGTAAGTCAGCGGACCGTACCCGAGATAGAGATCGCTGCCCACCTTACGACTGACTTCAGGATGTAAAACACCCATCGTCGGCTGCGATTCCCATGTTTTCAAGATTCCAGGATCCCACCGATCAAGGCGTAGCCGTAGTCGGCTGCGGTTCGACTCGCGATCAGCGGCCGCGCCGAAGAGCTTTCCTTCGGCGTCGCGCATCGCGCGCACATCGACATTGAACGCTTTGTCCGCCGCATAAGCCACGCGCCACCACTGCCTCAGCAACGCCTTGAAGGGCGGCGTGCGCCATTGGCCATTTTGCTCGACGTTGCCGAGAAATGCCGGGCAGAGAAAACGAACCGTGTAGCTGAGCCGGGTGGCCGCCATAGTGATCTCCGGATGTTCGGCTGAATGTGTCCGACTTCCCCCCTCCCGTCCCACCCCGCAAGCTTGCGGCTGGGGCGGCCCGTGATCCTTACGCGATCAAGCGCCTCGCGCAGCGCTTCAGGTATGTCGGTATGTTCGCTGGTAAAATGCGGCCTCTTCAAAGGCTTGGCTTGCATTGCCGCATCTGATGCATTACATCAGATGCATGAGAACAACGCTAGAAATCGATGACGACGTCCTCTCAGCCGCTAAGGAATTGGCGGCGGCGGAAAACAAGACAGCCGGCCAGGTTATTTCCGATTTGGCGCGGAAGGCCTTGGTCGGACCCCCGGCGCAGCAGGAACCGGAATATCGCAACGGTTTCCGTTTGCTCCCGCGGACCGGGAAGCTCATCACCGCCGAATTTATTGACAAGCTTCTGGAAGAGGACGTCTAGCTGTTGCGGTCTCTGTTTGATGTCAATGTGCTTATTGCGTTGCTGCAGCCAGACCATGCGCATCATGTGGTTGCTCACGAGTGGTGGGCGGCGAACAGGTCAGCGGGTTGGGCTTCTTGCCCGCTTACCCAGAATGGGTTCATCAGGATCATTTCGCAGCCGAAATACCCCAGCCCGGTCCCGATCGCGCGGGCGCTCGACCTGCTTGCGGAGGAAATCCAAGGAACCGATCACACGTTTTGGGTTGATGATCTTTCGCTCCTCGACACCAAACGCTTCGCTCGCGATCGTATTCTCGGTCCCAAACAATTGACGGACGTCTATCTTCTTGCTCTTGCGGTGCAGAACGGCGGACGTCTTGTGAGTTTTGACCGAGCAATTCCGATTGCAGCGGTCCGCGGCGCCGCCAGACAGCACCTCGTCGTGATTTGAAGTTCATCGGCTGCGAACTGGCGGATTCTTTTTAGCTTCGCGGACGGCAAGGCTCTCGACGTTGATTTTGTCGATTGTCACTGAGAAAGGAGGCGAATCGCCATGGCGATGAAGAACCCGAGCCATCCTGGCAGTTTGATCAAGTCCGATCTCGACGAGCTCGGGTTCTCGGTCGTCGGTGCGGCTAAGGCGCTCGGCATTTCGCGCCAGCAGTTGCACGCGGTGATCGCCGGACGCGCCCGGGTGACGCCGGAGATGGCGCTACGACTTGAGAAAGGGCTCGGCAGCACGGCCGACACTTGGCTGCGCATGCAGATGAACTACGATCTCGCGCAAATACGGACCAAGGCGTCGTTACTGAAAGTCAGGCGGCTTGTCGAAATGCCCTCTCATTAAATGCGCCCTCTTCGAGGCGGCGCGGTTTCAGTCCGCAGCGCCGGCGAATGCCTCGGCGGCCGTTGAGGTCAAAAGAAAAGTCTATTCTTCCGCACCGGAAACCGCCGGAACCAAAACTCTCGGTAACGCCTCAGTTCCGACCCGAGGGCGGCGGCATTTGGCTGGCGCGAACCCCAAATTGTTTTGCGACCTGTTCCGGATCGAGCGCCATCGCAGACTTGGCGGCAGGATCGCGTATGAAAAGAACCGAGGGTTTCTCGTCTCCTTTGTAGTTCATGGGAGTTAGCCTCAGCGATCCATGCTCTTTGCGAAAGGCTGCCGCGCGAGCATCAATCCTCTTGCGGATTTCAGCTGCACTCATTCGGCCTGCTCTCTTTTGCTCCCGCTCCCGCCGCATGGGCGCGATCGAACTGCGCCTCCAGCAATTGATGCGCAGGGCTGCCGGCCCCGCGCAGCCGATCGACGACGGCCTTCGCCCAGGCAAAGTAGTCGCGCTTGCGTTCCACCGGCCAATCAGCCGGCGGGAATTGGGCGAGATCGCGCAGATTGGCGATCTTGTCGCCGAGCTTGATGAGCTTGGCTTCCGGCGAAGCGACCGCAGCATGTTCGATTTGCAGGCGTTTACGCCTCTCTTTCGCAAAGCTCTTGTCGTCGGTGACCTCTTCGACGAGGTTGCGTACGCGTTTTCCGAATCGATCCTCCAGTTGCTGGGCCGAAACCTCGGTATCCTCGATGGTGTCGTGCAGCAAAGCAGCGATAAGGATATCGAGATCGACGACCTTGCCCTCCTCGGCCAGAATGCGCGCCACCTCGACGGGATGGTTGATGTAGGGCGTCGCTTCCGCATCCTTGCGGCGATGATTTCGATGCGCATCGGCTGCAAAAGCAGTTGCGGATAAGAGCCTTTGTGGCGCCTGCTCTGCGAGCTCCAGGGCCTCCGACAGGCTGGCGGCGTTCTTGGCTGTGGCTTCGAACTGACCCTGCAGCTGGGCATTTCTTGCTCTTGCCCGCTCCTGGTGGCCACGGATCGAATCGATCTCGGCCTCCAATGCGGCAACGCGGTTTGTCAAGGCGGCACGCTCCTCGTCGTTGTGTTCGATGAACCGCGAAAGCGCTGCGCCGTACGCGTCTGGAGCGATGGACTCGTGCTCGTTCCCGGTAAATCCTTCGACGGGATAGTCCCTCCGCCACATCGGCATCTTGCCGAGAACAAATTCGCGCTCGTGAATATCGTGCGGCAGAATGTCGGCCACGAATACATCGCCGGTCTTATCGACCCAGTAGAAGATGCGCGGCGCCGAATGCCCGAATTCCTTCCACACCAGCATGTCCGTATTATCGTAGTGCTTACCGTGGTCCGGGATGGAACGCAGAGCAGGGTCGGTCATCAGCGGAAGCGTGCGCTTCACGTGCGCCTCGTCGAAGACGGCGCTCTGCCGCGCACGCCGGTGCAGGAAAAGCCGCGCGTTTCTGCTCGCCGCTTGAAAGCCCGCGAGCGCAAGTTCCCCTGCCCCCGAAGGAGCTACCATCCCATCCGTCTCTTCAATCAATTGGGTGAAAACCGGATCGTCGTGCCAGCCCTGACCGGGCAGGAGCGCTCGGAATTCGCTCTCCGCCATGACGCCGCGATGGGCGAGGACTTGGAGTGCCGGCAGGGCGAATGCGATGCGGTCCTGATCGAACCGCACCGGCAGCGCCGGCAACCGGATCAGTTCGTCGCTCTGTTCGTACACGTAGACGATATCGACGTCTTCGAACATGCCGAGCAAGGTGAGGTAGGGCACAACGGCCTTGAATCCGCCGGTGACGTTGAAAACGACGGATTTGCCCGCCGATCTGGCGCTCTGGGTTTCGTGTTTCGCCACCCGAATGAGGTTGCGGATGCCTTGCTGCCGGAAATACTTGGCGGAGCCGACCTGCAATCCCTCGATGCTGCGAACGGTCACTTTTGCGCCGAGCTTCCGTTCGACCAAATTGCGGATCGCTGCGGCTGTGGCCTTCCCGTGGGCAGTATCTGAAGCCAGGAGAATGACCTCATCTCGCGAGCCGCAATTCGACCGCGCCAAGCCGTTGGTTTCTGCGCTTGCCCCAACCAGCATTGCGAGGAGGTCGCCGTCGGATTTGGCTTCAGCCTCCCTGAGCTTGGCGGCGATCCGCTCTTCGATCGGGGCTCGGCCGGGCGGCCCGGCAATGGAGGTCCCGCACGGACAAATAAACAAGGTCATTGATCTGCTCCCGTAGGCGCAAGCTTCGTAGGGTGGGCAAAAGGCGCCCCGAAGGCATGGGGCGCGCACGGGCTGTCGCTCGCCTTTTGCCCACGCGGTCGGACACGGAGGAGTCAACCGCGTGGGCAAAATCGCGTCCCGGAAGCCGTGCGTTTGGAAACTTTCGTGGATTCGATTTTGCCCACCCTACGAGTCTTGCGCAGTAATAATACTCAATTCATTCCTCGATCAGTCCAGCAACCCGCTCAAGCTCGAGCGCCGGCACTTCCGGAAGGCTCGTTCCGACGATGCCGCGCATTTCGCCGTACATCTTCGCGGTATTGGCGAGCACCCGGTCGATCTGCTTCTCTCGTTGTTTCCAGATGCGCTCCATGGCGGTGCGCTCGCGTCCCAGGTCCGAGCGCAGCGCCGTGAAGGCTTCGACGATCGCGGTCACTCGGCTGCGGAAGGCGTCGCCGGCAAGGTAGTGATAGAGGAATTCCATTTTCTCCTGCTTGCCGTCGGCGGCCGCATGCGCGAAGGCGACCGCAACAAGCTGCTCGCGCAACACGAGGGCGAGTGCCGGCCAGGCACGCAGGCTCGTTACCCAAACTCCTTCGATGCGCCCGAATTCGACGATGCCGTCGGGCAGCGCGGTTGAGACCAGCACCGCGAGGTTTGCTCCCAGCGCGCGTTGATCCTCCTTGAGCTTGTCGAGCCAGGCCGCCTGCCAGTGCTTCGTGTTCTTGGTCTCCCACACGATGACGCCGCAGGCGCGGACGCCGTCGCGCACTTCCTGGACGAGATCGGCGCCGCGCACGCCCTTCGGCACCGGCGCGATCACGTCGTGGGGAAACCGGCGCGCGAGCTCGGCTTCGACATCGAGTTCCAGGACTTCACCCTGCCGCTCCTGCGACCCCTGCTCGCTCTTGCGCTTCGCTTCGTCGAGCGACCGGCGAAGGTCGTCGATGAGCTTCTCCTTCTCCTTGAGCTTGAGATCGTGCTGCTCGGCAAAGCTTCGGCGGATCGCCTCTTCCAGGATTTGCTTCTCGCCATCCAGGCGGCGTGCCACTTCGAGATCGAGTTCGCGCGCGCGATTCTCCAATGCGCTCTTCTGTTTGCGCAGGTCGAGTTCTGCCTGCTGAGCGGCCTTGCGGCGCTCGCGCTCGTCGGCAAGCTCGCGTTCGAGAATTTGTTTGTCGAGGGAGGCGTCCTCTCGCGCCTTTCTTTGCGCCTCGCTCACCAGCGCATCGAGCCGCGCATCCGCTTCGCGGCGGAACTTCGCTTCAATTTCGGCAAGTTCTGCCCGGTGCGCAGCTTCGAGCCGCGCATGCAGCGGCGCCGCGAGCGCCTCGGTCAGCTCGATCTCGGTGCCGCAGTTGGGACAGGTAATCAATGGCTCGGTGTTCATGGATTTCAGGCCGAAATATCTTCCGACGGTGGACTATATGGCCCGGCTGCGGGGGACTGCTGCGCCGGCAAGCTTGCCGCGATCGTGATCGCCTCCGGCGGCAATGACAGCCCGTAACGGTGAATGCGCGTGTGTTCGATCCGATCGAGCTTGCCGATGCGATACGGCAGCGCGCGCCGCTCGCCGAGCGCCCGCGCGATCGCCCGATTAACTTTCGTCTTCGTCTGATCGAAATTCGCCTCGCTGAAATGCCGGTATGCATTCTCGGTACGCTCGTAAGCGCCCGAATGCGGGTTCACCAGCCGGCCGTAATATTGCAGCAGCTGTTGGCCGATTCCCGCATCATTCCTTTCTATGCCGCCGCGCGCTCCTTGGCATCGCTCTGCCAGCATCCAATAGAGCGCAAAATGGATCGGCTCGAGAGTAAAGGGCTCGCCGCCCGCCACTACGGTCTGGATTGCAGGGTCGAGGCGCAGCGAAAGCGGCGGCATTGCCTTCTGGGCTTCGGCGACCGCTTCGGAAAAGCGCGCGCCTCCTTCGAGGAGGCGTTTTGGCAGCCGGTCGCGCAAGCGCACGAAAGGAATATCGCCCAGGCTCACCTTGGCGTCTTTCGCATCGAGCGCCTGGCCGTTCCGGTCCCTGATCATCCGCGACTGCGGAGCAGGATAGAAGAAGTCAGGGAGCGATTCGAAGGTGGGCGATACGAGCACGTGAGAAAGCCGGTCCTGCGGGCGACCGAAAAGCGAAAGCGCATAACCGATATAGAAGCCCATCGTTTTGCGCCCGCCGGCGATCGATACGTGCAGGGTTGCCTGCGGATCGGCGGTTATTTGGCGCACCTGTTCGGTAATGAAATCGGCGACCGCGGAGTTATGTGCATCGGTAAGGATGTCGTCGAGCGCCTCGCCATCCGGTCCGGTTATGACGCGAATACTTGCTTCGCCAAATTCCATTTCAGGCAATCGATAGTCCTCCCGCAGGCGATGAAACCATCGACCTTCCCTACCCTCTCCCAATTGCGGGGGAGGAAATGAAAGTAGCGACTGTCGCGCTTTCTCCTCGCCTGTGCGCGTGGTGATGAGCCGGATTTCGGTCGGTATCCATGTCGGCGCGCCTGCGACGGCCAACGCGTAAAGCGTTTCGGTGACAATCTGCGGGGTAAGCCCGGTGACCGCGAGCAGGACACGGCGCGGGAATTGCTCAGGCTGCATGAGAGGCCCCGGCATGGATTTCAGCCCAAATCTGTTTCTCGCGAAAGATAGCACCTGGAAGCTCTTTTCGTGTGACCCGCAAGCTTGCCACAGCGCAGGGTGTGCAACCGCGCGGCACGGGCGGACCGCGTGAGCAAAATCGCTGATCGCGCGGTTGCGCACGCGGGTCAGATCTCGCCACACGATTTTGCACACCCTACAAAGTTTCGTAACAACCGCGGCCGTCCGCGCGTCTCCGCGGCGATGGGGTCAGCCCGGCATCATGCAGGGGATGATTTGCCGGCTGTGCCGGCGATAGATGCGAAAATCTCTATCCGTGGTGAGAAGAATCGGGTCGGGGAGTATCTCGGTCATCCGAACAAGGCACGCATCCGCGAAACTCATCGGCACGTCCTCATATTTATGCATAAGCGAAAGCAGCCGCTCGGTATTATCCGCCAAATGGAAGGCGGCAATCAATGCTCGCTCACGGATCAATTCAACCAGCGGAGGGGCGCTGCTGGGTCCCAGCAGGTGAAATGTCTCCGATATCGCCGCTTCGCATGTTCGCCAGGGAGGTGGGAAATGCTGCGCCTGGTCGGCCGCCCACCGATGGTTGGACTCACGGCGGTTCAGCAGCGTTATGAGAAAACTTGCGTCAACGATGACGCTTACGGCCATAGCCGGTCGCTTTAAGGTAATATTTCTTGCGCGCGCCGAGGTCCGACGGAAGGCCGTCGATAGAACCGATCAGATGGCCGATGGCCTCGAACGTTGGCGGCAGCGAGCGGCGCCTTTTCTCGGCGCCAGTGAGCCGCTCTCGTACC
This sequence comes from Xanthobacteraceae bacterium, assembly GCA_036557705.1. Lineage (GTDB taxonomy): Bacteria > Pseudomonadota > Alphaproteobacteria > Rhizobiales > Xanthobacteraceae > VAZQ01. Next base: position 37,750 of record DATBHB010000192.1, read on the forward strand.
ACGTCCGACTTGGAAACCTTGCGTTCGCGGGATTCAGCTTCGATCTGGGCAACCAGCGCGTCGGGCAGCCGAACTGTCAGCGATTTCATGCAGCGAGTTGTATTACATCGGTGGCGGCATCGCAAGACAAGGCTTCGAGAGGTAGACGGACCTCCGGCAAACGGCGTATCGATCAGCGGTTTTAGAATTTGCCAGATTTCGGGCCCGCATTCGCTTGCCCTTTGCCCCAGAGTGTCGCGTGAGTGCACCGGTGCTTCAAACAATCTTCCCCGCCCGGTGAAATCCTCCGCGATCTCAGTACATTGTTGTCGGCCAAAAGTTCCGTAAAGTCGGACTGCAAACAGTCTGCGATGAACACCGATACCATTTTCGCGCTCTCGTCCGGGCGGCCGCCGGCCGCCATTGCGGTGGTGCGGCTGTCCGGCCCGAAGAGCCGCTTCGCGCTCGAAGCGTTGATCGGCCGCGTGCCGGATGCGCGCACGGCTACGCTCGTGCGCGTGCGCGATCCGGCCAGCGGAGCCGCTATCGATCAGGCGCTGGCGCTGTGGTTTCCGGGCCCGCGCAGCGAGACCGGCGAAGACGTCGCCGAGCTTCACCTCCATGGCGGCCGCGCCGTGGTCGCGGCCGTACTCGCCTCGCTCGGCAAGCTCGAAGGCTTCCGTCTCGCCGAGCCCGGCGAGTTCACGCGGCGTGCCTTCGAGCACAGGCGCATCGACCTCACCCAGGTCGAGGCGCTCGCCGATCTGATCTATGCCGAAACCGAGGCGCAGCGCCACCAGGCGCTCGATCAGCTGCAGGGCCTCCTCGGCAACCGCGCCGAGGCATGGCGGCAAAGGCTCATCGAGGCGCTGGCTCTGGTCGAGGCCGGCATCGATTTCGCCGACGAAGGCGACGTGCCGGCGGACCTCGTCGCGCGGGCGCTTGCGATTACCGGCCCGCTTGCCGCCGAGATTGGCGAGGCGCTGGCCGGCGCCGATCGCGGGGAGCGCTTGCGCGACGGACTCTGGGTGGTCATCGCCGGTCCACCCAATGCCGGGAAATCGACGCTGCTCAACCGGCTGGCCCGGCGGGAGGCCGCCATCGTCTCGCCGTGTGCCGGTACCACGCGCGATGTCATTGAAGTTCATCTCGATCTTGGCGGCTACCCGGTCAACCTGATCGATACGGCGGGAATCCACGCCGGCGGCGACGACCCGGTCGAGCGCGAGGGGATGCGGCGCGCCCAGGAGGCTGCGGCGCGCGCGCACTTGCTGCTCTGGGTGGTGGATGCGGCCGATCGCGGTCTGGCCGTCGGCGGCCTGGGCGAGCCGCAGGCGGCTTCGGCGACTCGATGGATCGTGGTGAATAAGATCGACCTGTTGGATCCTGCCGCCCAGGAGCGGCTTCAATCCAATTCGCCGCGAGGTGATGAGGTGCACTGGGTTTCGGCGCGTACGGGGGCCGGGCTCGATGGGCTCCTCAAGCGCATCGTCGAATTTGCCGAGACGAGCTTTTCGCTCGAGCCCGCGCTGGTCACGCGCGAACGCCAGCGCGAGAGGCTCTCCGAAGTCGTCGCCGCGCTCGCTGCGGCGTCGGCGCAGGCCAAGGAGGGCGCCGGCGAGGAACTGGTGGCCGAGCACCTTCGCCAAGCTGTGGCGAGCCTGGGCAAGCTCACCGGCCGCATTGACGTCGAGAACATTCTCGACGTGATCTTCCGCGATTTCTGCATCGGGAAATAGCTCGCGTAGGGTGGGCAAAGGCGCGCGCCTGCGCCATCCTCGCGGCTTTGCGCGTAGCCTGCGCGCGCCGTGCTCACGCGGCCTCTTTGCCGCAGCGAAGGGTTTTATCATTAGTCGATTAGTTAAATTTGGCGCTCGATTAGTTAACAAACATGGTTAACGGCTGTTAACGTGTTTCACGTGAAACATCGGCGGCGCTACTTTGACCCGATAGCGCGCGGCGGTTAAAAACCGCATCCTCGGAGAAGCCGAAATGGAGAAGCGGTTCGACGTCATCGTCGTGGGCGGCGGGCACGCGGGCTGCGAGGCTGCGGCCGCCGCGGCGCGCATGGGTGCCGGGACTGCGCTGGTGACGCACCGGTTCGCGACCATCGGCGCGATGTCTTGCAATCCGGCGATCGGCGGCCTCGGCAAGGGCCACCTGGTGCGCGAGATCGACGCGCTCGACGGCCTCATGGGCCGCGCGGCGGACGAGGGCGGGATTCAGTTCCGCGTGCTCAATCGCCGCAAGGGGCCGGCGGTGCGGGGGCCGCGCGCGCAGGCGGATCGGCGGCTTTATGCAGCGGCGATGCAGCGCGCGATCCAGAAAACCGCGAACCTTACGGTGATTGAGGGCGAAGTCGACGATCTCGTCCTTGCCGGCGATCGCGTCGGCGGAGCGAAGCTCGCCGACGGGCGGATTTTTGCCGCCGGGGCGGTCGTGCTCACGACCGGCACGTTCCTGCGCGGGCTTATCCACATCGGCGAGTGCCAGACGCCGGCCGGCCGGGTCGGCGAAGCGCCGGCGATCGGCCTATCCTCGACGCTTGCCCGGCTGGGTTTCGCGCTTGGCCGGCTCAAGACCGGCACGCCGCCCCGGCTCGACGGACGCACCATCGACTGGGCGGGTGTCGAAATGCAGCCGGGAGACCAGCCGCCCGAACCGTTCTCGACGTTGACCGATCGGATTTCCAACCCGCAGGTGCAATGCGGCATCACCCGGACCGTCGAGGCGACGCACCGGATCATCCGCGAGAATGTGGGCCGTTCGCCGATGTATTCGGGCCAGATCGCGAGCCGCGGCCCGCGCTATTGCCCTTCCATCGAGGACAAGATCGTCCGCTTCGGCGAACGCGACGGGCACCAGATTTTCCTCGAACCCGAGGGTCTCGACGACCCGACAGTCTATCCCAACGGAATCTCGACCTCGCTGCCCGAGGAGGTGCAGCTCGCTCTCGTGGCCACCATTCCCGGGCTCGAAACCGCGCGTGTGATTCGGCCCGGCTACGCCATCGAATACGATCACGTCGACCCGCGAGAGCTCAAGCCGACGCTGGAGGCGAAGCGGCTCGGCGGCCTCTTTCTCGCCGGGCAAATCAACGGCACCACCGGCTACGAGGAAGCAGCCGCCCAGGGGCTCGTGGCCGGCCTCAATGCGGCCGCGCGCGCCGCGGGAGGCGACCCGATCGTTTTCGACCGCGCCGAGGCCTATCTCGGCGTGATGATCGACGATCTCGTGACCAAGGGCGTCACCGAACCCTATCGGATGTTTACCTCGCGCGCCGAATATCGGTTGACGCTGCGCGCCGACAATGCCGACCAGCGCCTCACCGGCAAGGGAATCGCGCTCGGCTGCGTCGGGGGGGAGCGGCGCGCCCGCCACGCCGACAAAATGGCGGCGCTCGCCGCGGCGCGCCAGTTTGCACAATCGGTTTCGCTCACTCCTACCGAAGCCGAACGCCATGGGCTGGCGCTCAATCGCGACGGTCAACGGCGCACCGCCTTTGAACTCCTTTCGTTCCCATCGCTCGGAACAGCCGATCTGGCGCGGATTTGGCCCGCCTTGGCGGAATTGCCGCCGAAGATCGCCGAGCAGCTGGAAATCGACGCCAAATATGACGTTTACCTCGCCCGGCAGGCCGCAGATATTGCGGCGTTCCGGCGCGACGAAGCGCTTGAGCTGCCCGATGGCCTCGATTACGCGGGCGTCACTGGGCTCTCCAACGAAGCGCGGCAAAAGCTCGCCGCGATTCGCCCGCGCACGATCGGCCAAGCCGGCCGGATCGATGGAATCACCCCGGCCGCATTGACCCTCCTGCTCGCTCATGTGCGCCGCGGGCGGCCCTCGCGGGCCGCTCGCCGGTAAATGGACGAGGCGCTCGCGGCGGATCGGGCCCGGGCGCTCGCGCTGACCAATGTTTCACGTGAAACGTTGGAGCGGCTCGACCGTTTCGTCGCGCTGCTGCTCCAGTGGCAGCGGACGACCAACTTGATCGCGCCATCGACGGTCCCGCGGCTGTGGACGCGCCACATCGCCGATTCGCTCCAGCTGATCGAGCTTGCGCCGGCGGCGCTAGTCTGGATCGACCTCGGATCGGGCGGCGGCTTTCCGGGGCTGCCGATCGCCTGCGCGCTGGCCGAAATGCCCGCCGCGGTGGTCCATCTCGTCGAGAGCAACCAGAAAAAAGCGGCCTTCCTGCGCGAGTCCGCGCGCGTCACCGGCGCGCCCGCGATCGTCCATGCCATGCGAATCGAAAAATTCGTGGATGGTTTGGCTCCCCGCGCCGACGCGGTCACCGCCCGCGCGGTTGGCAGCCTGAAAGCCTTGCTGAATGAATGCTTTATACTACTGCAGCCTGCGGCGGTGGGTCTCTTCCCAAAAGGACAAGATGTAGAGGCGGAATTGACCGAAGCCTCTAAATATTGGAACATCACGGGCGCTCTCGTACCCAGTCGGACTGATCCGAAGGCACGGATTGTTGTGGTGCGGTCTCTGCAGCGGCGCCAGGGGGCCGCAAATCAGGCATAATGAATGATGCGTGCGGGGTCCCGACCGCTGATTCGCGACGGCCGCAATGAAGATGAGATCGCCATGACCGACGTGATGCTTCCGGCGGAATCGCCCGCGACTCTCGCCAGCCGGGCGGAGCCTTTCCGGCCGCCTCGGGTGCTGGCGATCGCCAATCAGAAGGGCGGCGTTGGGAAGACGACGACGGCGATCAATCTTGGCACCGCGCTCGCGGCCGTCGGCGAAGCGGTCCTCATCATCGACCTCGATCCGCAGGGCAACGCCTCGACCGGCCTCGGCATCGACTATAGGAGCCGCCGGCTCTCGACCTTCGACGTGCTCGCCGGCGAGGCGAGCCTGCGCGACGCGATCCTGCCGACCTCGGTCCCGCGGCTCTCGATCGCCCCGTCCACGCTCGACCTTTCCGGCCTTGAACTCCAGATTGCCCAGGCGCGCGATCGCGCGCATCGGTTGCGCAACGCGCTCGCGCCGCTCAACGCCGAGGCTGGCAACGCCGAAAACTTCGGCTACGTCCTCGTCGACTGCCCGCCCTCGCTCAACCTGCTGACCATCAACGCCATGGCGGCCGCGCACGCGATCCTCGTGCCGCTGCAATGCGAATTCTTCGCCCTCGAAGGGCTCTCGCAGCTTCTCAAAACCGTCGATCAGGTCAAGGAGACGCTCAACCCGGCGCTCACCATCCACGGCATCGTGCTCACCATGCACGACGCCCGCAACAATCTTTCCAATCAGGTGGTGGCGGATGTGCGCCGTCATATGGGATTAAAGGTCTATGAGACTGTAATCCCACGCAATGTGCGAGTCTCGGAGGCGCCGTCCTACGGCAAGCCGGTTCTGGTCTACGATCTCAAATGCGTCGGCAGCGAAGCCTATCTGCGGCTCGCAACCGAAATCATCCAGCGCGAGAAGGAGCTGCGCGCGTGACGAGAGAGCAGCCGTCATCCTTCGAGGCTCGCATGCAGCCCAAATGGCTGCATGCTCGCACCTCAGGATGACGACGGAGGAGAACAGCAATGGCGGCAGAGGAACGGTCGCGACTGGGGCGCGGGCTTGCGGCGCTCATCGGCGACGTCGGCGAGGACACCAAGACGGTCGAGCGCGGGCGCAACCAGCGCCGCGTGCCGATTGCGTTTCTGAAAGCGAATCCGCGCAATCCGCGGCGCAATTTTGCCGATGCCGAGCTCGACGAGCTTGCCGCCTCGATCAGGGAGCGCGGCGTCATTCAGCCCATCGTGGTGCGCCCGGTGCGCGGCGCCGCCGATGCCTTCGAGATCATCGCCGGCGAGCGGCGCTGGCGGGCGGCGCAGCGCGCCGGCCTGCATGAAGTGCCGGTGATCGCCGTCGAAGCGAGCGACGACGAGGCGCTCCAGCTTGCCATCATCGAGAACGTGCAGCGCACCGATCTCAACCCGATCGAGGAGGCGGCCGGTTATCAGACGCTGGCCGATAATTTCGGCCACACCCACGACGACATTGCCAAGATCGTCGGCAAGAGCCGCGTACACATTACTAACAGTCTGCGGCTGCTCAAGCTCTCCGAGAAAATCCAGAATTACATCCTCTCCGGCCTGCTTTCCGCCGGCCATGGCCGCCTCCTCATCGGCATGCGCGACGCCGAGGGTTACGCGGACAGTTTCGTCAAGCTTGGGCTTTCCGTCCGCTCGGCCGAACAGTTCGTGCGCAATCTCGAACGCGCCAACGACAAGATCGAGGAGTTCAGGAAGCTTGGGCCGCGGCCGGGAAAGAGCGCCGACGTCAAGGCGCTGGAGAAGCGCCTCTCCGACGCGCTCGGCCTCAACGTGCGCATCGACTCGCTCGGCGAGACCGGCACCATGCACATCGTTTACGGCAACCTCGATCAGCTCGACCTTTTGATTCGACGCCTCGAAACGGAGCGGTGAAATAGCCAGCGAGTTGCGCGTGACCTCCTCATCGCATTATGTGGGCACGGCGCGCGCGAAGCCGTGCGCAAACCGCAAAGTCGGTGGCGCGCCTCTGCCCAACCGACGAGGAGACGGACGCTATGATTTTGGCCAAAAAAACGCGGTTTTGTTTTTTCCGCTGGAGGGTGTTAGGCTCGCCGATGTTGGATTGCGTGCGTGGGAGGCGGTCATGGCAGTAAAGACGATATCGGGAAAACAAGCGCCGGAGAACGGCGATTCGCTTGCCGAGAAAATTCGGGACTCTATTCTGGGAATAGAGAACCTTCGTGCTGAAAATCTGAAACTGACCGATCAAATCAACTCGCTCGAAACAACCAACCTCAAGCTGGAAACGGAGGTCCGTTCGCTCACATCCATACTCGAGCAGGAACGGGCCGAACGGCAGCACTATCATTCATTCGCCAATGAGATCATCACGCGGCTGGGCGTTGTTGGCCAAACCATCGCCGATGTCGTCAAGCGCGCCGAACTGGAGAGCATTCGGCAGCGAAAGGAAAAGCCTCGCGCCGACTTGCCGCCGCCCGAAATGCCGGCTTCGCTCAAGAAGGCGCAGAGCTTGCGCGAGGCTTCAGAATTCGTCCTCTCCGAGCGCCGTTCGCATCCTTCGGCCGCCTCCGCAAATGACGAGAGGGAATTTTTGCAGGACGATATCAGCGAAGGTCCACGCCCGGACGGCGAAACCTGATCGGCACGCGTTTGATGAATACGCAACGGAGCCGGAGGGCTCCCCCATGGTCCGAGGAGGCGCGCGCAGGGCACGCGCCTCCTCGGCATGAAGGGCTATCGGAAGGATGGAGGAGGAGATGATCTCACGCTCGGCGTTCAACCGCGCACGCAACAGGAACGTCGCCGCCTTGCTGGCCGGCGCCGCAATAGCGGCCTGTCTCATCGCTCCGGCGCTCCCGGAGGCGCCGGTCTCCGGCAAGATCCCCGACCTCGGCTCGTCGGCGCGCTTTGCCTGGACGCCGTTGCGCCGCGACGGCGGGATCGCCCGCTACGGCACCGGCTGGTTCGACCCGCCCGCGGGGCTGCGCGGGCCGATCAAGCAGGACCCCGCCTATCCGCTGCGCGGCAACGAAACCCGCCGGCCGACCCCGGCGCTCGGCAACTGGAAAGATCCGATTCTCAAATCCTGGGCGGCCGAGAAAATGCGGCTCTCCAACGAGGAGCTCTTGTCCGGCAAGACCGGGATTCCGTTCCTGCCGCAGTCGCGCTGCTGGCCCGGAGGCGTGCCCGGCCAGCTCCTGTGGACGACGGAGCCGCTCTATTTCATGCAGCTGCCGGATCAGGTGATCATGTACTGGCAGCGCGACCAATGGGTGCGCCACATCCGGTTGACCGACCAGCATTCGGAATACGTCAAGCCTTCCTGGTACGGCGAGTCGATCGGCCACTATGACAACGGCGAGCTCGTCATCGACACCATCGGGCTTGCGGCGCATCCGCTAAGCGTCCTCGACATGTTCCGCACCCCGCATACCGAGAAGCTGCATGTGGTCGAACGCATCAAGGTCACGGCCGACAACAAATTCCTCGAAGCCCTCGTCAAGGTCGAGGACGAGGATACCTTCAACGAGCCGATGTACATGACCAAGCGCTGGCAGCGCGACCCCAACGTCTGGAAGGAAACGATCTGCGCCGAGAACAGCGCCGTCGATTTTTTCGATGCGCATCTGGTCCCGATTCCGCAAGCCAAACAGCCGGATTTTTGAGGGCGCGCGGCGACCCTCTCCCGCAAGGGGAGAGGGTAACGGAGCACGCGGTTCGCCTAGGAGCGCGCCCCGCTTCTGTAGGGTGGGCAAAATCGCGCCGGTGGCTTTTCCAGGCACACCGCAATTGACGCGAATTTTGTCCACGCGGTCGGTATGTCGAAGTAGGAACCGCGTGGGCACGGCGCGAGAGCGATCGCGCAGGATCGCGAGGTCCGTGGCGCGCCTTTGCCCACCCTACAATCGGAATTGTCAGAAATCGGGCTTGTCGGCGCGCGGGACGTCCGATTCCTTGTTGTTGTAGTACTCGTGGCGGTTTTCGGCGCAGACGCCTTCCGATATGCGCTCGCCGCCCGGCGCATAGGTAATCGTGGCGGTCCAGGGCATCGTAAACACGCCCTGATCCTCGACCGTGAGATGCAGCTGCAGGAATTTCTCGTCGCGGTGCCGCGTCCAGGCATCGCCGGCAAACAGCCAATTCTCTTTTCTGTTCCGGTCGAGCGCATCTTTGACTTCATCGTAATCGCGCAGCCGGTAACGTTCCACCACGTGCAGCTTGTCGCTATAGGGCGTACCGAACAAATCGATCATCGCGTAGGGACGATCGGTCTTGACGCCGACGGTATCGACCACGAGGGTGTCGCCCTCGTAATGGCCGACGGAATCTCCGTACCAGGACGGCTTGAGCGCTGGCGGGTGGGAGTCATTGAGGCGCACCCGGCGTACTTCGTTATCTCCGCTGTAGATCATGATGACCTGGTCGGGCTGCTGTATCACTTCGACGCTCTGCTGCTTGTAGATGAACAGCATCGGAAACGGCCAACACTGGCTCGACGCGTTTGGATAACTGATGCCGGCAAGCGACATGTCCCCGAACCGCTTCACCGCGGCTGCCGCCCATGGCTGCAAGATTGGATTGTGATAATCCCCGACCAGCTGGTCGTAGTCGCTCACGCCCACTTTGCTCGGAGGCAAGGCGGCCGAACCGCCAGCACCGGCGGGCCGTTGCTCGGCCCAGCGGGACAGGTTGGTTACCGGGCCGGGACCCGAGGCGGGCGGCTCGAACCAGGGAAAGGCGGGGTGTGTCCATACGCGGGAAAAGTCCGGAATCGATGCGACGCCTTGTGTTTCGCTGCCGGCCGGCGCGCCCGCCAAAGCCGCCTGTCCCGCGGCGGGGATAGCGGCCGCCGTCGCCAACGTCAGAAATAGAAGGAAGTTCCGCCTGTACATCGGTCATCTCCCGTTCATGACCACGCCGTTCGATGTAACACAGAGGGCGCCGATGATACACGATTTCCGGTTGGCTGGCGACCGTCGAGCAAACCGCGCTCGCATTCCCATGCGGTTCGCCAACGCCGCGCCATCGATCGAAGAACGCCACAGCAATGAACTGATCGAAGATTTGCACCGCGACCGGATCGGCGCTGGCGGTGCGCCGGACCGATCCTTCCGCAGCGGTGCGGCGTTTTTCCGGTCTGGTGAGAAAAACAGCCGGCACTTTCGCTAAGGACGTGCTACACTCCCGCATACCGGATATATCTCGGCAAGGTGCAGACAATGGATGCAATTACGGATCACTGGGTAACCAGCGTTGACGAATTGGCGACGATGTACAAACGACCGACGGAGCGTGTCCTCAACAAGGAGCGCGATTACGTCGACGTGCTGGGCCGCGCCTTTATTGCTGCCTCGCCGTTCGTCATTCTGGCAAGCGGCGGGCCGCAGGGCTTCGACTGCTCGCCCAAGGGCGATAAGCCCGGTTTCGTCCAGGTCGAGGACGACGGCCGAACGCTGCTGATTCCCGATCGGCCGGGCAACAATCGGCTCGATGGCCTCAAGAACATGATCGAGAATCCCTGGATTGCGCTGATTTTCCTGGTGCCGGGAGCAAACGAAACCTATCGGGTCAACGGCCGCGCCCGCATCAGCCGCAATCCGAATCTCAAGCGTCGCTTCGCCGTAGACGGAAAGGAGCCGCGGACCGTCATTGTTGTCGCTGTCGAACAGGCGTTTCCGCACTGCCCAAAGGCGCTCATTCGTTCCAATCTATGGCAGGCTGGCGCCGGGGACCGGCCGCAAGGCGTGCCGACGCACGGTAATTTCGCGGCCGCGCGCACGCCCGGCATGGATCCCGACGCCTACAACGCAGAATATGCCAAGCGGCTGGTGACCGAGCTCTACTGAGCGGGTCGCTTATCGTCCGCGATAGCGCAGGGCGGGTTTCAAACCTGCCCCACAGGCGATTTTGCCCAGCCCACGAGAGTGTCCTACAGCCACGTCCTCGGCTTGATGAGGGGAACATGCCTGCCGCGGCCGGACCAGGTTGCGGTGCGCACGCCCGACTCGAATTCGAACGCGCCGACCACCCACGCAAACAGCGCTCCAAATCCAAAGCCGCCGATGTGAGCCCACCAGGCGACCGAGCTTGCCATGCCCGGACTGGCCAGTTCGGAAGCACCCTGGAAGATTTGCAGTCCGAACCAGATCAGCGCGAAGGCGACCGTCGGAACGGAGAAAAACAGTGGAATGATGATGAGGAGAACCACCATCACCACGCGCTCGCGCGGGAACGTGATCGCGTGCGCCGCGATTACGGCGGCAATCGCGCCTGAGGCGCCGAGCACGGGTTCGGTCGAATTGGCGTGCGTCCAGACGTGGACTGCGCTCGCCGCGATGCCTCCGCCAAGATAGAGAACCAGGAACATGAGCCGGCCGAGGCGCCCTTCCATCGCCGGACCGAAAATCCAAAGAAACCACATGTTGCTGATCAGGTGCAGCCAGCCTCCGTGCAGGAACGTGTTGGTGAGAAGCGGCCACCAGTCGGCGGGGTCGAGCCCCAGCCGTACCGCCAAGGCAGGATTGGTGTAGCGAATCGGAATCAGCGCGTAATGGACCAGGATGCCGTTCTGCTCTCGCAGCGGCATGTCCCACATCCACAGGAACACCAGCGTATTAACGGCTATGAGCCCGAGCACCACGAGCGGCCGGGCGGCGCGGGGGGCCGTGTCGGTGAATGGAAACAAATGCGGGCCTCGCTCATCCGGCCATCCGTTCTGACCGGCAGCCGTCCGCCAGGAGATATGATCTGCCGTAGCCCGGATTGGAAGGTGCCCCCCTGGGGCACCTGAAAATCCGGGCTACGAAGTACGCGAACCCGCAAGCGAGCCGGCTATTCCCGCGGCTGGACGCGGACCAGGTAGCTGTTGTGGTCCACGTACCAGAAGGTGACCGGGGTGGTGGAGTTGTCGATCCAGGTGCGCCGGTCGTGCGAGAACGGCTCGGGCAGTACGTATTGAGTCCATTTCTCGGTCTGCGGATTGAGCCGCAGAATCCGGCCGCTGTGCAGCGCGCCCGCCCATACCTCGCCGCGCTTGTCGGGCATCGCTTCATAGAAGGTCACGTAAGGCACTGGCGGCCAGAATTCGCGGATTTGCCGGTTCTTGACGTCGAGTTCGAGTAGCGCGCCGCCGCGGCCGCCGAACCAGGGATTGCCTTGCGCGTCGAAGCCGCCGCGGGCGGGCGTCGAATCCTTGGAGACGCTGTGCACTTCGAGAAGCTGATTGGTCTGCGTGTCCATCAGCTCCATCGTGTCGCCGCCGCCCGCCGCCGAGCCGCCGGCCCAGAAGCGCCCGTCGTCGGTAACGATGTTGTCGTAGGGGCTCGCGAGGCTGATGCTTCTGAACGGAACGCGCTCAAGAAGCTTGCCGGTCTTCGAGTCTATTTTCTGCACCGCCTTGTTGCGCGCAAACCAGACGGTGCTGTCGGGTCCGATCGAGAAATTGCCGAAGCCGGGCGTGTTCAGCGCTTCCTGGACCGGCATCGGGATGATGGTGAAGCTTTGGCTCACCGGATCGAACCGCACCAGATTGTGCGCCCAGTTTTCCGAGGCCCAGACCACGTCGTTCTTGTCGACGGTGATGCGGTGGGTGCCGGGAAGAACACCGTCCGGCGTCGCCGGAACCTCGTGCTCGGTCACGATGCCGGTCCTGGGATCGAGCATGCCCAGGAACGGGGTGCGATGGCTCGAATACCAGATGTTGCCTTTGGAATCGCCCGACACGTCGTGGGTGGCGAGCAGCACGTGCGGCAGTTCGTATTCGGTGACCACCACATTGGTGGCCGGGCCGTGCGCGCGCGGGAATACCTGAATCTCGCCCATCTGGCTGTCCGGCCCGCGCACCCGCGCCAGCCATTTCACCAGCATGTCCTCCTCTTTGGCGTCGGCGCGCGCTCGCCCGCGCACGATGAGCGGCGAACCGCTGTAGTGGAGCATGCGGAACAGCATCAGCCGCCAGCTGCGCTCGTCGAGGCGGTTGCGCATGATCTGCTCGTAGCCGTGGCAGCCTTCGCCGCAGGCGCGGCTCAGCGTGTGCTTCTCTTCGGCGGTGCCCGGCAAGTTCCAGACCCACTCGACTCCGCTGAGCTGGGTGAGGACCTCCGGCGTGGGGGGAAGCAGGTCCGTTTCCGAGCGGCGTTGCAGCACGATATCGTCGAATTTGGCGCCGTCGGCGACCCGCACCGCATCCCGCTGATACGGAAGAAACTCAAGCGGCTTTGCTATCCGCAACGTGTAGGAGCCCACAAGGAGCCGCGGGAATTCATATTCACCGCTTTCGTTGCTGTAGACGGTGGTGCGCACCGCGTTCGGCGCGATCAGCTGCACCATGATGCCTTCGAGCAGATGGCCGTCGGCACTGCGCACGAGGCCGCGCGGCCCGCCGCGCAGATTGCCGCGCTCCGGCATTACCGGCGAGTTCTGCGCGTTCGCCCGGTACCACGGATTGGCCGGCGGATTGGTCTCCTTATAACAGCAGCCGTCATGCAGATACGCAAGAATATCGGCGATGTCGGCGTCCTTGAGGGCGGTGCCGAATCCCGGCATCTGCGCGCTGCCGTTTCGGATTTGATTCGCCACCGACTCGTCGCTGACCGGCGCGCCGGTCACCAGGTTGGCGCGGCTGAAGACTCCTTTGAGGCTCGGCGCCGGCGAGCCTGCCGCGCGGGTGTAGTCGTTGTGGCAATTCCAACACTTGTAATAATAGATCACCTCGCCGCGCTTGGGACCGCTCTTGGCCGCGACATCGTAGTTGAAAACCTCGACCGAGCGCTGGAGTTCGTTCGACGCCGCGGCGGGCCGCGCCGGCTCCTGGGCCTGCACGCTGACTGGCGCGATAGACGCCGCGTAGCCGATTGCTGCGATGGCGACGGCCGCCGAAAGCGCACGCGCGCGACTGATCTGCATGGTTCTCCTCCCCATCTTCGCGGCGGATATTCTTCAGATTCATCGACCGCCAGGGCATCAGCATGCGCCATTCGGGCTTGTCGGGCAAGTGAGTTGCCGGCCGCTGATCCAAAGCTCATCGGGATCTGGCGACCCCTCATCTGGCGTGGCCGGAACAAGTTTGGGCATGGCGAGTCATCTCCCAGGAATTCCACGGAACCCGCCTGCTGATAGTCACCGTCTTCTCGGAGGACGCCATGAGCGAGCAATCCAAGCCCAAGGGGCCCGATCTCACGCAGGGCATCGCGATCAACGCGGTTGGGGACGGCGGAATGATGGGCGGGCATGTCGGTGAGGATGCCGTGTTGCTCGCACGGGTCGGCGATGAATTCTTCGCAATCGGCGCGACCTGCTCGCATTACGGCGGGCCGCTGGCGGAAGGGCTGCTCGTCGGAGGCACCGTGCGCTGTCCTTGGCATCACGCATGCTTTAGTTTGCGCAGCGGCGAGGCGGTCAGAGCGCCGGCGTTCAATCCGATGCCCTGCTGGCGCGTGGAAAAAGCCGACGGCAAGGTTTTTGTGCGCGAGAAGATCGAGCCGGCTGCTGGGCCGAAAACAAAGGCTCGCAGCAGCGGCGATAAGGCCAGCCGCGTCGTGATCGTCGGTGGCGGGGCGGCGGGATTCGCCGCGGCCGAGATGCTCCGGCGCGAAGGCTTTGACGGCAGCCTGACGCTGATCTCTTCCGATGAGTCTGCGCCCTACGACCGGCCGAACTGCTCGAAGGATTACCTTGCCGGCAATGCGCCGGAAGACTGGATGGCGCTTCGGCCGGACGATTACTACCGGAACCAATCAATCGACCTTCAACTCCGTGTCGAAGTGAATGAAATCGATCCCCACGTGCGCCAAGTGACGCTCGCCAATGGACGCAGTGTCCCCTTCGACAAGCTGCTGTTGGCGACGGGTGCCCAACCCGTTCGCCTCGACGTTCCCGGTGCCGATCAGCCGCACGTCCACACGCTGCGCTCGCTCGCCGATTCGCGGGCAATCATCGCCAAGGCGAAAGAGGCGCGGCGTGCTGTCGTCATCGGTGCAAGCTTCATCGGGCTCGAAGTGGCCGCCTCGCTGCGAGCGCGCAACATCGAGGTCCATGTCGTGGCGCCCGAGCACCGGCCGCTGGAACGCGTGCTCGGCCGCGAATACGGCGATTTCATCCGCGGCCTCCATGAAGAGCACGGTGTCGTGTTTCATCTCGAAGACACCGCGTCCGCCATCGACGCAAACAACGTGCGGCTCAAAGGCGGAGCTACGCTGCCTGCCGATCTCGTCGTCGTCGGCATCGGGGTGCGGCCACGAATCCAATTGGCGGAACGCGCAGGGCTGAAAATCGATCGAGGCGTAACGGTGAATGATTATCTTGAAACCAGCGCGCCGGGAATCTTCGCAGCCGGCGACATCGCGCGCTGGCCGGACCCGCACAGCGGCGATGCTCTTCGCATCGAGCATTGGGTGGTCGCCGAGCGCCAGGGCCAGACCGCGGCACGCAATATCCTCGGCCACAATGAAGCCTTTGCCGAGGTGCCCTTCTTCTGGAGCCAGCATTACGACGTGCCGATCAACTATATCGGCCACGCCGAGAAATGGGACGGCGTCGATATCGACGGCGACATCAAGGCGCGCGACTGCCTGGTGCGCTATCGCCGCAACGGCAAGGTGCTGGCGGTCGCCTCGATCTTCCGCGATGTTGAAAACCTTCGCGAAGAAGTCGCGATGGAACGCGCCGGTTAGATTAGCCGAAAGAGAAATTGCGGGCGGCAGCCGATTCTGCAGGGTGGGCAAAGGCGCGCTTGCGCGCAGTGCCCACGCGTCCGGGCATATGATTCCGCATTATCGACGTGCCAGCATCGAAGGCGGAACACTGTTCTTCACGGTCACGCTCGCCGACCGCTCAAGCGATGTGCTGGTGCGGTATATTGATCGTTTCCGGCGCATCAACCGCATGATCCAGCAACGCCAGTCATTCGAAACAGTCGCTATCTGCCTTTTTGCCCGACCATTTGCATGCGGTCTGACGGCTTCCTTCCGGCGATGCCAATTTTCCGCTGCGCTGGAGCTGATCAAGGCCGGTTTCTCAGCGGCAACTTCGGAGAGTGATCGAACGCCGGAACGCGTGGGCACGGCGCGCAAGGGCGCGCCTTTGCCCACCCTACAGATGCCCGCTCCTGGTACATGATGATTTTCGCTGCACGGCACAATTTCAGTTGCGAGTTCTCCAGCGGCGCGACATTGGTCAAACCTTGTCAATGGGTTGACACAAAAGCGCGAGTGCGCCGCTCAAATATACTCGACGTTATCCATCATCTCCTCGGCCGAGAGCATCACTCAACCCCTCCGCTCCGTAAGGCGTTTAGCGAGCTTGGACGGCGAGCTGCTACGTAGCGCCTCCAAGAATGCGTTCCCCTCGTCGATATCCCGCTCGATCTCGGCTTGATGGTCGTAGTAGTACGCAAGCGCGGCATGAACTTCGGCCAACGATAGGTCGTATTCCGCGCAGATCTCGTCCACTGTTTTGCCCAGTCTCAAGTGCCAAATTGCTATATCCTCGACCGAGATGCGGCGCCCGGCAATCCGAGCCTTCCCGCCAAGGGTACCTGGGGTTGCGACGATGTGGCGGTCCAGACTTTGCGTGGTCATGAGTTAGCGCGCCCTCCGGTGTAAGGACATGACCGAACTGCACAAAACTCCGTCGCAAACCGGGCATACAAAATTCCGTCGCAACCCGGGCATAATGGACATACCAGTCGTCACGCCGGCTCCAGATAGGGCTCCCACGCCTCGATCGAGACTTTGAGCGTCGGATCGGCGCTCTTGCCCCACAATTCGCGGCCGTCGAAGCACACCGTGTAGAGCCATTGCGGATTTTCGCCTTGCCCGATCGCCACCGTGTCGGGAAAGACGTGACAGCCGCGAACGCATTCGATCACGCCCGTGCGCCCCCGCGCGTAGCGCGGCAGCCGCGTGTGAGTCGCGGGATGCATGTTCTGCGTGCGCACCCGGTCGCCGACCTTGAAACGTGCCGGCGCGCGCGGCGGCCGCGCATAGGACCCGCGCGTGAGCGCCGTGCCGACCTCGGCGGCCGTAAGCCTGCGCGGCAACGGCTTTCCCGGACGTAGCGAACGGCCGGCGGCGATTTCATCGGCATCGACGAGACCATATTCGAGCAGCAGCTTTTCGAGCCGCGTTGCCCATTTCTCGTAGTAGCTCATCGACAGGTAATCGACCGGCGCAAGCTCTTCGATGGCCGCGCGCGAGCGGTCGATGGTCCACACTTTCGCGTAGCTCATCGCCCGATTGAGTGCGAGCGAGCGCGCCTCCCATTGGGAATGGAACGGCGGCTCGTTCGGCTCGGGCTTGACCGGCCCGAAATCCTGCATCCCGCCGAGATCGTGAATCCCGTTCACGCCGCAGCCTCCCCCGGCCGGCGCGGCAGGCCGGTGCCGATCATCGAGTCGCGGGTGACAAGGGGGGCGAGTCTCTCTTCGCTCCAGCCCTCGGTCCCGTCGGGCCGCATCGGCAGGACGATGAAGCGGGTCTCTGCGGTCGAATCCCAGACCCGGATATCGGTCGTGGCGGGAAGCGTCACGCCGAAATCGGCGAGCACGCCGCGCGGATCGATCACCGCCCGCGACCGATACGGCGCCGATTTGTACCAGGTCGGCGGCAACCCGAGCACTTCCCAGGGATAGCAGGAGCAGAGCGTGCACACGATCATGTTGTGGACGCGCGGAGTATTTTCGACGGCGACGAGGTGAGCGCCGACTCGGCTGACGAACCCTATCGAGGAAACCGCGGCGCTTGCGTCTTCGAGCAGGCGGCGCTTGAAATCCGGATCCGCCCAGGCCCTGGCGACCACCCTGGCGCCGTTGTGGGGGCCGATCTTCGTCTCGAAGGCTTCGATGATGGCGTCGAGCGCCGCCGGATCGACATAACCCTTCTCGGTCAGGATGCTCTCGAGCGCGCGCACCCGCAGCTGCGCCTCGGAGATTTCCGAACCGTGTTCGTGTTCGTGCTGATGGACATCATTCATGGCAGCAACCAGAGCTATAATGCTCGGATATGGTGGCGTATCCGCCCGCCTGTTGCAAGCGACCGGAGCCCGGCGGCGGCTCCGATCCGGGCACGTCCGCTGGGCGAGGTCGCCCACCGCACCATCGGTCGGCTGCTCGTCATGCACGCCGCATGGCTGATCGACGCGAGCGACCGCTCCCGCGAGGTTTTAAATAAACCCATCTCTCGGCAACGATGCAGTTGCGATACCTCCTCCATGGCACGAAATCTTCTTCGTCCAATCCACGTTCGGGCAAGCATTGCACGGCTGTAAACTATGGTTTACACTGTCGCACGGTTAAAGTGCGCCGAACGGCTGAATTCGATAACTGGCTGCGTCGGCTGCGCGATGAAAGAGCCAAGGCTCGCATCGCCTCGCGGATACAGCGCATCGCGTTTGGCAACCTGGGAGATTGCAAGAGCCTTGGTGGCGGGTTGACGGAAATGCGAGTGGACTATGGCCCCGGCTACCGCATTTATTTCATCGAGCAGGGGCCGGATGTTGTGATCCTCCTTTGCGGCGGCGACAAGCGCCAGCAACAGCGGGACATAAGGCGAGCGCGAGAATTGACGAGACAAAACGATGACCAAGACAGCACCCTTTGACGCGGCTGCTTATCTGAAGACTGCAACCGCCCGTGCCGAATACATTACGGCGGCCTTGGAAACGAACGATCCCGCTTTCATCCGAGATGCTGTTGGAGTGGTCGCTCGGTCAATCGGCATGAGCAAAGTTGCCAAGCAAGCAGGTGTAACCCGCGAGGGCTTATACAAGGCTCTTGGTCCGTCCGGTAATCCTGAGTTTGGAACGGTCATTGGCCTGATGCCCGCATTGCAGCTTAAATTGTCCGCGCGTCCAGTGCAGGCAAAATCTCGTACGAAGCGGGTTGCGCATAAGCGCGCTCGCCGTCAGTAGGGCGGGTTTTAAACCCGCGCCCCTACATGCCTCCTAATCCGTGCGCTGCCTCGCGAAAGAGGGTCTCTGGACACCTGCGGAGCTCCCTTCCGGTCATAAACGACGAGCCCAATCGGTCTCCAGCCCGAGCTTATGTCCGTTGTTCTCCTGGAAGCTACCACAAACGTCGAGGCGCGATGGGGTAACTCCCGCAATATGTCGAGACTGGAATTCCGGCGTGGGCAATAGCGCGCACGAGCATTCACCGCCGGAGCTCCTAAGTCAGCGTAGCGCGCTTTTGCCCACGCTACGCGATGCTCTCCCGCAGCGGCGTTTCCTCGACCCGCACAAGCGCCGTAAAGGCGACAGCGAGGCAGGCGGCCACGATAAAAAAGGCGCCGCCAAACGCTGCCGCCGCTGCTTCGGCAGCAGGCGACAGCGCGCCGCCAAATTGCCCGGGCCCGGCCGGCTCGATCGCGGACATGCTGCCCAGAATTACGCTGCCAAGGAGAGCAATCAGCATCGTGGCAAACAGGTTGCGGGAAAAATTCATGGTCCCAACCGCGATCCCGAGCTGGTGCGGCATGACTGCATTCTGCAGGACCACTGTGGTGAGCGACGGCGTCGGCCCGAAACCGATTCCGATCAAAAACAGGATCGCTTCGAACCACCATATCGTCATGCGCTCGGCCCAGAATGCCAGCGCCGCGACTGAGGCGACCGCAATCACCAGCATGCAAATCGGCAGCAGCTTATAGTGCCGCACGCGCCCCAGTACCTGGCCGGCAAGCCCGGCGCTGGTATTGAGGCTGACCATCAAGATCATCAGGCTCAGTCCCGCATCCGTAGGCGAGAGTCCGATCACGCTCTGCAAATACATCGGCAGAAAAATGTTGAGAGCGACGATCGAGCCCCAGCCGAACCCATTGGCAATGACGGCCCAGCGCACGATCGGATTGATGAGGATTGCGATCGGGATCAGCGGCTCCGGAGCGGTGAGGAGCCGCAGCACGAACGCCGCGCCGACGGCGAGCGCAATCGCAAACAGAACAAGGATAGGCGGCGAGAACCATGGATAGCTCCTGCCGCCGAGATTGAGCGCCAGCATGAACGAGACGCTTGCGGTGATGATTGCCAGCGCACCCAGAATGTCGAGCCGGTGCGGGCGCTCGTGCCGGGGGAGCCGGCGAAGCAAGGAAGTTGTCACCGCAGCCGCCACGAGCCCGAGCGGGATGTTGAGCCAGAAAATCGCCGACCAGTGCAAATGCTGTGCAAGGAAGCCGCCAAGCGCCGGCCCGCAGGCGCCAGCCGTCGTGTAGCAGATCGAGAAATAGGCGTAATAGCGCCCGCGTTCCTTGGGCGCTGCCGCATCGCCGAGGATGACAACCGAGACCGAGGATAGGCCGGCGCCGCCGATCCCCTGCACGGCGCGGCCGACGATCAGCACGATGATCGAGGGCGCCAGCGCGCAAATAAGAGACCCGGCCATGTGCGCCGCAATCGCGATGCGCAGCGCCAACCGGCGCCCATGGATGTCGGCGATCTTACCGTAGAGCGGTATGCCGGCGGTCGCCGCCAGCAGATAGATCGTAATCAGCCAGGGCAGGCCTGCCGCGTCATCGAAGCCGCGCCCGATGGTCGGGAGCGCGCTGGCGAGGATCGTGTTGTCGAGCGATCCCATGAATACCGGGAGAAGGCAGCCGACAATGACGAGGCGAGTGTCCCGAAGACTGAGCGCCGTCGTCGCGCGCGGCTGACCTGGAGCGTGCATCTGTGCCGGTTCGTCCCTCGCGCTTCCCTTCTAGGTGACGCACCGGCATTCGGCCAGCTTCGCCCCGGCATCGGACCGATGCCGCCCGCGCATGCGGCAGTGCAACTAAAGCAGTCGCCTGTTGTGAGCATCTGTCACAGACCAATTGCTGCTCGCCTTCTCGCGCCCTATGTCTCACAGGCCCGGCTTGGCTGGCGCAACGGCGCCGCGCCGCCGGAAAGCTGGCCGCGGAGGTCCCCGCATGGCGCTCGCCGACGTCACCCTCGACGACAAGTACGATCTGAGCAAAAGCCGCATCTTTGCCACCGGCTATCAGGCGCTGGTGCGGCTGTGCCTGATGCAGAAGGAAAGGGACCGGCGCGCCGGGCTCAATACCGCCGGATACGTCACCGGCTATCGCGGCTCGCCGCTCGGCGGCCTCGACCAGCAGTTCGTGCGCGCCAAGCGCTGGCTCGACAATTACGATATTGTGTTCCAGCCCGGGCTCAACGAGGACCTTGCGGCGACTGCGCTGTGGGGCAGCCAACAGGCCGAACTGCGCGGCGAAGGAAGGTTCGATGGGGTCTTCGGCCTCTGGTACGGGAAGGGACCCGGAGTCGATCGGTGCGGCGACGTTTTCCGTCACGCCAATTTCGCCGGCACTTCCCGGTATGGCGGCGTGCTCGCCCTGATGGGCGACGACCACACTGCCGAATCGTCCACCACGGCGCATCAGTCGGAATATCATTTCGTCGACGTGATGATTCCGATCCTCAATCCGGCCGGGGTGCAGGAATTTCTCGATTACGGGCTCTACGGCTGGGCAATGTCGCGCTACTGCGGCGCCTGGGTCGCGCTCAAATGCATGCACGAGACGGTCGAATCGACCGCAGTGGTCGACGGCGGTATCGACCGCGTAAAGATCGTCGTTCCTGAAAACGGCTTCGATCTCGGCGGCCGCATCTTCCGCATGCCCGAAGGCGGCCTCAATATCCGGCTCAATGACAGCATTCTGGGCATGGAGGCGCGCCTGCACGATTACAAGCGCGACGCGATGCTCGCATTCGTACGCGCCAATAACCTCAACCGCTACATCACCAGCGGCGGCCGCAATCCGAAGATCGGCATCATCACGACGGGCAAGAGCTATCTCGACGTGCGCCAGGCCTTGGACGAGCTGTCGATCGACGAGGCCAAGTGCAATGAATTGGGAATCCGGCTCTACAAGGTCGCGTGCCCCTGGCCGCTGTCGCAGCGCGAGCTGAAGGAATTTTCCGACGGCCTCGATCTCGTCATCGTGGTCGAAGAGAAACGCTCGCTCATCGAGGTGCAGGTACGCGAAGAGCTTTACGGCACCGCGAAGCAGCCGACCTGCATCGGCAAGAAGGATGAGAAAGGCAACTGGCTGTTTCCGGTCAAAGGCGCGCTCGATCCCAACGACATTGCGATCTGCATCGGCGAACGTATCCTCCAGCGCGGCCACAACGATCAGATCGCCGCCGAAGTGACGCGATTGAAGGAGGCGCAGCGCGCGCTCGCCGAAATCGAGGAGGTCGCGCAGCGCACGCCCTATTTCTGCTCCGGCTGCCCGCACAACACCTCGACCGTCGTGCCGGAAGGCATGCGCGCCTATGCCGGAATCGGCTGCCACTACATGGCGCAATGGATGGACCGGCGCACGTCGGGCTTCACTCAGATGGGCGGCGAGGGGGCGAACTGGATCGGCGAGGCGCCGTTCTCGAAACGCCGCCACGTATTTCAGAATATCGGCGACGGCACCTACAATCACTCCGGCTACCTCGCGATCCGGGCCGCCATCGCCGCCGGCACCGACATTACCTACAAGGTCCTGTTCAACGATGCGGTCGCCATGACCGGCGGCCAGCCGAACGACGGCGGGCTCACCGTGCCCCAGATCGCGCGCCAGGTTGCGGCCGAAGGCGTCAAACGCGTCGTCGTAGTAACGGATGAGCCGAGCAAATATCCGAGGAACACCGGCTGGCCGTCAGGTTTGAAAATTTATCAGCGCGATGAGCTCAATGTCGTCCAGACTGAGCTTGCCGGAATTCCAGGCTGCACCGTTCTGATCTACGACCAGACCTGCGCGGCCGAGAAGCGGCGGCGGCGCAAGCGCGGCACCTATCCGGATCCCGACAAGCGCGTGTTCATCAACGAACTTGTCTGCGAAGGCTGCGGTGACTGCGGCGTCGTCTCGAACTGCGTTTCGGTGCAGCCGCTGGAGACCGAGTTCGGCCGCAAGCGCACCATCGACCAGACGAGCTGCAACAAGGATTTCTCCTGCCTCAAGGGCTTTTGTCCCTCGTTTGTCACAGTGCATGGGGCGAAGCTGAACCTGAGCCGGGAAGGCGCGAAAGCGCCGCCGGTCGAGGTCATTCCGGCGCTTCCGCAGCCGTCGCTGCCGGCCATCGCGGGCACCTATGACATCATCGTCACCGGCATTGGCGGCACCGGCGTTGTGACCATCGGCGGCATTCTCGGCATGGCAGCCCATCTGGAAGGCAAGGGCGTCGGCATCATCGACATGGCCGGCCTCGCCCAGAAGGGCGGCGCTGTCTACAGCCACATGCGCATCGCCAACAAGCCGGAGGACATCCACGCGATCCGGGTCGCCGCAGACAGCGCCGAGCTGGTGCTGGGCGGCGACATCGTGGTTGCGGGCGGCCGAAAGGTGCTCGCCGCTGCAAAGCGCGGCCGCACCGACATGGTGATCAACGTCGCCGAGTTTCTGCCCGGCGAGTTCACCCGCAATGCCGATTATTCATTGCCGGCCGAGCGGCTCAAGCGTGCGATTGCGGCTGCAGCCGGGGCCGCCAAATGCCGCTACGTCGATGCGACGCGGCTGGCGACTGCGCTCCTTGGCAATTCTATCTCGGCGAACGTGTTCCTCGTCGGCTATGCCTATCAGATCGGCACCTTGCCGCTCTCTGCCGAAGCCATCGAGCGGGCGATCGAGCTAAACGGCGAGGCGGTGGCGATGAACCAAACGGCATTTCGCTTCGGCCGCTATGCGGCGCTCGATCTGGCCGCGGTCGAAGCGCTCGCCTCACCGAAGAAACCCGACGAGCCGCGGCGCCTCTCGCAATCGCTCGACGAAATTGTCGCGCGCCGCATGGCTTTCCTCACCGACTACCAGAATGCCGCCTATGCCGAGCGCTATCGCGCTCTCGTCGACAAAGCCAAAGCCGTGGAGGCGCTGCGCGCTCCCGGCAAGCAAGGTCTCGCCGAGGCGGTGGCGCGCTATCTGTTCAAGCTAATGGCCTACAAGGACGAGTACGAAGTCGCGCGGCTCTTTGCCGGCGAGGCCTTTGCCAAGCAGGTGCAGGCGACGTTCGGGGACCGCAATCTGCGCTTCGAATTTGCGCTCGCGCCGCCGCTGCTGGCGCCGAAGGACAAGCGCACCGGTGCGCCGAGAAAACTTTCCTTCGGTCCCTGGATGATGAGGGTATTCCGCGTGCTGGCGAAGCTCAAATTCCTGCGCGGCACCGCGCTAGACCCATTCGCTTACAGCGCCGAGCGGCACACTGAGCGGGCGCTGATCGCGGAATACGAGGCAGTGCTCGCCGAGATTTTTGCGCGCCTCGATGCCGAGAACCACGCGGTCGCGGTGGCGCTGGCATCGATCCCGGAGAAAATCCGTGGCTTCGGGCACGTCAAGACCCGGCACCTTGTTGCCGCCAAAGCCGAGGAGGCCGCATTACTGGAGCGCTTGCGTTCCGGGGGGCCGCAATACCTCAAGGCCGCGGAGTAGGGGCAGTCCCATGAAAAATCTATTCCGCCGCGATCTTCTGCATCTCATGATCAGCGCCGCTGCGCTGCCCGCCGCCTCACGCTTGGCACGGGCGCAAGCCTATCCGAGCCGGCCGGTGCGCTTCATCGTCGGGCAGGCGGCCGGCAGTTCGTCCGACATCACGGCGAGGCTGATCGCGCAGTGGCTCTCGCAGCGGCTCGGTCAGCAGTTCGTCGTTGAGGCCCGGCCGGGCGCGGGCGGCAATATCGCGACCGAAGCGGTCGCGCGCTCCCCGGCCGACGGTTACATGCTGCTCCTGGTGAATGCCCAGAACACGATCAACACCGCGCTCTATGAGAAGCTCGATTACGATTTCGTCCGCGATATTGCGCCCGTGGCGCTGATCGAGCGCGTTCCCCTGGTGATGGAAGTAACGCCTGCCCTGCCGGTAAGGACGGTTCCGGAATTCATCGCCTATGCCAAGGCGCATCCGGGCAAGATCAACATGGCATCGGCCGGAATCGGCGGCCCGCAGCATGTCGCCGGCGAAATGTTCAAGTCGATGGCCGGTGTGAACATGATCCATGTGCCGTATCGCGGCACAACGCCCGCGGTAACCGACCTCTTGGCCGGGCAGGTGCAGGTGATGTTCGACGTGACGCCGACCGCGCTGCCGCAGATCAAGGCCGGCAAGCTGCGCGGGCTTGCGGTCACCACCGCACAGCGTCTTCCCGAACTGCCCGATCTTCCCACCCTCGGGGAATTTCTGAAAGGTTACGAGGCCAGCGCCTGGATCGGCGTCGGCGTTCCCAGCGGCACGCCTGGCGAGATCGTTGCGCTGCTCAACCGCGAGATCACTGCCGCGCTCCTCGACCAAACCATCAGGCAGCGGCTCAAAGATATCGGCGCCATCGTGGCGGAGCCGAATACGCCGGCCGAGTTTGCGCAATTCATCGCGGACGATGCCGCGAAATGGGCGAAGGTGATCAAGGGTGCCGGCATCAAGCCCGAGTGAGACCGCCGTACTGCGCTTCCGCAATGTGGCCATTCATGGCTGGGCACGTCTTTACTATTTTCCGCCGAGCTGTTTCCCGACGAATGTTCTTATGAATGTGAGCGCGCGATCTGCGTGCACCCCGGGCATATTGACAAAGTTATGAGGAGCGCCCGGAAGCAACTCCAGTTGGATTATTCCACCGGCAGTTCGATACGCCTCGGCGAATCGTTGCTGAATTTCAGGCGAGACGTTCTTGTCCTCGACGACACCATTTGCATCGGCGCTGCCCTGTAGCAGCAGAGCAGGCACAAGCCTTGCGGGCTCGCGCCGGTCCAGAATCAACTGCGGATTGCCCTCCTGAATGCTTCCTGCCGGCAAGAAATAAATATCCGTGGACCTCACCGGAGCAACATTGCCAAGTTGCTGCGCATAAGCCCTTCGCGCCAGCGGATCTGAAATGGGGTAGACGAGAATCATGTAGTCAGGGCCGCCACTGGCCGGCGCCTGCCCGGCCAACGGCAGGGCTGCGTACCGCGGATCGGAAGGGCGCATGCTGTTGAGCAGGACGAGGTGTCCACCACTCGAAGAGCCGAGGGCACCGAGATTATTCGGCGAGGCATTGAAACGCGCCGCGTTTGCCCGAAGCCAGCGCAGTGCAAAGTTCACGTCGGCGACAGAATCGGGATAATGGTGTTGAGAATTCTGCCGGTAGTCGACTGCCGCAACGATGATGCCCATCGCGGCAAGCGCTTTGTCGAAAAGCGCGTGTTCGTCCCGGCGCACGTCCTCACGCGTCCAGGCGCCACCATGCACGTCGAGGATTGCACCAGACCAGCTGCTTGTGCGCCGTCGGCCGGCCGGCTGCGAGGCGGACGCGGGTTGGAACATACCTCCTGCCAGCCATGCCGGCAAGCTACGATGTTTCTCTTACGAAGAAGGATGGATAGCTGCGGACCCGCGCTAATCCTCAGGCATCGGCAATTGTTTACCTGAATAGAAATTTAGACCTGCGGATTAAGAGTCGAGAAAACCGGGGTTCCGCAAGCTGGATGCATCAGGAACGCGGGACGAGGGCGAGCGATGGAAAACGAAAGGCTTCAGGAATTCGTTACCAAGGCGGCAGCCAGAGGCCGGATCACGTTCGGCGATCTGCGGCGGCTCCAGCGCGGTCATCTTCCGGGCGCGATTGCAACATGGGCGCAAGCCGAGTTGCTCATCCGGCTCGATGCTGCGGTGCGCCGCACCGACAGGGCCTGGACCGACTGGCTTGTTGGAGCCATCCTTGATTTCGTATTGAGCGAAGAGCCCGAGGCGGCAGATTGCTACGGTGGCCGCGACCGGTTGCTAAGCTTGCTTGCGGCGGTCAGCGTATCGACGGTCGCGGCTCGGAGAATCAGTAGGGGAATTCAGCGAGGGTGCGAAGGCATTCGGCCAATCCTGCGCAATCCGGGGAGGGCGCGCGTATCCCAGCCGCTGGAATGCGTGCCGGTCGAAGCCTTCACGACGGAGGTCGGATTAGCCGCATAGGTACAAAGGCATGCACAGGACTCCATTTATCGGAATTGGACTTGCGGCGGCCATTGTCTTTGCGACTCCAGCCGCCGCACAATGCACGCACTGCGTTATCCAGACCAAGATGCCCTCGGCATCGGTCCCCGGCAAATTCGATTACCGCGTGAGCTGCATCGTCGATATCAGCGGCGACGAGGTCAATACGGTGGTGACTGCAGCCACCGACGAAGAGGCGATCGAGGCGGTTAGAGGCAAGCACTGCTGAGGCAGTGCGCGGGCGTGGATCGCACGTGGACAACGGCGCGCTCAACGCTTCAATCCGGATGACGAGCCATACGAGGAGCAGACGCTGATGTGCCGTTTATCCAAGTTGCTGCCTTTCGGCATCGCCATGGCGCTTGTCTTTGTAGCCGCGCCGGCCGATGCCCAGATACCGAGCCTCTCCGGAAGGACGCTGACGCTCATCATCGGGCTAGGTTCGGGCAGCGGCTACGACATCCTGGGACGCGCGGTGGCCCGACACCTCGGCAAGCATCTCCCTGGCAATCCCATGGTGGTGGTCCAGAACATGCCGGGCGCCGGCAGCCTCAATCTCGCGAACCACATCTATGCCATCGCGCCGAAGGACGGGACCGTGATTGGCCTCATCTCGCGCGACGCTCCGCTCGCCTCGCTGGCGGGCGCGCCGGGGGCTCGGTTTCATCCGCTCGAGATCAGCTGGATCGGAACCCCGACGGTCGAAACCAACATCTGCATTGCGAGCCAGGGTGCGAAGGTGAAGAGCTTCGATGACCTGCGCAAGGAGGAGCTGATCGTCGGCACCACCGGCGCCGGGGCCGGCACCTATTCCTATCCCAAGGCCCTCAACGGAGTGCTCGGCACCAAGTTCAAACTGGTCTCCGGCTTCCCGTCGTCCTCCGACGTACTCCTCGCAATGGAGCGCGGCGAGGTCGAGGGCGTCTGCGAGAGCTTCGAGAGCCTCGTCGCCAGGCGGCCCGACTGGATCGAGAAGCGCAAGGTCAACGTGCTGTTTCAGGGCGGCGCTGGCCCCAATCCACGCCTAAAGGGCGTGCCGTTCATCCTCGATCTCGCGGGCGATGCCGATAACAAAAAGGCGCTCGAATTCCTCTATTCCAGCCAGGGTATCGGGCGTCCGTTCATAGGCCCGCCGGGCCTCCCGCCGGAGAGGCTGAAGATGCTCCGCGACGCCTTCAACGCGACCATGAAGGATCCCGATTTCCTGACCGAAGCGAAGGCGCTGGGCTTCGAGATCGAGCCCGAGGACGGGGCCTACCTCGAAGGCTTGATCAGGAGGATCTACGCGACTCCGAAGGCCGTAGCCGCCAGAATCGGAGAGCTGATCAAGTAGCCGGCGGTTCCGGCCTTTCGCACTCAGCTTGTTCCGCCGTGGGCTGCAAGCGTTCGAGCCATCGAATGATGGCCGTGTGATCGGCGCCCGAGCCCAGTGTTGCTTCGGCTTCTGCCCAGGCGGCACGCGTTGCCTCCAGCATCGGCGACGCCAGCCTATTTGTACTGGCGAGCTTGGAGGCGATAGCGACATTGCGGTGAATCATGCCGAGCGAAACACCCGATGCGAAGCGGCGGGGCAGTACCTGCTGACGCAGCAGCCCGCCGAGATCGGCGCGAGCGCCTTCCTCGCGCCCACGAAGGACGTAATCGGGGTCGAGCCCAAACCGCTCGCCGATGCGCAAAGCTTCGCTGGCAGCCAGAAGCTTGGCGCCGTGGAGATAATCCGCGATGGCGCCCAGCGCCTGGGGGGCGCCTGCCTCGCCGACGCGCTCGACCTTGTGCGCCAGCGTTTCCAGGATCGGGCGCGCGCGGGCGAAGGCGCGCTCGTCTCCGCCTACGAGCAAAGCGAGCTTGCCCTCCTTGGCCTCCGCCGGTGTGCCGAAAGCCGGCGCGTCGAGCAGCGCAACGCCGCGCTCGGCGAGCTTGCGAGCAATTGCGGCGATCTCAATCGGATCGCAAATTCCGAGATTGATGACGGTGCCGCTATCACCAAATCCGCCAGTGAGATTCTCCCAGCCGAAGCACACCTCGCGCAATTCCGCGGCTGACGGCAGCACGGTGATTATAGCCTCGCAGGCTTGCGCCATCATCTTGGGCGAGCCGGTTGCGAGCCCGCCGTAGTCGTTGGTGAACTGCCGCGTCGAGATGTCGTTCACGTCGTAGAGCTGGAGCGCGTGGTAGCCGTTCCAGAGAAGTCGCAAGGCGACGCGCGACCCGAAGGCACCGATACCGATCACGCCGACGTTCATTTTACAGCCCGCTGATCTTGAGCGTCTCATCGAGCAGAAAGAGGTCGGTCAGGAGCGTGCGGACATGCGTCGTGGCATTGAGATTGTCGACCGCCTGCGAGCTGATCGAAGGCTGGGTCAGGACAAGACGGAACGCCGCACGGGCTCGGTCGGCGTCCGCTCGCACGACTTCGAAGAACTCGGCCGCCGCGGCGTTCTGCTGATCTTGGCTCTCGATGACGTCAGGCTTTGCCGCCGCAATGATGCCGAGCGCCCGTTCCGCGCGCGTCAAGCGCTCGCGGATGCCCGTGCCCGCATCCTCGTCTTCGCCGCGGCGGCCCTGCGCCGCAAAGGCCAGCATGAACTCGTAAGTCTCCTCGATGACATCGATCGCTTCGGCCAGCGAATTACGGCGCTCGTCCAGGTTGTCCGTTGGTTCGTGCATTGCCGCGGCCGGCGCCACGATCAGGCTTTGTCCGGCAGCCGCCAGCGGCTGGCGTCGCAATGCTCCGCATATTCCTTGCGGCTGATATAGCCGCGGAACATGGAGCGCGTGAGCCACCATTCCTCCGGGCGGAGCGCGAAATAAATATGAATCATCACGAGCGTAAGCAGACCCATCGAGGCGAATCCGTGGACCGAATAGATCACTCCCCAGGTATCGGAGTCGAACCAATACGGATTGCGCCGCCATAACGGCGTGTCGATTTTTAGGAGCATCAGGAGCCCGCTCCCGATGATCGAGAGAACGAGCAACGCTATGGCCAAGTGATAAAGCTTCTGCAGGATCTTGTACTTGCCCGGCTTGCCAGGCATCGGCTTGGCTCTGCCGAGCGCATCTCTGATGCTGTGCCAGCCGTTGCGCAGGTCGGCGCCGTCCGGGACCATGGCGCGCCAATCCTGCCACAGGAGCGCCCGCACGATGTGAATCACAACCAGGGCGGCGAGCGCCACACCGGTTATCCAATGCAGGCTGAGCCATTCGAATTTCCAGCCGAGAATTGGCAGGAATGCCGTGACCATGAGGATGAGCACCGACGCCGCCATGAGCCAGTGATAGATACGGTCGGCAAGCCGATGCCGGACGACGTATTCGGCCCGCGTCTCGATGACCGGCATGGCCGAGGCGCTTGCTTCTGAGGCGCTCATGCTTGATCGGCCGTCACTGGATACGGCTGCGGCGGCCGGCAACCGCCTTCACCAGAGCGTGCACGACGATGAAAGCGGCGCCGGCGGCAGCAAACCACGGCAGCAGGTCCCACGAAGCGCCGATCACCACATTGGAGTCGCCGTAGATCGACGTCGCGTATCGAAAGAACTGCATCGTTCAGAACCTAATCCCGTCAGTTAGAGCTACGTCGCCAGCACGACGAATCGTGCCGCGAGCGGGTGCGGGGGTTCGGAACTACCGAGAAGCCCGAACCCCCTCACCCCAACCCTCTCCCCTGCGGGGAGAGGGAGCGCACCGAGTCCGCGGCGCCACTGCCCATACTTCAAGCATAGTCACCGATTCCGACCGGAACAGCTCAACTATGCCCGCGCGTCGCGGATGGCGCGCGTCACCAGATTGGCCATCAGCGGGATTTTGAACTGGTTGTAATTGAGCGGCTTGGCGCCGCGCGTCGCCGACTGACCGGCGAGCTTGGCGATACCCTCGCCCATTGGCTTGCCATTGACGATCTGCTCGACGGCGGTCAGTCGGCGCGGCACGGCGCTTACGCCGCCGCAGGCAATGCGGCAGTCCTCGATCGTGCCGTTGCTCGCGCGGATTGCGGCAGCGACATTGACCAGCGGAAAGTCCCACACATTCCGGTCGGCCACCTTCTCGAAATAGAAATAGGCGTTGGCGAAAGCCGCCGGGATGCGCACAGCAATGAGGATTTCCTCGGGCTTCGTCGATGTCATCCTGGTGATGTCGATCTGCGGGCCGATGAAGAAATCCTCGGCCCCGATCACCCGTTCGCCTTTCGAGCTTCTGATCACGAACTTGGCGTCGAGCGCGACCAGCGCCGGCGCAGTATCCGATTGGCTCACGGCGACGCAGCGATCCGTGTCGAACAGCGCGTGCTCGCGATTGACGCCTTCGGGTGTGTCGGCGAAGCAGGCGTTGCCGCCGGCGCGATAGCAGGGGAGTCCATAACGGTAATACAGGCAGCGCGCATCCTGCGAGGCGTTGCCGCCGAGCGTGCCGTGATTGCGAATTTGCGGGCTCGCCACCTTTGCGGCTGCGTCGGCAAGCACGCGATATTTCGCCCGGATGATGGGGTTGCGCTCGATCTCGGTCAGCGTGGTGAGCGCTCCAATTTCGAGACCGCCGGCGGTTTCGCGGATGCCCTTGAGCTCGTCGATGCCGGTGAGGTCGATGACCGCCTTGGGCCGCTTGATGCGCTCCTTGAACCAGGAGAGGCTGTCGTAGCCGCCCGCCATTTTCCAGCTGTCCTTGCCGAAGCGGTCGAGCAGCGCAAAAGCGTCGCGAAGCTGCGTTGGTTGATACAGCTCGAACGCGGGCATCACATCCCTGATGGTCATGGTGATGCTCCCTTACACGGTGTTGATCTGCAGGGGCTTGTGCGCCTGCGGCCGGTTGTTGAGATGATTGAGAATCATATCGAGCGACACCGGCGTGCGGTTGAACAGGTGGCCGCCGAGCGCGTCGGAAATCGCCGAGGTAATCGCGGCGGCGCCGGAGCCCTGCACCGGCTCGCCCACGCCCTTCACGCCGACCGGATTCTGCGGGTCGGGCTTGTCGACCGCGCCCCAGCCGATCTGTGCCGGGACATCAAGATAGGTGGGCGGTTTCGAGCGCTCGATCGACTGAGTCGTCGGGATGCCGAGCTTCGGATCGTAGACATGCCGCTCCAAGTGCGCGAGGCCGATGCCCATCACGTTGCCGCCGGCGATCTGATGGCCGAGGCCAAGCGGATGGAGCACCGTGCCGCAGTCTGCAACGCACAGCATTTCCTTGATCTCGAACTTGCCGGTCTCGGTATCGAGCTCGATCTCGGCGAAGCTCACGGTCAGCCCCGGCGTGATACCGACCCGCGGAAGGTTGTCTTTGGCGACCGCGATCAGTCCGGTGCCGGCGATCATCTCGACGCTTCGTTTGGTAAGCGGATTGATGTCCTTCGGAACGTCCTCCCTGCCCACATACTTGCCGCCAAGTTCCATGGCCTTCTGGGCAGCTTGCGCATAGGTGATCGACTTCGAGGGATCGGCCTTGCTGACGACTCTCTCATCGCCAAGCTCGTAATCGGCCGCGGCGCCGCCGAGCATCCGGGCGGCAATGTCGGAGAGCTTCTCCTTCATGGCCATTGCCGCCACGTACATCGTGCGTGACTGCGTCGAAGCCGTAAGACTGCCGGCCTGATTGCTGTTCCAGGGGAGCCCGCGCCGGCTGTCGCCGCGTTCGATGATGGCGTTCTCCCAGTTGTAATCGAGAACCTCGGCCGCAACCCGCGCCGTGGCCGAATGCGAATAGGTGCCGAGATTGCCGACGCCGGTGTGGATGTGCAGCTTGCCGTCGGGCGTGATGCGAAGGAGGCCGTCGTAACCGTTCGAGCCGGCCGAGTGATAGCCCTGGCCCACGCCGATGCCGGTGATCTTGTGGCCATTGCGCTGACCGGAGCGCTGCTTTTTCTCGTCCCAGTTGAACAGGCTCGCGCCCTTGTCGAGCCCCTCCTTGATAAAGGCGGAAGTGAGCGGCCCGCGATCCTGGCCGAACTTGCCGCTCGAATCCGGCGCATTGAGCTTGCGGATCGCGATGCGGTCGATGCCAAGCTCGCGCGCCGCCTTGTCCATCATCGGCTCGATCGCGGGAACGAACTGATTCTCGCCGGGCCCGCGCTGCGGGCCGGTCGGCGGCGTATTGGTGAGCACCGGCACGCCGCGATAACGCATTGCCTCCGGCTGATAAAGGAGCGAGAGGCAGTTGCCGGCGGAGCGGAAATCGCCGGCGCCCTGGTGGGGCCCGGTCTCCTGGACGATGTAGAGATCGGCTGCGATGAGCCGGCCATCGCCGCGGAAGCCGAGCTTGACGCGGCCCTGGAACGAAGGCCGCGCGCTGCCGATCGCATATTCCTCGTTGCGCGAGATGCGGTGCATGACCGGGCGGCCGATCTTCTTCGACAGCAGGGCAGCGATCGCCATGTTCGGATAGCCCGGGATCTTGCTGCCGAAGCCGCCGCCGCAGAATTCGGCGATGAATACGAGATCTTCGGGCGGGATCCCGATCAAGCGGGCAATGTTGGGTACAGCGGAGGTATGGCTCTGGTTGGAACCATGAAGGAAGCACTTGCCGCCTTCCCAATAGGCGAAGGCCGAGCGCGTCTCCATGCTGTGATGCGGGTAGCCGCCGGCGACGAAACTCTCGTCGAGGACGAGCTTTGCCGCCTTGAACCCCGCTTCGACGTCGCCATAGTGCCATTCTTCCGCGGGCTTTCCGGCGGGCAGCTTGTCGTCGCCGGCCGCCGCGAAATCGCCCGCCTCCCATTTCAGCGTCTGCAAATTGATCTGGGCGGCGGCGACGTTGCCGTTCTGGCGGGCGTTGGGTCCGCCGGGAAACAGGCTTTCCAGCGGATCGGTCACGTGCGGCAGCTGCTGGAAATCGATCTTGATTGCCTCTATGGCGTCCGCTGCTGCGGCCTCGCTTTCCGCCGCGACGGCAAGAATCGGCTGGCCGACGAACAGCACCTCGTCTTTGGTAAGGATCGGCGGCTGCGGCGGCGGAAATTGCGGCACGTCGTCGGCAGTGAGGATGCCAAGCACGCCGGGCACTTTCATCGCCACAGAGGTGTCGATCGAGCGGATGCGCGCATGCGGCATCGGGCTTGAGAGCGTCTTGCAGAACGCCATGCGATCGGCACGAAAATCCTCGGCGTATTTGCCCCGCCCGGTGACCTTGGCGACGACATCGACCGGCGTGAAGTCTTTTCCGATCAGCTTGTAAGCCATCTCAAGCCTCCCGTGCCG
Source organism: Xanthobacteraceae bacterium (assembly GCA_036557705.1). Taxonomy (GTDB): domain Bacteria; phylum Pseudomonadota; class Alphaproteobacteria; order Rhizobiales; family Xanthobacteraceae; genus VAZQ01. Next base: position 71,363 of record DATBHB010000192.1, read on the forward strand.
CGCGCATCACGGCTTTGAGGTAATGGTCGTAGGCGCCGCACCGGCACAGATTGCCCGACATGGCGAGGCGCGCCTCCTCGACTGTGGGTTTCGGGTTGTGTTTGAGCAGCGCGACTGCCGACATCACCTGCCCGGAGGTACAGAATCCGCACTGCGGACCGAGTTCAGCAACCATCGCTTTCTGCACCGGATGCAGTTCGCCGTTCGGTCCCTCGACTCCCTCGATGGTGACGATCCTGCGTCCGCGCACGCCATGGGTGAGCGTCGAGCAGGAATAGGTCGCGACATCGTCGAGCATCACCGTACAGTTGCCGCACTCGGAGTGATCGCAGCCGAGCTTGGTCCCGGTGAGGCCGAGCTTGTAACGCAGCGTATGAATGAGGGTCTCGTTCGGCAGGACATCGACCGGCCGGTCGCGGCCATTGACGTTGAGCGTGATCAACCGCGCGACCGTGCCCGCAGCCTGCGCCAGCGCTTCGCCGCCGCGGCCGACGACCACGTAGCCTGCGGCCGAGACGGCGACCCCCGACGCGATGACCCCTTTTATGAATTGGCGCCGCGACGCGCGAGCCGAGAGCGCTGTGGATGAGGAGCGCGCGTGCCCGTCTGCACCGCCGTAATCGGCGACGCCAGGCGCAGTTCCCTCGTGTTCGGACATGGATGCTCCTCCCTCGGGCCTTGGTATCGAGCGCACCGGCGGCGCGCTCGATCCCGTCCTCGAATTTGGAACGATATTAAACAGAAATGCCGGCCTTCCGCGACAGGATTTTTGGGTATCGCTGTCAACGGTAGGGTGGGCGAAGGCGCGCCCCTCTGTTGAGGCGTGTACACAGACTTTCCCGCCATAGCGCGTCGCAGACGCGCGTAAACGCGCTGGCGGCCCACGCGGACAACCTCGCCGTAGGACCGCGTGGGCAAAATCGCATCAGCCGTCGTGCGCGCGGGGAAGCGCCTTGGAACGCGATTTTGCCCACCCTACGGAGGGTGGAGATTACCGCGGCGCCTTCTGCCGCTCGCGCAGCTCGATCACCAGCCGGAAGGCTTGCTTGCGATCGGCTTCGGACATCGATTCGAGCGCGGCGTCGCGGCAAAGCGTAGCGTCGCTGTTGCCGCCGCTCTCGGCCAATTCGCACCAGGCATAGGCGCGTACATAGCTCTGCGCCACCCCGCGCCCGTAATAGAACAGCATTCCGAGCATCAGCTGGCCTTCGGCCTGGCCCTGCTCGGCCGCGCGGCGAAGCCAGACCGCGGCCTCGCGATCATCGACGCCAACGCCCAACCCGCGGTGATACATGAAGCCAATGCCGGCTTCGGAGCGGGGCTCTCCGCGTTGCGCGAGCGGGCGCCAGAATCTTAGCGCCGTGGCGTAGTCGCCGACGTTCAACGCCGACAAGCCCTGGCGAAATTCATCCTCGTCGATCCCGGCGAACAGTACATTAGATAGAAAGATGCTCGCGGCCAAACACGCGCCAAATAGTTTTGGCCGATGTTTCATGGTTCGAGGCGGTGCGCGTCTTTGTAGGGGCGGGTTTGAAACCCGCCCCTACTTACTTACTTACTTACTTACTTACTTACCTACTTACTTACTTACTTACGCTCCTCACCGCTGATTGAAGAGTTGCACGTTGATCCCGTCGGGATCCTTGACATGCAAGCCAGCATAGGGATCGTCCAGCGGCGTGGCGCCACGCTGCTGCACATAGCGTGCGGCGGCTTCCTTGCTGAAACGCGGGATTCCGATTGCGAAGTGATCCACGATTCCCGCAGGGCTTTGGCGATTGAGAGAGACCAGCGTCCGGTTGGTGCCGAGACGTACGATTCCAAGTGGCTGATCCTGGCTGACGACCGAGAAACCGAACATTTTTTGGTAGAAATCGACGGAGCGCTGCAGGTCCGCGACTTGAATGCTCACATGGTCGATATCGGCGCTCTTGAAATCCGCGATATCGTTTTGGGCGCCGGCCGCCGTCGCGCTGCCGGCCAGCATGGCGAGACCGGAAACCAGTTCTCGCCGGCTCAGCGAGCCTTTCTCGAACCCGGCCAAAAGATTGGAAATGATCGATTCCATGGCGATCTCCCTTGTGAGCGGTCGTTGCCGTTGCGCTTTCCACAACGATGCTCGCCTCGATCGGGAGCGTGCCGGCACACGACGAACAAGATATCTCATCTCAAGCTCCAATGGGACCGTCGTTCGCGGCGTTGTCGGACAGCCTTCGTCCATCAGGCTGTCGCCTTCGCGTTCCGAGGCTGGCGCGATACGGCTGGACCTTGAGCCGTGCGAGGTCCGGCAATCCGCCCGGATCGGCGCCGGCGGACCGCGTTGAATTCACTCGCCCCTCAAATATGATGATCACTCGGGGCCTCACACAACAAGGAAAGGCTCAAGGGAGGATGATCATGAAAACGATGTCTCTGCTCGTCGCAACGGCCGCGCTTCTTGCGTCCGCTGTGCCCGGCGCGGCTGCCGAATATGAGCTCAAGCTCATCCCCAGCAACACCCACACGGGTTCCTTCGACGCCCGGATCAAGCCGGTGCTGCGGATCAATCCGGGCGACACCGTCAAGCTCGAAACCCTGGTAGCATTTGGCATGGACCGGCTCATCACCGCCGGCGCCTCGGAGAGCGAAATTCCCGAGTCGCTCAAGGTGATGGACAAGTACATGAAGGAGAAGGGGCTCTACGGCGGCACCATGACCGGGCCGATCTATGTCGAGGGGGCGCAGCCGGGCGATACGCTCGAGGTGAAGATTCTTCCCGGGTTCGAATTCCTGCATCCCTTCGGTTGGACCGGATTCCGCGGCCGCGGCACGCTGCCGAACGAGTTTCCTCACACCCGCTATAAGCTCTACCGGATCGATGCTGCGGCCGGCACTATTCAATTCGCGCCAAACATCACGATCAAGACTGCGCCGTTCTGGGGCACGATCGGGGTCGCGCCCTCGGTCGAGAGCCGCGCCATTCCGAATGGCGTGCCCGGTGTGCACGCGGGCAATATCGATTTCAAGGAACTGGTATCCGGCTCGTCGCTCTATATTCCGATAAACGTTCCGGGAGCGCTGCTTTCGATCGGCGACGGCCATGCGGTGCAGGGCGACGGCGAAATCAACGGCGGGGCGCTCGAAACCTCGCTGCGCGGTTCCGTTCGTGTCGAGCTGCACAAGGGCAAATCGATCCGCTGGCCGCGCGCCGAGACGCCGACGCATTATATCACCTTGGGGCTCAATACCGATCTCGATGAAGCCGCCCGGATGGCGGTACGCGAAATGATTGAGTACCTCGTCAGCGAACGCGGCCTCACCCGCGACGATGCCTACAATCTGTGCTCGCAGGCCGTCGACCTGCACATCACGGAACTCGTCGACGGGGTGAAAGGCGTCCATGCCATGATCGCGAAGTCGATATTTCATTAGCGGATGTAGCCCGTAGCCCGGATTGCGCGATCGTGAGGTGAATTGGGCGCTGGCAGGTCCGATCGCGCAATCCGGGCTACGAAACCCACAGCCTACAACGAGGTTTCCGCGCCCCGCGAATATGCTAGCTTCATCTCTGCGCGAGTCATGGTTCCTCGATGACGAGGCGGCGCATGAGGCGGCGCGAGCATCCCGCTCCTTTGCCGATGCTGTCACGACTCGCAGAAGCTGACCGCGTGGGCAAAATCGCTCTCGCGGTGCTGCTCAAATGGCCGGTTAAGTGCAGGCGATTTTGCCCACCCTACGGCGGCTAGCCACGGAGGTGATCGAATGACCGTCAAGATCGAGCCGTCACTGGAAGGCGCCACAATCATCACCCAGCCGATGATCCGCGATTTCTCGACCGGCGGCGGGCATGGCCCGGGCGACACCCTCATCGAGGGCGACGGCAAGATCCCCACTCCGAAATGGCAGGGCTTTCCGCCCGTTGATCTCGCCGTCATCGGCAAGGCACGGCCGCCGCTGCGCGAAGTGGTCGAGCCGCGATACCGCGGCACTGCCGTGTTCGCGACCCGGGTGCGGCTTCCCAACATGCTCTATGCGCGGTTCCTGCGCTGTCCCTATCCGCACGCAGCGATCCGGGTACTCGATACCACCCTGGCCGAGAAGATGCCGGGAGTGGCGCATGTCCTGACCTTTCGCAACGCCCTCAAAACCAATCCGCTGCACACCGAGCTGATGATGCAGGGCGAGATTGTCGCGATCGTCGCCGCCGACACCGAGGATCGGGCCGAGGATGCTGTCGAGGCGATCGAGATCGAGTATTCGGACCTCCCCTCGATCGCCAGCATCGCGACCGCGGAAGCCGCGGACGCACCGGACCTGCGCGAAGGCAAAGGCAATCTGCTTCAGCCCGCGCCCAATCACCCGAATTATCACCCGCAGGCGAGCGGAGTATGGCGGCACGGCGACATCGAGAAGGGCTTTGCCGAATCCGACATCGTGCACGAATTCACTTATTATTTCGGCGGCGGCCGCGTCGTCCCGATGCAGCCGTTCAGCGGGGTTGCCGCCTGGGAGGGCGACAAGCTCACCTTCTGGGGCCACGGCCAGGACATCTATCCGGCGCGCCGATTGCTTGCCGCCTGGCTCGGCATCGACGCGAACAACATCCGCTACATCAACAAGTGGAACGGCGGCAGCTTCGGCGGCTTCGGAGTGTCGTCGATCTCGGCATTCTGGGGTCATATCGCGCAGATCGCCAGAGTGACCGGCCGCCCGGTCAAGGCGGTGCTGACGAAGTCCGAGGAACTCTACCACGTCCAGCACAAGCCGGAGACGTTCGCCAAATTCAAAGTGGGGCTCACCAAGGACGGCCGCATCCATGCGTTCCGTCACGAGCTGCATCTCATCGCCGGCGTCATGGACAGACCCCCGCAGCAGGTGATGAACGAGAGCGCCAAGGACAGCATGTTCCTCTACACGGCGCGGGTGCCGCATTGGGAACAGATCAGCTACGCCTACAAGAGCAACACGGCGGCGGTCGGCTGCGCCCGCAGCTGCACGCAGCAGGAGCTGAAATGGGGCTTCGAAAACCTCATGGATGAACTCTCCGAGATTGCCGGACTCGATCCAGTCGAATTCCGCGTGCGCAACGTCGCAAGACCCGGCGATAAGCTCTACCCGGCGCTCGACTGGCACGCCGAGATGAAGAAGCCCGAACTGGAGAACGGCGCGCTCGTCTTCGACTCCTTCGCCTCGATCGAAGTCCTCGAAGAGGGAGCGAAACGGTTTGGCTGGGACAAGCGCAATCCGAAACCCGGCAGCATGCCGGGGCGGTTCAAGCGCGGCATGGGGCTCGGCATGTCCCAGCACCATGCCGGCCACATGGGCTATCACGAAGAAGAGCCGGCTTTCCACACCGAGCACGGCACGATATTCAGCGCCGATGTCGAAATGGACCCGAGCGGCCAGGTGATTCTGCGCAGCGCGCTCCCCGACAGCGGCACCAATCACGACACCGGCATGGCGACAGTCATTGCCGAGATGCTCGGAGTGAGCGACATCGACGATATCAAGCTGCTCTGGGGCGATTCCGACATCACGCCGCCCAGCGATCATTGGTACGGCGGCCTTACGGTCGCGGTTCAAGGCGGCGCAGCGCTGATCGCCGCGAAGAAACTGCGGAATGAATTGTTCAATCGTGGGGCGCGCAAATTCAATGTCGATGCGGCGTCGCTAACTCTCAAAGACGGTGTCATCCGCTCAAAAGACAATCCGCAGCTCTCTGTCGCCGCCGCCGATCTCGTCGGCGGCGAGTCGTTACGCATGCATGGCGAATCGAAGCTCACCGGCCATGGCCGCGCGCTGGTGCGGGGCATCGGCGCCTGCTTCGTCGAGGTCGAAGTCGATACCTGGACCGGGGCGTTCCGGGTCACCCGCGTGGTCTACAGCCATGACACCGGCAAGCTCCTCTGTCCGTTCATCGGCATCGCCGATATGGAAGGCTCGTTCATGCAGAGCTTCCAGATTGCCACCAACGCGATCCCCTACGACAAGGAATTTCCCGGCCAGATCCACAACACCATCGCGTTCTTATCGTTTCCAATCCCGACCATCATGGAATTTCCCGACGAGATCGAGCAGGTGTTCATCGAGAGTTTGGAGCCGCGCTGGTTCTACGGCTACAAGAGCTTCAGCGAGACGTCGATCGGTGGCGTGCCGGGCGCCGTCGCCAACGCGATCTATAATGCGACCGGCGTGCGCGTTAATCACCCGATCACCGCCGAGGGCATCCTGATGGGATTAAAGCAGCAGCAGGCGTAGGGTGGACCGCGCGAGTCGCAGGGCGCAATAGCGAAGGGTATTGGGCCGCCCTCCCGCAGGCTGTTGTTCGGCGGATTGCGTTTCGCTAATCCGCCCTACGCAACCCGCCAGACCGCTACGCACTCATGACATCTCCGGACAGCAAACGAGCGCTCATCTTCGGGATCAGCGGACAGGACGGGGCGCTGCTCGCGCGTCTCCTTGTCAAGCGCGGTTATGAGGTGCACGGCACCTCGCGCGATCACGAGGTTGCGAACTTTGCCAACCTCCGACGGCTTGGCATTTTCGAGCACGTGCGCCTGCATTCAGCTTCGCTCGGCGACTATCGGGCAATCATCGAGATCATTGCCGGCGTTCGTCCCGCAGAGATCTACAACCTTGCCGCCCAGTCCTCAGTAGGGCTGTCGTTCAGCCAGCCGGTGAACACGATCAACAGCACGATGTTCGGCGTGATCAACGTGCTCGAAGCGCTGCGTTTTCTCAAGCTCGGCGCGCGTCTTTACAATGCCTCGTCGGGCGAATGCTTCGGCAATACCGGCCCGCAGGGTGCCACCGAAGAGAGCGCTTTCCACCCGCGCAGTCCCTATGCGGTCGGCAAGGCGGCAGCCCATTGGGCGGTCGCAAACTACCGCGACAGTTTCGATCTCTATGCCTGCTCGGGGCTTCTCTTCAACCACGAGAGCACGCTCCGGCCCCGCCGGTTCGTGACCCGCAAGATCGCCGCTGGCGTCGTCGACATCGCCGGCAGCCGGGCCGAGCGCCTCAAGCTCGGCACCCTCGACATCGTGCGTGACTGGGGCTGGGCGGAGGAATACGTGGCAGCGATGTGGCTGATGCTTCAGCAGAGTACGCCCGCCGATTATGTCATCGCCACGGGCGAGCCGCACTCGCTGCGCGAATTCGTCGAGGAGGCATTCCGCTGCGTCGGCCTCGATTGGACCAAACACGTGGATTACGACCCCGCTTTGTCGCGGCCGAGCGACGTCGCTTTCAGTGTCGGCCGACCCGAGAAAGCCCATGCCGAATTGGGCTGGACTCCCCGCGCGCGGATGCCGGATGTGGTGAAACGGCTTATCGAAGAGGAACTGCGTCTCGCGCGCGATCCCCCGCGCGAGGAGAGATGATGCGCCGAACGATCTATGCTGTGGCCGCAAGCGTTATCGGTTTTCGGTAATGCTTCTCTTTGATTTGCCCTTGTCCGCTCTCCTGGTTTTCCCGCGCAAGCTGGGGTGGTCCTCGGGTTTCGGCTGGTAAGGGGCCGCCGCCGCAACAACCCGCATCCCGATTCGGCCGTAACGCTGGGCGAGGACGTCCTCTTTTCGTCGGGGCCTGTCCGCGACTTTGCTCTTCATTTTACCCTCCGGGAAGTGTCCTGTGGTCTACACCAACTCGGTTCCACTGCCGGGAGTTTCGAACTACAGGCTGGCTGCGTGCAGAACAGCGTCCAGCCTGCCGGGTGGCTGGCCGAGAGGAAAAACGATGCGGGCGATGCAGCGAAGGGTTTTCGGCTCGGATCGGAACACGTCTGCACGTTCTCGCGTTGGCTCAAGTAAGTTTCAAGATGGTCCATATGCAGCAAACAGCGCCAAGTTCCGCTGAGACTTCACTGCCGCACACACTCGCGGGCGAGCCTCACGGCATTTCCCTACAAGCAAACGCGAAATGTGGTTACGCACCGATTGCGATTGGCCAACTGGCTGATGAACTTATTGAGAAATGTTGCGGCTCGCACTCGCTCGGGCTGGTCTACCGGTTTCTCCGAAATGCCGGACTGGGGGAGCTGGAGGCTCGCGCTCAATTCGAGCTATTTTTATCAGGAGTCCTCTCTCAGAGACAGCTCGAGGCGGCCGCAAGATGCATTCACACGGCGCCGCGGAGCCATTCTGCCGGCTGAACACGAAAATGAGCGAACGTTTCGCCTCGATCCGGCGGAGCCGTGCCCGTCGTCGTTAGTGTCCAAGGACCCGGTGCTGTCTCAGGCGGCCACCACAAATTCGCGTCTCGTATCTACGGGCACCCTGCCGCCCATGATTTCGAGCAGGACGCGCACCCGGCCCTTGTCGTCGAGGCGGGCGAGAATGCCGAGCTGTTCGGCAAAGGGCCCCGCCAACAGCCGCACTTTGCTGCCGATTTCCAGGTCCTCGTGGAATTGCACCACGCCGTCGGCGCCGGCCGAGGCAAGCAAGCTCTCGACAATTCCGGGCAGCACCGGATGCGGCCGCTCCCCCTGCATGATCAGACTGGAGACGCCGAACGTGCCGTTGACGCTGCGCCAGGGCTGCCGGGTGAGATCGAGCTGGACGAAGATATAGCGCGGGAACAGCGGCGCGGTAACGTCCATAAGTTTGCGGGCGTGGCGGATGGTTTTCACCCGTTTGGGCAAGAATGCGCGGAAGCCCTGATTTTCGAGCTGCAACGCCGCGCGCGCTTCGCGATGGGGCTGCGTACTTGCAGCATACCAGCGCGTCGAATTTGCCGCCGCTCGTTCAAAGTCTCCGCCTGGCAGTTGCATCAAAGACCGTCCTTGCTCCTTCAACAATCGATGGAGATCGCCGGTCAGGCTACGCGCGCCAGATTTGAATCAATTTCCTGGCGCGCATTGCTGTTACTGCCGCGCAAGGAGGCGGTACTCGACTCTCCCGCCGGCTGTTCCGATTGCAGCTCCTTGCGAACTGCACGGGCAGCCGCAATGGCCGTTTCCGAGCGCTTTTCGCCGACGAAAACAAACAGCAGCGTCAGCGCAAGAATTTTGGCGTCGAGCCATGCGGAGGCGTTGCGGATGTACCATTCGTCTAGCGCATCTTTTTCCTGTGCCGTGACCGCGTTTCCGCCACGCACCTGGGCCCAGCCGGTGATGCCCGGCCGGATCGACAATCGTACCGACGGATTGGCCGGCTGATCCTGCGGCAGCAGCGGCCGCGGTCCGATCAAGGACATGTCGCCGACCAGCACATTCAACAATTGCGGGATTTCATCGAGACGAAATTTGCGCAGCAGCCGCCCGGTGGCCGAAAGGCGCTGCGATTCCGATATCGGATTCCCATCGCGATCGAAGGGAGCTTTGAGGGTGCGGAACTTGTAGACGAGGAAGGTGCGGCCCCCCACCCCCAGTCGCTGCTGCCAGAACAGGACCGGCGAGCCGACGTCAAGAAGAACCATCAGGGCCACGAAAAGCCAGGCTGGGACAAAAGCGACAACCAATGTAATCGCCGCGGCGAAGTCCAGGAGACGCTTGAATTGGAAATAGGGCGTCGGCTCGAGCCCCGGCTGCACCGGCGCCACGGATTCGCTAATCGTGCTTTTCCGCAGCTCGTGCACTCCGATGAGTTCGGGAATGAAGTGGAGCCGGATATCACGCGTCGCGCAAATGCTCCTGACCTGCGCGACTTCGTCTTCCGCCAATTCGTCCTTGTCGGCGCCGATCAAGACGCGATCGATGCTGATTCCATGCCAGGCGAATTCATTGACGACCGATTCGAGATGATCGACCGTGCCGACGATGCGCACCCGTTCAAGCGCGCGGCCAATCATATGCGGCCGATTGTCGAAAACCGCCATAAGGCGGTGGAGGTTCGGCGAATGGGCCTCCAATAGCCGGAGGTAAAGCGATGAGAGCCGGTTGGCTCCGATCACGATAATGTTTTCCCGCGCGTGTTTTTCTGCACCACGGCTGGTCCGGTTCGTTTCCGAGATCCGTGCGAATGTGCGCGCGGTGATGAGACCGGTGCCGAGGACCAGGGCGTGAACCAAGAGGGTCACGCGCGGCACGCCGCCGAGGCGCGTAATCGTGAAGAGCGCGATTGCGGTAAGAAAGATCGCAACCGTTACCGACTTGGCAATGTCGAGCGCATCGTGAACTGAAAAGTAGCGGGTCATCCCCTCATGGATGCGAAATGCCACAAACGAGATCAGCGAGCAGATCACCGAGATCGAGCAATAGAGCGAAACGTCGGCGAAGCCGTTGACCGACAGAATCGGCGCGTCGCGTACATAGAGGGCGATCAGGGGCGATGCGAGCGCCCAAAATGTATCGAATGCCGTAAAATGGATTTTGAAGAATCCCCGCGACGCCGGAACAGGCACGTTTGAGTCCCCCCGCCCTCTGTTCCCTCCACAGCAAGCAGGCCGGTCTTAGGGTATGGTTAACAATTTGTAAACACAAATTCGCGCTGCACAACCAGTAGTCGTGCAATGACCCCGGACCGCAATCGAGCCATTACGAACGTATATCCTGTATCAACGTACGTTATGAGTACGAAAAGCCATGCACTCGGCCTTGCTTTTCTTATTGTGCTTGCGATTGCAGGGATTCTACTCGTCGGCAGCTGGACTTTGCGTGCTCCGCTCCGCTGCCCCAACTCGGGCTCATCGTAACAGCTATGCGCAATCTTCCTGAGCGCAGCGGAGATCGAATTACAAATTCCCCGTCATTGCAGCGTTCACCGCGACCGTTTCCGCGACCGGCTGTCATACTGATTTTGCCCAGCGTCGAGGCCCCGATGGGGGCCGGCCCCCATGCGGCCGATACGCCCGACACTCGGAACCGGGAGCGCGGCGGCCGAGTTTTTTGGCAAAAGCCAGAAAAGCCTTCCAGCATGTGAGCACATTGCCGAATACGACCGTACACAGCACGGGGGTGCAGCGCCTTCCTGGAGCTGGAAGCGGCTATCTGTGCGCGCGCAACGTCTCGGTGGCCTATAGTGGCCCCGGGGCGGAAATTCTCCGGGCCATCGATGGCGTCGATCTGTCGGTAGATCAAGGCGAATTTGTGTGTCTCCTCGGACCTTCCGGCTGCGGCAAAACCACTTTCCTGAATGCGGTCGCCGGGTTCCTGCCGATCTCGTCGGGCGAGCTTACCTTCAACGGGAAGCCGATCGAGCGGCCGGGACCCGATCGCGCCATGGTGTTCCAGCAGCCGGGTCTCCTGCCCTGGCGCGACATTTTGCACAACGTCACCTACGGGCTCGAAATGTCGGGCCGGATGAGGCGGCGGGAGGCGGCAGAGCGTGCCGCCGCGCTGCTCGAACTCGTCGGCCTCGCGGATTTCGCCCATAGCTTCCCGCACCAGCTTTCGGGCGGGATGCAGCAACGCGTCAATCTCGCGCGCGCCTTGGCGGTCGAACCGGAACTGCTTTTGCTCGACGAACCTTTTGCATCGGTCGATGCGCAAACCCGAGAATCCTTGCAGATCGAACTTCTCGCCATCTGCAAACGCGCCGAAGTCACCGCGCTGTTCGTCACCCATGACATCGGCGAGGCGGTGTTCCTCGCCAACCGCGTCTGTGTGTTCAGCCGCCGGCCAGGCCGCATCGTGCAGGAGGTGCGCGTGCGTTTGCCGAAGCCGCGCGCGCAAGCGCGGCTCGAGCCGGAATTCCTCGCTTATGTCAAAGAGGTCGCGGGGGCGCTGGGGTCGACACAAGCGCCGGCGAGGAACCCACCCATGAGCAAGGAGAGGCGTTATGGCGACGGTCGCTCTTGATGAATCCGGGACGCCGGCACGGCTCCGAGTCGCGTCGTTCGCACGGCTTGGCCAGCGCACCGAGCGGATTGTCTTCGGCACCGCCTTCCTGGCGGCGCTGTTTATCGCCTGGGAATCGGTTACGGCCCTCGGCATCGAGCCGCCGATCATTCTGCCGTCACCCGCCGGGGTGGTCGGCGCCTTCGGCCGGCTGTTCTCCTCGCCCGATGTTTGGGCCGATTTCGCCGCAAGCGGTCAGGAATTGCTCTATGGCTTTGTGCTGGCAGCAGCCGTTGGCATTACGCTGGGGCTCGCGATCGGCTGGTATCCTCGGCTGGGATATTTCTTCGATCCCTTCATCAGCTTTCTCTACGCGATCCCGCGTGTTGCGCTTGGCCCGCTGCTCATTGTGTGGCTGGGAATCGGTCTTGCCTCCAAAGTCGCGCTCGTGTTTCTGATCTCGGTCTTTCCGGTGCTCGTCAATACGAGCAGCGGCATTCGCAGCCTCGATCCGAATCTCGTGCGCGTCGCCCGTTGCTTCGGCGCGAGCGACCTCAAGATCTTTCGCACCATCGCGCTCCCTGGCACGGTCCCGTTCATCCTCGGCGGCTTGCGCCTGGCGATAGGCCAGTCGCTGATCGGAGTATTTGTTGCCGAGCTGCTCGGAGCCCAATTCGGGGTCGGCGCCATGATGGAGAACGCCGGCGAGCAGTTCCAGACCGATACAGTCTTTGCGGGCCTGTTGATTTTCGCCGCGGCCGGCATGCTGCTGACTGCAATCGTGCGCTGGCTTGAGCGCCGCTTCGATGCCTGGCGCGTGTGACTTGTCAGGGATCAGATGTCAGGGATCAGATGGAGGACGATATGGTCCAGCAAACTCGATTACGCATTCTCGCATACCTCGCTTGCGCGTCTTGCCTGTTCGGCACGACCGCGCACGCAGCGGCGGCAGCGAAGCCGACGCAGATCACGGTCTCCTACAGCGAGAAGACCGTCGATTTCCTGCCGCTGTGGATCGCAAGCGACGCCGGATATTTCAGGAAACACGGCCTCGACGTGACGCTGCGCTACCTGCCGGCTCAGGAAGGCATACCGGCTCTCATAACCGGGCAGGTGCAGATCGCCGGCATCGGCGGCAGCGATGCCGTCTCCGCCGAGGCGCAGGGCGCAAAATTGAAGCTCGTTTTGACGCTCACTCCGACCTACATCTTTCAATTCTGGGCGCGTCCACAATTCGCGAATGCGGATGCCTTGAAGGGGCAGCGTATCGGAGTTACCAGCGCCACCGGCTCGCTCTATGCCGGCACGCTGCTGGCGCTCAAGGAACTCGGGCTCACGGCAAAAGACGTCATACTCACGCCGCTGGGCAGCGTGACCAACGTGAACAACTCTTTGCTGGCGGGAAGCATCGCGGCGGCAGCCTCGCATCCCCCGGCGACCTATGAATTCAAGCGCGCCGGGCTCGTCGATCTTGTCGACCTCGCAAAGAAAAGGATCCCTTCCGTGAGTGCCGGCATATGGGTCACGCAATCCTTCATCGCAGCTAACCGCGGCACCGTCCAAAACACGATCGATGCCGTGATCGAGGCGATCGGGCGCGAAAAGTCAGACCGCGCCGTTGCCGAGAACGAAATCCGCGAGCATTTGGGCGTGACCGACCAGGCACAACTCGACTTCACCTATGATTTCTACACCAAAGAGGCCTTGCCGGCGCAGCCGATGCCGGACGCTGCGCAGCTGCAATCGAACGTGCAAGCGCTTTCCGCCAGCAACCCTAGAGTCGCAACCGTGAACGTTGCCGCCATGCTCGACCGCAGCTTCGTTACCGACGCGGAGAAGGACAGCGCGGGAGGCAGGAATTGAACCGGCGTTGACGCGGCTTTTAGCCGTGAATCGACTACGCGACGCGGCGCGCCGCTTTCTGCCGTTTCCCGGCCAGTTCTGGGATGCGATCAGAGAATCGCTGTTTGGAGCCGACACCGCCGGCATTGCGGACGCACGCCAGGGCGCCCGAGCCGCCGCTCTTGTCGTTTGGCTGCTGGGCAAGACCGGCGCTGGCAAGACGGCAATTATCGCGGCACTCACCGGCGATGCGCGCGCCGAGGTTGGCGCGGGCTTCGAACCCTGCACGCGAACCGCGAGGTTCTACGATGTGCCTCCAGAGGCGCCGCTGGTTCGCTTTCTCGATACCCGCGGACTGGGCGAGGTGGGCTACGATGCCGCAAGCGACATTTCCTGGTGTGAGCAGCAATCGCATTTGGTACTGGCCGTGATGCAGGTATCCGACCCGGATCAGCACGTCGTGCTGCGCGCGCTCGAACAGGCGCGTGGCCGCCATCCCGAATGGCCGGTGGCCGTAGCGCAGACCGGCCTGCACCGCCTTTACCCACCAGGAATGGCGCATCCGATCCCTTATCCTTACGCGGGCAAGCCGGACGACGAGACACAAGCGTCATTACCTCATGGCTTGCGCCAAGCGCTTGCCTATCAGCGCAAGCTGTTCAACGGCTTGCGCGGACCCCAACCACGCTTCGTGCCGATCGACTTTACCGTGCCGGCAGATGGATTCCCACCCTGTGACTACGGACTGGAAGACTTGTGGTGCATCCTGACCGCGGCGTTTCCGGTGGCCTTCGAGGCGCTTCACCGCGCCCACGCCGACCTGGAAAGCGACCGCATCCGCGCGAATGCTCGCCCGTTGATCTATGGCTGCGGTACGGCCGCCGCCGGCGCTGGCGCCGTTCCGGTCCCGATCGTCGGAGTCGGCGGTCTCGCTGGCGTGATCGCGACGATGCTGCGGGGCCTGGCGAGGCGCTACCGGCTGGAGTGGACCCCGCGCATGTTCGGTCAGTTCAGCGGTGCGATCGGCGGCGGCGCCGTCGCCGCCTTCCTGCTCAGATATGGGCTGCGTGAAATACTTAAACTCGTTCCGGTGATGGGGACGGTTGCAGCCGGCGCGCTCAATGCGGCGGCGGCTTTCGCCGTGACGGTCGCGATCGGAGAAGCCGCTTGCGTGTGGCTTGGCTATCAGCGCCGCGGCCTGAATGCTCCAAGCGAAGAGGTGCGCCGTGCCTTCGCGGATGGACTGGCGGCCGGATTGCGAGAGGCCAAGAAGCCGATTCGGCCAGAGCCCGCCAAATGAGGTTGGGCACGATATTGCGACGGCGCTGGCCGGAAGCGCTGCTCATCGCTGCGGTCACGTTGCCCTGGCTGGCGCTGCTCGGGCTCGGCACTCTGTGGCTTTGGCAGCGCGGTTACGCGTGGGTTTGGGCAATCGTGGCTGCCGCCCTCGCCTTGCTGGCTTGGCCGCTCACGCGACTGGTCCGGCGGCGCCAAAACGCGGAACTGCGAACCGCGCTTGGCGACTGTG
This sequence comes from Xanthobacteraceae bacterium, assembly GCA_036557705.1. GTDB lineage: Bacteria > Pseudomonadota > Alphaproteobacteria > Rhizobiales > Xanthobacteraceae > VAZQ01. The sequence continues at coordinate 86,428 of DATBHB010000192.1, forward strand.
GCGAACCTTCTCCTGCGTGGAATGTGCGCGAGCGCGAGGCATGGTCCGCCGTGCTCGCCATTGCTGACGCCACTGCTCCATTCTCCTTTATCGATGTCGATCCTCTTCTCGCGAAAGCCCGCCAGGTCGTCGAAGCAGTCGCGGAGCAACTGCATCCACAAACCCAGGCGCCGTGGGCGCAATTCAGCCTTCCGGATGTCCTGCTGTTGACCGAGCGCGTCTCGCAAGACCTGCGTCGAGACGCCCTTCGCATGATTCCAGGGGTCAGATTCATAAAGCTGGACCACGTCCTCCAGGTCAAGCAAATGGTCGACCGCTACGGCCCGATATGGACGGCAGGCTACAATCTGTGGCGCGTGATCCGTGGCATATGGAATCCAGCAGCGGCGGCGGCGCGGGAAATCAGTGGAGTTTTTGATAGCAATGTGGCCACAGTTCTTTCGGATGGCGTACGCAGGGGCCTTACGCAAGACTTCGTTCGTAGGATTGGCCGGGCAGCAATCGACCTTTATTCAGGGCGGCTGGCGCTCTCAGACGAGGAACTGCGGCTCGCGCAAGAGCGCGATAGAGCCTCTGTTGCAGCCGAGCCGAATGCGCCGGTGAGGATCCTGCTGCTCGGTCAGGTCAATGCCGGAAAATCGAGCCTCATAAGCGCGTTGGCGCAGGAGATACGCTGCGCCGCAGGGCCGCTGCCGACGACCGCGCGCGCGGCCGAGCACCTGATCGAGATGGAAGGACGCCCGGCTGTCTCGCTCGTCGACATGCCAGGCCTGGGCGACGGCATCGAGCAGGAGCTGCGGGCGCAGGCCAAACGGGCCGATCTCGTGCTCTGGGTCGCCTCCGCAACGCAACCGGCGCGCAGCACCGATCGCAAAGGGCTCGATGATTTTCGCCTCTGGGCGAGGGCGCAGCTCGCGCGCCGGCCGCCGCGCGTCGTTTTGGCGCTCACGCATATCGATGAATTGCGGCCTGCCAGCGAGTGGGCGCCGCCCTATGACCTCGCGACATCAGCCGCACCGAAGGCGCGCAATATTGTGGCCGCGATCCACTCCGTCAGCAGAACGCTTGATATTCCCGCCGGCGCGATTGTGCCGGTAGCCATGCCTCCCGGTCGTGCCCCCTATAATACCGACGCTCTCTGGGCGCGCATCGCCGTCGACCTCGACGATGCCAGGCTGGTGCAGCTCGACCGCCTCCGGATCAGCGGACAACGCGTAAGCCTGCGCGCGCTTGCGAGCCAGCTTGGCCATGCTGGACGCTTCATTATCGAGGGTATCGCAAAGGCTTGACCGTCCTAGCCTGTGGCAGTTCTGCGTTAAGCCAAAAATAGAACCGTGGACAACGCGCCGGGAATTGCCATTGGCGCGATTTTGTGGGAATGATTCATTCCGGGGTGGGGGCTATGGTCGCAGCGAAGTCGGGCTAGGGTTCGATGGCCGCGGCAGCATTGAGCTTCAATCGCCACCATTCCAGGCTGAGCACTGCGAGCGCGGCACCCCCGGAGTGCTCGCGCCAAGGAGGCGATACATGATCCAGATCAGCAAATATCGGCGCGCGGCATCGTCTGCATTCCAAACGGCGTCTCTGACGCTGCTGGCATTGCTGTTCACGCCAGGCCCGCCCGGGTTCTGGTCGGGAGCCGGTTGGGCGCAGGAAACGCGGCAAGCTCAAAGAGCCGTGAGACCTTTAAGAATCCCGCCGACGTCTTCCATTCCAGGATCCGATCAATTGCCGGTGCGGGACCCCGCCGCGGGAGCCCTGGGAGCGGCGCTGTCAGCCTGTGACAAGGAGGCGCAGAGCCCGGATAATCTTATTCTCCCGGGCGCCAAAGGCGATCTCAAGCTTGATCGTTGCTACCGGGGACGCGATCATCTCGTGTGCAGCTTCAATGCTCTTCTCAAAGAGGCAAAATCCCTGCTCGAAGACTACAGAAAAATCGTAGACGCCCGTTATCCGGAAGTAAGCAGCGTCGGCGATGTCTGTAAGATCAAGCCGGACGGCCTCGCTGTCGATATGCAGAATGCAACTGATTTCGCCAGTCGCTTCAAGATTCTGAAAGCGGAGTATGAGGCGCGGATCGGCTGCGCGAACAAAGTCGGGCAAGCGCTGAAAGACGTAACCTTGCCCGACATGGCACAGGCGCCGGGCATACTGAAGTCGATGATCGACGCGATCGAGGGAGATGTGAAGGGCGTTTCCGTGGAGGAGGCGAAAGTTGTTGAACTGGCCGAAAAGATCGATGTTTCTCAGCGCGCCATGATCACCATCCGAAAAATCCATCGCTCGATATGTCTGCAGGACCAGCACCCGGCCTCGCAAGAGGACCGCGCCAATCGTTAGCTGCTGATCGACGTACATTGAACCGCAGGTCGTTCCTCGGCGGCTCCGCAGCTCTTGTCGCGGCGCCGGCGTTGGGCGCGCCTGCGGCTCGCGCTGATTTCGACGTCGTGATCGTCGGCGCTGGAGCTGCCGGGATTGCGGCTGCGCGCCGCCTTGCAAAAGGCGGATACAAATTTGTGATCTTGGAGGCAGGCGATCGCTGGGGCGGCCGCTGCTTCACCGATACGCGTACTTTCCCGATTGCATACGAGCGCGGAGCGCGTTTGATCTATGCGCCCGACGCCAACCCCATCGCGAAAGTCGCGGCGGAACTCGGTTTCGACATTTCTACAGCGCCGCCAGGCCAAAGGCTGCGGGTCGGGCATCGCAATGCGCGCGAGGGCGAGATGGAGGAATTCTTCTCGAACCTCGTCCGTTGCAGTCGGGCCATTTCCGATGCCGCCGCCGGCAAGGTCGATGTCTCCTGCGCCCAAGCCTTGCCGAAGGATCTCGGCGGCGATTGGCGCCCGACAATGGAATTCGTGCTCGGAGGTTTCCGCTGCGGCAAGAGCTTAAGCGAAATCTCGGCCGTGGATTTCGCCCGATCCGGCGAACGCGATGTTGCCGCATTATCCCGCCAGGGGCTCGGCCCGCTTCTGAGCAAGCTCGCCTTCAAGTCGCCGACCCAGTTTTTCAGCCCGGTGACGCGGATCGAGTGGGGCGGGCGGGTCGTCGAGGCAGAGGCACGCGGCAGCGTCTTGACGGCGCGCACCGCCATCGTGACCGCCTCCACGGGAGTGCTCGGCTCCGGCAAGATCAAGTTCCAGCCGGCCTTGCCGGCGCGGCACGCTGAGGCGATCGGCAAGCTCGGGCTCGGCAGCTATGAGCGTGTAGCCATCGAATTTGCCGGGAACCCGCTTGGGCTGCAAAGCGATGATTTCGTCTTCCAGAAAGCGGCCGATGCGAACACCGCTGCCTTGCTGGCGAACGTGTCGGGCTCACGGGTCTGCATGGTTGAAATCGCCGGCAAGCTGGCCGCCAATCTCGCCGCCGACGGCGAAGGCGCGATGACGGCGTTCGCAGTCGACTGGCTCATTGGCCTGTTCGGCTCCGACCTCAAGCGGGCAGTCAAGCGCACGCAGGCGACGCGCTGGGCCAAGGAGCCCTGGGTGCTCGGGGCTTTTTCGGCGGCGGCTCCAGGCGCTGCGGGCGCGCGCAAAGCACTATCCGAACCGGTCGGGGGGCACCTGTGGTTCGCGGGCGAGGCCGTCCATGAAACGCTATGGGGCACTCTTGCCGGGGCCTGGGAAGCCGGCGAGCGCGCTGCCGATGCCGCAATAAAAAAGCTCACCGGCCGGCCGTAGGGCCGTTTGTAGGGCGCAATAGCGAAGCGTATTGCGCCGACACGTCAACGGCGGGTTACGCGCGGTTAGACGCCGGAGCACAATCACCATCTCGGCCGCGCTAACCCGCCCTACGGCCCTCTTCACTTCCGGCCCGGCTGGAAATAACTCAAATCCGGCGGCGGCTGATTCTTGTAGACGGGCATCAGTTTGCCGTCCACTTCGTTGACGATATAGGCCTCATCGCCGATCTTGACCCAAGTGTTGTCGAGCGGGCAGGTCTCCACCCGCCATACCGGCCGAGCATCCGGCTTGCGAAAGACCTGCTGGAGTTTCCCATAGGGCCGCGTCAGTGCGTGATCGAGCACGACAATATCGTCATAGAGCTTGTTGGGATTGGCCTTGTCCAGATAGAACCGCTCCTTGATGATGGTCTGGTTGTCTTCGTGAAAAGGAACGCCGGTATTTTCATAGGCGCGAGGACCGCGCAGAAATCGAGTCTCGACTTCGAGCGTGTCGTATTTGCCGTCATCGTTCTCGTCGATCCACCTGCCGATCGAGTAACCCGTAAGCGTGCGCTCGGCATTCGCCGGCCAGTCGCGTCCGTCGGTAAAAATCCGCCGATACACATCGTTGTTGTGGCTTGTGATCAGATAGGTCGTCTCCGGCGTGATGACCAACTCCATCGGGTTATAGAGATTCATCAAGGCCGGCATGCCCTCCGGAATACAGAAGGTCGACGGCCAGTTGCCGGGCTTGCCCTCGCGCTGATCGGCCCGGCTCTTGTCGAATATCTTCTGGTATTCGGGCGTCAGCGGAGCTGGGCCTGAGAGCGTGCGCCAGTTGTTCGGCGGGCCCCGGCGATCCCATTGCCCGGTGAAATCCGGGTACTTGCTGAAATCGACCACCTGCCCGATGGCCGGTACGGCCAGCAGCGCTGCCGTCAGCGCAAGAGCACAGGTCGAGGCTTTATAACGCATGGGCATTCTCCCTGAAGATCAACTCAAGTTCTTTGCGAAGCTCGGGACATCCTCTCTCAATCAGGACCGGTTATCAAGTTCAGCCAGCAGTCGTCGCCATGCCGCGATCTCCCGTTCCGGTCTGAACAACGCCGCGCGCCGGGCGATCGCGCGGTGAAGGGTGGCCACAAACCGGCGATCGGTCTCGATCCTGCGCAGAAGTTGCGCGAGCGCCTCGGTGTCGCCCACCGGAAAATAGCCCGGATAATCGGCCCCGAGCAGTCCGACATTGCCGTCCATGCGCGAGGCCAGAATCGGCACCCCAGCCACCACCGCTTCAGAAATGACGTTCGCGCCGCCCTCGCTCAGCGAGGACAGGATCATCGCATGGCTTCGCCGTAACAGTTTCTGCACGGCGGCACGCGGCACGTCGTCGCGCCACAGATAGCGAGGGTTCGCCCCCATCTCAGCCTTCGCTTTGGCTGCCCATTCGGCATTGTAGGGGCGGCCGATATGGACGATGCGGATGCGGGAGGCGGGAGGCAGCAGCCGCGCCGCCGCCGCAGCCCGCAATGGATCCTTCACGTCGCGCAGATGCCCGATCACCGCCACATCAATGTGGCGCCGGCTCGGGCGGCGCGCTCCTGATTTCGCGACCGACTGGAAGACAACGATGAGCTTCTTATGGAATCTTTTGGGAACGACCCGCCAGGCGAGGCTGTTCAATGCCACAAGCTTGTCGGCGAGATCCATCGAACGAAGCGTCGGCGCGGGGTCGTCGGTTATGTACTGATAGATATCGGTGCCGCTGAGTTGCAGGATGACCGGGCGGTCAGGATATTGCGTCTTGAACCGATGAACGGCCTCGGCGCTGCGCCATGCGTGGATCGCAACCATCGCATCGGCGGCTTCGTCGGCGTAATCGGCGGCAACAGTTACGCGATGGCCGAGGCGGCGCAGAATGCGCGCCCAGCGCAGCGCCGCGACGGCATTGCCGGTGCGTGTACTCGGACCCGGCGGCGTGATAAGGACGATATTCATGATACAAACAGACTTGATACAAACAAATGTGGAGCGGCCGACCAGCGGCGCGAGCCCCGCGGAACTCGCTTCTCAGCTGCGCCAGGCGCGGGCGCAAACCCACCGTTTGACCGATGAGCTGTCATCGGAACAGTTGATGGGGCCTCAACTCGAAATCGTCAATCCGATACTGTGGGAGATCGGGCATGTCGGCTGGTTCCACGAGTTCTGGACACTGCGTCATAGTCACGGCCAGGCGCCGCTGATCGAACGCGCCGACGAGCTCTGGAATTCCAGCACGGTGGCGCACGAAACGCGCTGGAGTCTCGATCTGCCGGACCGCAGCGCTACCTTCGCTTATCTGTCGGATGTGTTGGAGCGGCAATGCGACTGTCTCGGCCGCGCCGATTTTCCGGATCGCGCGCGCTACTTCTACGAATTGGCGATCCGCCACGAGGACATGCACGTCGAAGCGCTGACCTATATGCGCGAAACGCTTGCCTTCCCGTCGCCGCGCAATCTCGGCGATCGCGCTCCCCTCGTTGGCAGCCTTGCGGGTGACGTTGCGGTCCCCGGCGGTCAATGGCGGCTTGGCGCCACGCCTGTTGAAGGGTTTATCTTCGATAACGAGAAATGGGCGCATACAGCCGAACTCGAACCATTCCGAATCGCGCGCGCCCCTGTGACCAATTCTGAATTCGCGGCATTCGTCGAGGCGGGCGGCTATCGCACCAGGGAATTCTGGAGCGATGCCGGCTGGGCTTGGCGATTGCGGCAAGGCGCCGAGCGACCGATCTACTGGCAACCGAAATCGGATGGGGTGTGGACCTGGCGGCGTTATGATCGAACTGAGATTCTGCCGCCCGACGCTCCCGTTGTATTTGTGAGCTGGTATGAAGCCGATGCCTGGTGCCGGTGGGCGAGACGCCGGCTCCCCACGGAGGCGCAATGGGAGGCGGCAGCACTCGGCGAAGCGAATGCCGGCGCTAGCCGCCTCGCCGAGGTGAAGCGGCCTTGGCCATGGGGCAACGCAGCGCCGACGCGCGCCCACGCAAATCTCGATTTTGCCTTCGATGCTCCCCTCGACGTGCGGGCTTGCCCCGGCGGCGACAGCGCTTTCGGTTGCCGGCAGATGGTGGGCAATGTCTGGGAATGGACGGCTTCGGATTTTGCGCCGTTTCCGGGATTTGCTCCCGATCCGTACCAGGATTATTCGCAGCCGTGGTTCGGTGCCCGCAAGGTGCTGCGCGGCGGATGCTTCGCCACCAGCGCGCGAATTGCCCGGCCCACATACCGCAATTTCTTTGCTCCCGATCGAAACGACGTGTTTGCCGGGTTCCGGACCTGCGCTCTTTAGATTTCCGCAATGTCGCGAATGGCCATTGCCGAGGTCACGTCTGATTGCGAAAATCGGACGTCACTTTGGAGGCGGAACGCCATGACGACACCGACTGCCGCCCGCGTGGGGGCTCCAGCCTTCTCGGCTTGGCTTGTAATGCTGCTGTTTTTTGCGCTGGCGATCGGCGGCCTGTTCTATGTCAAATGGTCGCCCTATTACGCCAAGGCATTCATCGCCGCGCAGGACCACACGCTCGGCCCGTCCATCGTAAGCGGCAATCTTGCCGCACCGCCCGGCGTCGGTTGGCAGGCGGGTGTCGCGTATTCAATTGCCTATCTCAAGGCGATCTGGCAGGCGCTGCTGCTTGGGCTCGCGCTCGCGTCCGCTATCGAGGCTTGGCTGCCGCGCGCAACACTCGGCCGGCTTTTTGCAGGTTCGAAGGGTTCGCTGCGTGCGACTGCCTTTGCGCTCCCGTCCATGATGTGCACATGCTGCTGCGCTCCGATTGCGGTAGGCATGATCGAGAGCGGCGCCGGCGCTGCCTCTGCGCTCGTCTATTGGCTCGCCAATCCGGTCCTCAATCCTGCCGCCCTGGTGTTCATCGGGTTCGTGCTCGGCTGGAAATGGGCGGCGCTTCGACTGGTCCTCGGTATGGGGCTGGTCTTCGTCGTCGGCCAGATGGCGGCCCGGTTCGTTCCTTCCGATTGGCGCCCCGCGGGGGTGCCGATGCAAACGAACGGCCCCAACCGGCACTTCCTTCTCGCCTGGGGGAGCGCATTCATCCGTCTTGCCGTCCGCCTGATCCCGGAATACCTCGTGCTGGTCTTTGCCCTCGGCATGGCCAGGGCCTGGTTTTTCCCGGAGATGACGCCTTCAATCGGCCATGCCGGTTGGCTCGTACCAGTGCTGGCCGCCGCAGGAACGCTTTTCGTTATTCCCACTGCCGGCGAAGTCCCGATTATTCAGGTTCTCCAGCATTTCGGTCTCGGGTCTGCGGGCGCCGCCGCATTGCTCATCACGCTGCCGGCAGTGAGCTTGCCGTCGCTCGCAATGTTGGGACGGGCGTTGCCATGGCGCGCGGTGGTAGCGCTCGGCCTCGGGACGTTCCTCTTTGGGCTGTTTGCTGCAGCTGTCGCGGCAGCTCTCGGATTTTCGTAACCCGGCCCGGCCGCGTTCCCATCAAAGGCCGGGGAACGTGAGCAGCGTGGCGTAAGATCGATTACGGATATCGTAGACACGGGCGTAAACGGCGCCTTCGCGCTCGATTTCCACCAGCAGCGGCGCACTGAATTTCAAGCAATAGAACTCGCCGAGCATCATGGCGAAGTCGGCGCCTTTCGGGTCCCATGTCGTCTCGAATTCTGGGCCGAGTTCGACCTGTGGCGAGCGGTGAGGACCGCAGACTGCAAGTTTCCAGGGCCGGTCCGGCGGGTGCTTCAAGCCAAGTTTCTCGATTCTGGCGGCGAGCTCGTCTGATGCCTGCTTGAACGACAGCGCCCAATAATCGAGCATGTAGTTGGCGCGGGCGGCCGTAACGCCGCCGGCAATGCGATTGAAATGGCTATACTCGTAGGGGTGGAGCCGCACCATCTCAATTGCCGGAGATGCGATGCCGGCAATCGCGACGGCTGCAAATATCCTTGCAGGACGCGGCGGAAGCCTCTCCAACAGCCACGCCCCGGCGACCCCGCCGAGTACGGCGAGCGGCGGCAGCACAAACACGAAATGCCGGATGCCGTTGTACATTGCAGGACGTGCCGCAATCGTTATCGCAATCGGCAGGACCGCGGCGAGAACGACTGCGAGCAGCACCGCGCGCCGGCTCGGGGGAATGTCGCCGCGAAAAATGGTGACGAATGCTCCTGCGGCCCCGGCAAATCCCAGTAGGAGAAAGAGTTCGGGCAGCTTTAATGCGAGCAGGGTTGGGAGGTAGCTGCGCGGCATATCGATGACCGACACGAGATGGCCGCCGAACCGCTCGTGCCAGGGCTCCTCGAAGAAGCGGGAGAAATATTTGACGGCACGCAGCGGGTTCAGCGGGTCGACCACAGCCCAGGGCCATACCACCGCGAGAATCGCATATCCGAGCACAAGCGCCGGAGCCAGCGCCGCCACAAAGCGGCCCACCCGCCAAGCGGCGTCTCGAAGGCCCTGCCGCCGCGCCTCGGCGGCAAACAGCAGCGCCAGCGCCGAAATCGCCGAAATCACCCCGAAACCGCCGAGGACGCGTGTGCCGACGGCAAGGCCCAAGCCCAACCCGAAGAGTGCTGTAGTCCCTGCGCTCGGTTGCGGGTATTCTTCAAAAACGCGAATGGTGCCGAGGAGGAGGACCGTCATCGCAACTGCGAATGGCCCGTCCTTCGCATTCATGAACACGTGCCCGACATAAATCGGACAGGCAACGAGCAGCAGGAGCGCAATGAGGCCGGCGGATGGGCCGCCGATCCGGCGGCCCATCCGCCAAGTCATGACTAACCCGACCAGCCCAACGGCAGCCCCGGCAAGCCGCCGCACCTCGAACAACCCGAGCGGCAGGACTTTTGCGGCGAGCGCGGAAAAAAGGTCGAAGCCCCCTCCATACATGTAAAGATTGACGAACGAGAGCGCGCGCCGATCCGCAAAACCGGAAGCATAGAGGGCGACGAGCCGCTCTCCGTATTCGGCGTGCGCATAGTCGTCCCAGCCAAGTCCGTAATCGCGGAAAATCGAAACCGCGACGCCCGCGGCCAGGACCAGCACGGCGAAGGCGAGCAGGTCACAGATATGTGCCTTCCCGATTGCCGCAGGCGCGCGCACCAGGGCCGGAAAGGCAATATCTGCGGTCAGCGGTTTATCTCGTAGAGTACGCATCAACGCAGCATAATGTAGTTTTACTTCCGCGAACGCCAGAGTTTTCAGGGCGGGGCGAATGTCCAGATCACGACATTAGATGATCAGCGCGGCCGGACTGCTGATTGAAGACATGCTGGTGGGCGCGACAGGGATCGAACCTGTGACCCCTACCATGTCAAGGTGCTTCGACTCATCGATTTTCTCGTAAAACCCGCAAAAAAGCGCGTCTGAGGGGCGCGATCGAAACCGGAACGGCCCACGAACAGACGCGGATTTGCGATTGAACTGCTATTGAATCGGGGTCGCAACTGGCGGGGCTTGGTCCGTCGCGACCAGGGTTGCTCCGTGGGGAGCGACCTTTGCGCTGTGCTCTCTTGCGTCGCGCTCTGCGGCCGCACGTACGGCGGACCACCGCCCCATAGCCGGCCCCGCGGGGCCGCCGGAGTCTGGCGCCCCGCGGGCGCGCAAGGTGGTTGAAGACTCACGTAGATACCCACCTGCCGACGCGAGGCAGCGCTTCGTACGGCTCTATGAAAAGGCGCTAGGGTGCGTGAGGCCGTTAGGCGCACACGGGACAAGGGACGTATGGGTCAGCCGGGTTCGTAAGGAAGACGCTCTCAATCTCTCGTCCAGCACCTTCAACGAGCGACCGGGCCATGTTCGGAAGCTCTTGTTTTGCGCGCGCGTAGTCATCCAGCGCGATCGGGTTGAGGGATTCTGGAGCGTCGATCCGCAGCACATGGTCCTTGCCAACCAATAGGTACGCTTGGCCGAGAGCATTAAGCGATTGTGCGCGCATGGCTGCCCGGATCACGTCGCGCCATTGGAAGAGGCCTCCGGCTGCCCGCCGTTGCGTTACCCGATACTGGGTCTCGCCACACCCGAGGCTGAGGACGTGTATTTGGGCGCGATTAAGATCAAAACAAGCCAGCACATCGACCACTGCGTTCATGATTGGATTGTTGGCCCAGAGGCCGCCATCAACCATCATGTAGCCGTCGTGCTCCAGTGAGCGGAAGAATGTAGGCGCGGCGGCAGTTGCGAGCCCAACCATCACCATTTTCTCGTGACGATCGTTGCGGTAATCGGGATGATGCGGCGTTTTGTATATCCACGGCTCGCCGTGACGACCCTCGAATGAGGGGATGCAGAGGCGTACCGTCGCTTCACCAAATACCTTCGAATGGAAGATGCGGCTCAGCTCGTCCTCCAACGCTTTGGCGTCGTACCCGTAACGAACGAGGCGCCGAAGCTGCAGCATCTGGCGGGCTACCCAGCCGCGCGATGGGAAGATGAGGCCGCCGCGCTCAATATAGATGTCACGGATAGCGGCCGAAGTGATGCCCGCGCCGAGGGCGAGCGCGATGATGCCGCCCGTGGAGGTGCCGGCGATCATGTCGAAGAACCCGGAGATCGACCGGCCGCCAAGGAAGCGCCGCTCAAGCTCGGCGAGCACGGCAGCGGGCAAAATACCGCATATGCCGCCGCCATCGATCGTAAGGATGCGGAACGGCCGGTCGTTCGGCCACGGCAGCGGGTTTCGTCTCCTCTGAATCGTGCCGTCGGATCGGCGCGGTGGAACATAGTTCATGATGCTTTTTCCTGCGGAGTTCGGGCGTGGCGTCCGCCTCCATACCATCGCCCGGTTGCAAGCCAGCCTTCGTAACAAGCCAACCAATCGGCGGCCCAGGGGACGGTGGTCAGGGCTATAAGATCATCGTGCCCCCACTCGCTGCTCTCGACGTCAAAGAGGCAGAGAGGGGAAAGCGTGATGTCAGGCGGAGTGAAGTACACATGCGGTAGCGGCGCTTCCTCAGACGCGTCGAACCTCGGTTCGAGCCTTGGGGAGAGGACGCGGACGACTGGAAAACCGCGGCACATCTCGTCGGCCGCCGTTTCGGTCGGTAGGCCGTGTTCAATCATTAGGCGGTACTTCCGCTCCAGCCCCGCCAACGATCCGAACCAAACCGCTTTATCGATCCTTTCTTCGGCGAGCACGAATACAGGCCAATGCCGGCGCATGGCGTGGACCTGTTGTCGGATTGTTTTCACGCCCTCGGCCAGGCGGAGCCGTAGAAAGTGTGGGGGCGCGGCTGCGCGGCGCTGGGCTGCACGAGAGCAGGGGTCGCGATCGCCGCCGGCAACACGCGGCCGGTGGCGCCGACTCGGCGGCTGCCTTGGCGCACCGATTCGCCGATCCGCGCCGCGAAATCCTCGATGACCGCCCGGGCGGGACCTTCGCCGAACATCAGGGTCAGCAGGCTGCGTTTGTCTTCGAGCGAGATCTCATCGCTCATGATGGCGGCGAGCTGTCGGCGGAACACTTTGAGGCCCTCGATGTAGGTGGCCTGAGCGGAGAGATTCTCCGGCCAGCGATCCGTGAAGCGGTCGGTCGGGCAGCATGGATTCCGGATATCAACGAGCCGCCCTTGCGCCTGAGCTGCGGACAGGACCCTGAGCGTGTGGTCGGCAATGGCGTTGAGCGCGCCGCTAATGCTGTTGCCGGGCACCGCGGTCTCGCCAGCGAATGCGGCAATCATCACCGAGGGCGGCATGCGACCCGATCGACGGATGTAGTTGATGTTGCGGTTGCGTTGCATTGCGACCACAGTCGCCGATTTGCCGCCATCATTGCTGGAGTGCGCGGGCACCGGCTTGAATTCGGCGTCCTTAGCCAAATGGTCAAAGGCGTAGGCCTTTTTCGCGTATGCCTCGACGAACGCAACATCGATGGGCGTGCGCGCCTTGAACCACTCGACGAATGCATAGCTGTTCATTTCGAGCTGGCGATGTGCATTGGTCGGCTCCTCGACTTTCGCGTGGAAGATGAAGCTCCTGCGGGGATCGTGCTCGTCAACGAGCAGCGAGGGCGTGATGTCGAGGTGCATCCCGTCTTGGTAGTGGACGGTGACACAGCGTGTGTTGCGCTCGATTTTGCCGTGATAGAGCGAGCCCTTCTCGCCGTTGATGGCCGCGAACAAAAGGTCAAGTACCGTCGCGGGGCTGGTTCCGATCGGCAGTATGAGCTCGGCGACAATATCGATGTCGAAGCCGTCCTCCCGCTTCCGGGAACGGATCGTGGCGCGGATCGCCATTGATCCGTGGGGGTAGAAGATGCGGACGCGGCCCGCGAGCGGGCTGGAGGCGCGCTCGATGTAGTTACGTAGCGCCTCGTACCGGTCCACGGCGAGCCGGTGCATGCTTGGCGGCAGCTCTATCCGAATGGCCGTCTCGGCGAGAAGGATCTCGCCAATCGGGGCCGAAGATCCCAAGAGATCACTGTGGAATTGGTTCATACTACTCTACCTCCGAGCGACTGTTGCAGTTTTGCAACGAAGCCACTCAAATCGAACATGGGGGTGTGGATACCGCTCGGCGGCTGCAACACGACCTGAGGGTGCGGCTCCAAGGTGGCTTCACCTGGAATCAGAAATGTGCGAGTCTGTGTCACCTGCACATCTTGCGCGCGATTCGCCGGGTGTGTCAAGGCGTGTCATTCGCACGCAGCAAGATGCCGTCGTTCGAAGAAAAGCTAGTCCGAGCTGTCAAAAAGAAGCGCGGTGCCGAGGGGCTGAGCATCCGCGCGCTCTCGGATGCAGTAGGCGTAAGTTTCTCCACGCTGGCGCGCATTGAACGCGGGGAAGGACAGCCAGACAACAACTCGAAGATCCGACTTCTGCAGTGGCTTGGTGCAGACGCCGCAGACGCAGGGCTCGGGCTCGAGAACGTCGCATTCGTGCACTTCCGGGCGGGGAGGAATATCCGGTCGTCAACGGTGCACGCACTGTTGAGAGCAGCCGAGTCTCTACGGCAAGAAATGGGTAGCCAGGCCGTCCAGACCGCGCAGGACAAGAGGGACGACAATTCGTCTCCTGGGAGCGTTTCGCTATCAAAGGAGGAACTCGAACAGACGGCCGAAAGATTCAGAACTGAGTTAGGCCTTTCGCGCGACGAACCGTTGGACAGTCTCCGACTCGAGGTGGAGGGCATTGAAGTAATCCGGGTCGGGCAGACGAATTGCATAGAGGACCGACTTGCAAGTGAGCTTCGCGGGACCTCAGGCGGCGAGTGGTCGGCCATGAGCATGCCGGTGGACGCGGATAATGAGAATTGGGTCATTCTCTTGAATGACAGCCACACCGTCGAACGTCAGCGCGTCACAGTCCTTGAGGAGTTTTGGCATATTCTGCTGGGCCACAAGTTGACGAAGATCGCTCGGGTCGCTGACGCTTACGGCAGAACTTATGACAAGACGGAAGAGCATGACGCGTACTATCTTGCCTCGGCCACCCTCTTGCCGAAGGACGCTGTCATCGAGGCTGTGAGCAAGAACCGCCTGTCGGAGCAGGTCGCGCGGGTGTTCGGCACGTCGTCTGAGTTGGTCGATTATCGCATCAAACGGCTCGGCCTTTGGCGAGAACACGTGGGCAAGCGGATTAGGCTGTCCCGTGATTGAAACGTACGGTCTCCCGGGTCGTCGTGTGTCAGAAAATTTGGGAGAAGAGAGAAGCGCAACCTGCTTGCCGCGGCGCGCACTTTTTGCCGGCGTATCTAGCCACCTCATCGGGAGATCCAGCACTCGCCCTTGGAAGGTGGCGGGTTGCAGGCGAGCAGGTCAATCCGGGTGTTCGCAGACGAGTACTAGCTGGCGCGCCGGTCAGAATAAAACTGCGAACACTTATGTCATTGAAATAGCGTTGTAACTTCCTGACGTCTTTTGGCGGGGCGGCCTCCCATCTTCCGCAGCATCTCGTTCGGGACGAGGGGGAGTGTCAGAAGTTTTGTGTAAGAGATTTCTGTGAAGGTTGGTTT
>DATBHB010000193.1:0-97245 GCA_036557705.1 Xanthobacteraceae bacterium
TCCATGCTGTAGAGGACCACAATACCCGAATTGGCCGGCTTCGGATTCTCGTAGAGGCGGCGCTCGACCGTCTTGCTCGGCGGCTTGATGATATGAGAGCCGGCGCGAACAACCGCTACGCCGAAGCTTGGGACGGCGCCAATGTGTACATTCGCGAAATATTTTCGTTCGGCGTCCTTATGTTGTGCAACGTAACGCATCCGCGGCCTGCTTACCGCCGATCCGCCCGCCCAATCGCGGAAGCCGACGCGCATGGCCTCGATACAATCCCGCATAGGCAACAGACGCTTTACGTCTTCATCCGTAATCACGATTACCGGCAATCGCGCCTCCTCTCATGATCCTGTGGTTCAGGCGCCTCATGCATCGAGCGCTGGTGGCAGCGGCGGGCATCCGCGGATGAGGTCGGAGGCTTTCTCCGCCATCATCAGCACGCAGGCGTTGATATGGGCCGAGACGAGGTCCGGCATCGCCGAGGCATCGACGACGCGCAAGCCCTCGACACCGCGCACGCGCAGGTCGGGATCGAGCACCGTCTCGGGCGTCGAGCCTATCGGGCAGGTGCCGCAGGGATGATGTGCCGTGATGACGGTGTTGCGCAGCCACGTCTCGATATCCGCATCACTCTGCACCTGCTTGCCGGGCTTGAGCTCGGTGCCGCGATAGGCATCGAGCGCCTTGTCGTGGACCAGCCGGCGCGCGAGCCTGAAGCCTTTGACCAGTGTCGGCAGGTCGTTCGGCGCGGAGAAGAAATTGTAGCGGATGCGCGGCGGATCACGTGGGTCGGGCGAGTGCAGCAGGACTTCGCCGCGGCTGTCGGGGTGCAGCAACGTCGGGCGGATGCCGAAGCCGTCCTGGAAGGCCGGATAGATGAGCGGGAACCACAGGTGCGGATGATGCGAGGTGCCGCGGAACATGAACTCGATGTCCGGCACTGCGAATTGCGGCTCGCTCTTGATGAAGGCGTGCAAGCCGCCCGGCACCACGGTGGCCGGGCCGACGCCGAAGAAATACGCGCGGATCATGCTCACCGCCATGCGGTCGAACCGCATTTCGCGATGGAATGCGCCCGGCGAAAGCCGCGCATACGTCATGTAGGCGCCGAGATGGTCCTGAAGATTGCGGCCGACCGGCAGATCGACCACGCACGTGATCCCCATCTCACGAAGGTGCGCGGCCGGCCCGATGCCTGAGAGCATCAGCAGTTGCGGCGTGTTGAAGGTCCCGCTCGAGACGATCACTTCGCGGCCGGCCTCGGCTTGTTTCAAATCGCCGGTCGTCGCCAGATACTCGATTCCGGTCGCGTGCGTGCCGCGCATCAGCACGCGCCTGGCATGGGCGCCGGTTTCGATCGTGAGATTTCGCCGTTTTCGGGCCGGCCGCAGATAGGCGCGTGAGGAAGAAGAACGCCGCCCCTCGCGGATCGTGTACTGGCCGCGCCCGAAGCCTTCCTGCTGCCTGCCGTTGTAATCGGCATTCGCCGGGATTCCGATTGCTTTGCCGGCCTCGACCCAGGCCTCGAACAGTTTGTCGGGGGTCTTGGCAAACTCTGTCCCGAGCGGACCCGAGCCGCCGCGCCAGATATTCTCGCCGTCCTGCCAAGTTTCGCCGCGCCTGAAATAGGGAAGCACGTCCGCATAGGACCAGCCGCGAGCGCCCTTCTGCGCCCAGCGGTCGTAATCGCTGCGGTTGCCGCGCGTATAGGCCATGACATTGATCGAGGACGAGCCGCCCAGAACCTTGCCGCGCATCGCCTCGATGCGGCGGCCGTTGAGATTTGGCTCGGTCTCGGTCTCGTAACCCCAGTCAAACATCCGCGAATCGTGCATGCGGCCCATGCCGAGCGGAATGCTGATATAGGGGTGCCGATCGGGCGGGCCTGCTTCGAGCAGGAGCACGCTGGCCGAGCCGTCCTCGCTCAGCCGGTTCGCCAGCACGCAGCCGGCCGATCCCGCCCCGACGATGATGTAGTCGTAAGCTCTTGCAGCCATTCCGGCCTCGATCGCCATGCTCATGGGACATGACGACCATGGCGGTCCAGGTGCGTCAAGCGCTCAAGCGCTCAAGCGCGGCGCAGCGGCGCCGTAGAAAGTTGAGCCTGACGCAGGAGCGACTTCTGGCTTCTTTGTAGGGAGTTCGCGAAGAATCTGCGCGCCCCAAAACGCCTCGCACAGGGGCGACCCGTTCTCGGGGTCGCATCGACCGGCCGCGCCAAACCGGGCTGAGTACGGCGACGTCGGCGAGTAAGGACGTTCAGGAGTCAGCTCTCGGAGCAAGGGCGGACGAGAAATGCTCGATCGGAGTATTTCTCTCGATGACCCAGCCGGAACTCCGCGAATGTCCAGAGGACCCTTTTTCGCGAGGCTGCGCGCAAGTTGGGGGGACTTGTAGGGGCGGGTTTCAAACCCGCCCTGCTTGGGCAGCCTCGGCTCGCGAGATATTTTCTGGGTCATCTTCCCACCGCGCAGGATTATTCGCGATGTAAGCGCGAATGGGATCTAATGCTTTCTCGTCGCGAATGATGCGCTCGCAATAGCCACGCTGCCACAGAACGCCACGCTTGCCAGGCACGCTCATTGACGCGACCTGCGGAAACGTCCTGAAGCCGCGCGCGATTTCGGTCATGGCGTGGCGTCGTTCGGGTTGATTGGCCAGGATAATTATTCCGTGCACGGCATGATAACGAAGGCTGTAACGGGGCGCGTTTCAAACCTCACGGTTCGTGTTTGTCGCGCCAGGGCGGGTTTGAAACCCGCCCCTACATACATCTCGATCCGTGCGCAACATGACAAGCGTGTTTGCAGCCATGGTTTCGAACCGCAGGTGCTGATGTCCGTTCCTGGCACTACCCGGACCCTGGCCGGGTGAAGCCGTCGTCCAGCCGCGTCCGGAGATAGCTGCTCATTCGCCCTTGATGTTTGCGGCTTTGATAATCGGCCACCATTTCTCGATTTCGGCCTTCTGAAGAGCGTGCAGTGCCTCGGGAGTCAGTTGATCTGGTGAAGGAAGGTCCTGACCAAGGTCGTTGAGCCGGTGCCGCACATTCGGATCGGCGAGCGCATCGACAGCGGCGGTATTGAGTTTCGTGCGGACATTCTGTTTTTTGACACTCAAAGCGCATGCCGGCTGCAATCCGACCGATCCATGTCATTCCGGGTCGGGGTCGATTTCGCCACTGATGATCTTCATCACATGGGAAGCCGCCTCGAATTCTGATGGCGTCAGCCGACAGGTAACATGGATCGTATTGTCTTTGGGACGTTCCAACCGAACGATTAGCTTCTCGGGTGTGAACTCGACGCGGCGCACAGAAAAATGGCCACGATATCTTTCGTCATGACTTTCAATGTAGCAGGTACGATCATATGGAATTTCGAAATCGCGCTGGATCAGAAGGTAAGGTTATTATCGTTCAGGTCGTCCGTATCCTCTTCCGCTTGGAAGCTGGCTTGGTAATAGTCACCGTCGATCGAGCTGTCGGTAGAGACGTACTTCGCGTGAAATTGCATGACGTGTGTTCCGAAATGAGCTCACGCTTTTCGGCGGCGCAGCGGCGACATGGCCGCGCCCGGAGGGACGACGCGACCCGTCGCCCTGTCGCCGCGCCGCATATAACATGCGATTCCGGAACAACGTCGGAAGGAGAAACCCATGACCACCAAGCGCAAGAAGTCGTCCAACGCCACCGCGCTGTCGCGGCGCGCGCTGGTGCGCAGCGCTGTCACGGCTGTGGCGGCCGCGGGGGTGACAGCGCCGGCCTCGGCGCAGAACGCGGCTGGAGGCAAGCCTGGCTCCAACACGCGTTTCATTCAACCCGGCGGCACTTATCAGACACCGACCTACACGCATGTGGTGGAAGTCACCGGACCGGGACGGCTGATCTACACCTCGGGCGAGCAGGGCAGGGACAAGGACGGCAAGCTTGCCCCCGATATCCGCGGGCAGTCGGTCCAGGTGCTGGAGAACATCAAGAACGCTCTGGCGGCGGTTGGCGCGACGTTCGACCATGTGATCAAATTCAACGTCTACATGCTCGATCTGGAGAAATCTCTGCCGGTCTTTTCCGGGATCAAGGCGCAATACGTCAACAGGAGCGCGCCACCGGCCAGCACCACCGTGCAGGTATCGAAGCTGACCCGCGGCGCCCTGATCGAGGTCGAGGTGATAGCGTCGCTCCCGCCGGTCGCCTGAACCGGACCGCGGCGGCGGCCTTCAGCGCGATGCCGCGGCCATGTGAAGCGCGACGGAGCTGATCCACCACGGTTTTCAGCAGCCGGAGGCGCACTTGCCTTTGCCGTCGAATTCCATGGTGCGCTCGCTGATCGCGAGGTAGGCCGGCGGCTTGACCTGCTTCATGAGCGCCGCCGTGTGGGTGTTTGCCCTGAGCTTGCCGCCTTCCGTCGCGGCCTCGTTCACGTGCGTGAAGATCACCGAGGCCGGCTTGAGCAGGTCATTGATGGCGTACGCGCCGGATTCGAAGATGCCCGTGTTCGGCCCGAGATTGATCACGGCCAGGCTCGCCTTGTGGAAATCGCTGATGACTGTCTTCATGTCACCGAAGACGGCCGTGTCGCTCGACAGGTAGGCGACGAGCCCGTTGGTGAACTTCACCACGAAGCCGACCGGTGGGCCGTAATTGAGCTGGGCGCCGTCGGCTTTCAGCAGGTCCTGCTGGGTCTTCGTGAGCAGCGAGGGCGCCACGTCGTTGACGTGCGAGGCATAAACGATCGTGAATTCCACGCCTTGCTCCGCGCCTTCGGCCCGGGCGCTGAACACGCCGCCCATGTCTATTCGCGAGCTGCACGCCGCCGGAACCGGAACGTTGACCGCCAGCGTGGGGCAGAAGCCCATCGGCTTGCTGCCGCTGCCGCGAATCGTGTCCACCTTGTTGTGAACGAAATTGGCCATCGCGCGGGTCGTCACCAGGACGGCGTTCTTCGCCGCGACGACTTCGGCGGTGGTTGAGTTTGGGGCCGGCACCCGCGCCGAGTTCGCGCAGGTGCCTTCGCCCGGCGCCCTCAACTTGAGGTTGCCGACGTGGTCGCCGTGCATGTGGGAAAGCAGCACCAGGTGAATGGTGCCTAGCCGCGGATCGTTGCCGCCAGTCACGGTGGGGCCCGCGTCGTAGAGGAAGCGGACGCCGGTCGGGTCTTCGAAAATGATCGCGCGGTCGTTCGCGCACAGCTCGCCCGGGTGTGAGCCGATTGGCGTGATCTTGACGTTCTGTGCGAGCGCCGGGAATGCAGCGAGCAAAAGGGCGAATGCTCCGCAGGCGATCTTCATGTCGTTCCTCCTGAAACGTTTCATTCTTGGTTAGCCGTCGTCGCGCGACGTCGCATGCGTCGGGTGAGCGCTTATTCGGGGCCGATGATATCAGCTGGAGACGGAGAATAAAGGTTGCCCGGGCTGCTTTGGTCTCACACGTTCCATCGATGCATCTGACCCGCTGGATAGCGGGTCCCGGCGGCAGCACCAGGCGGCGCGAGTAGATCAATTTCCGCCAGATCGCCCGCCGTAAGCTCGATGTCCGCCGCGCCCACATTCTCTTCGAGGTGCCGGCGCGATTTGGCGCCGGCAATGGGAACCACGAAGACCCCGGCGCGGGTCCCCTGGGCGATCGGCCATGCGATAGCCAGCTGCGCGAGGGTGGCGTTCTTCCTGCGGGCGATGCCGTCGAGTGCCGCACGCAAAACGAGATTTTTCTCAACGTTCCCGCTCTGAAAGCGCGGCAGTCGCGCGCGGATGTCATCGCCGACAAGTTGGTCGAGCTTCGGAACCTGGGCGCTGAGCATGCCGCGCCCGAGCACGCCATATGCCATCAAGGCCATGCCCAGTCCCTTGCAGGCGCCGATCTGGCCCTGCTCTTCGGCATCGCGCGACAGCAACGAATACTCCATCTGCAGCGAGGCAAGCGGGTGCACGGCACTGCCGCGCCGCAGCGATTCGGCCGAGCACTCCGAGAGCGCGATGAACCGTGTTTTCCCCTCCTTCACCAGCTCGGCCATGCCGGCGATGCTGTCCTCGACGGGTACATTGGGGTCGACACGCGACATGCAGAAGACATCGAGGCACTCGATTCCGAGGTTCTTCAGACTCTCCTCGCAGGTTTGACGCAGATAGCGCGGATCGCCGCCGCCACGGATGGCCGCGGGGCCGCCGCTGCGCGGGCTGCCGCTCTTGGAATGAATGACGACATCATGCCTGCGGCCACGGATCGCTTCGCCGATAAGACGGTGATTGTGGCCGTGGCCGTAGCTCGCCGACGTGTCCAGAAGATTGATCCCGAGATCAAGGGCGCGCCGGATCGTCGCGATCGACTCGCTGTCGTCGGCCGGTCCATAGACGCCGGACATGCCGTAGCAGCCGAGACCGATGACCGATACCTCAAGATCGGTGTTGCCGAATTTTCGCCGTTGCACCGAAGATTCCTCCTGCATTGCAGGAGTTTCCAAGCATTAGGCGATCCTGCCAAACAAGGCCAAGGAGCGCAATGACGGGCTTTTCGAACGCGGGCGTGCCAACATCGGCTGTCTTGGGCTCACGGAGGGACCTTGAATGGAAATCCAGCAAGAGCGGGTCGGCGACACCTATGTGGTGACAGCCACAGGTCGCCTCGATGGCATCTACAGCACCGCTTTCGCCAATCAAGTCGGCGAGCTGCTTACCGAGCCAAATCCCAAAGTCCTGATCGACTTCACCGATATCGATTACGTCAGCAGCGCGGGACTGCGGGCGCTCCTGCTGCTGGTGAAGAAAGCCAAGGCATCCGGCAGTGTCTTCGCGCTATGCGGGGTCAATGAGCAGGTGCGTGAAGTCCTCGACATCAGCGGCTTTACGGGGATGTTCAGCATTCACTCCGCCCGCGCCGAGGGCCTTGCGGCCCTAAACCTACGGCGTAACCCATGACGGGAGCTTTCCCGCAAGGCTGTTCGGTCAGCTGACCTTGGCCGGCCGTCTCTCGCCTTCTCTGGCGAACCACCGCTTGCGTTACATAAGGACGTCAGTGCGTCAGGCGCTCGCAGCGCGCCGGGGTGCGGCTTGATCACTCGGCGCGTACTTGGCGCAGAGATCCTGCCAGCGTTCGACGCGTTTGCGCTGCGCTTCGATCACCTCAGCCGGAATTTCGAGAAACGGAGGTCGCAGCGGCCCCGGCTCCACATAACCGGCCATGCCGATCGCGATCTTGGCCGCAGTTTCGCGCCAGGAGAGCGACGGCGCCCGGCTTGTCGGCGGCGCAATGTCGAGGATGATATCCTTGGCGGCCTTGATGTCGCCGCGCGCCACGGCATCGCGCAATGCGAAGAGCGGCCATGGCCCCATCCAGGCGTCGATCGACCAGAACCCGACCGCGCCAAGCTCCGCATAGGGCACGTATTGCGCCTGGTGGACCATCACGCCGATCTTGCCGCGAATGATCTTCATCAGCTTCATGAAAGTCGTCGTGTCGCGGTGGCTGTCTTTCATGCCGACGATCTGCGGAATCTTGACCAGATCCTCGAATGCCTCGACGGGCAGCGTCACGTGATGCAGCGCCGGGTTGTGATAGATGAGGATGTTGAGCTTCGGAAACATCTCGGCGAGTTCGCGGAAGAAACGCACCGCGTTCTCGACCGTGGACGGGAAATAGTAAGGAACGCCGATAAGCGCGCCGTCAGCCGCGGTGTCCGCCACAATGCGCATCTTCTCAACGGTCTCGCGCGCATTGACCGAGGTCACGCCGATGAACAGCGGGACGCGCCGGCGCACCACGTCGGCGCTCTCGCGCGCAAGGGTCTCGAATTCCTTCGCCAGCAGCGCGTGACACTCGCCGAAGCTTCCGGTCGTGGCGATCACGTCGGCGCCGTCGCGGATCATGCGGTCGAGGCCGCGGCGCAGACGCTCGACGCTGACCGTGTCGGTCGCGCGCAGGTTTGCCGCTTCATCCGTCGCGAAGGACGGCATCATCGCCATCATGCCGCCGATATCGCCCGCTCCGAGCATCGCTTGCCTCCGTTCAAGGAATCTTCTTCATCGGCTTGGGATCGAGACCGAACAGTTCTGCCGCATTGCCGCCGAGGATCTTGCGCTTGGCGCCCGCCTTGAGGAACGGCAGGTCATAGATGATGCTCGGCAGGTCGAAGTCCCAATGCGGGTAGTCGGACGACCAAACGAGCCGGTTCTCGGCATTGATCATCTTGAAGGTTGCTTCGAGGATCGAGAGATCGTCGGGGACCTCCATCGGCTGCGACGAGTAATACATCTCGCGCATGTATTCGCTCGGCTTGCGTTTGCAGGACGGGCAATCGGAGGTGCGCATCATGTAGGAATGGTCGAGCCGCTGCATCAGGCAATAGGCCCAGGTCAGGCCGCTCTCGATCCACAGCACCTTGAGCTTGGGGAAGCGTTCCGGCAGGCCATTAATGACCCAGTTGGTCATGTGGACCATGTTGAACCACATGAAGCCCAGCGAGTGCACCGAGATGAAGCGGTTCGTGGTGGCAAGCGCCCGATCGTCCCAGCTGTAGGCGGCGTGGAACGAAATCGGCTTGCCCATTTCCTCGAGCAGCGCGTAGGTCTTCATATAGGCGTTGTCGTGCACCGGTTTGTAGCGCGGTGAGGTGACCATGAAGCCGACCACGCCCTTCCTGTCGCCGAAATCCTTCACGGTACGATAGGCGGCATCGGGATCGTTGAAGGGCAGATACAGCATCGAGATGATGCGCGGCTCGTGCGCCAGGATGCGCTCGCAGAGCCAGCGGTTGTAGGCACGGCACAAGCCGGTCTCGACCTCGACCTGCGGATGCAGCCCGAGGAAAAGCATCGGGGTGGGGAACAGGCAGGCATAATCGACGCCCATCGCGTTCATCCACTCCCGCGTCATGGCGATGTCGCGATGTTCTTCGCCGTTTCCCTTGTAGTGCTTGCGCAGATTGGAGCGCGTGATGCGGCCGCTCAGTCCCTGGTAGCCTACCTGGCTGTTGAGGAAACCTGAGCGCCCGCCCCGGTTGACGGATTCCATCGCCTCCATCCGCATCACCGGGCTCTCGATGTAGGTATAGACTTCCTTGTAGTGCTCGTTTTCGTAATGGTGGGAGTCGACATCGACGATCAGAAAATCCTGGTAGTTGCGTGCGCGCGCCTGCTGGCTCGCGTGCTCCAGCGATTTGGTTTCCGAGAACGCGTCGTAGCTGAGATTGCGGACTTCATTGCGGAGCATATCCATGGGCGCTTCCTCGTCTTTCAGATCACGACGAAAATCTCTTCGCCGCGGCGGACCACCGGATATTTGCGAAGCTTGAGGCGGCGGTCGCCGGCGCATTCGCCGGTCTTGATGTCATATTCGTAGCCGTGCCACGGGCACACGAAGTGAACCTCGTCGGAAAAGGTCTGGCCCTCGTAGGTGCGGTCGGCGCCGATGAGATCCACCACTTTGTTGATCAGGATACCCTCGCAGGCAGGCCCGCCGGCATGGACGCAATAATTGCTGTAGGCGTAATACCCGCCATCCTTGAAGAACACGCCGACCTCGTGCTTGCCGGAGACCACGATCCGGCGGTCGCCGTCCTTGAGATCGGACGCCTTGGCGACAAAACATTCAGGCATTTCTGATCCTTCCACGGGTGGTCAGGGCCGGCCACGTGATAGCACTTTACGCGGCGTGCGTCCCGGCCCAAAACCATGCATTACAGGAGTAAACACTCATGCCCACCCTGGTCACTGGCGCTGGATTGATCGGCACCGCCTTTGCACAACTTGCCTTGGCGCGCGGCGAGACTGTGATCTTCCTCGACCCCGAGCCGCGCGCCGACTTCCTGCGCCTGAAGCTCGGAGAAACTGGTTACCGGCTCGCCCGCAAGGATGTGCGCGACCTGCCGGGACTGATCGAGACCATCCGATCGAACAATGTCGACACCGTCGTGCACACCGCCGGATTGATCGGCCCGCGCGTCCAGGAGGCGCTTGGCGTCGCCTTCGACATCAATCTCGGGGGCACCCGCAATGTTGCCGAAGCGGTGCGGCTTTCCAGCGTGCGCCGGCTCGTCCATATCAGCACCTTCGGGGTTTATGATCGGCGGCGGCCGGCCAGCGGTCCGGTCACTGAGGATTTTCCCCGCGGCCCGGGCCGCGGCTACGGCAATTACAAGGTCGCCAAGGAATTGACCCTCGAAGCCTATGCCGGGGTCTATGGGTTCGAGCTGATCGTGTTGCGCCCCGCCAACGTGTTTGGAGTGGGGCATTTCTGGTCGGGATCGAGCGGCGGCCGCAAGATGCAGGCGCTCGTCGAGGCAGCGCTCGCCGGCGCCATCGCCCGCGTCTCGGCCTCCGATGCGGCGCCGAATGAATATGTCTATGCCAAGGACGTGGGCCGGGCGGTCGATCTCGCCGCTACAGTACGACTGCCGCCGCAACCGATCTTCAATATCGGCAACGGCTATGTCACGCCTTTCGACGAGGTGCTTACGGCGCTCAAGGGGCTTTGTCCGACGCTGCGATACGCTGTCGAGCCGGGCGCGAGGCCGCCAGAAAATCTCGCGCCGCTCGACATTTCGGCGGCCAAGCGCCACCTCGGATGGGAGCCGCGCTTCACGATCTCGTCGGCGCTCGACGATTACCTCAAGGAACTCGCCGCCGCGCGGGCGAGATAACATGTGTAGGGTGGGCAAAGACGCGTTCACACGCACGAGCCGCGCCACACGTAGGAAGAAACGCCGTGCCCACGCGGACGCGCACCACGCGTGGGCACGGCACACGCGCTGAAGCGCGTTGCGCCTTTGCCCACCCTACGAAGTCGGTGACCGGCTCTCAGTTCGCCGCGAAGCAGTAGAACAGGCCGGCGCCGCCGGTGCTGCGCAGATCGTTCTGGCTGCAGCCGCCATCCGGGCCGCGGGAGGGATGCGAGGAATTCCACGACCTCGACTGCTCCGAATCGTTAAGGCCGGTGCGGTCGATATGGCCGAGCATTGCCGAGCCTTGCGTGCTGCTGGTCCAGTTGCGGCAGGTGCGGTCTTCGCCTGCCGGGAAGGCGCGCCCGTCCGGCTGCGAACCGGTCAGCGCGTCGTGCCAGTTGGGATCCCAGCCGACGCCCGCCACAACGGTGCCGCGGTTGGTCAGCGAGTTCTGCGAGCTGAGCTTGTTGTTGTTGCTGTGCAGATCGTCGACGTTCTGCGCAATGACGACGCTCTTGAAATTCTGCCACGGCCCGCGGCCGATGCGATCGCGCGCATTCACGGCCTGGCCGCCGCCGGCAGCCTGGGTGCTCAGATACGCACGCCAGGTCTTGCTCCCCGCCCCTGCCGCCTGCGCCAATTGCTGACAGTGGCGGTCGGCGCCTTCAAGGCCGCCCAGATCGGCGCCCTTGCCGACTGGGGCGCTGGTCACGAAAAAGCTCATGTTGGGCGACTGCGGAGCCTGCTGCGCCATTGCGCCTGCGCTCCAGCCAAAGGCCAAGAGGGCCGCCGAACCCAGTATCGATGCTCGCGTGCTGCTCCTCATCTAATCCTCCCGGTTGTTTCTGGTCCAATCAGTAAGGCGTCACCCCCACCCTCCCCGCCAGCGGGGGAGCGTCAGGGTGGCGGCAACGTAGCATCGCACTCATGCCGGTGGAATGAACACGTATTGCTTGAGCCGGTCGGTCTCCTGCTGGCCGACATATTTGCCGATTTCCTTGTCGAACTGCGCCCAGGTCTTCCACGGCCGGTATTCCATCAGCTCGGCCGACATGCGCGTGCCGACACCCGGAATCAGAAGGAACTCATCGCGGGTGCCGGTGTTCAGATTGATCTTGACGAATGCCTGCCGGTAGACGTCGCGCGCCTGCTCCGGCGTGAGCTTCTGCTCAATCAGGAACTTGTTGAGATCGATCGCCGTCGCAAACGGCCGCCGGGCGATCAGGCCCTGGACGATGGCCGGGGTCATGTGCGGCAGCTGCGCCAGCTCGTTTTCCGCCGCCATATTAGGGTCGAGGAGGCCTTTGCCGACCTGCGCGCCAACCGGCATCGCCAGCAGCGCAAAAAGGATCAGAACGAGTGTTCCGGGCGCGCGATATGACATCTCACCACTCCTTCGACGCCATGAACCTGAAACTGCTCCGGTAGCGGAGGTCCGAAAGCACATAGGCGAGCCCGAGCAGTCCGAGCTGGATCATCATGCCCGGGGCAAGCAGCGGCGGGGCTTTGGCGCGCAGCACCTTATCGATCAGTTCCCACGTGCTCATCTGCGGATCGAGATCGAGCTGAAATTCGGCCGATCCATAGAAATGCGCGATGCAGCCCACGACGCCCGCGATGACGAAGAGCCCCATCAGGCCCATGAGCGCATTGAGGCTCGTGACGCCGCGTCGCGCCAAATGCCAGATCACCGTGACCAGCGCGAGCGTAATGAGTATCAGCGGAACGAATTGCAGCGGCTCTTCGTAATGTTCGAGCAAAATCAGCTCCGTGATCGTGCCGAGGAGGCCAAGCACGAGCACCGCGAGGATCCAGATGCGAAGGAGTTCGAGAGGCGCAGCGCCCGCCTCCTGCTTCTGCACTTCCATGGCCGATGCCTCTATCGGGAAGCCCGCGCCTCTTTGGCGATCTGCGCCACGATTTCGTTGTAACGGCTCATGACGTCGTTGACGAGCCGGGTCACTGCATCGCTGTCAGGTTTATCCGGCGTCAAGGCCTTCTCGATTTCGATCATCCCCTTTTCAATCGCCACATAAGCGTCCTCGGAACGCGCCTTGACCAGATCCTCGATGCTGTCCCAGTTGTCGTCGAATGCCGTGAAGGCTTTCCGCGCCTTCTCAATGTTGCCGGTTTTGATCGCCGGATTGACCTGCCGCAGATCGGCACGCACGATGCGCAGCCGCGCAACGTCGTCATAGAGCGGGCTGAGCGGGGCCGCCTTTTCGACCATGGCGACGGCCTCGTCATATTTTGCGAGCATGGCCTGCGCGTCGGCGGTCAACGCCGCCGTGTCGGGGTTGGGCCCCGCAAGAGCCTTGTCGATCCTGGCCTGATATTCGTGTTCGAGAGTATTGTACATCTCACGGCTGCGCGTGTTGATGTAGAACTCGATGCCGTTCCAGGCTGAATCGTAGGCTTCGAATCCGGCTCTCGCACGGGCGATGTCGCGCTGCTGCAGAGCGCTGAGAGTTTCCACCAGCGTCGGCCGCACTGCCTTGATGCTCTTGACTTCAAAACGCTCAGCGCCGGCCGCTCCTTGAGCCAGCGCAACGGAGCCTCCCGCGAGAACGGCGGCGACAGCAAGGCCAGCGACTAGACCTATTCCCGGACTGCGGGTGCGCTCCATGATATCCTCCTCCCTGATCACTTAATCTCACTTATCCGACCGGCGGTCGGAAGCTTTTCTAGAACGAGTCTAAATTGGGAAGGTTCGGTTGACAAGCCGCATAATCCCGGACGCGAAGTCTGGGGCGCGAACGCGAACCTGAGTAGCCTTAAAAATCGTGAGCCGGGCCGTTGCCTCTATCCGCCCTGGCTGTCGGGCTCCGGCATGGCACGAGCCTTGATCGAATCCCAGGTGCGGCTGTGTTTGCCGTGCAAAAAGACGGCAAGCGGCTGCCGTAACGCTTCACCCTCGGCGGCCAGCGCCTGCTCGAACAGATCGTGCTGAACATCGTGAGGCAGCCGGCTCCATAACTTCACTACAGCCTCGCCAAGAGCTCGGGCGAGCTGCTCCTGCGGTTTGCCGATGCCCTCCATGCCATTCTCCTCCAGGCGACAATTCAAAAACGCTGCCGAAACCGACGTTGCTTCGGTGCAGGTCCGGTCAGTGCCGGGCTCCGGTATCCTCAGGCTCCATCGCACTCTTTTCAAGGAAGGCTTGCCCCAGATTGGCCAGTGCATCGGCCATCAGTTTCGATTGTTCCGTTTCCGGAGCCAGCAGAATGAGGTCGGCGAGGCTTTCGGTCATTCTGGCCGCCAGCTCGGTGAGGTCGGCGCCTTCACGCTCCATGTGCTTCTGCACGACCTCGTTTATGTCGCAGTGCAGGCAATCGCTCATGTCATCTCCATCTGCCCCTTCCAGGATATCGGTCCCGCGCGCTCATTTTGGAAGGCCGCCCAGGATGGCCGTAACCTGCGCGATGACGGGTTTCGGGGTGCTCAGAACCGCTGCAATCGCCGCCTGCGTCTCTTCGCCGGTCATCGGATCGATGTCGGCATTGAGTTTTTGTGCCTCGGCCAGGAATTCGGGGTCTTTCACAGTTGCATCGAAACCGCGGCGCAAGATCGTTACGCGCTCGTCCGGGACGCTAGGCGGCGCCGCCAAGGGACGCGCGATCGAGACGGCGAGCGATATGAACCGGGCGACGGCTTCCTTCTCGGGGTCACCGGCCACAAGATCGGAAAGCAGCGGCACTCCCGGCAGGTCCGGCTCCTTGCGCAGCCCGGTCTGGATCAGAACGTTGAGTTTGCCGTCGCGAAATTCGTTGTTGAGCGTGGATTTGATGCTCGCCCAGGTGCTGTTGGCATGGCCGTCGATCTCGCCGCGCTGCATGGCGAGATTGATCTGGCCAGTCCCGCCGTAGCCCTGAATGATTCGAAAGCGTGTTCCGAGGAGCGAATTATAAAGCGTCGGTCCCACGACCGTCGCCGACCCGGCTCCGGTCGCGCCTACCGTCACGTCCCTGCTCATGGCGTCCGCGAGAGTCGCGACCTTCGAGGCCCCCCAGGTCACCGTGACGTTGTTCGACCGGCTGAAATTGCCCAGCCACTTGAATGAGGTCAGCGACATTTGCATTCCGCGCCCGCCGACAGCTTCGATTACGAGGAGGCCTTGGCTGACGAGAGTGAGGAATGTGCCATCCTGCGGAGCGGCCTTTGCGGCGTAATTTGCCGCCAATAACCCGCCGGCTCCCGGCTGATTGAGGACGACGAAGCCCGGATGGCCGGGGATGTGCTTTCCCATGTGCCTCGCCAGGAGCCGCAGATAGGTATCATAGCCGGCGCCGGCTGTGCTGTGCGTCGAGAGCGAAACCGTCTTGCCGGCGAAGACGTCTTGCGCCGAGGCGGGCACTATAATGACGGCGCTAATAATCGCGCTCCGCAGGGCGGGCAAAATCGCCTTGCGGGGTGTTCGGGCAGCGCACGATTTCAGGGCGATTTTGCTCACGCGGTCCAATCTCTGCTTCAGACCGCGTGGGCAAAGGCGCGCAACAGCTGTTCTCGATTCCGAGGGATCGCGACGCGCCTTTGCCCACCCTACATATCGGTACATTCCCTCACCTCAAAAACCCGCCGAGCGCAGCTTTGAGATCGGCGATGACCGGTTTCGGCGTTGCGAGGAATGCCCTGATGACGGCCTGCGTCTCTTCCCCGCTCATCGGATCGATCTCGGCCCTATGCGCCCGCGCGTCCGCCAGGAATTCCGGGTCCTTCATCGTGGCGTCGAAGGCACCGCGAAGGATCGCGACGCGCTCGTCGGGCACGCCCGGCGGCGCCGCGAGGGGACGCGCGGCCGAGACCGAGAGCGACATGAAACGAGCAACGGCAGCCTTTTTCGGATCGGCTGCGACGAGATCGGAAAGGAGCGGCACCTCAGCAAGCTCGGCCTCCTTGCGCAAACCCGTCTGAATCAGAACCTGGACCTTGCCGCTGTGGAACTCATCATTCAGCGTGAGCTTGATGCTTGCCCAGGTGCTGTTCGCGCGCCCATCGATTTCGCCGCGCCGCATCGCCGCATTGAGTGCCGCGGCGCCGCTGTAGCCGGTCACAATGCGAAATCGGGTGCCGAGGAGAGCGTTGTACAGAATTGGGCCCAATTCGGAGGACGTCCCGGCGCCGGTTGCGCCCATGACTATTTCGCGCGCCATGGCGTCCTGCAAGGTGCGCACGCCGGAGGCTGCCCAGGTGACGGTGACATTATTGGCGCGAGTGAAATTGCCGATCCAGTTGAAGCGGGCCAGGGACGCAGCAAGGCCGCGCCCTCCGGTCGCTTCCACGACCGGCACGCTCTGGCTGACGATAGTCAGAAACGTGCCGTCCTGGGGCGCCGCATTGGCTGCATGATTGATGGCTGCGAGGCCGCCGTCGCCGGGCTGGTTGACGATCGCGAAGCTCGGATGGCCTGGGATATGCCTGCCCATATGGGCTGCGAGCAGCCGCAGATAAACTTCATAGCCGCCACCGCGCTCGCTGTGGGTCGACATCGTGATCGTGCGGCCGGCAAAGAATTCTTCCGCCGATGCGGCGCTGCTGGAAGCGGCGGCGAGAGCGAATATCAGCAGCATCGCTGGGCAGTTTCGTCGGCGAAGCATCGCGCTAATCCTCGAAGCCGTGCAGCCGGGCCGGATTGGCGGCGAGGATCCGGCGCAGGAGATCGCTGTCGTTATCGACATAGCGATAGAGCAGTTCGATCACTTCGGCGTCGTTCATCATGCGTTGTTTGCGCCAACCGGTATGCGGCCAGTCGGTGCCCCAGATCATGCGGTCAGGCGCCGCCGCAATGAATGCCTGGGCAAACGGTATGGCGTCGTCCCAGCCGGTCTCCATCGCCGAATCGCGGTTGCCATTCGACAGCTTCAGCCACCAATGCTCGTCCTTGAGCCGTTCGAGAATCCATCGCATGGCCGACTGGTCCAAGCCAAGCGAGAGATCGAGATGGCCCATGTGGTCGATCACCATCGGCAGGTCGGTCACCGAGGCGAGGAAATCGCCCCAGTCGGCAATATCGGAGCCGCTGATATGAAGCCGCGCGTGCCAGCCGATCTCGCGCAGTCGCGCCATCGACCGGCGCACTGCAGCCGGGTCGTGAACCTGGCCCCAGCGCCTGCCGAGATGAAACCGCGCCCCGCGCACGCCAACGCCATGGAGTTCCTCCATCTCATTGTCGCTGACCTCGTCGCGGACGATCGCGATGGCGCGGTAGTTCTTTCGTTCCGGCGGATCGAGGGCCAGAAGTTCGGCGATCAGCAGGCTGTGGTCGATGTCGTAACGCTGCGAATGCACGATCACGCCGCGTTCGAGACCGAGCACGCGCAACACGTTACGCATGTCGGCGAAGCTTGCCCGCGGCGGCCGGAATGTCACATCGAAACGAAGCGGATATTTCGCCGGATCGCCGAAAATGTGGAACTGGCAATCGCAGCTTTTGGGCGGCGGCAACGGTACTGGAGAGCGCGTCTCGCGGACCCATTCGGGCGCACGGCGGTTCTTCTCTCGTACCATCGGATCCATGGCGCGCCGACGCTACGCGAGCGAATTTGACCGCGTCAATCGGTGCGGTTGGCGTCGCGCATGGGACCGCGACCGCTGCTTGCGATCGGAAGGGGCAGCTGCATAGGCCAGGCCCCGGCAATTGAGGCGGTCCGAGGCCTGGCTTGCCCGCCGCGCCTGAGGAGTACAGGCCGCAAGCCTGTCGGCTGTTGCTTTCGGTCCACCTGCCGACTGGGACCGCCCGGCCGTTTTTGCGTCGCCAGCCAGGACCGCCGCCGCGGCGCCGCAACGAGCCCCGGCAGGCGGGAAAAGGTACAGCGGAACACCACGCCCCACTGGTTCGGCACAAGCCCGACATTCAGCCCCGAGAGCGAGCGAACTGGAACTGTCCGACCTGCGGCCTATGACAGCGATGTCGTGTTCTATAAATACTATGATAAGTTATACGGCGTTTATGGATGCTTTACTTGGCATCAATGCGCCGACCGCGGGCCGGGACCCCGCACCGAACAGCACGCGGGGCCCGCAGACCGGAGCAGGAAATGGAGCTGATTGACCCTATCTCCTCCTGCCGCTGGCGGCGTTGGCATTGGCATTGGCTGGAGCAGCAGCGCGTGTGGCAGCGCCTTGATCCGGTTTGCAAGGAGCCCAATAACCCATTGAATTCCAGCGGTGATTGCTGTGCCAGCACTGGTTGCCATTCTTGATCGGGCCGTAATTCGAATCCGCATAGGCGGCTCCGGCTGTAATGGCCAAAGCTGTCATCGTCGCGGCGAACAGGCTGATGTGGCGCATCTTCGTTTTCTCCTCTCTTTGGGGTTGGACGAGGGCCTCCGGTGGGGGTCCAAGCCCGCACCAATCAAACTTGTCACAGATATAAATGGCAAGTAAATTTATGTAACGTTTATGCCAAGTTTACGACAAATTTTTTCGGGCGGCCCCGTAGTGGTCGAAGACCCGTCAACGCGCTGATACTTCTGCGGAATTGGTTCCGGCAGGTGTCGGCGGTCCCGGGTGCCCCGGAGGCAACGGTTTCCCGAACAGGCCCGGAAGCTCACCGCTTCGTGAACAGGGGCTCCGCGAATACCGGAGCGTCGCCGGAGTAGCCCGCGCCGATCAAATTCGACGCCCGGTCACTGGCACAGCGCGCGCACGACGAAGCTCTCAGTCCTGCACTCGCTTTCGATCGGGCGGCGGTTCGACCACCAGACCCACGCCGGACATTTCTGCCTGGAATCCATGTCGAGAGCTCTGCCCGACGCAAACCCGTTCGCATGGCAGAGCGCGCTTGCGGCGGTCAGGCAATCCGGCGCCCCATTGGCTGCAATCGCGCAGCGTTCGCGCCCGCCCACGATCCGCGTCCCCGGCAAAGCGATCACCGCGCCGGTTGCCTGTTGGGCAGCGCTGGCGGCGTTCTTGGCGGCGCCCGTTGCGGCCGTGCCGATGCCTCCAATTGCGTCTTTGGTGCTCTTGAGCCCGTCGTCGAGCTTTGCCTTGGAGTCGCCGAGCCAGCGCCCAAGCGCATCGAGGAAGCCAGGAGGCGTAGCCGGCGGCGCGGCGGCGGGCGGCGCGGCGCCAGCAGGCGCAGTCGGCTCCGGCAAGATTGCACCGTCCGCGGACTGCGCCGGCGCGGCATCCTGTGCAAAGGCCGCCCCATTGGCCAGCATCGCACAGGCAAATACCGCGTGACGAACTCTTCCTCGTCGATTCGGCGCCGTGCCGCCGATCCAATCCCGGTTCATCGCCCCGCCCCCGTTCGAGGCTCACGCTGCCAAAAGGCTGCGCCGGATTTGTGACAAGGCGGCGGCAATATGCTTGAGTTCGCCGGTATTCCTTTGCTCATGCAAACAACGTAATTTGCGCAGCGAATTAGCGAACCCTGGAGGAACATGCATGGATCGCCGATGGACATTCAAACTGCTGGCCGCGGCGGCACTCGCAGCCCCGTTCGCGAGCCGCAAAGCGGCGGTCGCGGACGAGAAGAAGATGCACAAGCTCGCGCTGCACGTCGATCGTAACGATCCCGATATCATGAGGCTTGCATTCAACAACGCGCGCAACGCCTATGACCTCTACAATTCCTGGGGCGAGGAATTGTCGGTTGAAATCGTCGCCTACAGCCAAGGACTGCACATGCTGCGCGACGACACTTCGCCGGTGAAGGAAGAAATCCACGAACTGCGCAAGCACGTGCCGCAGATCGCTTTCGGGGCCTGCAACAACACCAAGCGCGCGATGGAAAAGCGGGAGGGCAAGCCGGTGCCGATCATCCCCGAAGCCACGATCGTGCCGGCCGGCGTCGTTCGGCTGGTGCAGCTTCAGGAAGCCGGTTACGCCTATGTAAAGCCATAGCGGATGATTTCGTAGGGTGGCCAAAATCGTCCAAGGGCCTCGCCGCACGCGAGGACGATAGACGCGATTTTGCCCACCCTACGAAGGACAGGATGAGCTTGCCAAGCGATCGTATCGACGGTCATTGTGGCTCCGATCGTCAGCCGCCAGGGAGATGCCGCGTCATGACAATCCGCCGTTTTCGTTCGTTGTGGGCCGCTCACGTTGCGGCAGGCGCGCTGGCCTTGGCCGCGCTTTCGGCAGACCCGGCGGCGGCCGATCCCATTCCCCCCGGCTGGCAAGCGTCCAATCTCGAGCTTTTGGGCTTTACCGGCCTCAACGGCCGCCCCGGCGCCTTCAAGCTCGCCATCAAGCATGCCGCCAACGACCACTGGTATCTCTATGCCGGACACACGTTCGATCAGGGCTGGAGCATCATCGACGTCACCGACCCGAAGAACCCGCGCTACGTGAAGTTCATGGCCTATGAGACGCCGACCAAGGATGTGCTCACCGCCCAGGTCACCTTGCATGGCGACATCATGATCACGGCGATCGACAAGGTGTCGAAGCCCGATCCGACCATCGTCATCTGGAACATCAGCGATCCGGAGAACCCCAAGCGCATCGGGCAATGGCGCGGCGCCGAAGGCGGCTCGCACCGCAATTCCTATCCGGGCGGAAAATACGCTTACCTTGCGGCCTTCGCTCCCGGCTACCAGGGCCGCGGCCATGAATTGGTAATCCTCGATATCAGCGATCCGGCGTCTCCAAAGATCGCCGGTGTCTGGGCGCAGCCCGGACAGAAGGCTGGCGAGAACCTGCCGCGGCCGGCGCCCGGCTTTCACGGGCCGGCCAACATCAGTCCCGACGGCAAAATGGCCTCGATGGGATTTACCCCGGACATCGTCAATCTCGACATCTCGGATATCGCGAATCCCAAACTGATCGGACGGCTCACCATGGTGCCGCCGTTCATGTATGCCGGCAACCAGTCGATCCACACGGTTCTGCCGTTCTGGGACCGCAAGCTGCTCTACGCGAGTTCGGAGGCGAGCCGCTGGGGATGCGACAAGGACCCGATGAACTGGGCGGCGATGATCGACAACAAGGATCCGGCGCATCCGCGGCTGATGTCGATCTTCCCCCCGCCGCGGGCGCTGCCGGCGGGGGCGACGTACAAGACCTTCTGCGAAAAGGAAGGCCGCTTCGGACCGCACAACACGGTCATGGAGCAGCACAATCCGGACGTGCATCGGCTCGGCGATATCATGTACATCACCTGGTTCAATGCCGGCTTGCGCGTCTTCGACGTGAGCGATCCCTATTTCCCGACCGAGGTCGGCTGGTTCATGCCGCCGGAAAATCCGCATCCGGCGAAGCATGGCGGCGAGAGCCCGCATGAGGCTCCGACCAACTGGTCGGAGGAAGTCGCCCAGGACGCCCGCGGCTATATCTATATGGTCGACGACAAGTGGGGCATCTGGATCCTGCGCGACCCGCGCCACAGCTAATCGTCAGCCCTGATTCGCCCTGATCTTCGCGGCGCAGGTCACCTTGGTCCGGGCCACACTTTGGTCGAAGCGTGCTATGATCAATGGCCACTCTCTCGTACGAGGCCGAGATGACCATCTCCGTCAGAAGGCGTGACTTCCTCACGCTGCTTGGGGGCGCGGCGGTGATTTCGCCGCTCCGCGCGCGAGCTCAGCAGCCGTCGAGCCCGGTTATCGGGTTCCTCAACGGCACCTCGCCCGATCCCTCCCTCCGGCGGGTAGCGGCCTTCCGCCGGGGCTTGAGCGAACTGGGCTATGAGCAGCCGCGTAACCTCGCGATCGAAGTTCGCTGGGCCGGGTATCAGAGCTACGAACTGCCGAGGCTTGCCGCCGAGCTGGTGCGCAGGCAGGTCGCCGTCATTGCCGCAACCGGCAGTACTGCTGCTGCGCTTGCCGCCAAGCGGGCGTCGGCAACCATCCCAATCGTTTTCGAGATCGGGGGCGATCCCGTCGCGGCAGGTCTCCTCGACAGCCTCAGCGGATCGGGCGGCAACCTTACCGGCATCAGTCTCAACGTCACCGCGCTGGCGCAAGCCCAAATGCAAGCGCTGCGCGAGCTGAAACCCAAAGCTTCGCTGCTGGCCGTGTTCGTCGATACCGATAATCCCAATCCGGGAGCACAGGCCAGAGTGGAAGCGGCGGCTCGCGCCGCCGGCCTGCAAACACTCGCCATCAATGTCAGTAGAGAGAGCGGTTTCGATGAGCCTTTCATGAGGCTTGTCCAGCAACACGCCGACGCTCTGCTGGTGGGCAATGACCCGTTCTTCCTCGAATGGCGGCAGAAGATAATTGCCCTGGCGGAGTATCATGAGGTGCCGACGATCTATGCGTCGCGCGCCTTTGCGGCAGCCGGCGGCCTGATAAGCTGTGGCGCCAGCATCGTCGAAGGATATCACCAGGTGGGAGTTTATGTCGGCCGCATTCTAAACGGCGACAAACCCGGCGATCTTCCGGTCGTAAACTCAAACAAATTCAAGCTGGCGATCAACATCACCACGGCCCGGACTCTGGGGCTCTCGCTGCCGCAGGCGCTGCTTTCGCGCGCCGACGAGGTGATTGAGTAGGAAGGTAAGGCGCCCCTGGCGCCTTTCATGGACATTTAGATCATGAAACGCGTCGTGCTGCTGTTCGTCGTCCTCACCATCGCTATCGGGTCCTCTGCGGCACAGGCGCCGAGCGCAGCCGAGGATCATACGGTTGAGGTCGCGCCGGGTCTCTACAACGTCACCTGGGGCAACAATTGGGGAAACATGGGACTCAACGTCGGGGTGTCGGTCGGCGATGACGGCTTGCTGCTCATCGACGCCCAGGATGAACCCGACGTGCCGCGGCTGATCGGCCGAATCGCACAAATCAGCCCCAAGCCGGTACGCTACGTCATCAACACGCATTGGCATTCCGACCATGTCGGCGGGAATGCTGCATTCGCCCGACAGGGGGCCCTCATCATTGCCCAGGAAAATACCCGCACGCGCATGATGACGGATCAGCCCAATCCGCTCGGCGGCCGCGCGCAACGCGCCTTTGCGGCAGGCTTCTGGCCGACAGTGACCTTCAGGGACCAGCTTAATCTACACGTCAACGGCGACGAGATCGAAGTTCTGCATGTTCCGAACGCCCATACCGATGCCGATGCGATCGTGTTCTTCCGCAAAGCCGATGTGCTGTTTGCCGCCGATCTTTTCAACAATACCGATTACACCCGTGTCGATCTTCGCGGCGGCAGCCTCGATGGAATGATCGCCGCCTATGACAAGCTGCTGCCCGGATTGGACGACAAGGTAAAAGTCGTCCCCGGCCGCGGCCCGGTCGGCGCCAAAAAGGATTTGATCGACTATCGTCAGGTGATGGTCACCTTGCGCGGCCGAATCGCGGAGTTCATCAAGAGCGGGAAGACCCTCGAAGAAACAATTGCGCTAAAGCCGACGCGCGAGTTCGATGCGCGGTGGGCAAACGGCCCGGTTCGCCCCGACCAGCTGGTCGAGGAGATTTACGCCGACCTGCGCCGAACGGTGCATTAGTCTGGCTGACGAAGTGTTTACGGTCTTCATGGCACGTTCCGGCAGGACCGGACGGCACGATGAAGAAGACATCGCAGTGGCGGGCGGAGCGCAATCGCAAAGCCCTTGCGCGCCTGCGAAAGGCGCTCCCGGACATCTTTCCGGCCCCGGTGCTCACCCACGCGCTCAACCGGCCCTTCATTCCGCCGATGCCGCGTCGCGCGGTCGATGCCTATTGGCGGGCACATCCGATCCGCGCTGACCGGCTGGCGCGGGCGCTCGCAAGCAAAAGCGGCACCCCGGCCGGTTGGACTTGGCGGCTCTCGACTGCTGCGCGCAAGCGTGATCTGCCGACGACCTTCCGGTTTCCGCCCGCGCCCTTTCGCGAGCGCCGTTTCGCACGCGGCCCAGGATATTGCTGCGTCTGCGGGCAGCCGGTGTATCGCCTGGGTTGGCACATCGACCTCTGGGACGAGGGCGTCAACCGAAACGCCATCTGGCATGCGGCCTGCGTGGTCGCCTGGAATTTCTGGAGTGCTCCGAGCGATCACGTGCGCCTGCTCAAGCGCATCCAGCGTCGGCGGTGCCGCGAGACCGGCAAGTGCTTGCGCCGGAGCGCAGAGGTCGATCACCGCGTGCCTCTGTTCCGCGTCTGGAACGAGCAGCGGAACGCGCCATGGCCGGCTCTGCTGGAATTCTGGGGCGTTGCGAACCTGCAGGTGATCAATCGCGACGCCCACGTCGCCAAATCTGCCGCGGAGGCGAGCTATCGGGCAGTGGCCCGGATTGGAGCCTGCCCGTAGGGCAAGCGTACATCCGGGCTACTTCCAGGCGCCCTGATCGGAATCCCAGCGCTTGCCCTTGAGATCTCTGGCAAGGCGGTCGATC
Organism: Xanthobacteraceae bacterium; assembly: GCA_036557705.1. GTDB lineage: Bacteria > Pseudomonadota > Alphaproteobacteria > Rhizobiales > Xanthobacteraceae > VAZQ01. Next base: position 23,911 of record DATBHB010000193.1, read on the forward strand.
AGTGCATCTACATCGACCAGATCGGCCTCTTCGCTTCCCCCGCTCATGAACTTCAATCGCGGGTCAGGACCGTCGTCCACGATATCGATGGCAATATCTCCGAGCCAGGCGATCAACGCGTTATTCGAACGAAGCTTTTCGGGTCCAATCAGCAGGACCGTTTCGATGCGATCGGAAAGGTTGAGCCCGGGGATCGACTGACTTGGGCGTTTGAGCGCGACCTTCAACTCGCCGGTGGCATCGTTCCAGGCGGCGCCCTCAAGCGTCGCCGCAAAATTCGTTGCAAGCGAACCCGCTACAGCCGACGCAAGGCGATCCCTGTCGAACGTCGCACTGCCCGCCTTCCACTCCGCGGCGGGAAAGCGTACCGCCCGCTCGATGGCATAGACGCCGGGGGTCCAGCCGGCGTCCAGGACTCCAGGCAAGCTCTTGAACTTCCTGATCAGGGCGGCGGCGCGCGCGGGATCGACGAATACTTGCAGCTCCTGTTCTGCACTCCGCAAAGCAGAGCAATCGACGGCGAGGCTTTCCAATACTGTCTTTACATTTTCTTTCCTGACTTCCCTCACCAAGTCGGCAAAGGCGTCGCGCTTGGCCCTGACTGCGACAGCTCCCGGCGAGACTTCGGTGAAATCCTCCGGCTCCGCGACGAGCGTGCTGTCGCTCGCCTGGCCGTCGAAAAACTCCTTCTCGCTTACATCGGCGTTGCCGGTTGAGACTACGTCCCATTTCTCATTGCCCAGAGTGATCGAGCCTTCGAAGCTCACTGTCTTACCGACCGGCTTGCGCAGCAGGTCCACGGCGACCCGTTGCCCCGTCTCCTGCGTCTGCCCCGAACCCGTCAGCCGCGTCCCCTCGGCTTTGAGCGTTACAGCAAACCGGTCCTTGCGGGACGACGTCATCGACACCGAATGGCAGACATCGAGCACCGCGGATGTGATTCTCCCGCCCTGGCGAGTTTCCTTGAGAAAACCCTCCGCCGGCAGGTCGCCGAAGAAATCATCCGAGAGCTGGAAGTAACGCGCCGTCTCATTCGGGGTGGGCGCATTTCTCTGCGTTTGGCCGTGAGCCCCTGCGCCTAAAGCAGCCATAAGCAGGCCCGTCGCCAAAGACCTCAGAGCGCTCATAGGGATCCTCCCGCTCGATTCATCGAGAATACCCTACGCGTAGAAGAGGTGCACGCCAAGAAGCCTGGCGCGGGGCGGTTCAAGGACTGGAGCGCCAACAGATCAGAGGAATCAAAAAACCTGGCGCCGCCTTCCGGCGGCGTCAGGGTCGCTAATGTTCGCCGGCGGGTTTGGCTTAAAGGCTGCCGCCCATCGCCGAACTGCTGGTGGTGGTCACGGTACGCGACCGCTCAGGGGCGGGCCGCATAAAGCTCATAGCCGCGCCGCTGAGCGCGCTGCCGGTCAACACGACTGTTGCGCCGACGACGAGCAAAGCAACGAGCGTCAGGTAACCCGGAAAGGTTCCAACTACCGCGAGAATACCGAGTATGAGCGCCGCAATTCCCGCGAGCGCCTGCGTGCCCGCCGACCCTATCGCCATCTCGCCGACGAGCATCTGGCTGCCGGAGCGCCAGTCCGTCGCCTCTCTGCTCATCAGCGACATCCGCTTGAGCGTCTGCAGATGCCAGACCGAATTGCTGGTGACGACCAGCCCAGCGCCGTAAACGATTACAGCGATCGAGGTCAGTACGACCGTGTAGAGACCAAGCAAGGCAAGGATGCCGAGGATGATCCCGGCCGCCCCAACCAGGAACAGGGCCGCCACATCGCTTCCGCCGCTGAACTCTTGCACCTGCTCTCCCTGCCCGTACATGATGTTGGCGTATTCCGTCAGCATCGTCCCGGCCTGGATCAACAGCGCCGCTCCGAACACGATCACTGCGATCGCAGCCAGGATTTCAGAATGAACGCCTGTCAGTCCGATAATCGCCAAAACGACAGTGGCGATTCCGCCGACCGCGTCAACAAACCCCCCATAGTCGGCAAAACTCCCATAGCTCATTTCCCCCGGCATCGTTCCAGATCTTACGGCCATAGCACTTCTCCTCTTTTCCGATACGGCCAGCAGCGCCGCAGTCCCGGCGCCAGCTACGAGCCGTCATTCCAATAACGCTCAAATGGCAAAAAAGTACCGCTATTTAATGATGTAACGTTCCAGAATTAACTAACGTTCCAGAACTCAACGGTTCGCGGATGTTATAATTTAGATTAATAATCGAGATCAGATCTATCCGGGCTGGTAAGCTTCCCCCCCCGCCGCGTCTCAGGACGCCGATGCCAAATCGGCGCCATTGCTCGCCGCGAGGTCGTTCCTGCTCGCATAATCCCTCCGCTCAACGGCGTCGCCATCGCCTTGGAGCACTTCCCATTCGGTTGTATCGCCTTCGCGCCAAAACCGCAGGTCGAATTTGCGCTCGCCGAGAGGCACATCGGTGAGCATCAGGTCGGGCAGCCAGTGCGGCAAAACCGGATCGATATAGAGCTTTTGCCGCGGGGCGTCGGGCTGGAACCCAACGATTGCCTGGAGCAGGTGGAACACCGAACCGGCAGCCCAGGCTTGCGGGACGTTGGCGCCAACATATTGGACGGGAAAATTGGTAGATTCGCGTTCAATGCCTGCATAGAGTTCGGGCATCTGGTTGAGAGCGAAATATCTCGCCGCCGCACTGATGTCGCGAGCGACCCGGGCGGCCTCGGCGGCAAAGCCATAGCGGCGGAAGCCCATGGCGATGATCCCGTTGTCATGGGGCCATACCGACCCGTTCTGGTAGGAATACGGATTGTAAGCCGGATGCTTCGCCGAAAGCGTTCGGATGCCCCAGCCGCTCCTCATGTCTGATTGCATCAATCGATTGACGATGCGTTCGGCGCGCTCCGTCGGGACGATTCCCGACCACAGACAGTGGCCGGGGTTGGAAGCGACTGTCAGAACCTTCGACTTCTCGCCGTCCAGAGCGTATGCGTAGAAGCCCAACTCATCATCCCAGAATGCCTCGTTGAAACGCCGGAACAGGGCTCGCGCTTTGTCTCGGAGCGCGCCGGCACGCTCGGCTTGGCCCAGTTCCTCGAAAATTTCGGCCATGCGCAGCCAAGCGTCGTACACATAGCCCTGGAGCTCGCAAAGCGCCTTCGGTCCCTTGACCGGCGACCCGTCAGGATACATCACGGCATCGCCGGAATCCTTCCAGCCCTGGTTTTCGTATCCAACCGGCGAGCGCGTTGCATATTCCTGAAATCCGTCGCCGTCCCGGTCCCCATAGTTGTCAATCCAGTCCAGGCAGGCTTCCGCTGTAGGGAGGTGGCGCGTAAGAAGTTGTTTGTCGCCGGTGCAACGCCAGGCGACGTGCAGCACGATGAGATAGAGCATGGTGGCGTCGGCAGTACCGTAATAAGGCGTGTGCGGTATTTTGCGGAAATGCGCGAGCTCGCCGTGGCGGATCTCATGCATGATCTTTCCCGGTTCCGCATCGCGATAATCGTCGCGTTCCCTGGCTTGCAGGGAGCCGAGCGTATCGAGAGCTCCGCAGGCGAAACCCGGATACACGATTGCGTTCTGGAGCGAGGCGATCAGAGTATCGCGGCCGAACAGGGTTACGAACCAGGGTACCCCTGCCGCCGAGACGATTTCCAGGTGATCCTTCCCAGGCATGGGCAGACGCAGGGCCGCCATATCATCGATGCCCTGATGAAAGAACCAATAGAAATACTCATTCGCGGTCTGGATCTTGAGCACGTTTTTCTGCCACTGTGCGAGCCTCTCGGCGACTTCAGACCGTTCGCTGTCGATGATGCACTCCTTCGGAGCTTCCAGGCGTACCCGTCCATCGCCCGGCTCGTAGAGCAGACAGCAGTGCCAGGCTGCGCCCGGGGGGAGTTCGACTTCGAAGCTGAGGCGGCCGTTGGCATAGACCGGCGGCGATCCGGCTTGGCGGGTCACAACGGTTATCTCCCGGCAGAAATCCCGGTTTCGATAGACCGTCCTCAACTGGGACTTCTCGACTGACCACTCGGTAATGATCCGGCCGCGCCGGACGATCTGTCCGGACTTCACTTCGAACAGGTCGGCAAAGTCGCTGCGTATCGCAATCTCCAGATTGAAACACACCCGCTTCATTCCGTGATTGACGAGATCCAGATCTTCGTGAACGCCGCCGCTGATGGACCGCCCGATAACGAGGCCCAGCGTACGCGGCGGGATTTCGTCCTCCTCCGTTTTGATTGTCCGATTTACAAGGTAAATGCGTGCCGCGTAATGAGAGATATTGCTGCCGTTGAGCAAATCCCACAATTCGCCGTTCGCATAGATGTCCCAGCTGCTGATGATCCGGGTGTCGAGAAAATAAAATCCTTTGTCGCTTGGCCATGGAATCCGGCCGTCCTTCTCGGTCAACAGAATGCCGTTTCCCTGGTGCAATGCGATCTGCGATGCGCCGACATGGATCTCGAAAGCCATCCTGCGATTCTCCGGCGGCCAGCTCGTTCGAGCCGGTCCTCCTTCTCGCGACCAACGCGGGAGCGGAATGCTCCGCGGCCTGTTCAAGCTCCCCCTTCGGCGGCGCTCCGATCGGTGAACCAATGCAGGCGGCCAACCGGGCGAATACGTCCCGCCGGAATTCGTCGATCGCCGGCCCGAGCGCGTGCGACGACCTGCCGTTTGGATTCTCCCGTCGCCAGGAACGCGGCATCGCGGCTGCTGTTGAGAGCCGGGTAGGTCAGCGTGATCCGCGTCTCGGCTGCCTCGTCGCGCACCGCAACCGCCCAGCGGCGTTCCTCGTCAAGCGCGGGATCGCCGGGAAACAGCGAAGCCGTGTGCCCGTTCTCGCCGATGCCGAGCAGATTGACGTCAAAGATCGGCCGCCTGGAATCGAGATTTTCTCCGCCGTAGAAGCGCTTCAGCACGTTCTCGTAGTCCGCGGCAGACTGCTCCGGCGAGATGTTTTCCGTCGGGATTGCGTGGACCCTGGCGGCGTCAATCGGAGCCTTCGCGAGAAGCGCCTCGTACACCATGCGATAATTGCTGCGGGGATCGTTTTTCGGCACGAAACGCTCGTCACCCCAGAACCAGTGCACGCGCTGCCAAGGAAAGCGCGACGCTACGCTCGGGTCCGCTAGGCGCTCGTAGAGCAGGCGCGGGGTCGATCCGCCAGAGAGGCAAATGGCAAACTCGCCCACGGCCGCTTGTGCAAGACCGCACAGCCATTCGGCGACCTCGCGCGCAAGCGTGTTCGGATCCGCAAAGACGCGGTGCTCGGCGGATTCGGCGACATCATTCATGGCCTGAGCATCTCCTGCGGTGTTGGCCTGCCTGGCTAAATTGCCGTTCTCGGCTTACGCTCGAATTCCGGTGCGGTCGTGCGATCCGATGCCGGTTTGACTCGGCTTGACTGGTGCCGACTGAGCGCCCATGCAGCATCGAGCGGTCGCCAGACGTGTCCGTCACGCGCCAACAGCTGATCGGCTTCGGCCGGGCCGGCACTGCCGGCGGGGTAGATCGGTATCGCAGTTTCGCGCTCGCGCGACCAGGCGTCGAGCATTGGCTGAACCAGTCGCCAACCGGCCTCGATGCTCGCCGCCGGCTTGAATAAGGTCGGGTCGCCGATCATGCAGTCGTAGATCAGGGTCTCGTAACCGGTGCTTGGCGCGCGATCGAAATAGTCGCGATAGTCGAATTCGAGGTCGACCCCGGCCATGCGCACGCTCGGCCCGGGGATCTTGGCATTGAACCGCAGCGTCGCGCCTTCATCGGGCTGAATGTAGAGGATCAGATCGTTTGCAGCGAGCCGCTCGACCGGCGTATCGCGAAAGAGGCCGAAAGGCGCTTGTTTGAATCGAATCACGATTTCGGTACGGCGCCTGGCCAGCGCCTTTCCGGTGCGCAGGTAAAAAGGCACGCCGGCCCAGCGCCAATTCTCGATCATCAGCTTGAGCGCGACGTAGGTTTCGGTCGTCGAATCGGGCGCAACATCGGACGCGCGCCGGTAGGCAACAACGTTCTTTCCATCGACGACGCCGGCACCGTACTGGCCGCGCACCACGTCGCGACGCACCGCCTGGGCGTCGAATGGACGCACTGCATCGAGCGCCTTGTCCTCCTCGGCGCGCACTGCGTGTGCGCCGAAGCAAGACGGCGGCTCCATGGCGACCAGCGAAAGGAGCTGACAAAGATGATTTGGCACCATGTCGCGAAGCGCGCCGGTCTTGTCGTAAAATTTACCGCGACGCTCCACCCCGACGGTTTCGGCGACGGTAATTTGCACATGATCGATGCGGTCGCGGTTCCAGATCGGTTCGAAAATGCCGTTCGCGAACCGGAGCACCATGATGTTCTGAACGGTTTCTTTTCCGAGGTAATGGTCGATCCGATAAATCTGATGCTCGTCGATGACGCGGAGCAAGTCGCGATTGAGTTCCTGAGCCGACCGCAGATCGGTCCCGAAGGGCTTTTCGACGATGACACGGCGCCAGCGTCCTTCGCTCTCATGCAGTAGACCGGCGGCAGCAAGGCGCTGGACGACTTTCGCGAAGGCCTGCGGGGGCGTCGCCAGGTAGAATAAATAATTGCCCTCCGTGCCGCGCTCTTCGTCCGTTTTTTCCAGGAGCCGCTTGAGTTGCTCATAAACGGCCGGATCATCGAAGTCGCCGAGCAGGTAGAGCATCCGGTTCGCAAGCCACTGCCAATCGGACCGCCGGGCATCGCTGCCAAACTGGTGAAGCCCTTCGCCGAGATCGCGGCGGAATTTCTCGTCGTCAAGGTTCGCCCGCGCTATCCCGATGAGCGCGAACTGTTGGGGCAGCAATTGCGCGCGGCAAAGGTTGTAAAGCGCCGGAAGGAGCAAGCGCCTGGTAAGATCGCCCGCGGCGCCGAAGATCACGACCGCGCACGGAGGAGCGGCTGTTTTTGTCTCCAGCTCCATTTCAGCCCGTCCTCGTCATGCCGGCCGGCCTTTACGTTTCGCGATCTGCGCCATGGCCGCGGCGGTCACCTTTTCAGGTGTGAATCCGAACTTGGTCAACACGTCCTTGAGCGGTGCCGAGGAGCCGAATGTGTGCATCCCGATCTTCGCACTGTCAGTGCCGACGTATCGATCCCAGCCGATCACGGAGCCGAGTTCCACCGAGACCCGCGCAGTCAGGTCAGGAGGCAGAACCGCGTTGCGATAGGACTGGTCCTGCTGCTCGAACAGTTCCCAGGACGGCATGCTCACGACTCTTGCCGAAATGTCTTTCTGTGCGAGTTCCTCATATGCGTTGAGGCAGAGAGCGACTTCGCTGCCTGTGCCGATCAGGATGACCTGCGGTTTGCCGGCCTTTGCATCGGCAAGAACATAGGCGCCGCGGGCGAGCCCGGACGCAGGCGCATAGCGCCCGCGGTCGATTGTGGGGAGAGCTTGGCGGCTCAGCACGAGACAGGCCGGCTGGTGCTTGAGCCTGATTATCACGCGCCAGGCTTCGGTCACTTCATTGGCGTCCGCCGGACGCAGCGTTATCAGCCCGGGAATTGAGCGCAGCGCAATGAGTTGCTCGACCGGCTGATGGGTCGGACCGTCCTCGCCGAGACCGATCGAATCGTGGGTGAACACAAAGATTGCCGGAAGTTCCATCAGCGCGCTCAGCCGAATAGGCGGCTTCATGTAGTCCGAGAAAATGAGGAAGGTCGATCCGTAGGCGCGGATTTTCGACAGCGCCAGACCGTTGACGATCGCCCCCATGGCATGTTCGCGGATGCCGAAGTGCAGGTTTCGGCCGCCCGGCGAGGCTGCCTCCAAATCGCCCGCGCCTTGAAATGTCAGTCGCGTCTTGGTGGAGGGAGCAAGATCCGCTGCGCCGCCGACGAGCCACGGGTATTTCGGCGCGATGGCGTTGAGCACCTTGCCGGAAGAGTCGCGCGTGGCGAGCCCCTTGGCATCGGCCGGAAATTCCGGCAGATCGGAATCCCAGCCTTCCGGCAGCTCGCGCTTCTGCATAAGCTCGATTTCTTCGGCAAGTTCCGGATATTTCTTGGCGTAAGCATCAATCAGCTCAAGCCACTCATTGCGAAGGGCTCGCCCGCGCCGGCCGATGCCGTCGCGGAAATGCTCGCGCACGCCAGCGGGTACCAGGAATTTCGCGTCCTCGGGCCAGCCGTAGCTGCGCTTGGCAAGGCGCACTTCGTCCTCGCCCAGCGGCTCGCCATGAGCCTCGCTGGTGTCGTGCTTGTGAGGAGCCCCGTAGCCGATATGACTTTCCACGATGATGAGGCTCGGCGCATCCGTTGTGTGTCGTGCCGCCTCGATGGCACGCGCCAGACGATCGGTATCGTTGGCGTCGCCGAGGCGCTGCACGTGCCAGCCGTAAGCAAGGAAACGCGCGGCCACGTCCTCGGTGGACGCCAGTTCCGTATGGCCTTCGATGGTGATCCGGTTGTTATCGTATATCCAACAGAGATTGCCCAGCATCAGATGGCCGGCGAGCGACGCGGCCTCGCTCGACACGCCCTCCATCAGATCGCCGTCGCCACACATCACATACACGTTGTAATCGAAGATCCTGAATTCGGGTCGGTTAAAACGTTGCGCAAGCCACCGCGCCGCAATCGCCATGCCCACGCTTGTAGCGCAGCCCTGACCCAGAGGTCCGGTCGTGGTTTCGACGCCGGTAGTCCAGCGGTATTCGGGGTGGCCTGGACATTTGCTGTCGACCTGCCGAAAGCGCTTGATGTCATCGAGGGTCACCGAGGGCTCGCCAAGGCGTTCATAGCGGGCATTGACCGCCTTCACCCCGGTCAGATGCAGCATCGAGTAGAGCAGCATCGAGGCGTGCCCATTGGAGAGCACAAATCGATCGCGATTGGGCCAGATGGGGTCATCGGGATCGAAGCGAAGGAATTTTTGCCAGATCGTGTAGACGACCGGCGCCAGCGCCATCGGCGTGCCCGGATGGCCGGACTTCGCCTGCTGCACGGCATCGATCGACAGAGTACGAATGGTATTTATGCAAATCTCGTCGATTGAGCCGCGAGGAGTCGCAACTGCCGCTGCAGCCTCATTGAGGGGCCGCTTTCCGGCCCGGTTCTGCGACAGCACTCCCTGTGCAGACTCGCCTTGTCCTGTCATGATGTGTGTTCCTGTTACGCGAAGAAACAGCGTCCGATCCCTCTGCCAGCATGCCGGCTCCCAACCATTCGCCGCCGGGCCATCGGCGATACGGGACCGGCCTCGATAGTGCACCACCGAACACGTGACATTCTGCCGCCCCGAACGTAAACGAAATCCAAGGCCTTTTGGTTGCCCGCTGAGCAACCCTTTGATCGCAAATGGTAACTCGCTCTACCAGGGGGAGCGGTGCCGTGCCGCTTGGCCATTAACCAATATCGTTAACGTGGATCAATCCGGGGGCCCCGCACATTGCCAAAATGGACGGCAGGTGTCCGCGCCGCGAAATGCCTACGGTTACTTGCCGGCCCGCAAAAATTCGGCGAAAGCACGCCCATGACGAGAAGCACCCAAACACCCGATTGCAAGGCTACGCTTGCCAGCACGACTATTACAGAATGGCTGCTTCAGCTCACCCCGCACGACCTTCTGGAGGAAGCAGGCCGCGAGGTCAGGACCGTTGCGGTTCGCAGAAACAAGGACGTTTTGATAGTTGGCAATCATTATAGATTCGTCTATGTAAACAACGACGGCTGGCTCCTGCGCTATAAGGTTCTTCACAACGGCTCTCGTCAGATCATCGATTTTGTGCTTCCCGGCCAGGTCTTCGGATTGCAGGCATGCCTCTTTCAAAAATCGCTGTATTCGGTTGCAGCGATCACTGATGGTTCTTTAGCGGCAATCCCGCTGGCGGTCGTCGATGCAATTTTTGAGCGCAGCCCGCAGGGCGCCAAAATCCTGTTCTGGGCGGCGGCATGCGAATCCGCCGTTCTGGCAGAACATCTTATCGACGCCGGTCGCCGGTCCGCCTACGAAAGGGTCGGTCATCTGCTTCTGGAATTGTTCGTGCGGCTGAAGTCGGCAGGGCTGACCCACAACATGTCGTTCGAGATGCCGCTGACGCAGGAACTCATCGCCGATGCGCTCGGCCTCACCACTGTCCACGTCAACCGCACGATTCGCGCACTGCGCGAAGACAAGCTCATTGCCGTCGAAGGAAGGGTTGTGACCGTACTCGATTTCGAGGCGCTTTCTCGTCTGACCGACTTCGAGAATTCCTACCTCGCCGCAACGGCCCGCGCGCTCGAAAGCACGTTGGCTTCACCCGGCAACGATGCGCCGTCGCAAAGAATGCAAATTCCGGAATTCAGCACTTCGTCTTAGGGCGGGTCACGCGCGCGTTCGCACGCGCCAGCAAGGCCCGCGCGTCATGGCGCGCCGTAACCCGCCGCTCGGCACGATTGCTGGCGGATTACGCGGCCCGCATTGCGTGGAAAGCCGTACAGCGCGGCCGTGCGACCCGACTAATCTAACTGCGTCATAACCTTCGTAGGGTGGGCAACGGCGCCTTCTCCGATGCAACCGCGTGGGCAAAATCGCCCCGCGCCGTTGCCCACGCTGTCAGGCCGTGCCACGCGATTTTGCCCACCCTACGACGTTTGTGACGCAGTAATGCTAATCCGCCCTGCTAAATCGCGACATCGCGAGCAGCGCCAGGCCGGACGCCGTGCCCAGCGCTCCGAGCGCGAGTGTGATCGCGCGAGAGCCGATGGCCGGTATGAGGATAAAAGTGGTGCCAAGCGTGCCGGCAATTGAGCCCATTGTCGAAATTCCGTAGACGGCGCCCGAAACCCGGCCGGATCTTTGCGCGGAGCGCAACAGAAGCCGGATGGCGAACGGCGAGTACATGCCAAGAAGTGTCACCGGAAACACCATAATGGCGACTGCCGAAACGAGGCTGCCGGTGCGGACGTCGTCGATCGCTGAAAGAACGAATTCGAGCACCGGCTGCGCAAAGCTCGGCAGCGCCAGCAGATAGACGGAGCCGATGATGACGGTCAGCCCGAGAACGGCTGTCGACGCGGTGCGGTCGGCGAGCCAGCCGCCGAGAAAATAACCCACCGTGAGCGCGAGCAGCACCGTGGAGATCAGCGCCGCCCAGGTGTAGATGCCGCTGCCGAAATAAGGATTGAGATAGCGCGATCCCAGCATTTCAAAGCTCATCACGATCGCGCCGGTCACGAAGGCGACGCCGTAAATGACCGTGTCGGCGAGCACGTTCCTTGGTCGCGCCTCGAAAGTGACAATCTTGGCGAATTGCTGATCCACAAGGGGCCTCGTCATTCGAAGACAGCCCCCGCATCAATGTGCGCTGGTCTCTTTCCCAAGTTCACGGCTGCATAGACGCACATGGCTATACCCAAGAGACGAAGGATAACGTGCATCGTTTGGGCAAGAACAAGCGTATTGCTATTCAATCCTGAGATTTTGACTTGGCTCATGCTCATAATACCAAAGCCGAGTGCACATATTTGATATACGAGAACTCCGATGGCAGCTGCGCGAGACCTCACCCTCAAAAACCAAATCAAAAGGATTATCACAAGGGCTACATCGACCAAGAACGACAGTTGTGCGCTCCTGAAGCTTCCAACCAGATAGAGCGTTATCATCCCGACACTGATCCATCCGGTGTGACCGATGATAATCGCGAGCATAGGGATGGCGCGTGATTCCACCTGGCATTTCGCCAGTATGAACCACGCAACGCCGACCAACGCTGCCGGCCATATGAATGCTGCACCGAAAATCTTGACCGCACCTATTCCAATCACCGCGCCAACCATCCAGCCAAGGATTGGCAAGAGTCTTTTGCTCAGACTATCCTCGACCGCGGATGCGTTCACTGAATTCGCGTGCCGCGGAACGCCCTCAAGAGTTGAAGTCCGAAAGGCGCGGCGCGGAATCGGCGGAGGCCCTTCAAAAACTGGTGCAAGCTCGGCTACCTCGCGCGCCAGCTTCCAGTCGGAGAATCCTGTGCGCCAAACGAATGCGTTCATCCCTGCGGCACGCGAGATGAGATACTTGCAAAGCTCGTCGTACGATACCGGGCCCGCTTGATGATCCGCATCCAGATCCAGGTAATACCAGACGTCTGCCATCCATCACCCCCCGAGCATTGTATTTATGAGGTTATTTGTAGCCTAGATTGCAGCTGGCGCAAAGCGGAAGCGCGAATCAGCGACCCGTTCCAAGCTCCCGCTTTCTGCGCCGCCTCGCGAACGAGGTCCTCTGGACACCGGCGGAGGTCCACGTGCGGGGAGCACTTTACGACGCCTCCAGCCCTGTGCGCGCCTTCTGAATGAGTTGCCACACGCGCGGCGGCGAGAGCGGCAGATCGCGCGGCTCGACGCCGAGCGAGGAAAGAGCTGCAGCGACCGCGTTGGCAATGACGGCGCCTACCGGAATGATCCCGCCTTCGCCTGCGCCTTTCGCACCGAGCGGATTGTTCGGCGACGGCGCAAGCTCGAGCGCAATGGTTCGGATCGTCGGAAAATCGGTTGCGGTCGGGGTGAGATAATCGGCAAACGATCCGGTCAGCAGCTGTCCATCCTCGTCGTAAACGAACTGTTCGAGCAGCGCGCCGCCCAATCCCTGAACGATGGCGCCGATGCACTGGCCATGGAGCGTGCGCGGGTTGATGATCCGTCCGACATCCTCGACAGCTACGTAATCGATCAGCCCGACCTGACCGGTCTTGGGATCGACAGCCACGTGGGCTGCGTGCGCCCCATAGCTGTAGGTGCGTTTGCTGCTGGAATAGGTGCCGTCAGCCGAAATCCCGCCGACAGCGAGCTCCTTTAATGCGATCGATCTATCGCCGGGTCCAATCGCGGAATCGAGATCGATCTTGATCTCATCGGCCCGGCAAGAGAGGCGGCTTGCTGCCGCAATTCGGATTGCGTCGCGCAGACGGCCGGCAGCCGCCAGGATGGCGGAGCCGCCCATCACGACGGAGCGCGAACTGTACGACCCGAAACCTTCGCCGAGGTGGTCGGTCGAGCCATGGAACACGCCCTTGATACGTTCCATCGGCAGTTCAAGCGCATCGGCTGCGATCTGGGCGAAGACGGTTTCGACCCCCTGACCGACCGAGGATGAGCCGACATAGACCGCCACCGATCCGTCGGGTTCAAGCACAAGCCGTGCGTTCTCGCGCGGCCCGGATGCGCCGCCTTCGATGTAGCAGCCGATCGCAACGCCCTGATAGCGGCCGTCAATTAGCTTTCCCTGGATTTTCGTCTTATCGGGCCAGTCGATCGCCTCCAGGCATCGATCGAGCGTCGCTTGGTAATCGCCGCTGTCGCATTCGGTCTCAATATCGGGGTCGAGCACCTTGGCGAGCCGGTAAGGCATCTCGGCCGCGGAGACGAGGTTGCGCCGGCGGAATTCGACGCGGTCGATGCCAAGGTCGCGTGCCGCCATGTCGATCAGCCGCTCGCGAAAAAAATCGGCTTCGTATCGGCCAGGCCCGCGATAGGTCCCGGACGGCGTCTTGTTGGTGACGACGAGGCTTACGTCCACGCGGATGTCGGGGATGCGATAGGGCCCGGACATCACTTGCGCGATGTTGCGCGACGCAGTGGCGCCGACCGTGCGCAGATAAGCGCCGACATCCGTATAGGCACGCCCGCGCAGGCCCAGAATCGTGCCGTCGCGGGTGCAGGCAATCTCAAGATCGCACTCCGCGTCGCGCGCATGATTGCAGGCCATGAAATTCTCGCGCCGGTCCTCAACCCATTTCACCGGGCGTCCCAGGAGCCGAGCCGCGAAGGGAACGAGGAAATCCTCCGGATAGAACTCACCGCGTGCGCCAAAGCCGCCGCCCACGTCGTATTCCAGCATGCGGATCGATTGCTCGGAGAGCCCCATCATCTTCGCGAGCATGCGTCTGTTTGGAAATGGCACCTTGGCGGCGCCGGAAACGGAGAGCCGCTGCTGCGCGGCATTCCATTGCGCCAGGAGCCCGCGCGTTTCCATGGGAACCGCCGCATGGCGCTGCACGCTGAAATGCTCGCGCCGAACATAAGGCGCGTCGCGGAATGCTCGCTCGACGTCACCGCGAACCGCAGTGACCGTCGTCGCCACGTTGGTACCCGCCTCCTCGAAGAGCAGGATGTCATTCTCGCGCGCGGTCTCGCGGCCCGCGGCCGCCGGTAAGGCATCGATATCGAGATTTATCGAATCCAGAGCATCCTCGGCCAGGGCGGCGCTTTCCGCCACCACCATCGCAACCGGCTCCCCGACATACCGCACCTTGTGTTGCGCGATGACCGGCTGAAGATAGTACTGCAGCGCCGGCAGCGGCTCCTGCCGCATCGGGATCATTGGTACCTCGGCGCCAATTTCGGATGCGGTGATGACGGCGAGCACCCCCGGCCGCGCACGCGCAGCGGCCGCATCGATCGATCGGATGCGTCCATGCGCCACGGGGCTGCGCAGGATGGCGGCATGAAGCACGCCATTCGGCGCAAGATCGTCGACGAATTGGCCGCGTCCTCGCAGGAGGCGCAGATCCTCGATCCGCTCGACCGCGCTGCCAATGAAGGTGTTGCGGGACTGTTGTTGATCCATGGGCGTGGTGTTTCTTAACGTGCCAAAGCGCAAGCACCAAACTCACGCGTCATCCCGGCCGAGCGAAACGCGGGCGAGTGTCCGCGCGGCACTCCGCGTTCTTTTTCCTTGTAAAGAGCGGCCCTTCCTGAGACAAAGCCGCAACAAAGAGTGGCCAAGGAGATTGGAAATGCACGAAGTCACCAGCGAGCATTGGCACGAGCCAGAGGGCACAAAGAACGCCGGATACGGCGCCTGGAAGCGGCCGAATACGCCCTATGACGACTTCATGGAGGCGCAGGGAATTCCGATCTTTCGCGGCATCGGCGTGCGGCGGGTGCAGGACATGCCGCTCAAGCCGTGGAAGCGCATGGGCGGCAACGGGACCTTCATCCAGCTTTACGGCACCGAGGGCAAATGGGGCTGCTACGTCGTCGAGGTGCCGGGCGCCGGAGCGCTCAATCCCGAGCGGCACATGTACGAAGAAATCATGGTCGTCGTGGAAGGCCGCGGCACAACCGAGATCTGGATCGACGGTCAGCAGAAGCCGCATACGTTCGAATGGCAGCGCGGCTCGATGTTTTCGATTCCGCTCAATACCTGGCACCGCATCATCAACGCCGGTTCGAGCCCGGCTCTTATCCTCGTCGCCTCGACGGCGCCAAACGTAATGAACCTGTTTCGCGACGTCGATTGGATCTTCAACTCTCCGGCAACGTTCCCGGGGCGCTTCGACGGCAGCGCGGATTTCTTCAAGCCGAAGGATGACATCAAACCCGATCCGCTGCGCGGCCTGGCGATGCGCAAGAGCAATCTCGTCCCCGATATCATCAATGGCCAGCTTTATCTCGATAATCGCCGCTCGCCCGGTTACCTGCGGGTCGAGCCCAACATGGCCAACAATGTGTTCTACGGTTTCGTCGGCGAGCACGAGACCGGGCGCTACTCGAAGGCGCACGCGCACCTGTCGTCGGCCGTGCTCGTCTGCCTCAAGGGCAAAGGCTACACTTATACTTGGCCGCGATCGGACGGCATGACGCCGTGGAAGGACGGCAAGACCCAGAACATCTACCGGCAGGACTACGAGCCGGTCGGTTTGGTCACGGCCGCGCCTTACGGCGGCGACTGGTTCCATGCACATTTCGGCATCAGCAAAGAGCCGCTGCGCCTCATCGGCTGGTACGGCCCCAATAACCACCGCAAGGACAAGGCCGGCGTGCCCGGAGAAAAGGACACCGACGAGGGCGCCATCGATGTGACCGAGGGCGGGACCGCGATTCCCTATTGGCTGGAGGACCCGTTCCTGCGCAAGGAATACGAGGAGACGCTGGCGCGAGAGGGCGTCACATCGAAGATGGAGGACGAGCTGTATCGGCCGCCGGTGCGCGAGCCCGCGACTGTGTAGGGCATGATCGACCGGCCGATTGCAACAATCGAGCTATGTCATGTGGCGCTGCCGCCGCGCCGGGAGCACAAATGGACGGGCTTGACCGAGCCGATCGGCGGCTACGTTCTCGTCAAGATGACGGATGAGGCGGGCGTTGCCGGCTGGGGCGAGGCGCCTGCGCTCAAAGACTGGGGCGGCGAATTCGGCCGCTATTTCGGCGAGAGCCCCGGCACTACGATCGAGGTCATCAGCCGCCACCTGGCGCCGGCGGTGAAGGGCTGCTGCCCCGGCGAGATCGTGGAACTGCATGCGCGGATGGATCGCGCCATCAAGGGTTTTCCCTATGCCAAGGCTGCCGTCGAATTTGCTGCCTACGATCTCGCCGGCAGGCAATGCGGGCTCCCGGTGCATCGGCTTCTCGGCGGCGCCATCCGGCGGCGTATTCCGGTCACGCATTCGATAGGCCTGCTCGGCTTCGAGGAGGCCGAGCGCGAAGTGGCCCAGGTCGCCAGCGAGGGCATTCGCACCATCAAGATCAAAGTCGGCGTGGATCCCGATCGCGATGTCGAGATGGTGCGCCGAATCCGCGAGACGGTTGGGGCGAGCGTGGCGCTGTGCGTAGACGCCAACCAGGGTTACCAGACGCCGGGCCAGGCGATCCGCACCTTTCGGCGCATGGAGCGATACGGTCTCATTTATTTCGAACAGCCGGTCGAAGGCATCGAACGGCTCGCCGAAGTGGCCCGCGCGATCGACGCGCCGGTCATGGCGGACGAGAGCGCCTGGAATGCACACGACATCATTCAAATCATCGAAAAGCGGGCGGCGCAGATCGTCTCGCTCTACACCACCAAGCCGGGCGGCCTTTATCGCGCCATGGAAGCCGCTGCGGTCGCCCGCGCGGCCGGGATCATCTGCAACGTCAACGGCTCGGTCGAGACCGGCATCGGCAATCTCGCCAATCTGCAGCTCGCCGCCGCCGCTCCCGCTGCGATCCTCTCCTGCGTGGTTCCGGTGTCGACGCCGGCGGAAGCGCAGACCGGGCAAATGGCAGGCATCTACTACAAGGATGATCTGATCGCCGCGCCGATGCGCTTGACCGACGGCGCCGTCGAATTGCCGTCCGGAGCCGGCATGGGCATCGCCGCCGACGAGACAAAGATCAGCCGCTATGTCCTCAATTCGATTAAGACAGCCTGAGTCAGGAGCAGCAGGGCTTGCTTGAGATGGAGTCGACATACGCGCCCCACGCGATCTACCTCTCCCCGCTTGCGGGGAGAGGTCGCCGCCCACAAGCGCGTGTACGCGCGTCTTCGACGCGCTATGGGCGGCGGGTGAGGGGCGGCCCCCGCAAGCTGGGCTCGTGGCGGGTGCCCCTCACCCGCTCGCTGCGCTCGCGACCTCTCCCCGCAAGCGGGGAGAGGTGAGCAAGCCAGCAGCACCATGCGCCAGGAGGTGATCGCACGGCTCCTTCGCGCCACGGGCGAGGCGGGCCTCGATGCGGTCGTGGCGATCTCGCCTGAGAATTTCGCCTATGTCACCGGCTTTCTTTCGCCGACGCAGCCGTTGATGCGCTGGCGCCACGCCATGGCGCTGGTGACTGCCGACGGCGCGGCCGCCCTCGTCGCCGTCGACATGGAAGCGAACACGATCCGCTCGAAAGCGCCGCCCGGCACTGAAATCGCCGTGTGGCGCGAATTCGCGTTCGACGCCACGAAGGTGCTCGCCGATCTCCTGCGCCAGCACGGGCTCGCCAAAGCGCGTATTGGCATCGAAATGGATTACCTGCCGGCCGCTGATTTCGCTGCGCTCAAGCACATCCTCCCGAGCGCGCAGTTCATTGCCGCGGAGGCGCTGCTGGCGCGATTGCGCCAGATCAAGACGGCGACCGAGATTGATCTCATGCGCCGGCTGTCGCGCATTGCCGACCAGGCGATCACCGAGGCATATCGCTCCGTCGCCGCCGGTTCGAGCGAAATGGACATCGCGGCGGCGCTGACGCGCGGCATCTACGAGCAGGGCGCCGAATATTTCAAGCTGATGATCGTGGCGACCGGCGAGCGCAGCGTCTTTCCAAATGTCGGCCCCACCAATCGCCTCCTGCGGCGCGGCGATGTCTGCCGCGTCGAGATTTTCCCGATGATCGGCGGCTATCATGCGGGTGTGTGCCGTACCGCCGCGGTAGGAAGTCCCCCGCCGCAGGCCGAACGCATCTGGGCCAACCTCACCGCCTGCAAATATCTCCTGCTCGATGCCATCAAGCCCGGCGCTTCGACGCGCGCTATCTACGATCTCTATCTGGGTAAGGTCGGCGAGCTTGGACTGCCGCCGATTTCGTTCATCGGCCACGGCATCGGCCTGCACCTGCACGAGGACCCTTATCTCGGCCCAATGCCCGACCAGCGCCTCGAACCGGGCATGGTGCTCGGCATCGAACCGCTCATCTACGAGACCGGCTTCGGCTTCGGCATGCAGAACAAGGATATGGTGCTGGTGACCGAAACGGGTTGCGAGCTCCTCTCGGACTATGCGAACACCGATAAGCTGATCGTCATCAGAGCATGAGAGCTTTGCAGTTGTGCTCTCGCGTTCGCACCCTCTACTTCGTAAACTCCTGACCGCAAACGATTGACAACGAGAACAAGCGATGCACCGGCGCAAATTCCTGGCACTTGCCACCTGTTCGGTATCCTCTTCGACGCTTGCCTTTTCATCTCTGGCAGCCCAAGGCCGTTATCCGGATCATCCGATCCGGTTCATCGTCCCGCGCTCGGCGGGCGGGGTCGTGGACGTCGTGGCCCGGCTATGGGGCGATCAGGTCAAGCCGCATCTCGGCAGCGTGATCATTGAGAACCAGGGCGGCGGCGGCGGTACCATTGCGGCGAGTTTGGTCGCTCGGGCCAAGCCCGACGGCTACACGCTCTTTGCCGGGACGACGACCGAACTCGTGATCGACCCGGCGATCATGAGCGCGCTGCCTTACGACCCGGTCCGCGACCTCGCGCCGGTCGCCATTACGGCGATCTCGGTATCGGCGCTGATGGTGCATGCATCGCTCCCGGTCCACACGCTCCAGGAGCTCGTCGCTTACGCGAAGGCCAATCCCGGCAAGCTGTCCTACGGCTCCGCCGGGGTGGGCACTTCGGCGCATCTCTGCGGCGAGCTGTTCAAGAAGCTCGCCGGCCTGCCCGATATCGTCCACGTGCCGTACAAGGGCGCCAATCCGGGTTTGGTGGACTTCTACAGCGGGCAGCTGCCGATGTTTGCGGCCAGCATTTCGCCGCAGGTCCTCGCCATGCACCGGCAGGGAAAGATTCGGATTCTCGTCGCCGGAACCGATCGACGCCTGCAGGCGGCGCCGGAGATTCCGACCAACGTGGAAGCGGGTTTTCCCGATCTCGTCACCGTCATGTTCATGGGCGTCTTTGCGCCCGCCGGTACGCCGCGCCCTATCATCGATCAGATCGCCGCCGCCACGCATCAAGCAATGGCGGACCCTGCATTCCAGAAACGGCTGATCGATGCCGGCTTCGAGCCGGTGACGGACTCCGGCCCGGAGCAGACGGCGCAATTCATCAAGGAAGAACTCGTGCGCTGGACGCCCCTGCTGAAAGCATCGGGCATTCGAGTCAACTGACGCGATCAATGGCGCGCTCCACTGCCGTCTCGACATCCTCGCCCGTAAGGCGGGCAAGGCGCTGCGCCAACTCGTCGAGCTTGGGCGAATGAAAGTTCATCGTAAGACCTGACCTTGCCCGATACGGCTTGAAATACAGAGTGCTGCCCCGACATTCAAGATTTCGAGAGATTGACGAGGCACGGGCCCTTTCCTATCGTCCCATCTGCCCGCCCGAACTTCCAGAAATCGAGCCCGTTGCCGATGGATGTCAATGACAAAATTCATGCCCAGCTCGTCAAAACCGGCGTGAAGCTCGCCGCAAGCCTGCCCGACGACTGGGTCAATACACTCATTCGGCGAATCTCGGCTGGAAACGAAATCCGCCATGTCCCGGTCGGGCGCGAGGCGGAAACGATTGCGATCTGCGCGGGGGCATTTTTTGGCGGCGTCCGCTCGGTCGCCATCTTCGGCAATACCGGCTTGCTCACCTGTACCGGCGAGATGGCTACCCTTTGCCTGCGCCACCAGATCCCCGTGTTCTGTATCGTCAGCGGGCGCGGCTCCATCGACGATCACAAGGTTTATCAGGAAGTGCAGGGACGCCGCACCATTCCGCTGTTGCAGGCCTACGACTACCCCTTCAAGATCATCGACAAGGAAGACGAAATCGACAGCATCCCGGACGCCTACGAGTGGCACCGGCTGCAAAAGCGGCCGTTCGTTCTGTTCCTGACCAAAAAGCTGCTCGGTACCACAGCATGAAGACGAACGAGTGCATGAAGGTCCTCGCCAAGTATCGCGGCGACGCGGTTGTCGTGTGCGCGCTGGGGATGGCGGCGAACGAATGGTGGGCCGTCACCCGCAGCGAGGACAGCTTCTACATGCACGGCGGCATGGGTTTTGCCGCGAGCTTTGCGCTTGGCCTCGCGCTCTCGATCCCGCAGACGCCGGTCTGGGTGCTCAACAGCGACGGATCGCTGTGCATGAACACCGGGTGCCTTCTCACCGAAGCCGGGCAGCAGCCGAAAAATCTCAAGCATTTTGTGGTCGACAACCAGTGCTATCAGACCGTCGAAACCATGCCGATGGTGAACCAGAACGGCGCCGATTACACCGCCATGGCGCGAGCCGCCGGCATCGTCCAGGCGATCACGATCGACAATCTCGCCGATCTCGACCGCAAGATGCCCGAGATCGTAGCGGCGCCGGGGCCCTATTTCATCCGGCTGCGGGTCGAGGCTGAACCCGACTACCAACGTGCGCCGCCGGCGAATTACGAGGGGCCGGAGATGAAATATCGCTTTGGCCGCTCGCTCGAGAAGAAGCTTGGGATCAAAGTGTTTGGACCGCGCGGGTTCTGATCGCGGCTGGCTCGCGTATTTTCCCGATACCGTTGAATCGGCCGATATGTTCGCGCGTCATTCTGAGGCGCTCGCATGCAATCACTTGATTGCATGCGAGCCTCGAAGGATGACGGCTGCTTGCTTCTCCTTCCGACGTGGCGTCGCCTCGGCCGTCGCCCTTCGAGGCTTGCCCGGCCGAACAGGCCGGGCAAGCACCTCAGGGTGACTGGTGCGAAGATTCAAATGCGGTATCTGTCCGCCATCCCACCCATGATCTGACCGTAAGCCTCTCTTATTTCCTGTTCGAATTGTTCCTGCGAATATCGTCGCGCCGTCGCCATCGCATTTTCGACGTATTGGTTGCGGTCTTTGCAGAGAAACAAATCGCATGCGTGCTTGATCCCGCTCACGAAGCCTTCATGATCCCCCTCCTCGATCCAGATGCCGTTATGGTCCGTCGCATATTCGATGCCGCCGCCGCCAATGTAGCCGACCACCTGGCATCCTGAGGCCATGGCTTCGAGGCTCATGAGTCCGAGGCCTTCGAGGTATGGAAACGCCGCATAGATGGCCGATTGCGCCATGATCCCGGCACATGCCGGACGCGGCATATTCCTCAATTCCACCCAATGCACATGCGCCAGTTCGGGATATCTCGATTTGAACAGGCCCATGACAAAGCCCGGTTCGAAGCCTCGCTTGTATGTCGTATAGGCGATCTGGAGCAGTTTCTCGCTCGGCGCGAAATAGGAAGGAACGAAAGGCCGCACGACCAGGATGGGCTTGGCGACACCCATCCCCTGGAGGCATTTCTTCGTATATGCAGTCGTCGTCAGGATGTGGGTGAGCGGATATTCATTCAATTGCTGCACCGAATCGAAGCCCATAAAAGTGTAAAACGGATTTTGGTTGTGCACGACCTTCAAGCAGCTCACCGACCGTAACCGCTCGAACAGCTGGCGGTGAACCTCGCCGATAACGACGATGTCGCGCTCGTAAAGCCTGAAATTTCCGGAAACGGCGGGCACCGGAAATTGTTGAGGTACAAAGTCGTTGCCAAGGTAAAGCGCCTTTGCAGCGAAGCCGACGCAATTGAGTGTTGCGATGTGATCGATAGCAATAAAATCACCGCCGGTGACCGGAGGAACAAAGAAGGGGAAATACAAACTGTTTTCGGACATCGCTGATGGGTCTAGTGCTCGGACGGGATCTCAGGCCCCGAGGGTCGACGGACGAGATCAAGGAAAGCATTCTTGGCCTTGGTCAGGTAGCGATCGGCATGTCGAAGGACAAAGAAATGCCGTTCGGGAAAGTCGATGCTCACCAGGTGCAGCGTTCCCAACCGTAGGCTGTTCTCCACCACGAGGCGAGAAATCACCGTCGCGCCGGCCCCAGCCTCGACCGCACTGCGGACCGCCTCGTTCGACGGGAGTTCCAGCGACACGGTCAGGGCATCCGGATCGATCCCATAGCTGTGCAGCGCATCCTCGAAAATCCGTCGCGTTCCCGAGCCTCGTTCCCGCAACACCCATACGGATTGCGTAAGCTCGCCAGGGCTCAGGCTCGCTCGATCGGCCCAGGGATGCTGCGGGGCGACGACCAGCACCAAACGGTCGCCGGGGACTGAAATGCGGACCAGCACCGGGTCGTCGGCTTCCGCTTCGACGACGCCGAGGTCCGCCGCGCCCTCAACAATCGAATGCGCCACCTGTTCGGTATTGCCGATCGCGACCGCGACCAGAATACCGGGATAGCGCTGCCGGTACTTGTGCAAGACCGGCGGCAGCCAGTAGCTCGCAATCGTCTGACTCGCCGATAGCGCAAGCGTGCCGCGTTGGAGCCCGGATAATTCGCGCAGCACCAGTTCGGCCCCGTCGGCGCGGGCGAGAACCGCTTTGGCTTCCTGCAGAAAGGTTCGGCCCGGCTCAGTGAGTTCGATGTGGCGGCCGACGCGATCGAACAATTTGACTTTGCAGCGCGCTTCCAGAGCCGCAATGGAAGCACTTGCAGCAGACTGAGTCATGTTCAACTCGCCTGCCGCTCGCGTGATGTGCAGATGCTTCGCTACGGCCACGAACACCCGCAACTGTTCCAGGGTCATGCCCGTTCCCCAGCATTGCAGGGCAGATCAGGCGCGCCGTAATCCGCCGAAGGTCGGTGCAATGCGCTGCGCTATGGCGCCCTCTCGGCGCTCTTTCTCAGTATACCAATTCCACCAGAACAAGGCTGAAAGCGGAGATGAAAATCCAGGCGCCGGCCCCGAGCAGGAGCGGTTTGAGGCCTTTCGCCCGCAATTTACGGAAATCGGTTTCGAGGCCCATCGCGGTAAGCGCGACCGTAAGCAGGGCCGTGGTGAGGATCACAATCCAGGTTTTCGCCTGAGCGGAGATGAGGCCGAAGCTGTTGAAACCCATCAGAACGAGAAAACCGACCACAAACCAGGGAACGGGAACTCGGCCGCTGGCCGCCGCTGCCGCCGGGGACCGGGACCGGGATCGGGAAGAGGCGAGAAAGCTCAAGGTCAGGACCACGGGGGCAAGCATCGCGACCCGGCTGAGCTTCGCGATCGTGCCGAAGTCGCCCGACGCGCTGCCGTTCTGAAAGGCTGCAGCGACAACTTGCGCGATCTCGTGGATCGAGGCGCCGGCCCAGAGCCCGAACGCGTGCGGCTGCAGATGCAGATATCCCGGAAGCATCGGGAGCAGAAACATCGACAAGGTGCCGAACACGGTCACGCAGGCAACCGCGTAGGCGACGTCCTCATCGTCGGCCTTGGTCACGGTATTGGTGGCGATCACGGCGGAGGCGCCGCAGATCGAGGTTCCGGCTGCGATCAACTGGGTCAGCTTCGAACTGACCCCGATCCGCGCCCCGAGCCAAGTGGTGAACAGAAAGGTTGACCCGAGCGTAACAACGACGATCAGCATTCCGGGCCCGCCGACTGTAATCACCTGAGCGATCGTGAGTTGAAGCCCGAGAAGGGCAACCGCAATGCGCAGCAGGCGCTTGAGGCTGAAGGTGATCCCAAGACGGCACCGGTCAGGAGTGCCGACAAGGTTATGAAACGCGGTGCCGAGTGCAATGGCGATGATAAGCGTGCTGAAGTTCGCCACCCCGGGGACGAGACGCAGCGCATAGGAAAGAGCGGCTATCGCAAAAACGAGGAGCAGTCCTGGGAGCAGGCTCACCGAGTTGCGGGCCCAGCCCGCGGCAGCGGAAGACCAGGCCGAAGTCCCAACGGACGGTGCTTGAAGCTCTGCAAAATCGGCCATGGCGATTCTCATGGGTAGGGCGCCTCATGCCGACGTAGGCTATCGATGAACATTGAACAAGCAAATGATTATGGTCATTTCGATCGATGATTTCGATTGATGGCGAGCGGCGGAACCGATCGAAAATATCGATGGGAGTCATGAAAAATGCTCGTTCGATCGGTCGAGTCTTTTGTCTTATATAAGAGTTCAGCCAATGAAGGAGAGCATCATGGCGGTACAGGAACTGGCGAGAAGTGCTGAGAAGCAAGCGGTTTCCAAATCGGAAATCCCGCACGTTCTGGCGCACAGCCCGAAGGACAACGTGGCGGTCGTGGTTGTCGAAGGGCTCAAAGCCGGGACCGATGCCTTCGGGGTCGTCACCGAGAACAATTCCACCTTCCGGCTGGCCATCAAGGACGATGTGCCGATCGGTCACAAGGTCGCGCTGATCGATCTCAAGGCCGGCGATACCGCAATCAAATACGGCGAAGACATCGGCCGCATCACGGCGGATGTGGCCAAAGGCCGCCACGTCCACACCCACAATCTCAAGACCAAGCGCTGGTAAGGAGCACATCGATCATGGCACGTAACAACGGAAACGGCAGCTTCTGGGGCTGGCGACGCGAGAACGCCCGCGTCGGCGTACGCAATCACGTCCTGCTGCTGCCGCTCGACGACCTCTCGAACGCGGCATGCGAGGCGGTCGCAAATCACATCAAAGGTACGCTGGCGATACCCCACTCATATGGTCGGCTGCAGTTCGGAGAGGATCTCGAACTGCATTTCCGCACCTTGATCGGCGCTGGATCCAACCCCAACGTCGCGGCCGTGGTCGTGATCGGGATCGAGGACGGCTGGACCAAGCGGGTCGTCGACGGAATCGCCAAAACCGGAAAACCGGTAACGGGATTCGGTATCGAGGGCACCGGCGATATCGGAACGATCGCCAAGGCGGCGCGCACCGCGAAAGAATACCTGCAATGGGCTTCCGAGCGTCACCGCGAGGAATGCAGCATCAAGGATTTGTGGATTTCGACCAAATGCGGCGAGAGCGACACGACCACGGGTCTCGCTTCCTGCCCGACCGTGGGCAACATGTATGACAAGCTCATCCCGCAGGGAATCCATGGCGTGTTCGGCGAAACCTCCGAGATTACGGGTGCCGAGCATTTGGCGAAGGCGCGAGCTGCCAGTCCTGAAGTCGCAGAGAAATGGTTCAAGACCTGGAAGTCCTATCAGGACGACGTGATCGAGGCGCACAAGACTGACGACCTCTCCGATTCTCAGCCGACCAAGGGCAACATTGCCGGCGGGCTGACTACGATCGAGGAGAAGGCGCTCGGCAATCTGGAAAAGATCGGCCGCACCTGCCGCTACATCGACGTGCTCAAGCCGGCCGAGGCTCCGGCCAAAGGACCGGGCCTCTACTACATGGACACATCTTCGGCTGCGGGCGAGTGCGTCACCCTGATGGCCGCAGCTGGCTACGTAGTGCACACCTTTCCGACCGGACAGGGCAACGTCATCGGCAATCCGATTATTCCGGTGATCAAGATCACCGGCAATCCGCGAACCGCCAGGACCATGTCCGAGCACATCGACCTCGACGTTTCCGGGATTCTGCGGCGGGAGATGACCATCGATCAGGCCGGCGATGCGCTTATCGACATGATCGGACGCACCGCCGCCGGTCGCCTGACCGCCGCGGAGGCGCTGGGACACCGCGAATTCGTGATGACCAAGCTCTACCGCAGCGCATGACGATTGGCGAACCTGGCCGTGCGGCTCCTCCCGCGCGGCCAACGGCGACAGAGGATTCAACCATGCTGGACGCGCTCGACGACAAGGAACGGGGGCGCGACGGATCGGTCGGTTACCGGCCGCTCTATCGGCAAGTTCGCGACCTCCTGGTACGCCGATTGGCCGAAGGACAGTGGCAACCGGGTCAGGTTCTGCCGAGCGAAGCGCAGCTGGCGCAAGAACTCGGGGTAAGCCAGGGCACCGTTCGCAAGGCGCTCGATGCAATGGCATTGGAACGCCTGGTAATTCGACAGCAGGGGCGGGGTACTTTCATCGCCGAGCACAATGAGGACCATATCCTGTTTCATTTCTTCAAGCTCGGGCTCGACAAAGGCGCCCCAAGTTTCCCGCGCTCTCACGTGATCGACGTGACGGTGGCGAAGGCAAACGATCGCGAACGGCACCGGCTTGAACTTGGCGCCGAACAGGATGTGATCCGAATTTGCCGATTGCGCTCGCTCGCAGGCGAGAGCGTCATCGTCGAAGATATCGTCCTGCCGTGTTCCGTGTTCCCTGGTCTCGCCGACCGTGAACTGCCCAATAACCTGTACGGCCATTACGCGAGCCGCTTCGGAGTAACGGTAGGGCGCGCAAGCGAGCGGCTCAAAGCGGTCGCTCTGGATGCCGCGCGCGCGAACCTGTTGAAAGTGCCGGTAGGGACGCCGGCGCTCGAGATCGACCGGGTCGCCTACGATCTCGATACCAGACCGGTCGAATCCAGGCATTCCTTCTGCGTGACCGAGAAGGTCCACTACCGATCCGATTTGCGATGAGTTCAACCATGACACCAGCTATAGCAACAAACCAAAGAGACCAGACCGACCTTCGCAGTCTCGTGCTTCTCGCATTTTCGGCAACGGCCGGAGTGCTGGTCGAGTACTACGACTTCTTCATCTTCGGATATGCGGCCGCCAGCGCGTTCCCGCACACGTTTTTTCCGAATTTGTCGCCCACCACGGCTCTGGTTTTCTCGTTTCTGATCTTCGGCGCCGGATTTCCCGCGCGCCTCCTTGGCGCCTTCATCTTCGGGCACTACGGCGATCGAGTGGGCAGAAAATACTCGTTCCTGGCCAATATCATCATCGTCGGGGTGATGACCTGCCTGACCGGCTTGCTGCCCGGTTATGACAGTTGGGGCTTGGCCGCGCCTGCGCTCCTGGTGGCGTTGCGGATCGTCCAGGGAATCGGATTGGGCGGCGAGTTCGGCGGCGCCTCCTCGCTCCTGGCGGAGTTCGGAGCCAAGCGCAAGCATCGGGCGTTCTGGATGTCGCTTGCCAATCTCGGGATTCCGGGCGGAGCCATGGCCGCAAGCGCCGTGCTGTTCGCGCTCTCCGGAAATTTCGCGACCGTCGGCTGGC
Organism: Xanthobacteraceae bacterium; assembly: GCA_036557705.1. Taxonomy (GTDB): domain Bacteria; phylum Pseudomonadota; class Alphaproteobacteria; order Rhizobiales; family Xanthobacteraceae; genus VAZQ01. Next base: position 51,208 of record DATBHB010000193.1, read on the forward strand.
GCATCGCCATGCTGCTCTCGGCCGTGATCGTCATCCCGGCGGTGCTGGCGCGCTATAAGCTCGCCGATACTCCTTTGTTCGAGCGGCTCAAGCAACAGGATCAACTATCCAGGCTTCCGAGCTTCGACGTCGTGAAATCGCACGCTTGGCCTATCGCTCTCCTGGCGCTGCTCTCCGCATTCCAGCAGATGGACGGCTATGTGAGCGGCACCTATATCATCGCCTTCATGAAGGAAGCCGGAATTCCGCTGGCGACCACCGCAGTCATCATATTCATCAGCCGAATCGGCGACATCGTCGGTGTGCTGCTGAGCGGACCACTGGCAGACCTGATCAAGCGAAAGACAGTTGCTTATCTCGCGATTGCGCTCACGACGATCCTCTCCTATCCGTTCGTGCTGGCGATCCTGGCCAAGCAGGTGGCTCTGGTCATGGTGCTTCAGTTCCTGATCACTCTGTTCGGGATCGGGCTCCTCCACGGGCTTGCCCCAATCCTCACCGCCGAGAGCTTCCCGACCAAGTATCGCTATTCGGGGACGGGCATTGCGTACAACCTCTCGGCCATCCTGGGCGGCGGCATCGGCCCCTCGCTATTGGCCGGATTGGTCGGCCAGGATGTCGCGGCAAACTGGTACTTCGTACCGGTGGTCTACGCGATCTATTGTGCAGTGGCCTTCACATCACTGCTGTTCATCCGCGAGACGCGGGACCTGCCTCTGGAAGATCTCGATCGAGAACAGGGCGTGGTCGAAAGCATCCCCGCTGCGGCGGCGTAGCACCTTGTAGACCGCACGAGCGAAGCGGGGCCGGCCGAAGGCCGGCCTCGCGAGCGATATGCGGGGAACCCACCCCGGATATCGCGGCGCGTTGTGGGCAAGAGGATGTGGCGAGGACGTCGACCGCGCCGCTTATCCGGGCTACGAGAGCAAACTTGATATCTCCGCAATCTCCTGCTCGATTTCCCGGAGCGACGCGTCCATGCGCTGCCGGCTGAAGTCGTCGATGGGGAGGTTCTGCACAATCTGATAGCGACCATTCGAGCAGGTGGCCGGAAAGCCGTAGATCACGTCCTTGCGGATCCCGTAGCTGCCGTCGGAGCGCACACCCATGCTCGCCCATTTGCCGCCGGTTCCGGTGAGCCAGTCGCGCACGTGATCGATCGCCGCATTCGCCGCCGAGGCCGCCGATGACAATCCGCGCGCGACGATGACGGCGGTTCCGCGCTTCGCAACTGTCGGAATGAGCGTGTCGCGATACCAAGCTTCGTCGGCGATGGTTTCCTTGAGGCTCTTGCCGTCCGCGGTCGCAAACCGATAGTCGGGATACATCGTGGGCGAGTGGTTGCCCCAGACCACGACTCTCTCGACGCTGCTCACCGGTTTGCCGGCGCGGCCGGCGAGCTGCGACAGAGCGCGGTTGTGATCGAGCCGCATCATCGAAGTGAAACTCTCCGGCGGCAGGTCGGGCGCACTCTTCATCGCCACATGGCAGTTGGTGTTGGCCGGATTTCCGACCACCAGCACCTTGACGTTGCGGCTCGCCACCGCGTTGAGGGCGGCGCCCTGCGACTTGAAGATGCCGGCATTCGCCTGCAACAGATCTCTGCGCTCGATATCGGCCGTGCGCGGCCGGGCTCCAACGAGGAGCGCCACATCAGCGTCCTTGAATGCCGTCTTCGGATCGTCGCTGATCACCACGCCCGCCAGCAGCGGAAAGGCGCAGTCTTCGAGCTCCATGACGACGCCGGCGAGTCCCTTGAGCGCGGCGGGAATCTCCAACAGCTGCAAAATAACGGCCTGCTCGCGGCCGAGCATCTCGCCGGCCGCGATCCGAAACAGCAGGCTGTAGCCGATCTGGCCGGCGGCGCCGGTCACCGCCACACGCAAGGCTTTGTTCATAGGCTCCTCATGACAGTTCCAGAGGTGTTTCGTTGCGCTCGATGTGATGCAGAGGCCGCCGGGAGCTGCCGTCCTGCCGGATCGCTGTCTCGAGCAGTTCGGCAACGTGCAGCGCGCTGCGGCCGGTGCCCTGTTTTATCTGCTCGCGACAGCTGTAGCCATTGGCAACAATCCAGGTGTCGCGGCTTGCCGCCCTCACCTCCGGCAGGAGCACCAGTTCGCCGATCCGTGCTGATATTTCATACTTGTGCCGCTCGAAGCCGAAGGCGCCCGCCATCCCGCAGCAACCGGAATCGAGCACATCGAAATCGATGCCGAGCTGCCGCAGCAGATTGATCTCGTCGCTCATCCCGATTACGGCCTTGTGGTGACAATGCCCATGAACGAGCGCGCGTCCCGCAAGCGGCGGCGGCGCGTAGCGCTGCTGCTGGACGAGGAACTCCGACAGCATGAAGGTTTGGCACGCGAGCGTTTGGGCCGCGTTGTTCTGGGGCAGCAGATTGATCAACTCGTCACGGAACACCGCCACGCAGGCCGGCTCCAGGCCAATGACCGGCACGCCGGCTTCGATCTCAGAACGCAGCGCATCGAGAATGCCCGCAAGCCGCCGCTCGGCAAGGTCGAGCAGTCCGAAATCATAGAGGGGGCGGCCGCAACACAATCGTCTTCCTGGGATGTGCACCTCACATCCCGCGTGTTCGAGAACCGCCACCGCAGCCCACGCGGTTTCCGGATGGAAATAGTTGTTGAACGTATCCGGCCAGAGCAGAACCTTGTTTCCGCCCTTGGGCGAATTGGTTCGTTCGAGAAACTGTCGGCGGAACGAACGCGCCGCAAAACGAGGTATGTCGCGCTCGGCCGCGATCCCTCCGGCGAATTTCACGAGCGTGCGCAGCCCGGCAGTTCCGGTGATGAAATTCGTCAGCTTTGGAACAGCGGCCGCAACGGGCGCCCACTCTCCGATCATGCCCATGGAATAGGCGGTGCGCGGCCTCGACCACCAGCCGTAATGGTGTGAGAGAAACTCGGCCTTATAGCTCGCCATGTCGACATGCGTCGGGCAGTCGCTTCGGCAGCCTTTGCAGGACAGGCACAGATCGAGCGCCTCGCGGACTTCCCGGCTCGCCCAGCCGTCGCGAATGACCTCGCCGCGCAGCATTTCGAACAGCAGTCTCGACCTGCCGCGCGTCGAGTGCCGCTCTTCTCCCGTCGCGCGGTAACTTGGGCACATCGTTCCAAACTGTCTTGCCCGGCATTTGCCGATCCCGATGCAGTGCTCCACAGCGCGCGCAAAGCTCCCCTGCTTGTCGGCAAAGGAAAAATGCGTATCGAATCGCGGAGGTTTGTAATCCGGTCCCTTGCGCAGGTTCTCGTCAGCCCGATAGGGCTCGACAATGATCCGCGGGTTCATGCGGCCGCGCGGATCCCAGATGGCTTTGAACTCGCGAAATGCCTCAATAAGTTTCGGGCCGAACATGGTCGGCAGAAATTCGGATTTCGCTCGGCCATCGCCATGCTCGCCATTGATCGAGCCGCCATATTTGACCACGAGCTGCGCCGCCTCTTCGAGGAATTCCCGCCATTTGCGTAAGCCCTCGGAGCTTCGCAAATCGAATGTAATCCAGGAGTGGATGCAGCCGTCGCCGAAGTGCCCGTAAAGCGAGGTCGTGTAGCCGTAGCGCTCGATCAGCCTGTGAAACTCCCGCAGGTAATCGCCGAGCCGCGAAGGATCGACGGCGGCATCTTCCCAGCCGACATGCGGGTCGCGTTGTTCGGGATGGTCGCTCAATGAAGAGGCCGATGCGCCAAGCTCGCGCATCGACCAGACGCGATGCTGATCGGCCGGATCCTCGTAGAGCACCATATCCGGCGGCTTCGGCTCCCGACCGAGGTCCGCCAGCAACTCGCGCGCGCGCGCCGTTGCCGCATCGGGAGTATCGCCGCCAAATTCGACGACCAGCCAACCGCCACCGCTCGGCAGCAGCGGCAAATCCGCGAGTCTCAGCCCTTTTCGTCTCAGACCCTCAATCATTCCGCGTTCGAGCCCCTCCATGGCCATCGGCCGGTGGGGCAGGATGCGCGGCACCGCGTCGCCGGCTTGAAAAATATCACGATAGCCAAGCACCACGACGGCGCGGGCCGGCGGACTGGGCACGAGCGTCGCTTTCGCGGCAAGCGTGATGGCGCAGGTCCCTTCCGAGCCGACCAGAGCGCGTGCGACATTGCAGCCGTGTTCCGGCAGGAGCTGGTTGAGATTGTAGCCCGAGACCCGGCGCGGAATGGCCGGAAAGCCCGCGCGGATCTCATCCGCATAGCGGTCGCGCAGCGACTTCAAACCTGCGTAAATTTGGCCGCGGCGGCCGGCCCCACGAATAATCGCGTCCAGCTCAGTTTCGCTCGTCGGCCCTACCCAAAACCGCGCTCCGTCATAGGTGAGAATTTCCAGCGCCTCGATGTTCTCTTCGGTCTTGCCGGACATCACCGAGTGCGGCCCGCACGAATTATTGCCGATCATTCCACCGAGCGTGCAGCGGCTGTGAGTTCCGGGGTCCGGCGCAAACGTCAGTCCATGGGGTTCGGCCGCATCCCGCAGCGCGTCACAAACTACGCCGGGCTCGACGGTGGCCACTCGGCGCATCGCATCGATCTCGACAATACGGTTCAAGTATTTCGATGTGTCGATGATCACCGCGACGTTGACACACTGGCCGCACATCGAAGTGCCGCCGCCGCGGGGCAGGATGGGGACGTCGAACTCGCGACAGATGCGCACCGTTTCTACGATGTCATCGACCGTTTTGGGAATCACGACCCCGATCGGGATCTGCCGGTAATTCGAGGCATCAGCGGAATAAAGCGCGCGGCTGCCTGCATCGAACCGGACCTCGCCTTCAATGCTGTCGCCGAGCCGCGCAGTAAGCGAACGAACCTCGGGTTGCGCAAAGGGGGAGTTTGCCGCGCCAGTCTGCATCGCCTGCATCTGCGATCTGCTTCGCCTTGCCGGAACGTTTGCGCCGCAATCCAAGTTCCGCGCAAACTTTGCGCGGGCCGACGATCAGGGCACGATCGTCAGGTTCCGATCGTCCGGTTTATGGTAGGACCGGCAGAAAGTGTATAGTGTCCGCGGATCCCAAGCTGTCGAGGCACTGCCATGGCGCTTCCCCGTAGAACTCTCCTGCAAATCGTCGCTGCTGCTGCGGCAGCGCCGGCGCTGCTGCGCACCGCCCTGGCACTCGATTATCCCACGCGGCCGGTGCACATCGTCGTCACTATTCCTCCCGGCCTTGCGCCGGACGTGGTCGCGCGCCTCATCGCTGCGCCGCTGTCAAGCCGGTTAGGACAATCGATCGTGATCGACAGCCGGCCGGGGGCGGGCGGCAACATCGGCACCGAATCCGTGGTGCGAGCACCCGCCGACGGCTACACACTGCTGCTGGTAATTTCCGGGAATGCGGCCAACAATGCGCTTTATCCGAATCTCTCCTTCAATTTCGTCCACGATATCGCGCCCGTCGCGTTTCTTGGGTTCACGCCTTTTGTCGTGCTGGTCAATCCATCGCTCCCGGTCAAATCGATCCCTGAGCTTATCGCCTATGCCAAGGCCAATCCGCGAAAGATCAACTGGGGCTCGCCCGGCGCCGGAACGGCGCCGCACCTCTCCGGGGAGTTGTTCAAGATGATGACGGGCGTCGACATCGTTCACGTGCCGTACCGCGGCAGCTACATTCCCGATCTCCTCGGCGGCCAGGTGCAGATCTCGTTCACGGCGGCGGCCGGCATCGCCGGCTACGTCGGCTCCGGACAGCTGCGCGCACTCGCGGTCACCAGCGCAAAGCGATTGGAGGCGCTGCCGGATCTTCCGGCCATAAACGAGTCCGTTCCCGGATACGAGGGAAGCGGCTGGCTGGGCATTGGCGCGCCGAAAGATACACCTGCCGAAATCATCGAAAGGCTCAACGCGGAAATCAATGCCATTGTGGCGAATCCCGATATGAAGGCGCGGTTTGTCGGCCAGGGCGTCGAGCCGGAACTGATGACGCCCGCTCAATTCGGAAAACTCATCGCGCAAGCCGCCGACAAATGGGCCAAGGTGATCCGGTTCGCCAATATCAGGGGGGAGTGAACGGACTGCCCGCCTGGCGACCCCAGGACGGCAACCATCGTCTCAGCCACGCGTTGAACGGACCTGCGGCTCGCCGGAAGCGATCCTCCACGCGCCGTGAATTGCCAGAAAGCTGCCGCCATTGTTCTTTTGACATCGATGACCGAGTTCCGACGGCGTGATCTCATCAGGCTTGCTGTCGCAGCCGCGGCCGGATGGCCGCCGAGAGCGCCGGCGCAGCGGCGCTCATCGCGCGGGATCGGTTACCTGGACATGGGATTTCAGAATCCCGTTAGTACGGCGCTCGTTGCTGCGTTCCGTCGGGGCCTCGGCGAGCAGGCACATGACGAACAAAGTGCGAGACTTTCGCTTGCATGGGCGGAGTTTTCGTTTGATCGATTGCTCGATTTCGCCGCCGACCTCGCGCATGGCTCGATCGATATGATCGTGGCGGCGGGACCGCTTCCTGCGCTTGCGGCGAGATCGGCAACGGCAAAGATTCCGATCGTATTCGTACTGGCGGGCGACCCCGTTGCGCTAAACCTTGTTCGCAGCCTCGAACGTCCCGGCGGCGATATCACCGGCGTGATCCTCCCCTCAACGGAATTGGTGCGCAGGCGTCTCGAACAGCTGCACGAAATTTCCCCCGCGGCCGGCTTGACCGGCTTTCTGGTCAATTCGACCGCGCCGGAAACGAAGACCCGGATCGCGGAGGGCGTGGCTGCAGCTCGCAGTCTCGGCATCCATCTCGTCATCCTCGACGCAACCATCCCGAATCAGATCGAACGAGCGTTCGAAACTCTTCAACGACAACGCCTCGGCGCCCTGATGGTGGATGACGATCCGCTGTTTCTCGAAGAATGTGCGACAGTGTCATCTTTGGCCGCGAAGTTTCGAGTACCCGCGATGTATGCCTATCGCGAGGCCGTCGATGCCGGCGGGCTGATGAGCTTCGGCGCGAAGGCCGCCGATGCCTGGCGGCTTGCCGGCATTTCGGCCGGGCGCATCCTCGGCGGAGACGATCCCGCGCAATTGCCGGTTCGGCAAGTGAACCGCCTTGAGAGGGTGATCAATCTCAAGACCGCGAAAGCGCTCGGGATCGAACTGCCGGACGCAATACTAAGCCAGGCAGATGCCGTCATTCGCTAACTGAATGGTTCACGCTCGAAGATGGGGACGGCCTCTGATCCGTCCTCATGGCTTCACGCCATTCTGGCGCCTTCCTCATAGAGTTCGATCATTGTGCCGTCGGGATCGAAGACATAGATCGTGAGCCCGTAGATGCCGTCGTGAAGATCGCGGTCGAATTTTACGCTCGCTGCCTTGAGCCGCGCCGCAACCGCACGCACGTCCTTCGCCTTGAAGGCGATATGATCGATCTGCGGCGAATCCTCCGCGCCGCCCACCGTGAGCGCGATCCCCTGCGTGAAGGGGACGAACGGCCGCCCGTCGGCGAGCGGCTTCGCCGGCCGCACCTTGAAGCCGAGCAAATCGACATAGAAGCGCCGCGAGCGCTCGATGTCGGAAACCTTCAACAGCATATGGGCGAATTCAGTCGCGCCCGCGGTCGCGTCAGCAGTCATTGTCCCCATCGACATGCTTTAGTCCTTTCTTTCATCGCCGCAGATTCCGGCGAGGCCCCAGTTCTCCTTCGGCACCTCCTGGATAATGACATGGAGGTTCGTGGGTTTGGCGCCCGCATGCTGCACCATCGCGTCGGTGATCGCGCGAACCAATGCTTTCTTCTGCGCCGACGTGCGTCCGGTCCACATCTGTACGGTCACGACAGGCATTCTTCCTCCTGCAAAATCTTCTCGATCCGTTCGCGGATGCCGCCCCATTGACTGGCGCCGACAGTCACCGGAGCGCGGCTCCCCAATCCGCGTCCCCAGATCGCCGTCAATCCGAGCCGCTTCGCGGATTCGAAATCAACGCCTCCCGGAGGCGCCGCCAAGTCAACGATGAGCGCCGATTTCGGCAGGCGCGCGAGCGCGTCCTCGCCGACGACCCGCGACGGCACGGTCGAAAACAGGAAATCGAGCTGCGGGGCAAGCAGCGGCAGTTCCTCGAGCCGATGCGGGCTTGCTCCCGCCACAAAGGCCGCCGCCCGCTGCTCGGGATTGCGCGCCACAACGTGTGTATGCGCCCCGAGCGCCACGAGATAGCGCGCCAGAACGGCGCCGATCGTCCCTTGGCCGACAACGCAAGCTTTCGAGTTGTGAATTGTAATCACACTGTTGTCGATTACGATCTTGATCAGCCCTTCGATGATCGCGGGTGTCCGCTGCAACATAAGGCTACGATCCCATTCGTACTCATGCAGCGTGATCGAGAGCGCATCGGCGTGCGCCTTGAGGTTGTTGTCGGCCCAGCCGAGGATGATGTGCGCACGCGGCGCCATACCCGAGAGCAAGCTGCGGTCCGGGATGATCGGTGCTGGCGCGGCGGGAGCAAACAGAGCGCCGTTGGCCGCAATGCCCGGAATGGGAAACAGCGCCAATCGCGCGCCTTTGAGGACGGCAGCGGGATCGCTCATCTGCTTGACGCCAGGGATCCCCTGCTCGGGCCAGGGAAAGCCGCAAGCTCGCACATCAGCGCCGGTAGCAGCTGCACGGCGCGCGATTTCCTGCTCGCGACGGTCGCCGCCGAGCATGCCGATTGTCAGTTTCGACCAATCGATCGCGGAAGTTTTACCGGCCATCGCGCTTGCCTCGCACAAGTTCCAATAGGCCGGTTCGGTCGAGGCCCGCAATGCCCATGCGCGTGGCGGTGCGGCCACTGGCGGTGAGATCGATGCCGATCAGCTCTTGCCCGATCCGCAGCAAGGACGAGGCGATCGGCACCTCCACTTCGGCAATCGCGGCAAGTTCGGTGAACGGCAGCAGCCCGTAGCCGAAATCTTCCCGGTAGTAGCGGTGATCGAGTGAATCCGGCGCCTTGATCGACCGATTGGCCGCGCCCGAAGCGATAGCGCCGGCGAGGTCGTCGAGATTGCGCACCCACGGCTCGACGGTGCCGATCGCCTGCATTTCCGCCGTGATCGAGGGAAGCTCATGGCCGAATGCACGGGCGACCGCGCGACGCTCGTGGTCGAGCGCACCCATGACGCGCGCCACGCCCGCAGTCATGCCCTCCACGTAGAAAGTGAAATCCCCACTTGTTGCCTCGACCCAAGCGGCACCGAGCACCGCGCCCGGCACATGCAGCACCATGTTCACATTGGCGAGATCGCAGGCGAGCACGTCAGGCATGAGCTGGGCGGCGCAGAACAGGGTGGCCGCTGCTTCCGCGGCCGCTTCTCCTCCCGGCAGCGCCGCAAGCCGGACGCGCTTGGCTGCGCCGGTGACGGTGACGCAGCCCGGCGCATATTTGCGCGCCACGTAAGTAAGCGTCGAGAACTCGGCTATCGGCGGCGGCCCGGCGCCGACCGCGGCAAAGCCGCAGCGGAATTCCAGCGCTCCGCCGGTATGACCGGGATTGAGGAGCACCGGCGCCGTTGCACGTGCGGCGGCCAAGTGTCGCGCCATGTCGCCATGAGTAAAGGTCGGCAGGCAAACGAGGATCACATCGGCCCCTGCGATGGCCGCAGCCAAATCGCCGGTGATGAGTTTGGGCCGCGCGAGACCGGAGCCCAAGATTCCTTCATAGGCGACGCCGCCCTGGTCCCGGAACGATCCGAGCGTCTGCGGCGAGCGACTCCAGAACGTCACCTCATGGCCGGCGGTCACGAGTTCCGCAACGGCAGCCGCCCCACCCGCTCCGCCGCCGAGCACCGCAACGCTCGTCACCGCCGCTCCGTTGCGATCGTCATCCTGAGGCGCTCGCATGCAGCCATTGGCTGCATGCGAGCCACGAAGGATGACGACGACCAAAACGCGTCCGCAGCAGCAATATTCCCGGGTTGTCTCATTGAAGACGCTCTAGCATGACAAAGCCGTGAGGACTACCATGTCTCTAACCCGCCCTACGAAAGCATCGGAAGTCAAATGATCATGCGGCGAGCGATTTGCGCAACGGCACTACTGGTCTTGGTGGCGGCAACGCCGCGATCCGCGGGTGCCCAGTCGGCCGAGGGTTTCTACGAAGGCAAGACGATCACCATGGTTATCGCGGGTCCGCCGGCGGGCGCTTACGACGTCTACGCTCGTCTGGCGGCGCGCTACCTCGGCAAGTATCTGCCAGGAAGTCCTTCGATAGTACCGAGGAACATGCCGGGCGCCGGGGGGCTCGTCGCCGCGAATTACATGTTCAATGTCGCGCCGCGCGACGGCACCGTCCTTGCCATGCTGGTGCCGACGTTTCCGCTCGAGGAAGAGCTTGGATTGAGCGCCGCGAAGTACAAGGCCTCGCGCTTCGCCTGGATCGGCAGGCTGGCGACGCAGCCCAACATTACCTTCATCATGAATACTTCGAAGGTGAAGACGATCGCCGACGCCTTCGACAAAGTCGCGCTCCTCGCTGCGACCGGGCGGAGCGCCACCAATGCGATCTATCCCACCATCCTCAACAATGTTCTCGGCACGAAGTTCAAGGTCGTCACCGGCTACGAGGGCTCGGCTGCCGCCATGCTGGCAATGGAGCGGGGCGAAGTCGAAGGCCATTCGTCGACCTATGACGGCTTGAAGAATCAACACGAAGACTGGATCAGGACCAAAAAGGTCAACATCATCGTCCAATACCTGCTGAAGCGGCACCCTGAACTACCCGACGTGCCGACCTCGGTCGAACTGGCGCGCACCCCGGAGCAGGCGACCATCCTGCGCGCGGTGTCGAGCGCTTCGGAAATCGGAAAATTCATCCTGGCTCCGCCGGGCGTCCCGCAGCAGCGGATCGGCGCCTTGCGGCAGGCATTCGACGGCATGGTCAAGGATCCGGAATTTGTCGCCGAAGCCGCGAAACTGCGCGTCGAGCTTGAACCGCTCCCCGGAACCGAGCTGCAAGGGATCGTAGAGGAGGTGCAAAGCATGCCGGCGGACATCGTGCAAAAGGTCAAGGCAATCTATCCCCTGAATTGACACCTTTCAGTCGCTCGGTCCGGACACCTTCCAGCCCCTGCAGTCCCGCAATGGCGCTCACATATTCTGATCTCTGCATAGCCTATGAATTCATCAACTCTGCCGAGCAGAGCGATTACCAAGGTTTTGTGTGCAGAAAGACGGGCAAGATTTATCTGCGTGCGGGCGAATTCAGCGATCCCTTGCCCGACGCAGACGAGCTTCCGGAAGACCTGGACGAGAATTTGCAATACGTAAGACTACCAAGCAAGAGAGAGTTCGATCTCGGGAAGCCGCTGCCGCTGAAGTTTGCCCGCGAATTTCTGGCGGACGACTACGATGAAGTCCGTCGGATATTCAGCAGGAAAGGTGCATACGGCAACTTCAAGGCGCTACTCGCGCGCAGGCGCGCTCTCGATCGCTGGTATCAATTCGAGGAGCAAGCTGAACAAAGAGCGCTGCGGGAGTGGTGTACCGAAAACGGAATCGAACTCGCGGACTGAGGGAATAGAGTCTTCTTCGGGCGACTGCCGGGGCGGGTTTCACACCCGCCCCAGCTGCGCCAGCCCTACGACTGCTTGCGCCAGCGCGTGCCGTTCGACCACTCGATCGTGTTGTCATAAACGACGCCGAGCATGTTCCAGGTGGGACCTGCGCTAATCGTCTTGGGGCTCGTCAATTTGGCGTTCACCTGCTCGCCCTTGTCGCTCTTGAGCTCCAGATTGTTGCCGGATTGGGTGACCGTAAATGTCTGACCTCGATCGCACGGCGACGGCTCCGGCTCGCAGCGGTAGCTACCGGCCAGATTGGGTGCCGCGCCTTGCGCGTACGCGCCAAAGCTCGTGAGAATCAGAATGGCAGCAAACGACACAGTTCGCATTAATACCTCCCTTCGCTTAGATCATACGTGAGCACCGGAAGCCCTCGATCGACCTTCGGCGCGCACGCCGCAAATGCCATCTCGACCGCTTCCGGTGCGGGCTGCTGAGGCCCCCGATGTTGGTAGCACGCCGCGCTTGCGCAGGAGGTGCTTTAACACGCGATCGTGAACTCCGGTCGCGGTGGGCTGATATTTTGGACAACCTCTAAATTGCGGACAAGGGGTGCCAGCAGGCTCAACCTGCGACCGCCTATTCCTCCGGCTCGGTCGTGAATTGGAGCGGGTAGCCCTTGCGGCGGCCTGCCTCCGTGGCTCGCGTCGCCTTGGTCTCAGCAACGTCCCGGGTGAACACTGCGACGACGCAGGCGCCCCGCTTGTGCGCCGTAATCATGACCCGGTAGGCCTGCTCCTCGCTCATGCGAAATTCCGCCTTCAGCACCGTGACCACGAATTCCCGCGGCGTGTAGTCGTCGTTGAGCAGGATGACCTTGTGCAGACGCGGTCGTTCGATCTTGGTGCGAATTCTGACGCGAGGTTTGGTGGTGAGATCGGCCATGGGTAAACTGCTCCCATAGGTGAGCCGCAGGTTTCAGCGCCCGCTCAGGGGACGAGACAAACAAAAGCCGAGCGCTTGAGCTTCGTTTCACCGTCCCTGGTAACTTGACGATGAAAATGCAGCAGATAGGGGAGCCTCTGCGCGGTGAATTGCAGGGTTGATTCGGCGCTCGCCATAGGCGCGATCGGCGGAAATCCCTCTCTTCTGAAGACACCTTTCGTGGCTCTCCAGTTCTCATAATAGGTCGGCCCCTCGGGGCTGACCAACTCAAATTCGGTCAGGACCAGGCCCTCCGGCGTAACTCCGTTGACGATCACAGGCTCCGGCGAGTCGTTTCGCAGGCTGAAAGTCGCGATAAGCCTTGAGCCGGTCCAGGCAAAGCGGCGGCCATAGATGATGACGCCGTTGTAGATCGCGGGTTCCCGGCAGTCCTGTGGTGGCGGGGCGCCTTTCCACGAACCCGCGAAGTCGGGCCACGTCCAGCCACAGAGCAGGGCCGCAAGCGGCAGGATCAGCAGCCGGTGCATACAGCGCCACCTCACCGGTGACTTCGTGATTCGGTCCCAAGAAAACTCTACCCAATTTTCCGAATCGCCGCAAAGCGGGCCACCGACAAGGGGGCTACCGACAAGCGGCTACCGACAAGCAGGCTGCCGGACGGGCCGATTCATTCAGTCGATCTCCGAACGCGATTTCAGGCTGATCGCCGACGGTTGGGGACTTGCGCAGGGAGTTTAGCAGTTATGGAGCGCGCTACGGCAGTATTGTCTCCGGTGCGAGCGCAATCACCGCACCTTCGTTTCCGCGCAGATCGAGACGGCCGTGAACTTCTTCGCCATCCCGATCGCCGGCGGATGATACGGCCACAGTCCCCGCCAGCGTGCCGGACGACAATTCCACTGCCGTGGGGTCACCGCTCAGATTGAGTGCGACCAAGATGCGATCAGGCTGCTTCTGGCGCACGTAAAGCAGAAGATCTCCACTTGCCACCAGCGGATGATAGGAGCCCGAAGCGAGCGCCGGTGTCCTGCGTCGGAGCCGGATCAGCCGGCGAAAGAGATTGAATATCGAGTCTTGATCCGAGCGCTGGCGTTCGACATTGAGCTCCGAAAAATTCGGCGAAACCGGAAGCCACGGCTCGACGGGCGAGAACCCCGCATTGCTCGTGCCGTCCCACTGCATGGGCGTGCGGCAGCCATCGCGGCCGCGACCGGAAATGCGCGCGGCGACCGGATCGCGAATCTTGTCGGGCGCAATGGCAGCCTCACTCATCCCGATCTCGTCGCCGTAATAGACGGTTGGTGTCCCACGCAGCGTGAGCAGCAGCATCGCGGCAATCCGCGCCTGGTCGGCGCCGACGCGTGTCGCCACCCGCGGCTGATCGTGATTGCCGAGGACCCAGTTCGGCCAGCCCCCCGGCGGAAGCGAGGTCTCGTACTGCTCGATCAGTCCGGCAATCGTGCGCGCCTGCCACGGAGCCAGCAGCAGGCTGAAATTTAACGGCAGATGCAGCCCGCTCAGGTCGCGGCCATAATAGGCGACGAGCCGCTCGATCGGCAGATAGATCTCGCCAATGAGCACGCGGGCGCCGAATTCCTCGGTCACGCTGCGCATTTGCGCGATCACCTCGTGCACTTCGGGTTGATCCGCCGTGTAGAACGGGAGCAGGGCGCGGCTCGGCGGATCAGAACCATGGTAGTCGGGATTCGGCGGATTGTCGCGGAACTGATCGTCCTTGATGAGATGCCAGATCACGTCCACCCGGAAACCATCGACGCCGCGGCGCAGCCAGAACCGCATCGCGTCATAAATGGCGGCGCGGACCTCGCTCGAACGCCAATTCAGGTCCGGCTGAGCGGGCAGGAAAGCGTGGTAATAGTATTGACCTGTGCGCCGGTCGTATTCCCAGGCGCTGCCGCCGAATTCCGAAAGCCAATTGTTGGGAACGCCGCCGCCGGGCGCGGGGTCGCGCCAAAGATACCACTCGCGTTTCGGATTCTCGCGCGCCTCACGACTCTCGCGAAACCAGGGATGCTGGTCCGAAGTGTGGTTGGGCACGAGGTCGAGAATGACCTTGAGTCCAAGCTGGTGAGCAGTCGCGAGCAGGCTATCGAAATCGGCGAGCGTTCCAAACGCCGGGTGGATGTCGGTGTAATCGCAAATATCGTAACCGAAATCAGCCATTGGCGAGGGGAAAATCGGCGAGAGCCAAACCGCATCGGCGCCCAGTTCGGCAACATACGGCAAACGCCGGATGATGCCTCCAAGATCGCCCACCCCGTCGCCGTTGCTGTCCTGAAACGAGCGCGGATAGATCTGATAGATCACGCCCTCGCGCCACCAGGAATCGGCTCTTGACATGGCGCGAACATCAGCGATGCGGCTTGACGATGACACCTTCGTGGTGACGGCTTTCAGCGTCCCGCGGGAGGAGGGGCGGGGCGGCTTGGCACGCGTGCCTCACCGCTCCTACGCACCGTCCGCCCGCTCTTCGACGGTCTCGCGGGACACCAATTTGCTGAATAGACTGTCCTTCTCGTAAACGAGCGCGAGCCGCTTCTTTTCGAATTCCTGGAAGAATTCATCCCACGGAATCTCGACCAGGGCCTCGTGCTCCGATTGCGGATTCTTCGGGAACATGATGCGGATGATGCCGACATCGCCCTTTTTGTGAGTGCGGTCGACGGCAGCCGGCTTGCCGCCCTTGCTTTCCGCCCATTTGCGAATCGTATTGTGGTCTGTAGTGGTTTCAGCCATGGGACGACCTCCTTGTTGGGTTCCAACGTTCGAGGTCGGCCCCGGTTCGGGTTCCCCTGCGTGGCGCGGCAGGTTCCGGCGCGCCTGCCACCAACCCTGGGATCAGGCCATGACACCGCAAGCGATGATCGATTTGTTCGAGAAGCACGTAAATGCCGAGCTTAAGGGCGATCTCGACACAACCATGGATACCATGAGCGACGATCCGCATCTCAATCACGTGCCTACCATGGCGGGAGGCGTGGGGCGTGACGGGGTGCGAGCATTTTATCGCGATCACCTTGTGGGCAAGTTCTTTCCGCCTGACGTCAAGATCGCGAGTGTGTCACGCATAGTAGGAGAAAGCCACGTCGTCGAGGAGATGGTCATCCGCTTCACCCATACAACCGTCATCGACTGGCTCCTGCCCGGCGTTGCGCCCAGCGGAAAGGCCGTCGAGATCGCGTTCTGCGTTGTAGTCGGATTTAGAGACGGCAAAATTTCGCACGAGCATATCTATTGGGATCAGGCCGGCGTGCTGCTGCAGGTAGGCTTGCTCGATCCAGCAGGCCTCCCGGTGAGCGGCGCCGAGAGTGCGCGCAAGGTACTTGATCCCAAGCTGCCGGCGAGAAGGATGTAACCGTTTCGAAGTTCGATCCTGTCAACATACGGAGGGCCTTGGGCTGAGGGGCGCGGACTTCTTCCATAAGCGCGTCTAGGCGCTTCTTCGACGCGCTATCGCGACTGGAAACCTCGCCGCGAGCGGGTCGCACCCGACACCTCCGTCCGTGCTAGAGTGATGCGATCTCAGATCCGTCCGGTGCATCATGCAACAGCCCTACGATCGCTCGCGCGAAGACCTTGGCAACATCATCCATTTCGAACACGTCAACGTCACCATTCCGGAGCAGCGGCTGGCGACGCTCTTCTATGTTTCGGGGCTCGGATTGACACGCGATCCCTATCTCAACGTCTCCGACGGCAATATGTGGGTGAATGTCGGGCGCAGCCAGTTCCACCTGCCGACCGGGGAGCCGCAGCGGCTGCGCGGCACGACGGGCGTCGTGATCGCCGGCCGCCAAGCCCTGCTCGATCGGCTCGCCGGCGTGAAGAAGAAGCTCGCAGGCACCTGCTTCGATTTCCGCGAGCACAATGATTTCGTCGCGGCGACGTGCCCGTGGGGCAATCGATTGCGCTGTCACGAACCCGACCCCAGCCGTTTCGGGCGGATCGTCCTCGGCATTCCTTACGTGGAGTTCGAGGTTCCGCCGGGGACGGCGAGCGCCATCGCGGCATTCTACGGCTCGGTCATCGATACGCCCGCCGCGGTGACGAACGGCCATCCGGCGGTCGCCCGCGTGCGCGTCGGCAAGAACCAGCATTTTTTGTTCCGCGAGACCGATCGGCCGCTGCCGGATTACGACGGCCACCATGTAGCGGTCTACATCGCCAACTTTTCCGGCCCGTACCGCAAGCTTCGCGAGCGCAGCCTCGTCAGCAGCGAGGACAACACCTTTCAGTATCGCTTCCGCGACATCGTTGATCCGCAGACCGAGCGGACCCTGTTCACGATCGAGCACGAGGTGCGCAGCCTGACCCACCCGATGTTCCTGCGGCCGCTGGTCAACCGCAATCCGCGCCAGACCACGCGCACGTTTGCGCCCGGCTACGATCCGCAGCCTTGGGCCATGGCCCCCGACGTTTACGACGATCGAACCAACGGCAGGAGTGAAGCATGAAAGCCCTTTTCGCCTCAGTCGTCGCGGCAGCACTCGTTTCCATGCCCACCCAAGTACCAGCCCAAGCGCCAGTTCAGCCAGATAAGATGCCTCGCGTCCATCTCATCACCGGCCCCGGCACCTTGCCGCGAAACCCGAAGAACCGGCTCGAATACCTGCGCTACGCGACGACCGGCGAGTCGCCGCTGACCGGCAATGAATTGATCGAGCGGATTCCCGAAGTGCAGAAGTTCGCGCGCGTGAGCGTCGAGTCGGACAAGCCCGTTCCCTATGACAGCCCCGAGCAGCTCAAGAGTCTCAGTCTCCTGATTGCGTCGCGGCTCAACGATCCCGATATCGCCGGCGTCGTCTTCACGCACGGCACCAATACCATTGAGGAGACCGCCTATTTCCTCAATCTCACCGTGCGCAACGAGAAACCGGTAGTGATAGTCGGCGCGCAGCGGCCGTTCAGCACGCTCTCTTCCGACGCTCCGCTCAATCTGCTCAATGCGATCCGGGTGGCGTCCGATCCGGCCGCGCGCGGCAAGGGCGTTCTGGTGGTGCTTAACGACGAGATCAACGCCGCACGCGAAGTCACCAAGACCAACACCTATCGGGTCGAAACCTTTCAGGCGCGGGAATTCGGGCTTCTCGGCTATGCCGATCCTGACAGGATCGTGTTCTATCGGGCGCCGACGCGACGCCATACCGCCCAATCACAATTCGATCTGACGCAGATCGCGGCCTTTCCGAAGGTCGACATTCTCTACGGCTATTCCGGCGATGACGGCGATCTGGCCAAGGCGGCGGTTGCGGCCGGGGCCAAGGGACTGGTGATTGCCGGAACCGGCGCCGGTCACACGCAGAACGCGCGCAAGACGCTCAAGGCGCTTTATGACTCAACCGGCGTCGTGGTCGTGCGCAGCGCGCGCGTCGGCGCCGGCCGGGTAATCCGCGACGACAATTGGCAGGAGCCGGGCTTCGTCGCTGCCGATAATCTTAATCCACAGAAGTCCCGCATCCTCCTGCAGCTGGCGCTCACCAAGACGTCGAACCCCGATGAAGTCCAGCGGATGTTCGACGAGTATTAGCATATAGCGCCTCGGGCGATTTGCGGCTCCTTCTAACCAAGGTTGATGGCTGTTGGAACGCCGCGTTGCAGGAGCTGTAGCCTCGGCCCGAGACGAAGCGCGTTAAAGGATTGGACAAGGTCCTCTTCGTTTTGCGTGAGATGCGCCCACCCCTCACAATGAACGGGGACGATCGTGGCATCGGGAAAAGCGTGCGCCGTCTCGATCGCATCGTTGGTGTTCATGGTGAGATTGAATGGACCCCGCGTGCGAGCCGAACCGGCGAAAAGCAGCACAATACCGGCACGAAAGCGGCGGGCCACCTCTGCTACACCGTCGTACCAGACCGTGTCGCCGGTGATGTAGATCGGCGGCATGGCGTCGGCGAAGCTCAGCACGAAGCCGATAACATCGCCTGATAAAGGCTCAATGCCCGCCGGACCATGGCGCGCCGGTGTTGCCGTAATCCGCAACGTGGCGCTGTTCGACTTGGTGAGCTCTTTGCTCTGTGGCGGAGCGAGCCCCTCGGCGCGCCCTCCCAGCCGTTGTGCGCCTGCGACGGTGGTAAATAAGCGCGGCGCCTCCATCGCATAGGCTTTGCCGGCGTGGTCGAAATTGTCCACATGCTGATCGTGACTCAACAGAACAGCATCCAGAGGCCCGATCTGCGCCGCTGTAAGCGCCGGCCCGGAGGTCTTTTTCAGAGTCACATACGGCAGTTCATACTCCCTCGGGGCATCGAAAGTGGGGTCGGTAAGCAACCGGAACCCTCCCACCTCGATGAGTGTGGTTGGGCCACCAATTAAGGTGATGATCGGTGCGCTCATGACAGGCTGTGCGGCCATGCGAATAATTCAATGCCGGCGAGCGGAGCAAGTTCCTGCCAAGGCACGCGCCTTGCCGTGCAGCGCGATTTGCCGACGCTACGAGCCTTGTGCAGATTAAGCCGCGCGAGCGGCGAGTTACTGCGGTTGCTTGAACTTGCGCAGATCCGGCGCTGGTTGATTCCTGCGGGTCGGCATCAGATATCCATCCACGCTGACGAAGTAACTTTCGTTGCCGATCACGAGATGCCGGTTCTCCTCGTCGCAGATATCCTCGGGCCAGATCGGATTCACGACCCGCCGGTAGCCGTGGGTCACCGTCCACGGGCGAGTGAGCGCATGGTCAATGGTCGTGATCTCGTCATGCATCAGGTTTGGATTGGTCTTGTCGAGGAAGAGCCGTTCCTTGACGATCGTCCCATTGTCCTTGTGGAGCGGCAGGCCGTCGGCGTCGATGGTGCGTGGGCCTTTCATGTTCCGAGTCTCGATGACCAGCGTGTCGTAGCGCCCGTCGCCGTCCTCATCCTCCCATTTGCCGATCGAATAGCCCCGATACGCCGGCTTCGGATTCTGCGGCCAGTTCCGTCCGTCGGTATAGATGCGGCGGAATTCGCCCATCTGCTGAATCCAGAGGTAGGTTGTCTGCGGGGTAATGATCACTTCCATCGGATCGTAGACGATCATCACCCGCGGCATGCCGCCCGGGATGCAATTGAACTGCGGATTGTAGCCTTCACCGCCGGAATTGAGCTCCGCCAGGTTGGCTTCAAATATGGCCTGATACTCCGGCGTGTACGGTGCTTGCTGTGGCAGTCCGCGCGGCTTGCTCGTGTCCCACTGGGCGCCGGCGCTTCGCGCCCACTGGCCCCTGAAATCGGGATATTTCGCATCGTCCCACGCCGGCGCGGCGACCACCGAAGCCAACAGCGCCCCAATGATCGTCAAAGCAGTGATGGAGATCCGGTGACGCATTTTTCCTCCTCCGGCGACTCGGGAGTTCCTCCGCAGGCTCGTTCGGGCGCTCCCAGGTAAATGATCGGGTCAACAAGCCCAACTCGCTGCTTGAAACTTCACACATTTGGTCCGAGTGTCCCGATTGAAGCAATCCTGGTGTGGCGGATTTGACGTTCCTACCAGCCTTGCCGCGAGTCCTTCTTAGGAACGTCAAATCCAAAGCCACACTAGAACCAATGAGTTGCTAGTGTCCCTTTGGTTCCGACGCTTGTAAAAGCGCGTGCTGCATCGGAATACAAGCGTCGCAACCGGGACACTAGCGCACGCGAGGGAAGCGCTCCATTGGATCTCGAAGACTCCAAGAAAAAGGTCGCTGCGCTCACGGCGCCGCGCAATGCTGTCCTGGTCGGCGCCAGCGACCGGCCCGGGAGCTGGGCGGCGCGGGTCTGGCGCAATCTTAACCGCTACCAGTTTCCCGGCCCGATCTATCTGATCAACCCCCGGCGTAGCGAGATCTGGGAAAAGCCGTGCTACCCGGATTTCCGATCGCTTCCGGAGCCGCCGGACCATCTTGTCGTGCTGGTCCCGGCAGGGGGTGTAATCGAGACCCTTCGCAGCGGCGCCGCCGCGGGCGCCCGCAGCGCCACCGTTTTCTCCGCCGGGTTCGGCGAGGGTCTCGACAGTGAGGCCGCCAAGCGCGGGCGCGAGCTGGCGGAAGTCATCGAGGCGACCGGGCTTGGGGTCTCAGGCCCGAACTGCATGGGAAACGTCTGCGCCCGCACCCGGCTCGTGACCTTGACCGAGGATCGCCCGCTCAAGCTCAACGAGGGACCGGTCGCTCTGGTGGGACAGAGCGGCGGGATGATGATCTTCGCCAATTCGGCGCTCGAGGAACGCGGCATCACGGCAGAGTATCTGATCACCAGCGGTAACGAGATCGGCCTCTCGGCCGGCGATTACATCGCATATTTCGCCGGCCAGCCTGAATTAAAAGTGATCGTCCTTTATGTCGAGGGAATTTCGCGGCTGCACAAATTCATCGCCGCGTGCAGGCTGGCACGCAGCGCCGGCAAACACATCGTGGCGCTCAAGCTCGGTCAATCGCAGGCCGGACGCCAAGCCGCCATGGCGCATACCGGCTCGCTTGCCGGCTCGGTCGAAGCCTTCGACGCGCTCGCCAGCGACCTCGGCATAATTCGCGCCGATACGATGGACGATCTGGTTGAAATTACCGAGCTTCTCGCCCGCACTGGAGGCGCCGGCGGGCCGCGGCTGGGCGCCATCACACTCTCAGGTGCATTCCGGGGACTTTTGCTCGATGCGGCCGAAAAGAACCGGCTCGAATTTCCTCCGCTCGCCCCTGCGACCGCCGAGAAGCTCGATCGCGTGCTGACGGTCGGGTCGCTGGTCGGGAATCCGATCGACGGCGGCTTTGGCGTGCTGACCAGCGCCGAGAATTACTTGGCTTCGATTGAGGCGCTGCAAGCCGATCCGAATATCGACATCGTGCTGCTTCAGGAGGCGGTGCCCCGCGAGCCGGGCTCGGCACGTGCCGAGAGCTACATCGCCATGGCTAATGATTATGCGGCGACGAAGACCACGAAACCGATCGCTTTCGTGACGCCGATCTCGCATGGCCAGACCGATTACAGCCGGGCCCTGCGGGCGAAGGCCCCGCACGTCTCCTTCCTTCAGGAGGCGAACAAAGCTCTGCGGGCAATCGCAAGTGTGACCCGGCGCGACCGCGTTGAGCGGTTGGGGCAGACGGCGACAGACGATCGCGAGAGCACGCCGCAACAGCGCGCCGCGATTGAACGCCTGAGTGCAGCCGCGCAGGCAGGGGCGGTCGTGCTCAATGAATTCGAGTCCAAGGATGTTCTGCGCGCCTACGGCATCCGAACTCCCGGGGAATCGCTCGTCACGACAGCGAAGGAAGCGGTCGCAGCGGCCGAGCGGATCGGCTATCCGGTCGTGCTCAAGGCGGTATCGGACACGCTCACCCACAAGTCCGACGTCGGCGCGGTTGTGCTCCATCTGCAAAACGCGGCCGAGCTAAGCGAGGCCTATGAGCGCATGGCGGAGAAACTTTCGAAATATGCGCTCGCCGGCATGCTGGTCTGCCGGCAGATTCGCGGCGGCCAGGAACTCGTTCTCGGTCTGCATCGCGATCCCGAGATCGGCCTCGTCGTCATGGCCGGAACGGGCGGCGTGCTCATCGAGCTGATCAAAGATGTGTCGTTCGCTCTGCCGCCATTGTCGCGGGAAAAGGCCGCCGACATGCTCGATCGCACCCGAGTGGCGAATCTCCTCCGCGGGTACCGCGGCGAGGCGGCGCTCGACTGCAATGCGGTTCTCGATGCCCTCATCGGTCTCGGCCGCCTGGCGAATGACGCGGCAGAGCTGATCGAATCGGTCGACATCAATCCATTTGTGGCGCTGCCCCAAGGCGAAGGCGCGCTCGCGCTTGACGCACTCATCGTGCTGCAGTGCGCCGCGTCGGTATCCAGATTGCAGGTTTGATCCCGGCGCTTGCGCGTTTCCTGCTGGCCAGGAGGCTGCGCAATGTGATAATCAAGCAGCAACAAGAATGGGAGGTAATGGCGATGAGAGCAGTGATTGCGTTAATGCCGATCGTTGTCGCCGCTCTGCTGCTGGGTGCAACGGCGGCGCCACAAGCCGCGCTGGCGCAAACGCAGCAGCGCTGGTGCCTCAGAACCGGGTCGGGTAACTCAGACTGCACGTTTACTTCGCTGGCGCAATGCAAGGCGAGCCGATCCGGCCTGACTTCAGGAACCTGCTTTCGCGCTCGGCGTGAACACGCGCAGACGCCGGCGGCGCAAGTGCAACGGACGCCGGCGCAAACGCAGCAGCGCTGGTGCCTCCGAACCGGGTCGGGTAACTCAGACTGCAGCTTTACTACACTGGCGCAATGCAAGGCGAGCCGCTCCGGCTTGACCTCAGGAACCTGTTTCCGCGCTCGGCGTCAACACAGGGGCACGCCGGCGTCCTGACCGTCGAACTTATTCGGCCGTCCGTCGCGCGGGAATTCGTAGCACACCCAGGGCAAAGGCGCGCTCGCGCTCGTCGCGCTGATTGTACCTATGTGCGCCAACCGCGCCGAGCGGTCTCCCCCTCCCGAACTGACTGACATGATATTCGCGCCTGGCTTCCTTTTGCAGCCGACCGCGAGCGTCGCATTGTGTACGTCGCTGCGGCACCGCTTACCTCGGCCGCATCTTGCAGCGGCTGCCGCTTAACCCAACATCTCTCCGTGACAAGGACGGGCAACCGCGCGATTGCGGCCTGGAGGCGGCAATGAACTATTTGCGAACCGCCATTCTGTTGGCGGGACTGACCGCCCTATTCATGGGGGTCGGTTATCTCATCGGCGGCGCGAATGGCGCGGTGATCGCGCTCATTATCGCGGCCGGAATGAATCTTTTAAGCTACTGGAACGCCGACAAGCTCGTATTGTCGATGCATGGCGCGCAGGAGGTCGATGAGCGCACGGCGCCGGAAGTCGTCGGCCTCGTGCGCGATCTGGCGCAGCGCGCCGGTTTGCCGATGCCCCGCGTCTACCTCATGGACAACCCGCAGCCGAACGCGTTCGCAACCGGGCGCAACCCGGAGCATGCGGCGGTCGCGATCACCACCGGGCTTCTCAACATGCTCACCCGCGACGAAGTCGCCGGCGTCATCGCGCACGAGCTTGGTCATGTGCGCAATCGCGACACCCTGACGATGACGATCACGGCCACCATCGCGGGCGCGATCTCGATGCTGGCACAATTCGGATTCTTCTTCGGTGGCGGACGCCGCGACGGCGGCAATGGGCTCGGTCTGATCGGCACGCTGGCCATGCTGATTCTGGCGCCGATTGCCGCCGCGCTGGTGCAGATGGCGATCAGCCGCACGCGTGAATACGCGGCCGACAATTTCGGCGGACACGTCTCGGGCAGGCCGGACGCGCTGGCTTCGGCCCTGGTCAAGATTTCCAATGCCGCCCACCAGATCGAAAACCCGACCGCTCAAGACCATCCAGCGACCGCACATCTCTTCATCGTCAACCCGCTCACCGGGCAGGGGATGGACAATCTGTTCTCTACTCATCCCTCGACCGAGAACCGGATCGCGGCGCTCAAGGAACTTGCGCGCGAGATGGGCCGCGACGGCTTCGAGACCGACACGCGCACCTACCCGACAAGCGGAGCAAATCCGTGGGGAAATGCCGGCACGCGCGGCCCATGGGGCTGACGAGCCGCCGATATCCGCCGCAGGTCAGCAAGCTGATCGATTATTTGCCGACCGGCCGTTCAATTCGATCGAGGAGATCGCGGGACTGCGCGATGGCGTCTCGTGTCAACATTACACTTTGGGCTATCGACCGTTCAGTCACTTGCGAAACGCGCTGGTAATCGTCGAGCCACGCACGTGTATTTGCAAGGTTCGCACGCAAATCTGATGCGAGATCTCTAGGCATCCGCAGCGCTCCTCTTCGACAGGCGGGAGCGCGACTGGTCTCTCAGCCACCGGCGCCTGGGATGGCTGCTGCCGATGATGGAAGGACCTTTACGCCCTTTCCGGGCGACTGGCCAGGGCCACATTGCCGCGTGGGGCTGGTTGCCTGCGCTGTTTCATTTACGCACGTGCGCTAACAAGCGCGCGGGACTTGCGGGCGGCGTTACACTCATGCTCACTCCCGAACCGTGATGTCTGATTCACTCCTGAACCCTGATGTCTGATGCCGGATTAGCAGCGCGGCGGATCGCCGCCGACATTCTCGACAATATTCTGCGCCGGCATCGCTCGCTCGACGAGCAACTCGACGGCGCCGGCACGTATGCGGGTTTAAGTTCGCTCAGCGAGCGTGACCGGGCGTTCGTCCGCGCGCTGGTCGCGATTGTGCTGCGACGGCTCGGCACGCTGCGCCGCCTGCTTGGCCTGTTTCTGGATCGCGGATGTCCACCCGAGGCGCCGCGCGTGGAAACTGCGCTCCTCATTGGCGCTGCCCAGATTCTATGGCTCGACGTCCCGGATCATGCGGCCGTCGATGTCGCGGTGCGGCTCGCGCGCGCCGACCGCAAGGCAGCACGCTATGCCGGCCTGGTCAACGCGGTTCTGCGCCGCGTGGCGCGCGAGGGAAAGGCTCGCCTTGCCGCTGTCGCCGACGTGGCGCTCGATACCCCGGCATGGCTGATGAGCCGCTGGGTACGTCATTACGGCACCGAGACGGCGCGCACGATCGCGGCGGCTCACCGCCAGGAACCGGCGCTCGATTTCACCGTCAAAAGCGATCCGGAGCATTGGGCCAGGCGGCTCGGCGGACGCGTGCTCGCAACCGGGTCGGTGCGCGCCGTCGTGCACGGCCCCGTGGCACAATTGCCTGGCTATAACGACGGCGCATGGTGGGTGCAGGATGCAGCCGCCGCGCTTCCCGCCCGCTTGCTCGGCCAGGTGCGAGGGCAAACCGTGGCCGATCTCTGCGCCGCTCCCGGCGGCAAGACTGCGCAACTCGCAGCTCTCGGAGCGCGCGTGATTGCAATCGATCGCTCGGAAGGCCGCCTCGATCGGCTACGGCAAAATCTGTCGCGGCTTAAGCTGACGGCTGAAACCATCGTGGCCGACGCGACGCACTGGAGCGGTGGCCCCTGCGACGCAGTGCTGCTCGATGCGCCCTGCTCATCGACAGGCGCCATCCGGCGGCATCCCGACATCCCCTGGATCAAGCGCGAAAGCGACATCGCGGCCTTGGCTGGACTGCAGCGCGCGCTCATCGCACATGCTGTAGAGCTGGTTAAGCCCGGAGGCCTGCTGGTCTACTGCACCTGCTCGCTCGAACCTGAAGAAGGCGAACAGATCGTAGGCGATCTTCTCACCGCGGATTCGCGCCTGCGGCGGCGTCCCGTATCTTTGGGCGAGGTCGGTCACCTCGATTCCATGCTTACCGCGAGCGGCGATTTGCGCACGCTGCCCTGCCATTTTGCGGATCCTGACCCGAGATGGGCGGGCCTCGACGGCTGCTATGCGGCCCGGCTGGAGCGGAATTGAGCTACCGGCGGAGTTGGCCCAATCGCGGCTGTTCGCTATGGTCCTGCGGCGGATCGTCGATCCGTGAGGGGAGAAACCACATCGATGGCGCGCGATTCGGTCGGGGAGCGGACCACGCTGGTCATGTTCCTGGCGCGCGAGACCGCGCTCCAGATTGTCAACCGCATGACGGCTCCAGCGCTCGTGCGCTTGCCGTCCGGGAAGACCGACCGCGTGATCATCGCACCGCAGGACCTGCGCACCACGGATGCGACACGAGCAGGCGAAATCTATTCCGGCCGCTTCGCCTTCGCCGGCAAGGTGGTGATGTGCGACGCGCGTTCGCCGTTCCAGATTAAGCCCCCCTCCGACGAATGGGCCGCGGCGCTGCTCGGCTTCGGCTGGCTGCGTCATCTGCGCGCTGCCGAATCGGCGATCACCCGCGCGAACGCCCGCGCGCTCGTCGACGAATGGATCAGCCACAGTTCGCGCAATCCGATTGCGTGGCGGCCCGACGTTCTCGCCCGCCGGATCATCTCATGGCTCAGCCAGGCCACGCTCGTTCTCGACGAGTCCGACGTCCGCTTTTACCGACGCTTCATCCGCAGCCTCACGCGCCAAGTCCGCTGGTTGCGCCACGTGATGGCAGAGGTCCGCGACGGGACTCCCCGGTCGCAAGCCGCGATCGCGCTGACCTATGCGGCGCTGTGCATGCAGGCGCAGGGTCGTTACATCCGCGCTGCCACCGAACGGCTCGCCGACGAGCTGGACCGGCAGATCCTGCCCGACGGCGGTCACATCAGCCGTAATCCCGGCGCGCTGGTCGATCTTCTGGTCGATCTCCTGCCGCTGCGGCAGGTTTTTACCTCGCGCAACTTGCCCCCGCCTTCGGCATTGCTCAACGCGATCGACCGCATGATGCCGATGCTGCGCTTTTTCCGGCACGGTGACGGCCATTTCGCCCTGTTCAACGGCATGGGACCGACGCGGACCGACCTGCTCACGACGATCCTCGCTTATGACGACGCGCGCGGGATGCCGGTTTCGAACGCGCCCCATTCCGGATTTCAGCGGCTGGAAGCCGCCGGCACCCTCGTTATCATGGATACCGGCCGGCCGCCGCCGATAGCGGCAAGCCAGGAAGCGCATGCCGGCTGCCTGTGCTTCGAATTATCGACCAAGCTGCACCGGATCGTCGTCAATTGCGGAGTGCCGGGAAACAACCCCGAGAGCTGGCGGGCGATGGCGCGCACGACCGCCGCCCATTCGACGGTGACCTTCAACGACATTTCCTCGTGCCGCTTCCTCCGCTTCGGGCCGATCAAGCGGCTCCTGGGCGGCACTCCGATCATCGGCGGCCCGCGCCGGGTCACGGTAGTGCGCGAAGAGGAGAACGGCACTACGCGCGTGTGCGCGTCGCATGATGGTTATGCCGATGCGTTTGGCGTGATCCATCAGCGCAGCATCACATTGTCGAGAGATGGCAAGCGGCTCGACGGCGAGGAGTTTTTCCAGACCACCGAGGCCGACCGCTCCCGCGCCGACCAATTTGCCGTCCGCTTCCATCTGCACCCCTCGATCAAAGCCAGCCGGGTCGCCGATTTGCACGGGGCCATGCTGCTGTTGCCGAACAAGGAGGTCTGGAGCTTCAACGCCTACGAGGATCGCGTTGAGATCGAAGACAGCGTCTATCTTTCCAGCACCGAAGGGCCGCGGCGGACCAGCCAGCTTGTCATTCACGGCCGGGCCCGCGAGGCGCCGCATGTGCAATGGAGCTTCTCCTTCGTCGCCGCCTCGCCCATCGGGATCAGCCGCCGCAGCCGCGCCGAGGAGCCGCAGCTGCCGCTATGACCTCGACAAACAAGAGCTTGCATTCAAGCTGCTTTTACATAAATATGGGTTTATGGGCGCCCCCTGATGGACATGCGATGAAGACGACCGTCGAATTGCCTGATGACCTGTACCGACGTGCTAAGGCAGAGGCCGCGTTGCGGGGTCGCAAGCTCAAGGATTTGATCGAGGAAGGGCTGCGGGTTGTTCTGGACTCTTCACCCGGGCCGCGCCGGCAGCGTCGTCTTGCCACCCTGATCAAGAGTGCACGCGGCATGATCGATTCCGGAATGCCCGATCTGGGTTCGAACCCTGAGCATCTGGCCGGCTTCGGTCGTCATGGCCGGCGCCATCCTTGATGCAGGAGCACTCGTTGCTTTTTTCGACCGGGCGGAGCGACACCACCGCTGGGTATCGGAACGTATGGACGAACTTGCCGCCCCGCTTCTTCTGTGTGAGCCGGTTCTCGCCGAAACCTTGTATCTGCTTTCGGACTACTCGGAAGCACAGGATAAAGTGCTAGCCTTTATCCAAAGTGGTGCGTTCAGCATCGCATTCGAGGTCGGCGAACACGTCGGCGCATTGCGCAAATTATTGCAAAAATATCGAGATGTTCCAATGTCATTCGCGGATGCCTGCATAGTACGCATGACGGAGATTTACGATGAGCATCCGGTCCTGACGCTGGATTCAGATTTCTTCGTCTATCGAAAACATGGCCGAGTCTCGCTCGCACTCATCCATCCGAAGCTTCAGGTCAACTAACTCGGTTCTATTATGACCGAGCAATTTCGCCGAATTAGCCGCGCCTTGATTTCAGTATCGGACAAGACCGGCCTGATCGATCTTGCGCGCGCTCTCATCAGCTACGGCATCGAGCTGGTTTCGACCGGGGGAACGCGAGCCGCGCTGCGCGAGGGGTCAGTCGCGGTCCGCGATGTATCCGATCTCACCGGCTTTCCCGAAATGATGGACGGCCGCCTCAAGACGCTGCATCCCAGAGTGCATGGCGGCCTGCTCGCGATCCGCGACAACGAGGAACACACAGCGGCGATGCGCGCCCACGGCATCTCCGCGATCGACCTCCTGGTGGTCGACCTCTACCCGTTCGAGGAGACGGTCGCCAAAGGCGCCGATTTCGAGACCGCGATCGAGAACATCGATATCGGCGGGCCGGCAATGATCCGCGGGGCAGCCAAGAATCACGGCGATGTCGTCGTCATCGTTGAGCCTGACGATTACGCCGCGCTGCTCGAAGAACTCCGGACCCATGACGGAGCCACTACGCTTGCCTTTCGCAAGCGACTCGCCGCCAAGGCTTTTGCCCGCACCGCCGCCTACGACAGCGCGATTGCCAACTGGTTTTCCACAAACCTCGCCGACGCGAGCCCCACTTGGCGAACGTTCGGCGGCCGCTTGATCGAGGCGCTGCGCTACGGCGAGAACCCGCATCAATCGGCTGCCCTCTACCGCAGCGCCGAATCGCGGCCCGGCGTCGCCACCGCGCGGCAGCTTCAGGGAAAGCAGCTGTCCTATAACAACATCAACGATACCGACGCCGCCTACGAATGCGTGGCCGAGTTCGACCCGACCCGCACCGCCGCCTGCGCCATCATCAAGCACGCCAACCCTTGCGGGGCCGCGGAAGGCGCAAGTCTGTTCGCTGCCTACCGCATGGCGCTCGCCTGCGACCCGGTTTCGGCCTACGGCGGTATCGTGGCGCTTAACCGGGCGCTGGATGCCGAGGCGGCTCGCGCCATCACCGAAATCTTCACCGAGGTCATTATTGCGCCTGATGCGACTGAGGACGCCATCAAGATCGTCGGTGCCAAAAAGAACCTCCGGCTCCTCCTTGCGGGGGCCCTCCCCAACCCGCGAGCGGACGGCCTGCTCGTCAAATCGGTCGCTGCCGGGCTGCTGGTATCCTCGCGGGACAATGCCGTGATCGACGATATGACCCTCAAGATCGTGACCCAGCGCGCGCCCACTGGTTCGGAGTTGCGCGATCTGACGTTCGCCTTCCGGGTGGCCAAGCACGTGAAGTCGAACACGATTGTCTATGCCAAAAACTGCGCCACGGTGGGCATTGGCGCCGGGCAGATGAGCCGGGTCGATGCGGCCCGAATCGCGGCGCGTAAGGCCGAGGAGGCGGCCCGCGGCGCCGGATTGCCCGAACCCCTGACGCGGGGCTCCGTGGTCGCATCGGACGCCTTTTTCCCCTTCGCCGACGGCCTCTTGGCGGCGGTCGAAGCTGGAGCCACAGCGGTAATCCAGCCCGGCGGGTCGGTGCGCGACGATGAGGTTATCAGAGCGGCCGACGATCACGGCCTCGCCATGGTGTTCACCGGCATCCGCCATTTCCGCCATTAACGATGAATCACGTCGATCCGCAGCACCAAGCTCACACGGAGCACAGAACTTGCCCAGCCGAATTGCGTCCAGGCGCGCCCTCCCCATGGATTTTCTTCTTAGCCTTGTGATATTTAGCCTATTGCACCGCCACACGATTGCTCCAATTAACGAGTTATCAACAGTTTCCGGGGAACCATCAGGGAGGGGGGGCGTTTCCGTGACAAAACGACGAATTGCAGCCAACAGCGAAGCAATCGCCTCCGCCAAGGGGCGTGCCATGAAACTAAACGACTACCTGCGGCGCCAAGCCGAACTGTGCATTGCGATATCCCGGGCGACGTTCGACCTGACCATGGCAGGGCGGTTGCGCGAGATGGCTGTTGACCTCCAGGACAAAGCGGCGGAACTGGAAGACCAGATGGGGTTCCCTCCGCACCTGATCGCTGGCAACGGAGCTTCGGAAGGTCAGCGCAACCGGGGTTAGCCTTATTTCGTCACAACGGTTCCGTAGAGTGTGCAACGGCGCGACACGCTAATCAGCCGCCACCTTTCAGCCGCCACCTTATTATTTTACCAAGTCAGTCAGCAGGCTCGCGGCCACCGACAGCTTCGCGAGCGTGAGCCCGGTATCCGCGATTTCGAAGACGGCGGCGCGAATGCGCTCGACCTCGTCCTTGTGGGCGGACGTCCACATCTCAACGGCGGCCGCGCCTGTAACTCCGTTGCGCGCCATTTCGGCGGTGAGGCGCCGTTCCGCATCCCCAATTGAATCGAGCGCCCGATCGATAGCAAGCCGGTCGAAATAATCCGCGACTTTGATGTCGCGGGCACCGCGGGTGATGCGGTCCAATCGGAAAAAGGATTCGGTCGCGAAATATGTCGCCGCAACGTCGCCGACCGGATGACCGGTGCGGTCACCAACGAGGACGATATCGGAGCCGGCTGCCAAGGCCGGCAAGTTGGCGAGGGCCCGCGCGACCGTTTCGGGCACTCCTGCTGCGGAAAGTTCCGCAATGCGCGCGGCGCGAGCTTTGTTCGCCTCGACCGACAGGGCGCGGTCAAGCGCTGCTTCGACCCGGGCTATTCCATCGCGATAATGCTCGACCACCGCCGCGAGACCTTGAGTGAGTTCGACATTGCGCAGAAACCAGACCAGCCGATCGAGCAGAAACGTCTGCACGGCGGCATAAAGATCGAGCTGGAGCTTGCCGGGGACTAGATTATCGAGTTGATCGATTGCGCTGTTGAGCGCGACCAGATTGAAGCTGTCGCGCACCGCGGCGAAAGCCGAGGCGATGCGCGCGGGTGCCGCGCCGGTCTGGTCGGCGATGCGCACCACCAGCGAAGGACCGCCGCGGTTGATCATCGAATTGGCGAGCGCGGTCGCAATGATGTCGCGGCGCAGCCGATGGTGCGCGATCGCGTCCGGAAAACGCTCTCGGATCGCGTTCGGAAAATAGCGGTCGAGTTCGCGCGCCAGATAAGGATCGTCCGGCACATCCGATTCGACAAGATCGCGCTGAAGCGAGAGCTTGGCATAGGCCATCAGCACCGAGAGCTCCGGCCGGGTGAGCGGCTGCGAGCGGCGCCGCCGCTCGGCAAGCTCCAGCTCATCGGGCAGGAATTCCACGACGCGGTCGAGTTCACCCGCGGCTTCGAGCATGTGCATGAGCCGCCGCTGGAACCCGAGATGCTCAAGGCCATGCCGCTCGGCGAGCGAAAGCGCCAGCGGCTGCTGATAATTGTTGCGCAGCACGGCTGCCGCCACGTCATCGGTCATGGCCGCAAGCAGCGCGTTACGCTCGGTGAGAGACAGCCGGCCATCGCGCAGCGGCCGCGCCAGCGCAATCTTGATATTTACTTCGACGTCGGAGGTGTTAACGCCGGCCGAGTTATCGATGAAATCGGTATTGAGT
Organism: Xanthobacteraceae bacterium; assembly: GCA_036557705.1. Taxonomy (GTDB): domain Bacteria; phylum Pseudomonadota; class Alphaproteobacteria; order Rhizobiales; family Xanthobacteraceae; genus VAZQ01. The sequence continues at coordinate 83,068 of DATBHB010000193.1, forward strand.
CGGATGCCGCGCAACGCGGCCTCGACCCGCCCGCGCTGGGTCATGCCCAGATTGGCGCCCTCGCCGATCACCTTGCAGCGCAAATCGGCCGCAGTAATGCGAACGCCATCATTGGCGCGGTCGCCGACGGCATCGTCGATCTCGCTCGCCGCACGCACATAGGTGCCAATGCCGCCGAAGAACAGAAGATCGACCGGCGCCTTGAGGATCGCCGTGATCAACTCGTGCGGCGTGGTCGTGGGCTCGCGGAAGCCGAGCGCCGCACGCGCCTCCGGGGACAGTACAATCTCCTTGAGCGAACGTGGATAGACCCCGCCCCCGAGCGAGATCAGCGAGCGCTCGTAGTCCTGCCAGCTCGACCGCGGCAGTTCGAACAGACGCGCCCGCTCGGCGAAGCTTCGTTCGGGATCCGGATTGGGGTCGATAAAGATGTCGCGGTAATCGAAGGCGGCAATGAGCCGGATCGTCTTCTCGCGGAGCATGCCGTTGCCGAACACGTCACCCGACATGTCGCCGACGCCGACCGCCGTGAACGGCGTCTGGCCGACGTCGATGTCCATCTCGCGAAAATGCCGTTTCACCGATTCCCAGGCGCCGCGGGCGGTGATCCCGATTTTTTTATGGTCGTATCCGGCCGAGCCGCCGGACGCGAAAGCGTCGCCGAGCCAGAAATGGTGCTCGGCCGAAATTTCATTGGCGAGATCGGAAAAGGTCGCAGTCCCCTTGTCGGCCGCGACCACGAGATACGGATCGTCATCATCGTGGCGCACCACGGCGGCCGGCGGAATGATCCCTTTCTCATCGAGATTGTCGGTGAGGTCGAGGAGCGTCGAGATAAACAGCCTATAGGCCGCCACGCCCTCCGCCTGCACGGCATCACGCCCGCCACCGCTCGCCATGACTTCGGGCAGGAGTTTGGGCACGAATCCGCCCTTGCCGCCCACCGGCACGATGACCGCGTTCTTGACCTGCTGCGCCTTGGCGAGGCCGAGCACTTCGGTGCGGAAATCCTGCGGCCGATCCGACCAGCGGATACCGCCGCGCGCCACTTTGCCGAAGCGCATGTGCACGCCTTCAAGACGGGGCGAGTAGACGAAGATTTCGTAAAGCGGGCGCGGCAGCGGCAATGCGTCGATGCGCCGGCTCGCAAACTTGATTGCAATTTGCGCCTTCGGCCGGCCATCGAGGTCCACCTGAAAGAAATTGGTGCGCACCGCCGCCTGCACGGCATTGACGAAATGGCGCAGAATGAGATCTTCGTCGAGACTCGCGACCGCCTGGAGCGCCTCCTCGATGGCACCCGCCTCCTCCGCCTCGCGGATCCTGCGTTCGGCGGCCGTGATCTCCGCGCGCGGATCGAAGCGGTTATAAAACAATTCGACAATGCGAACGGCGATATCGGCGTGTTTCGCCAGCGTCGCGGCCATGTAGCCCTGTGAATAGGTCACGCGAATCTGGCGGAGAAACCGGGCGATGGCGCGGATGAGCGCAATATCGCGCCACATCAAGCCGGCGGCGAGCACGAGCGCATTGTAGCCGTCATTCTCGGCGCCGCCGGTCATCACCACGATGAAGCAGGTTTCGAGCCCCTGCTTGCGCGGGGCGAGGTCGACCGCTTCGCCGCCGGCGCGCTCGAGCACCATGTCGTGAAGCCAAACCTCGCGAGATTCGCGGGCCGACATGGCCATCTGGAACGTTCGTTCGTCGACGACACGAAATCCCATGTTTTCGAGCACGGGTACCCGTTCGGATAGCGGAATCGGCCGGCCGTAGCTCCAGACTTTCAGTCCGAGTGCAGCTCCGTCTTGGCCCCGCCGATGAAAATCGGCGTTGAGCGGGAAGGCCGCGGAGAGGCGTTCGACCACGCGAATATCGCTGACCGCGGTGATCGGCGGATAGGCTTCCCGGTAGCCTTCGGAGAAGGCGTCGCGATAACGCTCAAACAGCGCGCGCGCTTTCGCCATGCCGTGCGCCGCCGCAAGGGCATCGAGGAGCGCATCGCTCCAGGTGCGCACAATGGCGCTGACCGCCTCCTCCAGAGCGCTTCGATCGGGACCAGGCTCGCCTTCTCCGTCAAGCCCAATAATGAAATGCGCCCGCACCAGCGGACCTTCCGGAAAGAAGGGATAGAAGGCGGTGACACGACCCTTGTAGACGGTGGCCAGATAATCGCCGATGCGCCGACGGATTTCGCTGTCGTACCGATCCCGCGGCGTGAACACGAGCACAGAGACAAAGCGGTTGAACCGGTCGCGTCGCGCCAACACGCGCACGCGCGGCCGCTCATCGAGTTGCAGGATGGCAAGGGAGAACCTGTAGAGCGTATCCACATCGACGTGGAACAGTTCGTCACGCGGATAGGTCTCGATCACATTGACCAGCGCCTTGCCCGAATGGCTTTCCGGATTGAACCCGGCGCGGGTCACGACGGCGTCGAGCTTGCGGCGCAGATATGGAATGGCGCGCACTGAACCGGTATAGACGGTGGACGTGAACAGCCCGACGATCCGAAACTCTCCGATGAGCTTGCGGTCCGGCCCGAACTGCTTGACGCCGACGTAATCCATGTAGACGCGGCGATGCACCCGCGCGCGCAATGCCGATTTGGTGACGATCAGCGCTTGCGGCTCGTCCAGAAAATCACGTATCTCCGGAGTGATAACCACCAGTTGCTGGCTGCGGCGCACCACGCTCATCTCGCGTGCGCGCAAGACGCCAAGGCCAGTTTCGTAGCGCGGTTCGAGGGCGGCTTGGTCGGCAGTAAAGACGTAATTGCGCGCGCCGAGAAAGGTGAAGTTATCCTTCATGAGCCATTCGAGAAATTCGATTGCCTCGGCGACTTCGTCGGCGGGCAGAGGCGGCGGATCGGTCTTGAGGCCGGCGACGACATCGGCGACGCGGTGCAGCATGGCGCGCCAGTCGGCCACGCAGAGGCGCACCTCGGCGAGCGTCTGCGCGATCGCCGCGACAATACCGTCGCTGCGCGCCTGGTCCTCGATGCGCTCGACATGGATATGGATGAAGCTTTCGCGCGGCGCCGCCCCGGCGGAGGCGAGCCCGCGGAAGGCGGTGAGCCGACCGGCCGGATCGCGTTCGACCGCGAAGATAGGATGCAAGACGAGGCGAATGTCGACGCCCCGTTCGGCGAGTTCGCCCATGACCGAATCGACCAGAAACGGCATGTCGTCATTGACGATTTCCAGCACCGATACGTGCTTGAGGCGTTCACCGCTGGCCGGCGGCTGTACGAGCCGGATCTTGGGCGCGCCCGGCGCCCGCTCGGCAAGAAAGCTCCAGGCGCCCTCCGCAAGCGCCGCCAGCTCGCGGGCGTCGTAGCGCACGAGGTCTTCCGGCACCGCACGGGCAAATAGGGAGTCGACGAATTCCTTTGGGATTTTGCTTTGGCTTGCCCCGAGCAGGGCTTCGGCCACGGCGACCAGCAGCGCCGCTACTTCCTCCTCCTCGGCGCCAGCAAGCTGATCATCGGTCATGCGCGACCTTCTGCCCGGAGCTGCTTTCCTGGCGCCCGCGGCGGGTATTTCCCATCCAGGCGCGGCACCGAGGGCCGGTCCGGCAATACCATGCCGCGCCGCTTGCGGCATTGTGTGCAGTCGGACGCCGCCGGAATGCAATTCTAGCGCCTATGCTTCTGACCATATAGGTTCACCGGCGCGACAGGGAGAAGAGGCGTGGGCCAAAAACTGAAAACTGCTGCCAAGCAGCGACCTGATCCGGTCAAACGAGGACGGCGAACCCCGCCAACCGCCCACGGCTCCGTCATGGCATTGAAGCTCAAGCCGGCGCAGCTCTCGCCGGATATGGCGGCCTATTTTGCGCTTTGCGAAGAGAAGCTCGGATTTATTCCGAACGTGCTCAAGGCCTTCGCGTTCGACATGGCGAAGCTTGCGGCCTTCGTGGCCTATCGCAACGACTTGATGCAGGGGGATTCGGGCCTGAGCAAGCTCGAGCGCGAGATGATCGCGGCTGCGGTTTCGGCGCAGAACCGCTGCTATTATTGTGTCACGGCGCACGGCGCCTCGGTGCGCCACCTCTCAGCGGATCCGATATTGGGTGAGCAGGTAGTGATAAACTACCGGGCAGCGCGCCTTTCCAGGCGCCAGCGGGCAATGCTGGAATTTGCCGTCAAGCTGACCGTTGCGCCCTGGGACGTCGAGGAGCAAGACCGCGAGCAACTGCGGCGCACGGGCTTTTCCGATCGCGACATCTGGGACATCGCGGCGGTTGCGGGCTTCTACAACATGACCAACAGGCTTGCCTCGGCAACCGACATGCGGCCCAATACCGAATATCATGGCCAGGCGCGTCATGCGCCGGCATGACGGGAGGAGGCATTTGATGGTGAGCCAAAGCTTCGTCCACAAATTCATCGTCGTAGGATTGCTGGCCGGGGCGGCGGTTGCTGCCGCGCAAGCGCAGGATTTGTCGAAATATCCGGACTGGTCCGGCCAATGGAAGAAGCCGGCCGGGATCGGAAACGGTCCATGGGACGTAACCAAGCCGGCGGGGCGAGGCCAGCAAGCACCGCTGACTGCCGAATATCAGTCAATCTATGAAGCCAAGCTTGCCGAGCGCGCCAGCGGTGGGCTCGGCGGCGATCCGACGTCCCAGTGCGTCCCCCACGGACTGCCGCGAATGATGGTGGGCATCTATCCGATGGAAATCATCATCACGCCGAAAACCACTTACATATTGAGCGACTACAACGAGCCGCGCCGGATCTTCACCGACGGCCGCGACTGGCCGGCCGAGTTCGAGCCCACCTTCAACGGTTACTCGATCGGACGTTGGATCGACCGCGGAGACGGACATCTCAGCGTGCTTGAGGTCGACACCCGCGGCTTCAAGGGGCCGCGCACGTTTGACGGCAGCGGCATTCCCCTGCACACCGACAACCAGACCATCGTCAAGGAGCGCTTCTACCTCGATGAAGTCGACAAGAAGTTTCTGCGCATCGAGATCACCACCATCGACCATGCACTGACGCGCCCCTGGAGCGTGGTGCGGCCGTTCCAGCATGAGTCCAATCCGATCTGGCTGGTTGTCGATTGTTCGGAGGACAATCGAAACGTCGTGGTCGGAAAGGAAAGCTATCTTGTGAGCGCTGACGGCTTTCTGATGCCGACGAAGAAGGACCAGTCGCCTCCGGACCTTCGTTATTTCAGGAAATCGAAGTAGCTTCGGAGGGTGGACAAAATCGCGTTTCACAACCTGACAGCGTGGGCCGTAAGCGCGTTCACGCGCGTCTGCGACGCGCTATGGGCGCGGCGCGATTTTGCCCACGCGGTTGGCCCAGGAGGGGCGCCGTTGCCCACCCTACGAAACTCTCCTGACGCAGTGAGGCTGAGCCGACGCAAGGACCTGCCGCAGTTCATCATTATCGCGCTGGTTGCGTTGCTGCGCGTCGCGGCATTCCAGCCGGCGGCGGCCGAGGAGACCGTTGCGGCTCACGGCATGGTGGTCGCCCAGGAGACGCGCGCCGCCCGGATTGGCGTCCAAGTGCTCAAGAACGGCGGCAATGCGGTCGATGCCGCGGTGGCGACCGGGTTTGCGCTGGCGGTAACCTATCCGCGTGCCGGTAATATCGGCGGCGGCGGCTACATGGTCATTCACCTTGCGGCGGAGCATCGCGACATCGCGATCGACTATCGGGAAACCGCTCCGCAGGCGACCACCCGCGACATTTTTCTCGACCAGAACGGCGAGCCCGACCCGGAGAAATCCCGCGATTCGGCGCTTGCGATCGGCGTTCCTGGAAGCGTAGCGGGACTGGCCCTGGCCGAGCGGCGCTACGGCTCCGGTCGCTTCACGCTGGCCGAACTGATCGCGCCTGCGATTGCGCTCGCGCGCGAGGGCATTCCGGTTACCGACGACACTGCCGATTCGCTCCCGCGCGAACGCGAGCGCCTCGCGCGTTGGCCGTCATCGGCAAAAATCTTCCTGCGTCCCGACGGCAGCGCGCGCGCCGAAGGCGACATGCTGGTGCAGAGCGATCTTGCCGCTACGCTGGAAGCAATCGCGCGCGAGGGCGCGCGCGGTTTTTATGAGGGACCGGTCGCCGAGATGCTCGTTGCCGCCGTCAAGGCTGCCGGCGGCATCATGACCCTGGACGATCTCCGCAACTATCGCCCCATCGTAAGAATGCCAGTACGCGGGAGCTATCGCGATTACCGCATCGTCTCGATGCCGCCATCGTCCTCGGGCGGCGTCGTGCTGATCGAAATGCTGAACATCCTCGAAGGCTACCGGCTCGGTGCACTCGACGCCGGCGCGCGAGATCATCTGATGGTCGAGGCGATGCGCCGCGCCTATGCGGACCGCGCCGCTTATCTCGGCGATCCGGCGGTGGTAAGGGCGCCGCTGCAAAAATTGCTGTCCAAGCGATATGCGGCGAAACTGCGCGCGGGAATCGATCCGCAGCATGCCACCCCGTCCATCCAAATCCGGCCACAACTTGCGGCGCCGAGCGAGGGCGACAACACCACGCATTTTTCCGTGGTGGATCGCTACGGTAATGCCGTCGCCAACACAACGACGCTTAATTTCAGCTACGGCGTCGGTCTCGTGGCCGGAGGCACCGGCGTCCTTCTCAACAACGAACTCGACGATTTTGCCGCCAAGCCGGGCACGCCAAACTCGTCAGGGCTCCTCGGCGGCGACGCGAACGCCCCGGCCCCCGGCAAGCGGCCGCTCTCCTCGATGACGCCGACCATCGTGCTGCGGAACGGTAGACCTTTTCTGGTCACCGGTTCGCCGGGATCGAGCCGGATCATCACCACCGTGCTGGAGATCGTTGTCGACGAGATCGACTTGAAGCTGCCGATCGACAAGGCCGTCGCCGCGAAGCGCTTCCACAATCAGTGGTGGCCGGATCGGGTCGTGGTCGAAAAAGGATTCCCGGCCGAAGTGATAGCGGCGCTGGAGAAGCGCGGGCAGAGTGTGGTCGAGCAGCCGCACTGGTCCTCGGCGAATTCAATCCGGATCGGGCCGCAGGGCCTTTACGGCGCCGCCGATCCGCGCTCGCGCGGCGCGCTCGCCGCGGGTTATTAGAATCGCGAGGCAGCGCACAATCTGGAGACTTGTAGGGGCGGGTTTCAAACCCGCCCTGTCGCCGCGGATGCCGTTCGCGAGATGTTGTCGGGGTCATCTGCCCACCACGCAGGATTATTCGCGATGTAACCGCGAACGCGATCCGAACCTCACGGTCCGGGTTTGTCGCGCCACGCGAGGGCGGGTTTAAAACCCGCCCTACATTTTTCCCGGTCCGTGCGCAACCTGGCCAGCCGGCATAAGGGTCGCGGCGCGACTGACGTCGGTGTAGGATCACAGAAACCGCCGTGCGCAGCCGCAAGAGAACGGGCCGCCGGACGGCCACAAGGAGGAAGCCATGGGGATCAAGAGCAGATTGCATTCGAATGTGGCGGCAGTTGCGCTCGCCGGTTTTTTGATCGGGATCCCGGCGCAGCTTCGCGCCCAGCAGCCGGCGGCGTCCGGCGTCAGTGTCGGCGCGACCGACCTCGGCGGCGTCGTCACCAGCGCGAAAGGCCCGGAGGCAGGCGTCTGGGTCATCGCCGAGACCACGGATCTTCCGACCAGGTTCGCCAGGATTGTCGTGACCGACGACCAGGGCCGATACCTCATTCCCGATCTGCCGGCCGCAAATTACACTATCTGGGTCCGCGGCTATGGCCTCGTCGATTCACCCAAGGTGCAAACCGCGCCCGGACGCAATGTCGATCTCACAGCCGTGTTGGCGCCGAGCGAAGCGGCGGCGGCGGAATATTATCCGAGCGTCTACTGGTTTTCGCTGCTTGAAATTCCTGACAAGACGCAATTTCCCGGCACCGGCCCTGGCGGCAACGGCATTCCGACCTTGATGAAGACTCAGCATTACTGGATCGACACCATCAAGAATTCCTGCCAGTCGTGCCACTCCCTCGGCTCACCAGGCGTGCGCAGGATTCCTGCCGCGCTCGGCACGTTTAATGATTCGTACGAGGCCTGGGTGAGGCGGGTTCAATCAGGCCAGGCCATGACCAGCATGGCCGTCACGGCCGAGCGGCTCGGCCCGCGAAAAGGCTTGCAACTCTTCGCCGACTGGACCGACCGGATTGCCGCCGGAGAACTCCCCTTCGCCAGGCCGGAGCGGCCGAAGGGCGTCGAGCGCAATGTCGTCGCGAGCATTTGGGACTGGTCGAGCCCCAAGGCCTATCTTCACGACGCGGTCTCGACCGACAAACGTCACCCAACCGTCAATGCCTATGGCAAAATCTATGGGACCACCGAGGAGAGCACCGATCTCGTTCCCGTCCTCGATCCGGTGACGAACACAGCAACGACGATCCGGCATCCTTATCGCGATCCCGACACGCCGTCTGCGCTCACTTTGCCCAAGGGGCACTCGGCGTACTGGGGCGACGAGTTGATCTGGGACGGGCATACCAGCGTCCACAGCACGATCATCGACGACAAGGCGCGGGTCTGGTTTACGGCCCGAATCCGCGGACCCAATAGTCCGGGCTTCTGCAGGAAGGGATCGGATCTGGCGTCGGCAAAGATTTTTCCGATCAACCAGTCGGGACGCCAGATCTCGATGTACGATCCCAAAACCGAAAAATGGTCGCTCATCGACGCCTGCTTCAGCACCGGCCATCTTTATTTCGGCCACGATCCCGACAACACGCTGTGGACGAGCGGAATCCGTCCGGATTCCGCGGTGATCGGCTGGTTTAACACCAGAGTCTATGAAGAGACCGGAGATGCGGCGAAAGCACAGGGCTGGACGCCGCTCATCGTCGACACCAACGGCAACGGCAAACGCGACGATTACGTCGGAGCCAAGGACCCGGTGGACCCGACCAAGGACAAGCTCGTGATGGCGGGGCCTTACGGCGTGCAACCGAGCCCGGTCGATGACTCGATCTGGGGCCAATCGATGGATGTCGGATTCTCCCGCATGGATCAGCCGGGCTACCTCGTCCGACTGTCGCCCGGGCCGCACCCGCCCGAAACGGCGCTCGCGGAAATCTATACGCCTCCGGATCCCGGCTATGGGCCGCGCGGCATCGATGTCGATCTCAACGGCGTCGCCTGGACGGCGCTTTCGAGCGGCCATATGGCAAGCTTCGACCGCAGAAAATGCAAAGGGCCGCTCAACGGCCCCTTGGCGGCAACCGGAAAGCTGTGTCCGGAAGGGTGGACGCTCTATCCGTTTCCTGGGCCGCAGTTCCGAGGCGTCACCGACTCAGGAAGCGCGGATCACGCCTACTACGTCTGGGTCGATCGTTACGACACTCTGGGGCTCGGGCCAAACGTCCCGATCGCCACAACGAACGGCGGCGAAGCGTTGCTGGCGCTCGTTGACGGCAAGTTTGTTAGCTTGCGCGTGCCGTACCCGCTGGGGTTCTTCACCAAGAACATGGACGGCCGCATCGACGACGCCAATGCCGGATGGAAAGGACGCGGTCTATGGACCACATCCGGCACGCGCGCGATGTTCCATGAGGAGGGCGGCACGGAGGAACGCCCGAAGGCCTATCACATCCAGATGCGTCCCGATCCGCTGGCTCGATGACGAGGAAACATCATGAAAAAGCGTGTCTCACAGCAGCGGAACCGCTATAGGATGTGTCAACAACCCGCCTGCTGAAGGTGGGAGGAGACCAGGGATGTCTGTGTTGCAAGACCGCCTGTCCACGTTTGCGATGCCCCACGAGGACCTGTCTCACGTTCCCTATCGCGTCTACACGGATCACGAACTCTACGCGCTTGAGCAGGAACGCATCTTTCGCGGGCCGACGTGGAATTTCCTCGCGCTTGAATGTGAGATTCCCAATCCCGGCGACTACAAGACAACCTATGTCGGCGATGCGCCGATCATCGTGGCGCGCGGCCACGACGGCGCGGTCAACGCCATGGTGAACCGGTGCGCCCATAAAGGCGCGCTCATCTGCTATAAGCCGCGCGGCAATGTGCGGGAGTTCAGCTGTGTTTATCACAACTGGACCTACGATCTCAGCGGCAAGCTCACCGGGGTCGCATTCAAACGAGGCGTCGGCGGAAAGGGCGGCCTCGCGGCAGATTTCGACCAGACCGCTCATGGGCTCGAGCGGCTGCGGGTGGAAACCTATCGCGGCATGATATTCGGGACATTTTCCGAGGAAACGCCGCCGTTTTTCGATTATATCGGGGCTGAACTCGCGGCCAATATCGACCGCGTGTTCATCAAGCCATTGCGGGTCATCGGCTATCACTGCCAGGTATTGCCGAACAACTGGAAACTATATGCAGAGAACAACCGCGACTCCTATCACGCGAGCCTGCTCCATGTTTTCCACAACACCTTCGGCGTCGTTCGCCCGAACATGGGCGGCGGCGTCAAGATCGCGGCCAGCGGCTGGCACCACCTGAGCTACACGCAACGCGAGTCGTTGGGCGACAAGGATGTTGGGCGCGAAAAGGTGCGCTCGCTCAAGGAGCAATACAAGCTCGACGATCCGAGCATGATGGAGCACAAGCTTGAGCTTGGCGATCAGGTGACCAACGCGATCGAGACCGTATTCCCCTCGCTCGTCATCCAGCAGATCCTCAACGCGCTTGCTGTCCGGCAGATCCAGCCCAAGGGGGTAGAGCGCACAGAGCTCGTCTGGACCATTCTCGGCTTCACCGACGACGACCCCGAAATGCAGGAACTGCGCCTCAAAGTGAACAACCTGGTCGGGCCTGCCGGCCTCGTTTCCATGGAAGACGGCTGCGTGGGCGGCTTTGTCCAACGCGCCGCCAAAGCCGATCCCGAGGCCATGGTCGAGATGCCGATGGGCGGCCGCGACATCCAGGCCAGTCAGGGCTCTCGCGTCACGGAAGCGGCGGTGCGCGGGTTCTGGAAGGGATGGCGCGAATGTATGGGGCTTTAGGGCACGCTTCGGTGGATCTTATCGCCCCTCACCCCGCGCGCCAAAGAAGCGCGCGGCGACCCTTTCCCACAAGGGGAGAGGGTAGGGAGCACACCACTTAAGTAACGAGTGTATCAACACCCTCGCAATAGGCATTAAGTGAATTACCAAACGAACAACGCTTCGACGCTTGACCGCGACCTGATCCTGCGTTTGCGCGTCGAGGCGCTATACGCCGAATACGCGCAAACCATCGACGACGATAAACTTGAGGACTGGCCCGCGCTTTTCGTCGAGAACGGCAAATATCGCGTCACCACGCGAGAGAACCATGACAACGGCCTGCCGCTCGCGATCATGTATTGCGACGGGCGCGGCATGATGAGCGACCGCATATCGGCGCTGCGCCTGGCGAACATCTACGAGCCGCACGTTTACTGCCATTTGACGAGTTGCGTGCGGGTGTTGGCCTCATCATCCGCGGACATCCGCGCGCGGGCAAACTTTGCCGTCCTGCGAACCATGCAAGAGGGCGAGCGATCGATTTTCGCCTGCGGGCGGAGCTTCGACCGAATCGTCGAGCAGGATGGCCGGCTGCTGTTCATGGACCGGCTGGTCGTCCTCGACTCGCGACAGGTCGATACTTTGCTGGTTATTCCGATCTGAACAACCGTCGCAGGGTGGGCAAGGGCGCGTTACGATCCCAAGAGCTTCATGCATGGCTGCCACGCGCTTTGCCCACGCGGTCGTCAATCGCGGAGGCCGACCGCGTGGGCAAAATCGCCCGGAAGCCGTGCCCCATCCGAGAGTGTTGCAAGGCGATTTTGCCCACCCTACAAAGTTTGTGACGCACTAAGTTGGAATACTTTGCCTGAGGTGCCGATGTCCCGCCTGCAGCTGACGATGGCCTGCGGTCCGTATGATCGGATGGAGGCGCTCTCATTGGGAATTGTCCAGCCCGAAGGGATTGCGCTTCGCTACATCGCCATTCAATCTCCCCCTGAAATCTTTGCCCGCATGGTCAAGACGCGCTCGTTCGACGCGTCGGAAATGTCTTTGGCGCATTATTCAATCATGCGGTCGCGCGACGAATTTCCATTTGTCGCAATCCCGGTGTTCCCGTCGCGTCTGTTCCGCCACGGCTTCATCTTCATCAACAAGAACTCGGGAATCAAAGAGCCGCGCGATCTGGAAGGCAAGCGCGTCGGTGTCCAGGAATACCGTCAGACCGCAGGAGTATGGATACGCGGCATTCTCCAGCACGACTACGGCGTCGATCTGGATCGCATCACCTGGGTGGAGGGCGGGGTCGACAAACCGCGTGCCGCAGACGCCGAGATGGACCTTCGGCCGATCGGCGCGCTGAAACTCGAAATGATCGGATCGGGGCGAACGCTTAGCGATGCGCTGAAAGGCGGCGACATTGACGCGTATCTCGGCGCCCGGCGTCCAGCTGCCTTCGACAAGGGATCCGACGTTGTGCGCCTGTTTCCGGATTATCGGGCGCGCGAGAGGGACTTCTATCGGCGGACCGGCTTTCACCCGATCATGCACACACTGGTGATCCGCGAAGAGCTGGTTCGCGAGAACCCCTGGGTTGCGGAAAGCCTGTTCAAGGCCTGCCAGGAGTCCAAGGCCTGGGCGCTTAAGCAAATGCGATTTTCCGGAGCGCAGCGCAGCATGTTGCCGTGGTTGTACGATCAAATCGAAGAGATGGACGAGCTCATGGGTCCGAACGCCTGGCCCTATGGACTGCAAGCCAATAGAACGATCCTGGAAGCCTTCCAGAGCTACCTGGTCGAACAACATTTCCTTGCAGCGGCGAAACCTGTCGACGAACTTTTCGCTCCGATCGTCGAGTGGACCGAGTAGGCTTACTGCGTCAGAAACTTCCCGTAGGGTGGGCAAAGGCGTGGTCCACGTGCACGACTCTCGCCACACGCAGTATAAAGAGCGCCGTGCCCACGCGCGGCCATCCGGCTGGGCACAGCGCACGCGCTCAAGCGCGTTCGCCTTTGCCCACCGACGCAGCGTATGATGCAGTAGGAGTAGAAGACCCGACGCTCGCGGCGTGCTACTGTTCTGAGCGGCTCCTCGCGCGGAGCGCCAAATAACCGCGGTTTCGCATCAGAGGGTTAGAAGCATGATCCAACCGGCGAAGACTCACCGCTCCGAAGCCGAGATCAGCGCGTTTGCAGCGAAGCCATTGTCGCCGGCGCTGGGCGCCGAGATCGTCGGCCTCGATCTGCGGCGGGAGCCCTCGCCGCAGACCGTCGCCCGGCTCGTCGAGGCCTGGCATCAGCACCTCGTTCTCTTGTTCCGGGATCAATCCCTCTCCGAGGACGAGCAGATCGCCTTTGCTCGAAATTTTGGCACCCTCCAGCAGCGCGGCCGCCCGGCACAAGCGCGCAACGAAGCCTCCAGACTCAAGCACCCCGAATTGACGATGCTCGTGTCGAATATCCGCGAGGACGGCAAACTCATCGGCTCGCTCGCCGATGGAGAAATGCATTTTCATTCCGATTTCTGTTACGTCGAGAAGCCGGCGAAAGCCACCTTCCTCTATGCAATCGAAGTTCCTTCGCAAGGCGGCGACACGCTGTTCCTCAACATGTACAAAGCCTATGAGGCGCTGCCCACGGAGCTCAAAGCCCGGCTGGACGGCAGGACAGCTGTCAACGCCTATCACTACGAGTCGCTTACCCGCGAGGTCAACGCCGCCAAGATCGATTTTTCGGCCCAGCCGCATTATGCGCAGCCGATCGTGCGCACCCATCCCGACACGAAACGCAAGGCGCTCTACGTCAATCGCCTGATGACCTGGAGCGTCGAAGGCATGGATCCGCCGGAAGGCAGCGCGCTCCTCGACACGCTGTTCGGCCATATCGAGCAGGATCGGTTCATTTACAGACACCAATGGCGCGTCGGCGACCTCGTGCTCTGGGATAATCGATGTACGCTGCATGCCCGCACCGATTTCAGTGACAAGGAGCGGCGGCTTCTGCGCCGTAACGTGATTGCCGGAGAGCGGGCGTTCTAGTGTGGCGGATTTGACGTTCCTACCAGCCTTGCCGCGAGTCCTTCGCAGGAACGTCAAATCCAAAGCCACACTAGAACCGATGAGTTGCTAGTGTGGCGGTTCAGAAGTCCGCATCATTCCTGCGGCGAGTCCAACATGCGGACTTCTGAACCAAAGCCACACTAGATCAATAAGTTGCTAGTGTCCTTCGATTCCGAAGTTCGCAAACGAGGGTGCCGCACAATGAAG
>DATBHB010000194.1:0-27726 GCA_036557705.1 Xanthobacteraceae bacterium
AAAAAATATAGTCCGCCTTCGATGCTGGCACGCCGATAGTGGGACATCAGCGCCTCGGACGCGTGGGCACGGCGCGCAAGCGCGCCTTTGCCCACCCTACAGAATATCCACCGTCGCGCGCAATGTCGGCACCGGGTCATACGCTGCGGGCCGCCTCACCCCTGAGTCCGAGATTATGTCCGCAGTTCCTCGGAAGCTACCAAGAGTCCTGGCCCATCCGGCCGAGCGTGAGCTTGCTCGCCGCGCAGGATGACGGCGAGATCACGGTCGCAGCGTCCTATCCACGTGACCTGCGGAAGCGGCCGCGAGCTCTTAATCGTCGGCTTGACGGCGAGGCGATTAATCCTCATATTCTAGTCAGAATTTCTGGCTAGAAAGGGTCGTTCCGTGGCTCTCCGCAATTGGTCGGTGCAGGACGCCAAAAATCGGTTTAGCGAGGTCGTCGAGGCCGCTCGACGCCAACCGCAGATGGTCACCAAGCACGGCAGGCCTGCCGTGGTGGTGGTTTCAGCGGAGGAATATGAGCGCCTGCGAAAGCTGCAACACCTGAAGGCGCCGAGTTTTGCCGAGCTGCTCCTCGCAATGCCTACCGACGGCGAGGAATTCGAGCGCCTCGACGGGCATATGCGTGATCCCGGCTTCTGAATGTTTCTGCTCGACACCGTCGTCCTTTCGGAACTGCGCAAACCGCCACGGCAACGCAATCGCAATCTGGTCCAGTGGATGGCCGAAGTGCCGTCGTCGGACTTGTTCATTAGCGTGCTCACCGTAGGCGAAATCGAGCGCGGTATCGAACGACAGCGGACGGTGAACCCGGCCTTCGCAGAAAGCATCGCATCCTGGTTGGATCTGATTTTGCGCACCTATGAAGGCCGAGTTCTTGTCGTCGACATTGCTGTCGCGCGCCGTTGGGGGCGTCTGTCTCAGCGGATCGGCAACAAAGGGCTTGACCTAGCTATTGCGGCGACGGCGCTCGAACACCGACTCGCCGTCGTCACTCGCAACACGTCGGATTTCGAGCCGGCCGGCGTCGCCGTGCTCAATCCATTCAATCGACCGTCTCAACCGCGGTAAACGCCCTCCGCGCGCACCCAGGTAGTCTCCGACCTTGATCTGGTCGATCGCCCATTGCGCGGCCGCACTTGCCCGCCTGCATCGCCGCTTCCTCGTCGCCCAGGGTCATCATGAATGAACCTTTCCCGCCCTGCCGCGACTAAACGGCATCAGCTTCCGTGGGAGGGCTCCATGTCAGTCTACAAACGCTCTTTGATCCTGGCCCTCGTCGGTATGGGTGCCGCCATGGTCACCGCGCTGGCGGCGGTCGGGCCGGTCACGAAACACGATCGGGCCATTGCCAGCCATGGGGCCATCACCTTGCCGGAAACAGGCTGTCCCCAGGAGCCGTGGCCCTTCGGCTGTCAGTGGCGCGAGGGGAGCCTCAAGGTCGCTCACAAGTCGCATGCGTCCCATTCCCGCGCCGGCCAGCAACACCATCCCCGGCGGCCGCACATCAGCGACGAGTTCGCCCAAGGGAATTGATCCGCAGATGCCAGATTTCGGAAATTGATCACTCCGGCTTGAGGCCCGCGAACTTCACCACCTTGCCCCATTTCGCGGTTTCTTCGGCGATGAGCTTGCCGAAGTCGGCTGGCGAGCCCGCAAGCGGCTCGCCGCCAAGGTCCGCCAAACGCGCCTTCATGCCGGGATCGGAAAGCGCGGCGTTGATCTCCCGGTTGAGCCGCTCGACAATTCCGGCGGGCGTCCGTCTTGGCGCCCCCAGCCCGTACCATTGGCTCGCTTCGTAACCGGGCACGAAATCACCGGCGCTCGGCAGGTCCGGCAGCACCGCGGCGCGCAACGCGGTGGTCACCGCGAGCCCGCGCAGCTGACCTGTTTTAATGTAATCGGTCGTCCCGGGCGTTGTTGCGAACAGCACCTGCACCTGCCCGCCAAGCAAGTCCGTGAGTGCCGGGCCTTGGCCGCGATAGGGCACGTGCACCAGCTTGGTCCCGGCCATGAAATTAAACAGCTCGCCGGCCATGTGCGGTGCACTGCCGGTGCCGGCGGACGCCATGTTGACCTTCCCCGGATTGGCTTTGGCGTAGGCGATAAACTCGGGAACCGTGCGGGCCGGAACCGAGGGATGAAGCAGAATGACCATCGGCACGCGGATGATGCCGGCAACCGGCGCGATGTCGCGGATGAAGTCGAAATTGAGCTTCTCGTAGAGCCTTGCGTTGACCGCATTTGGGAGAGTGGCAAGCAGCAAGGTGTAGCCGTCAGCCGGAGCGTTCACGACGGTCTCGGTGCCGATGTTGCCGCCGGCTCCCGGGCGATTATCGATGATGAAAGATTGACCGAGGCGCTGCGACAGCCACTGGCCAATGAGGCGCGCGGTGATGTCTACCCCGCCGCCTGCGGCAAAAGCCGCGACGATGTGCACCGGCCGCGACGGCCAGTTTTGCGCCCTGGCGAAACGCGAGGCAGCCGGCAGCGTAGCAGCGCTCGCAGCGAGATGGAGAAGGCTTCGGCGATGAAGTGTCATGTCCAAGTCCCCTCCCTTGTTGCTGCGTCCCTCACGGACATGTGCGCAGATTTTTGCGGCCCGTGAGCGCGATCTGCGTTAGATTCCATGCTGCCGCACACTTAGCCTTTTGTTCAGAAAGGATCGGCCCATGCTACACCTATCCAGACCCGCACGCTCATCCAATTCCGCTGCGGCACGCCTTGGCTGCCAAGCCGTGCTCCTGCTGTCGGTTCTCGCCGTATTCTGGCAGATGCCGGCGCGAGCCGCCGAATCCGCTGTGGTCGTGCCTGCGCCCGCCGTTGACCAACCGGCGCCGGCAGAAGGCTCGGAGACGGCCGTGCTTGCCGGCGGCTGCTTCTGGGGGGTGCAGGCGGTGTTTCAACACGTGAAGGGCGTGACGCAAGCGCTTTCCGGATACGCGGGCGGCAGCAAGGAGACGGCGAAATATGACATCGTAAGCTCCGGCCGGACCGGGCATGCCGAGTCAGTCCAGATCAAATTCGATCCGCGCCAAATTTCGTATGGAAAGATTCTGCGGATCTATTTCTCCGTCGCGCACGACCCGACCCAGCTCAACCGCCAGGGACCGGATGTCGGGACACAATACCGCTCGGCAATTTTCTATCGAGACGAAGCTCAGAAGCGCATTGCCGAGACGTATATCGCGCAGCTCGATAAGGCTCACGTGTTCAACCGCCCGATTGTCACCAAGCTCACTGAGCTGGCAGGCTTTTATCCGGCCGAGGACTACCATCAGGACTACGCCACGCTTCACCCCTACGCTCCCTATATTTTGTTCAACGACCTTCCAAAGGTGGAAAATCTAAAACAGCTGTTTGCCGATACGTATCGCGACCAGCCGGTGCTGGTCTTGGCCGCGGGGCATTAATGCACCTCACCCGCCGCCGATTCATCGGCGACGCAACTGCGCTCGCGGCGGCAGGGCTTTCGGCACGCAGAGTCGGTGCCGCCGATCTGCCATCACGCGGCGAATTCATCGTGCGCGGTGCGCATGTGCTGACGATGGACCCGGCGCTGGGCGACATCGCCCGCGGGGATATCCACGTCCGCGACGGCGAGATCGTCGCAGTCGGCACGGATTTGTCCGCGCCGGGCTCGCCTACGATCGACGCGCGGGCGATGATCGCGCTGCCGGGCCTCATCGATACTCACAACCATCTCTGGAACAGCACATTGCGCAGTCTTGTGCGCGAAGGCCCGGAGAAGGGTTACTTCCCCACTGTGCTCGCGCTGGGCAAGGAGTATGCGCCGCAGGACACCTATCGCGGCGTACGGCTCGGCTGCGCCGAGCTGATCTATTCCGGCGTCACCACGGTGCACGACTGGGCGCACAATATCCGCAGTCCCGCGCACGCCGATGCCGACGTGCGGGCGCTGATCGATACCGGCATTCGCGGGCGATTCTCCTACGGCACCTATCAGGGCGGCCCGGCGCCCGATGAGACGATGGACATCGCCGATCTTCGGCGGATGCACCGGAATTGGGCCGACTACGCCAGCGAAGGCCGGCTGGCGCTCGGCATGGCTTCGCGCAGCGTCAGCACTTCGCCGCGCGGGAGCGTCACCTTGCCGGCGCTGCATCGCGATTGGGAGGCCGCGCGCAGTCTTGCCCTGCCGATTACGATTCACACCGGCGGCAAAGGCATCGTCGAAATACTCGAACGCGAAGGGCTGCTTGCGCGCGATGTTCAGCTGATCAACACCACTGCCTGGGACGAGGCCGACCGGGCCCGCATCGCGAAGGCGGGCGCTCACGTGAGCATCACGCCGCATTCGGAAATGCGCTATTCCTATGGGCTGCCGCGGGCGCTGGAACTGCTCAGGCTTGGCCTCAAGGTGAGCCTCGCCATGGACACCGCGCCGGTTGCCGGCAGCAATGATCTCTTCTCTGCGATGCGGCTGATGATGGACACCCAGTTCGTACGGTCGAGAGACCCGCTGAGCATCTCAGCACGCCAAGTCCTCGAAATGGCGACGATCAACGGCGCCTGGGACTTAGGGATTGCGGACCGCGTTGGCTCGCTGACGCCGGGAAAGCGCGCCGATCTCATTCTGGTGCGCGCGAACGATCTCAACATGGCGCCGCTCGGGGATCCGGTCACCGCTATCGTACGCTCGGCGCAGCCGCATAACGTCGATACAGTCGTGGTCGACGGCCGCGTGCTCAAGCGGGACGGCCGGCTGACAGCGCTCGATCCGGATGAGATTGTCGCGGAGGCGGCGGAATCGCTGGCCGGCCTGCGCGAGCGCGCCCACTGGAGCTGATCGGTTCATGAGCGCGGAACCTGTCGTCACCGTGTTGATCGGTGCGAGCAAGCTTGAGGTTTGCGTCGCCGATATCACGACGCTCCGGGTCGATGCCATCGTCAATGCGGCGAACACCTCACTGCTCGGCGGCGGCGGAGTCGATGGTGCGATCCATCGCGCCGCCGGGCCCGAACTGCTCGCGGAGTGCCGCACGCTGGGCGGCTGCCCGACCGGCTCGGCCAAGATCACGCGCGGCTATCGGCTGGCGGCAAAGCACGTCATCCATGCGGTCGGTCCGGTTTGGGGCGGCGGGCGCAAGGGCGAGGAGGACCTGCTGGCCGGCTGCTACCGTACCGCGCTCGACCTTGCCGCCGCGCATGACCTTGCTTCGCTCGCCTATCCGGCAATCTCGACCGGTATCTATCGCTTCCCGCCGGATCGCGCCGCGCGCATCGCAGTGGGCACGGTGGCGGCGGAGATCGCGAATGCGCCGCGCGGCATCGAGCGCATCGTCTTCTGCTGCTTTTCCCCGGATTTCGCCGAGCATCATCGCAATGCCTTGGCCGAGCTTGGACTGGCGTAATCACGCAATCATAAACGCCTGCCGCCTTGAGGGGCGACACCCGTCGCCTGGTCGCCTAGCCGCATATAACATGCGATTCCGGAACAACATCGGAAGGAGAAACCCATGACCGCCAAGCACAAGAAGCCGTCCAATCTCACCGGCCTGTCGCGGCGCGCGCTGGTACACAGCGCTGTCGCGGCTGCGGCGGCCGCGGGGGTGACCGCGCCGGCCTCGGCGCAGAACGCGGCTGGAGGCAAGCCTGGATCCAACACGCGTTTTATTCAACCCGACGGCACTTATCGGACACCGACCTATACGCATGTGGTGGAAGTCACCGGACCGGGACGCCTGATCTACACCTCGGGCGAGCAGGGCAGGGACAAGGACGGCAAGCTTGCCCCCGATATCCGCGCGCAGTCGGTTCAGGTGCTGGAGAACATCAAGAACGCTCTGGCGGCGGTCGGCGCGACGTTCGACCATGTGATCAAATTCAACGTCTACATGCTCGATCTGGAGAGATTTCTGCCGGTCTTTTCCGAGATCAAGGCGCAATACGTCAACAAGAGCGCGCCACCGGCCAGCACCACCGTGCAGGTATCGAAGCTGACCCGCGGCGCCCTGATCGAGGTCGAGGTGATAGCGTCGCTCCCGCCGGTCGCCTGAACCCTACCGAAGGTCCAGCGCAATCTCTTCCGCCAAGGCGGAGCACCCGAGCAGCCCCGGCTCGGTACGGCTCATGAGCATTGTCGCCACGCCGGCGAGGAGCTTCTCGTAAGGCGGATGCGACTCGAAGGCGGCGCGGAAAACCTGCTCGTCGAGCAGAGGGCCAAAGCGGGATGCAACGCCGCCCGCGATATAGACGCCGCCGAAGGCTTTGAACGTCAGCGTCAGGCTGCCGGCAAAACGGCCGAGCAGCCGCACGAACAGCCTCGTCGCGATGACGGGCGAAACCTCGCCGCCAAGGGCGGCCTCAACGACGGCCTCTGGCGCCGTGTACGGCGTCAGCGGCTCGACGGCGTGCATGAGCCGCACCAGCCCCGGGCCCGACAGAATGGTCTCAACGGCAACGCTTCCATGTTGCTGCCGCAGCCGCCGGAAGATTTCGAACTCGTCCTCTGAGTGCGGGCCGAACGCGGCATGTCCGCCTTCGCTCGCCACGACGACAGATCGGCAGCCGTTGACCGGAACCAGTGCGGCGACCCCCAGCCCGGTGCCGGGACCAAGTGCGACCTTGACGCCCTCGGCCGGCTGCGCCGGCGAGCCGAGCGTCCGCGCGTCTGCAGCGGTGAGGCGCGGCAGCGCCCAGGCGATCGCTTCGAAATCATTGATAACGCGTAGCACCGCAAGCCCGAAACGCTTGGTGAGGTCGCTGGGCCGAAAATGCCAGCCGCGGTTGGTCATCGCAATTTCATCGCTGCTGTCGATCGGGGCGGCCACTGCAAGCACGGCCGCCTGCGGCCGCGTGCCTGCCTGCTCCAGATAGGACGCAATGGCGGTTTCGAGATCGGGAAAGTTCTCATCGTCGATGATTTTGATGCCTTGCGGCCGCCCGTCGGCACCGGCAAATGCAAATCGCGTATGAGTGCCGCCGATATCGGCGAGAAGAATGGGAATCACAGATGCGATCTCCTCCCGATCAGTACGAGCGCGGCAACCCGAGCACGTGTTCCGCCAGATAGGCAAGAATGAGGTTGGTCGAGACCGGAGCCACCTGATAGAGCCGGGCCTCGCGGAATTTCCGCTCGACATCGAACTCCTCGGCAAAGCCGAAGCCGCCGTGCGTCTGCACGCACATTTCCGCGGCGGACCAGGAGGCGTCCGCAGCCAGGAGCTTCGCCAGGTTGGCTTCAGCGCCGCAATCGGCTCCGGTCTGGTAGCGCTGCGCCGCCTCGCGGACCATCAGCTCCGCGCCGCGCATCTGCGCATAGGCGCGGGCGATCGGAAACTGCACGCCCTGGTTCTGCCCGATGGGTCGGCCGAAAACTTCGCGTTCGTTGGCGTAGGCGCTCGCTTTGGCGATGAACCATTTGGCGTCGCCGATACATTCGGCCGCGATCAGGATGCGCTCGGCATTGAGACCCGAGAGGATATAACGAAACCCGTGGCCTTCCTCGCCGATGAGATTATCCGCCGGAACGCGCAGGTCCTTGAAGAAGACCTCCGTGGTCGCATGGTTCATCATCGTGCGGATCGGATTGATATTGATCGTAGTGCCCTGGGCCAGCCGCAGGTCGACGAGGAAAACCGAAAATCCCTCTGTTCTCTTCGCGCCATGCTCACGACGCGCCGTGCGCGCGATCAGCAGCATCAGGTCCGAATGCTCGGCCCGCGACGTCCAGATCTTCTGCCCGTTGATGACATAATGATCGCCTTCGCGCATCGCCGTGGTGGTTAGATTGAGCAGGTCCGAGCCCGAACTCGGCTCGGTGACGCCGAATGCCTGGAGGCGCAGGTCGCCCGCCGCAATTTCGGGAAGCCAGCGCGCTTTCTGGGCGGCGCTGCCGTGACGCAGCAGCGTCCCCATCGTGTACATCTGTGCATGGCAACCGGCGCCGTTGCCGCCGCAGGCATGAATTTCCTCGAGAATGGCCGCCGCGTCCGTGAGCGTGAGACCGCTGCCGCCGTATTCTTCCGGAATAAGGGCGGCGAGGAAACCGGCTTCGGTGAGCGCCTCGACAAATTCGGTCGGATAGGCTCGTTCGCGATCGAGCCGGCGCCAGTATTCGCCGGGAAATTTCGCGCAGAGCGCGCGGACCGACGCGCGAATCTGCGCCTGCGGATCAGGAGCTTTCTTCTCGGTTTTGCTGTCAGGCATGGCTGATTGCGCGCTTTACGCCAGCACCTCGGCGCGGCCGTTATTCAGCGCCACCACGTTGCGTTCGACCACGCGGGAACGAAAGCTCACAACGTTTCCATCGCGCCATAGTTCCGTCTGGATGGTTTCGCCCGGAAACACCGGCGCCGAAAAACGTCCCGCCATCGCGACAAGCCGGCTCGGGTCGTAACCGCACACATGTTTCAGAATTGCGTGGCCGGCGATTCCAAACGTGCCGAGGCCGTGCAGGATCGGGCGCGCGAAACCTGCGGCTCTGGCAATTACTGGATCGACGTGCAGCGGATTAGGATCGCCGCTGAGTCGGTAGATGAGCGCCATTTCCGGCCGCGTCGGCAGATCGCAGACGAGATCGGGCGGGCGGTCCGGGATCGGATGTGCCGGCCGCTGCTCGCGCGGCGGCCCGCCGAAGCCGCCGTCGCCCCGGCAGACGGTCGTTTGTTCGACGGTCGCGATCCGCTCGCCGCTTTCCTCATCGAGGATGGCGCGCTCCGAATACATGATTGCGCCCTTGCCCGGCCCCTTGTCGATGACGTCGACGATGCGCGTGCGCCCAACGATTGCGCCGCTTGGTGCCAGCGGGCGGTGCAGCCGGAACGAATGCTCTCCTGCCAGAACCTTCACCCAATCGATGCCGGTCGCGAGGTCCTTCACCCAGAATCCCGGATAGCCGAGGACCACGGCCATCATCGGCAAGACCTTCAGTTGCTTCTCGTAGACGAACGCGAGCTGCTGTTCGTTGAGCGGATCAAGCCCGAATCCAAGGCCCAGCGCATATAGGATGCAGTCTTTGGGCCCGTAGCTCTGCTCGACGTCGGGAATCTTCAGCGCGAGGAGTTTGTCGTAGATGATCGTCATTGGCAGCAGGCCGTACGGTGGGCAAAGGCGCAACGCGCTTCAGCGCGTGCTGCCATAGCCCGTCGACCAGACGGGCGTAAACGCCCTTGAGGCCCACGCGGACGCGAGTGCGTGCGCACGGCGCTCTTTTTGCACATGTGGCCAAGATCGCGTGCGTTGATCGCGCCTTTGCCCAACCTACCTCGTCCTCTCAAATCGGATCCCAGCTGAACACATCGCCGGAGCGCTCGAGCGGTGTGAACGAGGGACCGAACGCGGCCTTGAGGCGCTCGTCAATATCCTGCGGCGTCCAGCCATCGGAGCGATGAATCGAGCGGATCGGGCGCGGCTGGCTGAAGAGAAAAATTTCGTTGTTACGGACGCCAAAAACCTGGCCGGCAATGCCTTCGGCCCGATCGGATGCGAGATAGACAACGAGCGGGGCGATCTTTTCCGGCGTCATTTGCCGGAAACGCTCGACACGGCGTTTCTCCTCTTCGGTCTCGGCCGGAACCGAATCGATCATCCGGGTCCAGGCGAACGGCGCAATGCAGTTCGAGCGCACCTTGAAGCGCGCCATATCAAGCGCGATCGCGCGCGAGAGCCCCATCACGCCGAGCTTTGCGGCCATGTAATTAGCCTGCCCGAAATTGCCGATGAGCGCCGAGGTCGAGGTCATGTGCACGAACGCGCCGGAATTCTGCTCGCGGAAGCGTGCCGCGCAGGCGCGGCTCATGTTGAACGAACCGTTGAGATGGACCGCGAGCACGTCCGACCAGTCGGAGAAGCTCATCTTATGGAAGATCACATCGCGCAGGATGCCGGCATTGTTCACCAGTATATCGACGCGCCCGAATGCGTCGAGCGCCGCCTTGACGATCTCCTCGGCATTCTTCGGCTCGATGATCGACAGCGTTGACGCAATTGCCGCTCCGCCACTTTGCTTGATTTCGCTCACCACCTGTTGGGCGGGACCAACATCGGTCCCCGCGCCTTGCAGGCTCGCACCGATGTCGCAGACGACAACTCCCGCACCCTCTTGCGCCATGGCAAGTGCGATCGCACGGCCGATGCCGCGGGCGGCTCCGGTGACGATGGCGACCTTACCCGCGAGGATGCCTTGGCTCATGCGTGCCCCAAAGCGAATAGCGAATAGTGAGTAGCAAATAGGAGGCCCCTACTATCACTGCTCACTGCTCAACCCCACACTTCTTCCGCCAGCTCCACAATCATCCGCAGCTTCGCCCATTGCTCCTCCTCGGCAAGCAGGTTCCCGTCCTCGGTCGAGGCGAAGCCGCATTGCGGCGAGAGCGCGAGCTGCTCGAGATCGACGAATTTTGTGGCCTCTTCTATCCGGCGCTTGAGGGCATCGCGGCTTTCGAGCTGGCCGGTCTTGGTGGTGACCAGGCCGAGCACCACGGTCTTACCCTTGGGCACGAAGCGCAGCGGCTCGAAGCCGCCGGCGCGTTCGGTGTCGTATTCCATGAAATAGCCGTGCACCTTGATGGCGTTGAACAGGATTTCGGCGACCGGCTCGTAGCCGCCGGATGCGACAAAGCTCGAGCGGAAATTGCCGCGGCACAGATGCATCGTGATCGTCATGTCGCCGGGAATGTCGGCAATTGCGGCGTTGATGATGTCAGCGTAGATCAGCGGCAGCTTGCCCGGGTCATCGCCGCGCTCGGCCACCTGGGCGCGCAGTTCGGGATCGCAGAGGTAGGCGAGATTGACCTCGTCAAGCTGGAGATAACGGCAGCCGGCATCCGCGAAGGCGGCCACCACCTTCCGGTACGTCGTTCCGAGATCGCGATAAAAGTCCTCCATCGATGGATAGATTGCTTCCGGCACTGCATCGCGGCCATAACGGAAATGAAGCGTGGAGGGAGAGGGGATCGTCATCTTCGGCGTGGCTTTGGTGTGCGCCTTGACGAACTTGAAATGCTCGACCATCGGATGCGGCTTATAACTGCCAAGCTTCTTGTTGACGCGCAGCAGGATCGGCCGCGGCTGCGGGCCTTGGAATTTTATCTTGCGCTCGCCGATGTAGGACTCCACGCCATCGAGCGCGACCAGGAAGTCAGTCTGCCAGGAGGCACGGCGATATTCGCCGTCGGTAATCGATTTGAGGCCCACGGCCTCCTGCTTCCTGATCAGCGCCTCGATCTCGCGATCCTCGACGGCCTTGAGTTGCTCGGTGGTAATGTCGCATTTCTCGCGTTTGGCGCGCGCCTCCTTCAGCGCCGGCGAGCGCAGCAGACTGCCAACATGGTCGGCGCGGAACGGAGGCTTCGTACGTTGCATTGCTGGTGACGTGCATCGAGCGGGCAATTTTGGCCAGCCTACGATTCCGTGGCGCCAATGGTTGACTCCACCTGGCCGAAGATATTCTTGTATTGCGACGCAAAGCCCTGCCAGGCCCGCCGCTCGCGGCGGATGTCGATCATCGGCTCGTTTTCACTGCGGTCGCGGATGACGGCCATCGGCTCCTCGCCGCGCGCGACCCGCTCCATCTGCTCGATCAGCATTTTGCGATAGAGCACGACGCCCTTGTCGCTGGCGGCGAGGTGCTCCTGCGTGCGGTCGGAGATCGGCCCCTGGCCAACCCAGCCGGTCATGTCCTGAGCCGGAACGTTGTCGGCGATGATCTTGCCCTCGTCATTGAACAGGCTCGAATGTTTGACCGCCATCGGGCGCGCCGCGGCACCCGGCTTGCGAAGCCTGGTGCGGTAGGCGAACTGGATCGTGTGGGTGTCGTCGACCGGAACCCGGAATTGCAGCGTCGGAGCGCCCGCGCTGCCGACCGCGAGGATGTTTGGAAACAGCAGAGGATGCCCCGTCGTCCAATCGTCAACGTCGGGCAATTCTCCTTCGAGCAGGCGGCGCTTGATAATCCCATAATCGAACCGATCGAACTCGATCTTTACGTGCCGCGCGGTCTTCATCGCGGGAGGGCGGCCGAGTTTCTTGAGTTGATAATTGCCAAAGGCCGCATGCAGGAACTCGAAATGCACCGGATCGGCGGCGTTCTCCATGCATTGCAGCCAGCTGCACGGCAGGCGATGGATTTCGATCGCCTTGTCGAGATCGTCGCGCACCAGGATGTCCCAGCGCGGCACCAGCGGCTTCGGCTCCGGGCCTAGATAGGCAAAAATCAATCCGCCCAGCTCTTCGACCGGGTAGGCTTTGATGCGGACCTTGTCCTTGTACGGATTGCCCGCGAGCGTGCGGTCCTCGAAGGGCTGTTCGAGGCAGCGGCCGGTCGCATCAAACAACCAGCCATGATAGGCGCAGCGCAGCCCGCGGTCCTCGGGTATTCCATATTCCATGGAGAGACAGCGGTGCGGGCAGCGGTCGCCGATCAGCCCGTACTCGCCGCCTTCGGAGCGGTAGAGCGTGAGATTCTCCCCCAGGAGCCTCACCTTCTGGACCGGCTCCTCCGCAAGCTCAATGGCAGTGCCGACCGGCTGCCAGTAGCGCCGCAGCAGGTTGCCCATCGGGGTGCCGGGGGCGACGCGGGTCAGGCGGTCGTTCTGTTGTTGGCTCATCATGTTGCTGGCACTGATCCAAACTGATCGGGATTTGCTCTAATCTCCCACATCGCCCGGCAAAATCAACCAGCGGTTCCGAAAGCGAGCGTCCATGACTGCGACGGAAGGCGGCGCGCGAGCCGATGCGGCGGCGCAGATGAAACTAAGGCTCGGCATCGCCGGCCTCGGAGTGGCGAGCACGCTGTTCCTTCCAGGCGTCGAGCAATCGCCGCACGCCGAGATCGCGGCCGCTGCCGACCGGCGCCGCAGCGCGCTCGATGCCTTTGCAAGCAAATACCAGGCCCGAACCTACGACTCGGTCGAGGCGCTGTGCGCCGATCCGGATATCGATGTGATCTGGATCGCCACGCCCAATCAATTCCACTGCCATCACACCGTGCTCGCCGCCGAACATGGCAAACACGTGATCTGCACAAAGCCGATGGCGCTCACGGTAGGCGAATGCGAAGAGATGTGCGCGGCGGCGGAGCGCAATGGCGTGAAGCTTCTGTGCGGGCAGACCTACAGCATGAGTCCCGACGTGCAGGCGATGTACGGCGCGTCGCGCTCCGGCGAGTTGGGCCGGCTGATCGGGATCAATTCATGGTTTTTCACCGATTGGCTGATCAAGCCAAGGGTAGCGGAGGAAATCGATGAGACGATGGGCGGCGGCGTGATTTATCGTCACGCTCCGCACCTCATCGATACGGTCCGGCTGCTTGGCGGCGGGCGCGTGCGCAGCGTGCGCGCGGCGGTCGGGCGCTTCATGCCGGAGCGGCCATGCCCCGGCAATTTCTCCGCCTTTCTCGAATTCGAAGACGGTACGCCGGCGACCATCGTGTATAACGGCTATGGCTATTTCGATACGTCCGAACTGACCTGGGGTATCGGCAATCGAATGTATTCGGCAGCCGAGCGCGTGCGTGTCCGCCAGGCGCTGCGGCGTGGCGAGGCCGGCGGCGAGGATGCCAAGGAAGGCATGCGCTTCGGCTTTGCTGCCGAGCATAGCACTAGCCGCGGAAGCGGCCGCGCGGAGGCCGCTGCCGCCGGCAGTCGCGCTCACATCGGTTGGTTCGGCATTACGGTCGCAAGCTTCGAACGCGGCGATATCCGCCAGTCGCCTAACGGCATCTACGTCTACGGGGACGAAGGTCGCCGCGAAATTCCGGTGTATGGCGGCCGCGGCGCCGGGCTCCTCGAACTGCAGGAAATGTACGAAGCGCTGACGAAGGGGAGGCCAATTCGGCATGATGGGCGCTGGGCTCTCGCCACGCTCGAAGTCGGCAATGCGATCACCCAATCCGCGCGCGAGCGTCGCGAGATCGTGCTCATGCACCAGTGCGCGGTGCGCGAATGAGGAGGGGATCAGGATGACGATTGCAGAGAACGCGGTTAAGGGCGTGCCCGAAAACAAGCCCACCCAGGAGGCGGGGGAAAGCATGCTGGCGCAACTCGGCTTGCGTTTCACCGATTGGGCCGAGCGCTGGCTTCCAGACGCTTACGTGTTCGTGGCGCTCTGGTTCCTCGCTGAGACGTTGACTTACGTGCCGCCGGCGATTCCGAATTAGGGCAGACGTTTCCTCACTGGCGGATATGCTCCGCACCCTGTTCGTTGCCATCGTCCACCGAGAAGCCCGACTTCAGCGCCAGCCAGGTCGCGCAACGACTCACGGCGAGGCTCGTGAGGTGAAGCTAGGCGGCTTTAGTGCTCCGACGCAAGATGTATCGGGGGCGTGCGGATCGGCGAGGAACGAGACGATCACCGCTTGGGCGCAGGGAGACGCGGGGGGCGACAACATGCCCGACTCCAGGGATGCTGATGATGGTTGCGTTTGACAGATTTGCTGCAGCGGCCTTCGCCCCGGCGAGGGAAGTCAAGGTATCGAAGCTGCCCGAGATGAGGAGTGTCGGGATGCTGGTCGCGACGGGCTGGCGCATGTTGCAGGCCGTTTCCGCCGCGCAGGCTTGGAAGAGGTTGTCGAAGCCGGCGCGCGTGATCCACCAGTTTCCTGGGATGGTGTAGGTCGTCGGCAAGACCGAATCGAGGATGACGCTGCGGATGCCTTCGGGATGGTCGCGCATAAGCGTCTGCGCCAGGTAGCTGCCATATGAAGTCCCGTAGACATTCCACGTGGTAAGGCCGAGCACCTTGCGGAGGTCGGCGAAATCAGCAGCGTTCTCAGTCGAATTGTAGGCGCTGAGGTCGGCGCCCGTGGCGGCGAGTTCGCGGCGGCACGCTTCCGTCGCTGCCAAATGGGCGCGCTTGGTCACCACGGAATAGAAGCGAAGGCCGAGAAGCTCTCTGGCGAAGTTGTCGGCGGCCGCGCAGGTAAGTGCCGGCTCCGAGAACATGGTGCCGCGCTGACTCACGACTAGAATGTCCCGGTCGCGGATGAAATTGGCGGAAACGAGTCCGTTGACGTCCAGGGGGGCGATGTCGCCCGGCCCACCGGCCAGATAGACAACGGGATCGGCCCGTTTCTCCGGCGAGCGGGCGGGATATTTGGCGACCATGAGCCTGATGGTGCGGCCGCTTGCCCGACTTCGATCCTCAGGCACAATGAGATAGCCGCAGCTTGCGTCGGCGAGTGCTTCGGCGCCCTGCAGTTTAGGGCACGGCGTCGGCTCAAAGCGCGGCACGGTTGCAGTTCTTTCGGGGGCCTGTGCGGATCGCCCCACAACCGATAAAGCAAGGACAAGGGCGAGCAGGACGATGTGCTGGTGGGTGACAGCCATGGCGCCGCCTTCGTCCGGGATTGGTTTTAGTGTGACTTTGGATTTGACGTTCCTACGAAGGACTCGCGGACAAGCTGGTAGGAACGTCAAACCGCCACGCTAGCTTTTCAGACCCCGAACAGCTCCTTGAGCGTGCGCCCGGTGGTTGCTTTGGCCTGGGTGATGGCCCGCTCTTCCGCCTTGTTCTTCGGTTGTGAGAAACCGTGTGCCGTGCCGCTGTAAAGCTCGACTTCGAACGGCGTCTTCGCAGCTTTCAGCTCGTCGATCACATGGCCGAACTCGACTGGATAGTTCGGGTCCTCGGCGCCATGCAAGATGAGAAACATGCCCTTGGCATTCTTCGCCCAGCCGGAGGCGTGACCGCCGAACGAGCCATGGATCGCGACATTGGCAACGAGAGGTGCGCCGGTCGACCCGAACTCGACGCCTACGGTGCCGCCGAAGCAATAACCGATCAGAGCGATGCGTGAGCTGTCGACCAGCGGTTGCTTGGCAAGAGTATCGAAGCCGGCTTGAGCGCGCGCCTTCATGAACGTGCGATCCTTGCGGAACATATCGGTCTGCGCAGTGATCTCCTGGAGATTTTTCGGCAGCATGCCGAACATGTCGGTGGCGAAGACGTAATAGCCGAGTTTCGACCAACCCTCCGCCTGCTGCTTGGCGACATCAGTCAGGCCGTTACGCGCATGCACCATGAAGATGGCTGGGCGCTTGCCGGTTACGCTGTCGTCGTAGGCCACATAGGCATTAAGCTTGGTGTTGCCGTGGCTGTAGTCGATCGATTCGGTCTTCATCGCCGCACGTGCTGGCGTGGACGAAAATGCGGCCGCACCGAGCGCGGCGGTGGCGGGCCCCAACAGCGCAACTCTGCGGGTGATCGTCATGGGTACCTCCCTCTCTCGTGAAACGGTTCCGGAAGCTTGGCGCGCCGGCGAGCGAATGTCGAGCGGGAAGGTGGCACCTCCGCAGTTGCGAACGCTGCTTGGTTGAGCTTGCGGATGATCGGCTCCGACGCGCCACGCGGCGGGAAGACGGCGAACCAGATGGCGCTGCAAAATCCACACACCCCTGCTCATGAGCACTGGCCAGATTTGGCAAGGCCGCGTAAACTCTCGGCCGCGGGGACGTGATTTCGTCGTAGTGTCCTTTTCCGAAGGAGAGACCGATGGGTTCCAAACGAACTAGCCGCAGGGAGATCCTAAAGGCCGGCGGCGGCGCGTTGGCCGGTGGGTTCACGTTGGGAGCGGTAGCGCCGGCGCTCGGCCAGACACCAGCATCGGGCCAGGCACCAGCACACGATCATGCAATGGCCTCGGGCAGCCAAAATGCGTATCCGATGACCACGGCCAGCAAGGAGTTGATCGCCTACGGCGAGCGCTCCCATTACGTGACCTCGGTGCGCATAGCGCACCCCATGGGCGGCAGGCCTTCCCCTGACGCGTTCGGGAAGTCGTTCCACATAGCCTCGCCGCTGCAGGATTCCGTTGGCGTGATCACGCCATCGTCGCTCCACTATGTGGCGACGACCCGCGGCTCCTACATTCCGGACATCGATCCCAAAGAGCACACTCTGATGATTCACGGCCTGGTGGATCGCCCCCTGACCTTCACCATGGAAGACTTGAAGCGCCTCCCGTCGGTCACCCGATTGCATTTCATCGAGTGTGCGGGAAACCGGCACGATGGGCGAGGAAAGACCGTGCAGGAAACGCACGGGATGACCAGTTGCGCCGAATGGACCGGCGTGCTGCTTTCAACGCTGCTCAAGGAGTGCGGCCTGAAAAGCAGCGCGACATGGTTCGTCGCTGAAGGCGCCGAGGAAGTGAAGGGCGCCTCAAGCATGCCCATCGCCAAAGCGATGGACGACTGCATCATCGCCTACGGCATGAACGGCGAGGCCGTGCGGCCGCAGAACGGTTTTCCAGTCCGCCTGATTCCCCCCGGCTTCGAGGGAATCTTTCACACCAAGTTTCTGCGGCGGATCAAGATCGTCGACCGCTATTACATGAACTACAACGACTTCGGGCATCTCCATCGGGATCCGAAAGAGGCTGCGCTCGCCTTCCAGATCGGACCCAAGTCGGTCATCACGTACCCGTCCGGCGGACAGCAACTGCCCGGCCGCGGATTCTACGAGATCAAGGGGCTGGCCTGGTCGGGCGGGGGCGCGATTCGTACTGTGGAGGTATCCACCGATGGGGGGCGGAAGTGGAACCCCGCCGAAATCAAGGCGACTCCACAACGCATGGCGCACACCAGGTTCGGCTATGCGTGGAATTGGGATGGAAACGAGACCGAGATTCTTTCGCGCTGCACCGACGAGATCGGGCAGGTGCAACCCACGCGAGAGCAGGTTGCCCAGTACTGGAACGTGCCTTTCGAGCGGGATTACAGAGTGCCTGGGCTGGATAACAGCGTCATGCCGTGGAGGATCGCCAGGGACGGGAGTGTGACCAATGGGCTCGCTTAGGCTTGCCGCGATTGTGCTGCTCCTGGGGAGCCCCGCGTTCGCGCAGTCGCCGACCTATGGCGTGGGGCACACTCCGACCGCAGAAGAAATCCGCGCCTTGGATATCTCGATCGGTCCTACCGGAGAGGAACTCCCTCCGGGCCACGGCTCCGCCAAGGAGGGTGAAAAGGTCTTTGTGCAGGAGGGGTGCGTCGGCTGCCATGGCGAAGCGGGCGTAGGTGGGCTGGCGCCGGCGTTGAAATCGAAAAGAGGCCAAGATGTTCCCATCTGGAAACGGGAGCGCGTACTGCCACTGCGCGCGCCGTTTGCGACGACGGTTTGGGATTTCATCCATCGCGGCATGCCTCTCGGGAGAGAGGGAACTCTCACCCCCGATGAGGTATATGCGCTGACGGCCTACCTGCTCTTCCTGAACCACGTGATTCCGGAGGACGAAGTACTCGACAAACAGAGCCTGCCAAAGGTCAAGATGCCGATTGGCGATGACTACGCCCGGCTGCCTGACTGGAAGCCCAGGACGCCAAGGCTTCAGGGTTACCCTTACTAGGGTCCCGGTTCCGACGCTTGTATCCGTTTGCAGCACGCGCCGTTACAAGCGTCGGAACGATTGAGCTTGCATAGGGAATGGGTGTCGTGACCACCCTGTGCGTCCAGCCACACTGGCGGATCTCAGACGCCCGGGGACCGCACCGAACAGTGCATCCATCCATTCCAGCCAAGATCGTTCCCCGGCCATCGGCGTGAAGCCTTGAGGAGTATCAGCGCTCCGTCCCGCGTTGTCGGCCAAGCCGAGGTTGCGGGGCGCTTCGAAAGGCGCTATGCTAGCATTGCTAGCAGAAACGCACTGTGGCAAAACCGATGGGCACGATCACCATTCGAAATCTCGACGATGCCGTAGTCTCCGCGATCAAGCGCCGGGCGGCACAGGACGGCGTGTCAATGGAAGAGGAGGTCAGGCGTCTCCTCGCCGCGACTTATGCCGATGAGCGCCAGCAGCGTGGGCGCGAATGGGCGAGGCAGCAGCTGGAACGCCTGAGGCGTGGAGAACTGCCGGTCGCGCGGGTCAGTTCGGTGCAAGAAATCCGAGCCATGCGCCGAGAGCGAACCGAACATTTGGAACGCCTATCCAGGAAGCGCAATGAACGTCGTCGTTGACGCTAGCGTGGTTCTCAAGTGGTTGATATTCGAGGATGATAGCGAGGCAGCGCTGCAGGTGCGCACCAGCCACGATGTCATCGCTCCCGACTTGCTCCTCATCGAATGCCGGAACGTCCTGTTGACGAAGGTCCGCCGAGGGGAACTCCATCACTCGGAAGCGGAGGAGAAGCAACGAGCTTTCGAAGAGATTGAATCAGCAATGGCCATTGTTTCATCGTCCCCTCTTTTGCGCCAAGCATTCACAATTGCGCTCGATCTTGCCGAACCGATTTACGACTGCATTTATCTTGCAGCTGCGCTTGCCGTCGATCAAACACTCATTACAGCGGATGGCCGCTTCGCTGCGAAGGCGGCACGCTCTCGGTTCGGCAAAAACCGGGTCACGCTATTGCGTTCTATGTCATCGTGAACTCTCCGGCTCCGGTACAAGGTCTGATTCGTCGAAATAGCGTCCCATCTTCGATTCGACGCCAGTCTTGCGCAGTTCGGCGAGCCATAGCGCGTGAATGCGGGGGGCCTGATCGGCGTATTCGATCTGCGCGCCGCCTTCCTTGACGCTTACGTCGGTGCGGCGCCCTTCGGAACCGACGCGGCGCTCCCAGACGATCGGATAGCGCTTGGTGCCGAAGCCGATCGCCACATAACGGGCCGGCCGGGCGCTGGTGTCGAAATGCTGGTGGAACATTCCGTCCGGCGGCGCGAAACACATCCCGTGGCGCCAATCCACGCGCTGAAAATCGCGGTCGCCTTCGTACCAGAGCAGTGTATAGCCGGAGCCGTGAATAAAAATAATGTGCAGGCCGGGACCGTGCCGGTGGCCTTTCTTGTAGGTGCCGACCGGCATTTCCGAGATGTGGGCGCCGATCGAGCCTTCGCTGAGGAGGAGCTGGATATTCGAAGAACCGGCCCCACGCGCTTCCCAGGGCTTGAGCTCGAAGGCGCCGAGATCGGGGACGAAATTGGTCTCCCACAGGTTGCGGCCGGGGCGAATGGCGGTCAATTCGCCTTCGCCGCTGTAATATCCGGGCAGCCCCTCGCGCTCCATGAACGCATGCGGATTGTCGAAAAAGAAATTCTCATTGTGGAAAACGTTCATCAGAATGCGCAGATCATTGGCGCAGGCAAGCCGCACTGGCTCGCGCCCTGACGCGTTGAAGAGCTGATAGCGGGCGTTGAGCGGCGGCGCGAACAGGCTGCGCGGACCCCATTCGAAGGCGTGTTTGCCGCCGCCCGGCATCTCGACGACGGCGCTGCCATTCCCTGAGAGCACGTAGAACATCTCGTCGAACAAATGCTGCTGCGGGGCCGATTTGCCGCCCGGCGGCAGTTCGAGAACGAAGATCGTAATCCAGTCGCCGCGCCCCTTGAGGTGAACGAATGCCCCCTTGCAGCCGTCGCCGAGCCGTCCCCACGGCTGCGTCTCGGCGGCGAGCAAGTCGACGCCGAAATCCTCGTGAATCGGGATGCCTTCCCGCTTGGTCCAGTCGAGATAAGGATCGAGCAGGAATTTCGCTTCGGCCGGTGTCACATCGCCTCCTCGCGGATGCGCTCTTCGTCGAAATATTTCCCCATCCGGGAGGGGACGCCGGATTTGGCCAGTTCGCGCATCCAGATCGCATGGATTCGCGGATCCTGATCCTCGTAATTGATCTGCGCGCCGCCCTCTTGCACCGAGGCATCGGGCGCCTGTTTGATCTTCACCTTGTGGCTCAGCACCGGGTAGCGATGGCTGCCCATCGAAACCGCGAGATAGCGCGCGGGCTCGCTCCCGGTGTTGAAATGTTGATGAAACATGCCGTCAGGCGGCGCGAATACGAAACCGTGCCGCCATTCGTGCCGTTCGAACTCGGTGTCGCCCTCGTTCCACATCAAGGTGTAGCCGCAGCCGGTGACGGCAAACACGTGCGCGCCGGGGCCGTGCCGGTGGCCCTTCTTGTAGGCGCCGACCGGCATTTCCGACGTATGCGCATGCATCGAACTGTCGGAAAGAATGATCTTGATATTGCGGCTGCCGGCGCCGCGCGCCTCCCATTCCGGCAGCGACAGCGAGCCCAGATCGGGGACGAAATTGGTCTCCCACATGTGCTTGCCCGGCCGGATCGGAAGGAAATCGCCTTCGCCGGCAAAATAACCGTTGCGCCCGACACGCTCCGGAAATGCGAACGAATTGCCGAACAGAAAGTCTTCGTTGCGGAAGACGTTGAACAGGAACGGCAGGTCGTTCGCCGAGACGAGCCGCACCGGCTCGGTTCCGGAGACGTTGAACAGGCGATAGGCCGAATTGAGCGGCGGCGAGAACAGCGCCCGTGGGCCCCATTCGAAGCTGTGGGTTTGGCTCTCGCCGACGCGAATCGAGGCGCTGCCGTGACCGGAGAGCACGTAGAAGACTTCGTCGTAGAGATGGCGCGCCCAATCGGTGGCGCGGCCGGGCG
The DNA here is from genome assembly GCA_036557705.1 of Xanthobacteraceae bacterium. Taxonomy (GTDB): domain Bacteria; phylum Pseudomonadota; class Alphaproteobacteria; order Rhizobiales; family Xanthobacteraceae; genus VAZQ01. Next base: position 21,354 of record DATBHB010000194.1, read on the forward strand.
GAATCTCAATGACGTGGAGCCCGACAAAATCGCCGCGCCCGCGCAACTCGACGAACCCGGCGCGGACGCCGTCGCCAAGGCACGCCCAGGGCGCGGTTTCTACCATGTTGAGATCGACCGCTACGCCCTCGACAATGGGGACACCCTGGCGTCCAGCCCATTCGCGATAGGAGTCGATCAGATAACGGGGACTCTTGTTGCCTTCTGCCACAGATCACCTGGCTCAATTAAGGCCCACTCCCGCATAGGGCGGGTTCGGCTTACTGAGTCAGCATTCTTGACGAACCGTTGTCCGCAATCAAGGAGTTGCGAAGCCCGCATCCAGCAGCCGGCGAAGCGCCTCGCGGGTATCGCACACCCGCTGCCACTGCAAACCCTCGGACGGAAACTCCACGCCGAATATCGAACTGATGATGGCATTGATCTGCTGCAATTCTGCCTCGCATGGGCTGCCGAGCCGCCGCGCGGCGATAAGGTCGTTCCGCATCGTCACGAGACGGCGGGCGATCTCGCCCATTTTCTTGTTGGTCTGCGGATCGGCCGCCGACAAACTGTCGAGCTCCGCAAACGCCGCTGTTCCATGCGCGGCGATATTCGAGTACGCGTGGCTGGGAGTTGAACTAGGAGTGCCCGGCATGGCTCAGCCCCGCTCTGTGGCAAAATGGAAATAATCGAGCGGCCGGCGCGCCGAGCTGTTACCGGCGTGGAGCAGCGTGCCGCGCATCAAGAAGCTGCCGCCGAGAACGCACAACGAGGCAATCAGGAACAATACAAGTTGCGCGCCGATGATGAGGCCGCCCAAAGTGTACAAGGCAATCGGCACCGCCACGCCCGCGATCTGAGCCCCGGCATGTACCGGACCCCACGGCAGCTCGACCAATGGACCGATAACGCGGTGCGCCGCATAACTGACAAGCGAAAGGATTGAGGCCGTCAGCTCAATGGCGAGTGCCACGATCGCGATTATCGCCAATGCCGCCGCATGCGCCGAACCGAGCGCCAAGGCGGCAATACAAAGCGCCGCCGCGCCGCTCGCCATCGCCGAGGCGGCGAAGCGCACTCCAAGCGAGCGCGGCGCCGCCGCCCATAGCGGCGTGCTCGTCGATGCCAACAACGCCGCGGTATAGGACGTCATGAACCATCCGGCCAAACCGGCAAGGCCGCCGAAGATCAAGGTCAACCAATGCGGACCGAAGAATTCGCAGACCAGTGCGGCAAGGCTCCAGAAGCCGAAGCTCATGAGAACGTAGGTGCCGATCGACATCGGTGAGGTCGGTCGGAAAATGCGCAGCATGTTGAAGAACCGCTGCTTGGTGTGCAGTTCGACGATCAGCAGGAGCCCGCCGATTATGGCGCCGCCAAGCGCGATCGCGCGGCCGCAGAGAACGACGCCGGCCATGTCGGGGACGCCGAGAAAATCGACAATCGTCGCAATGATCTGCGCCGCGCCGGCCAGACCGGCGATGAAAATATAAAAGCCAACCGTCCAGCCGTAGAGGCTCGGCTTGAGCGCCGGCCGGCCGTAATAAGTCGGTATTGGCTGGGCGGTTCTGCCGGCCTGCGTCGGCGGCTGCTGCGTCGGATTCAACATGATGATGGCCGTTGCTTCGCTCGCTGTTCTGCCTTCAGACGGCCAGCGCCATGACGATGAATGTCACCGCGCTCATCACGATCGCGGTAATCAAGCCCGACGCCAACGCCGGCAGCACGCGAACGGCGCCGCGCGAGGGCGACGAAGGAAGATTGTAGACCTCCGGGCGATCAGTAATCAGGAAGAACGCGTGGAGGTGGCGAAGATCGCCGGTTGCTCCGGGAGTGCCGGGGGCGCCGTAGAGCTGCGCATTATCGAGCCCTTGCGCATGCAGCGATTCCAGCCGCGCCGCCGCGCGCCGGTGCAGCTCCGAAAGCTCGCCGAATTGGATTGAATCGGTCGGGCAAGCCTTGGCGCAAGCGGGCTCAAGTCCGCCCTTGAGGCGGTCATAGCACAGGGTACATTTGTGCGCCTTGCCGTCGAGCTCGTCGAGATCGATGACGCCGAATGGGCACGCCGGGACGCAATAGCCGCAGCCGTTGCAGATATCCTGCTGCACCACGACGGTGTCGAATTCCGTGCGAAACAAGGCGCCGGTCGGGCATGCTTCCTGGCACGGCGCGTTGTCGCAGTGCTTGCAGACGTCGCTCAGCATCCGCCAGTGGCTTTGAAAGCCGGGCTTGACCATCGCGGGGTCGCCGCCGTCGCGGATGTGCTCGACAAACGCGACATGGCGCCAAGTATAGGCGGAGAGCCCGGCGCTATTGTCGTAGCTCATTCCGGTGAGCGACAGGTTATCTGCCGGCAGGGCATTCCATTCCTTGCAAGCCACCTCGCAGGCCTTGCAGCCGATGCACAAGGTCGTATCGGTGAAAAAACCGTATTGCCGCCCCGGCTCGATTTTCACATCCGCGGTCAGCTCCGATTCATCCTCGATCATCGCAGGCAGCAGCGACTGCGTGTATTGCGATGCTCGCGGGTGAACAGTCACGGGGCGCTGTCCACGAGATGAGCGTGCTCGACCGGCGGCGTCTGCTGCGCGCGCGGGTCGATGCGGCCTTTGCGCAGGTTGCAGGTCAGCGACTTGTTCTCATGAATGCTGGTATTGGGTTCGCCCACGACTGCAGTCAGCGCATTAGCGATGTCGCCGGTCGCGTAGCCAGACCAACCGTAGTGCCAGATCATTCCGACCTGATAGATGGTGCGGCCGTCGATCTGGAACGGCCGCAGCCGCTGCGTAATCAGCGCACGGGTCTCGATCTCGCCGCGCGCGGTCGAGATCACAACCCAATCGAGGTTTTCGATGCCGAGCTCCCGCGCGAGTTCCGGTGGAATCTCGGCAAAGCCTTCGGGCTGCAACTCGGCGGTCACCGGAAGCGAACGCGTCGGGGTACCGCCGCAGTGATGCTCGGTGACCCTGTAGGTGGTCAGCGCATAGGGATAACGGGCATCGCCGACGGCATGATACGGATTGTCGTCGCGGAACCATTTTTTGGCAACCGGATTATCCTGCTGCGCATAAAGCAGGTTGCGCACCGGTGACTCGACCGGCTCGTAGTGCGTCGGGAGCGGCCCATCCTTCAAGCCGGTCGGCACGAACAAAGACGAACGGCCGTCGGCGATCATGATGAACGGGGCGCGCCCGTCGAGCGCTTCCATGCCCTCGGGCTTTTTCGCCCAGTCGGGCTCGTAGTCCGGCGGCTTCGTCGGTTCGAAATCGATGGAGTCGGTGCTCTGCCATTGGCGCTCTGCGGCGCTCCACCAGACCAGACGCTTGCGTTCCGACCAGGGATTGCCCTGCGGATCGGCCGACGCGCGGTTGTACATGGTGCGCCGATTGGCCGGCCAGGCGAATCCCCATCCAAGATTGGTACCCGGCCCATCCGGTCCGTCGGCGCGACGGGAGCGTGCTTGATTGTGATCGTCCTTCGGGAAAATCCCGCAGTAGAGCCAGGCTCCGCACGCGGTGGAACCGTCGTCCTTGAGTTCCTGAAAAGATTCGATCTGGCGGCGTCCCGGCCAGGTGTAGCCGTTCATTTCCTTGAGGATCGCCTCGGCGGACGGCTCGCCCTTGTCGTCCACAACCGGGTAATCCCAGGTCAGTTTTTGGATGGGCGCGTCGCGCTCGATCTTGCTGTCGGCATAAAGCTCTTTCAGCTTGCAGCCGAGCTGATACATGAACCACGTCTCCGATCGGCTGTCAGGCGGGCCATCGATGACTTTATCGTGCCATTGCACCAGGCGGTGCGTGTTGGTGAAGCTGCCGGCCTTTTCGCCGGCCAGCGAGCCCGGCATCAGAAAGACTTCGGTGCGAATGTCTTGCGGCCGCAGTTCGCCCTTGCGCACCAGCTGCCCGGACCGCCAGAAGCCCGCGGTTTCGGTCTCGGCGGTGTCGCGCACCACCATCCATTCCAGATTGGCGAGCCCGCGCTCGATCAGCCGCGAATTGCTCCCGCCCATGATTGCGTTCTGCCCGAGGAACAGCATGCCGCGAATCGTGCCTTCGCGCATTGCGAGGGTCATCGGCAGCTGGGAGTGATCGCCGACGATTTTCGGCAGCCACTCGTAACCCCAACCATTATCTGCCTGCGCGTTGTCGCCGTACCAGGCCTTGAGCAGACTGACCGCGTATTTTGGAAAGTTGTGCCACCAGCCGGTCGGCGTCGTCTCGCCCTTCAAATAATCGGCAAAGGTCGCGTGGGATTTGTACGCCTGCGGCTGCGGCAGATAGGTCGGCAGCATGTTGTAGAGGGTGGGGATGTCGGTCGAGCCTTGAATGCTGCAGTGGCCGCGGAGCGCCAGAATGCCCCCGCCCGGCCGCCCGGTATTGCCGAGCAGGCCCTGAATGATCGCCGCCGCCCGGATGATCTGCACGCCCACGGTGTGGTGCGTCCACGCCACCGCGTAGCAGAATGCGCCGGTACGCTCGCGGCCGGAATTGCGGACGAGCGCATCGGCGATTTTCAGGAACGTTGCCTGTGGGCAGCCGGTGATGCGCTCGACCATTTCCGGCGTATAGCGGGCGTAGTGCCGCCGCATGATCTGATACACGCAATTGGGATGCGCCAAGGTTCGGTCCTGCGGCGGCGGGCCTGACTCCATTCGCTTGGTTTTCTCGCTGAAGGATTCGGTAGTGTTGACGGAATGCTCGGCCAGCGACGACGGCACCGCTTCGCCGCGGTACTGCCATGAGTCGTATTGGTAGGCGTGTTTCTTCTCATTCCATCCCGAGAAATAGCCGTCGAGCTCATCGGCGTCCTGAAACCGCTCGTCGATGATGGTGGCGATATTGGTGTAGTTGAGGGCGTATTCCTTGAACCAGAGATCGTTTTCCAGAAGGTAGCGGATGATGCCGCCAAGAAAGGCGATGTCGGTGCCGGTGCGGATCGGCGCATAGATGTCGGCAACTGCCGAGGTACGGGTGAACCGAGGATCGACGTGGATGATCGTGCCGCCCTTTGCCTTTGCCTGCATCGCGAACCGGAAGGCAATCGGATGGTTCTCCGCCATGTTGGAGCCCATGATGACGACGCAATCGGAATTGGCCAAATCCCATTCCGGCATGGTCGCCGCTCCGCGCCCGTAGGTGGCGCCAAGACTCGGCACCGAGGCGCTATGGCAGATGCGCGCCTGGTTTTCGATCCACACCATTCCGAGCCCGCCGCACAGCAGCTTTTTGATGAGGTAATTTTCTTCGATGTCGAGCGTAGCGCCGCCGAGCGAGCCGATCGCCAAGGTGTGGTTGACCTGGGTGCCGTTCGGGAGGTGGGTGACGAACGTCTCGTCGCGGGTGCGCTTGATTAATTGCGCTATGCGCTCCATCGCCCAGTCGAGCGGCTTTCTCTCCCATTGTGTTCCGCCGGGCGGGCGATACAACACGCTGTTTAGCCGCAACGGGCTATTGAACAGATCGAGTGTTGCGGCGCCCTTCGGGCAGAGCGTGCCCGCATTGATGGGGCTGCGCGGATCGCCTTCGACATGAATGGCCTTGCCGTTCTTCGCGTAAATGAGCTGGGCGCAACCGACGGCACAATAGGGGCAGATGCTGGTGCCCAGCCGGTCGGCGTCGATCAGGCGTGGACGCAACTCCCGCGATTCCCGGCTCACCGCTGCCTCGGAGCGCGCTGGCCGGCCGATCAGTTGCCGCGGCAGAGACCAATCCGAAACGAAGCCTTTGAGTGTGCGCCCAAGGCCGCGCCGTGCCCGCGCCGAAGGCGCCCGTGCACCTGCGTCGGCAAGTTCGATCCGTTCCGCCAGTGCCGCAATGAGATGCTCGGGCTCGCAAAACCGCACCGTCAGGCGCTGCCGCGTGCGCGACAGCTCGCGCAGATCCTCGGGCTCGAGCATCGATTGGTGCGGCAGAATGAACAGCCGGTGTCCGCCATCGTCGCTTTCCAAGAGAAAACGATCTTCCTGAACGATAACGATACGACCGCTCACGATGGCCATGGCACACAGTCCAGCCCCCCTTGGCCGCCGATTTATCAACCGCCCCCTGCGCGATCCGTTCCCGAGCGCGCCGGCGATGGACTTGAAGGGGGTCCGAACCAAGCAAAGGAATGCCTGCTTAGGACCCGTTTCGGTCAGGCTTAACCAGCGGCGAAAAATGGCAATTCGCGTGCCGCGAGCGACCGAGGGGGTTACTAATGAGAGGTTCGAACCCCTCACCCCGACCCTCTCCCCTCGGGGGAGAGGGTCGCAGCGCTGTGCAAACCGGGGACATCGGTAACAGAACAGACCGGCGACATGGGTAACAGGTCACAATTCGGCAGGGAGGGCCTTGCCGATGGGATGGATGGAGACCTGTGCTGTGGACGAACGGATGCGCTTTGTCATGGCGGT
>DATBHB010000195.1:0-98637 GCA_036557705.1 Xanthobacteraceae bacterium
CTGGGGGACTGGGGGTCCCGAGTTCAAATCTCGGCGCTCCGACCAAGACTTAGACCGATTTCGCGATGCTCAAAAATCGACTGGGGCGCTTGCGGTCATCGTCACGTCGCTGTGAATGGCCAGACCTTTATAACCAAACAGCCAGAATAGCCATCAGGACGGCTACGACCGACCAGGTGCCGATCCTGTGCTTCTCCATCGAATTCATTGTCCCTAACGTTCCGACGCGCGAGTCCAAAGAACGAGGACCACTGGCTCAGGTCTTTGCGCAAATCTCATGAAGCCGACTGCCTCATGATCGCGAATCAAGTGACCCAGGGAGGGCTCGACCAGCCGGTGCAGAACATCGCTGAGCTTTTCATCGTCGCTGCAGCCTTGGGCGAAGCTCGGGCCATACGTTTTCCGCAGGGTTCGGATCAGGGTATTGCCGTGCTTCCTCTTCTGGCTCAGGTCAGAGATATAAGCACTGCCACCGCAGGGTTGCGCCTACGTCCAGCTTCGCGCCGAATCTCGCCACTTCGAGTATGATACCCCGGCGGTGACCAGGAGAAATCGGCTGCGTCGCGCGGCCGAGGAGGAAATGATGCGCAAAGCTTACAGCAAACGGCAGATGCTCTCGTTGGGGCTCCTGGCAAGCCTCGCCGGGGCGGCGGCACTAGAACAGGCTATGGCGGCCAGCGCGCCGCCCGATTTTTCCCCCACCGCCCAGACGGCCTGGGTCGGTATCGGCATCGGCGCACTCCTTCCGGTCCCGGGCTCGCCAAAGCCGATCGGTCAGGATCCGGCCCATCCTTACATTTCGAATGACGAATCCCGCGTTACCGGACAACAGCCGACCCAACGCATCAGCGACCTCAGCAACCCCAATCTGAAGCAATGGGCGAAAGACATAATGAAGAAGGACAACGAAGAGGTGCTTGCGGGGAAGTTCGCCTTCACGGCGCGTTCCGCATGCAAGGCTGCCGGCGTTCCGGGCTTCGATGTATTCCTCGGGAACCCTCTGTTCATCCTGCAATCGCCTACGGAAGTCACGATGATCTTCTCTGGCAACGCCGAAACCCGGCACATCCACCTAAATGCGTCTCATTCCACCAACCCGAAACCCTCCTGGTACGGAGAGTCGATCGGCCATTACGAAGGCGATACGCTCGTCATCGATACCATCGGCCTCAACAACAAGACGTTCCTGGACAATTGGCGCACGCCGCATACCGATAAGCTGCACGTCACGGAGCGTTGGCGGATGATTGAAGACGGCAAGAAGCTGGAAATCCTTATCACCATTGATGACCCGGACACATTCAACCAGCCTTGGCAGGCGCTGCGGCAATTCGAGCGCGTGAAGCGCAATCTCGTAGAGGACATCTGCTCCGAGAACAATATTAACCCGTTCGGCATCGACTACGGCACGCCGGTGGCGGCGAAGCCAGATTTTTGAGGCATGCGCCAGACCTCCATCCGAAGAGGAGCAGCGACGATGAGCGAAGTTCAGATGCGCGACGTGCGAGGCACCATTCATGACGATGCCGAGTCGCTTTACCTGATGGATCACCCGGATTCGGCCGAAGAAATTCCAACCCTGGACATTTCGCCCTACCTCAATGGCGAGCCCAGCGGCCGCGAGAAGGTGGCGGCGCGGCTGCGCGAAATCAGCACGACGATCGGCTTCTTCTATCTGAAGGGCCACGGTGTGCCGCGCAGTCTGCTGATGCGCATCTTCGTCGAGGCAAAGCGCTTCCACTCGCTTCCTGAGGCTGAGAAAAGGAAAATCCCATATTTCACGGTCGGCGGAGTCAAATCCGGCTATGTAGCCACGGCGCAGGACGACTATGGCCGGACCAACGTCAACATCGTCCGCGGCGCCAAGCCGAACCTCCTCGCCAAATTCTCGATCAATCGCGAGGGTGGCTCCGGCGGGCTCAGCATGACCGAGGCTGAACGTGGGGCGGTGATCAACATCTGGCCGGAAAACCTGCCCGGCTTCAAGGAAACGCTGCTGGAATATCACGGAACTATCGAAACCCTCGGCCGCAAATTCCTGCCGCTATGGGCGACGTCACTGAAGCTGCCGCCGGACTATTTCGATCGTTTTTTCTCGACGCCCCACCTTACTATGTCGCTGCTCCATTATCCGCCGCAGCAAGAGGTCGGGAACCGTCAGTATGGCATCGCTCCGCATACTGACAACGCCATGATGACCTTCCTCGCCCAGGCCGACGTTCCCGGACTGGCGGTGCGGATGCCGTCCGGCCACTGGCGCGCGGTCGAAATCGTCCCCGATACGCTGCTCGTGAACACTGGTAACGTCATGGTCCGCTGGACCAACGACGAGTACCTCTCGACCAAGCACCGGGTGATCAACACGAACGGCCGCGACCGCTACTCGATTCCTTGTTTCTTCGGGCCGAGCGCCGACGCACTCATCGAAGTGGTGCCGAGCTGCCAGGGACCCGGCCGCCCGCCGCGTTACGAGCCAATCACCTACAGGGCCTCGCGCGACTGGTACTACGCACCGCCGGAGAAGGCGGTGGCCGCCGGCGGCGGGTGAGGTGCCCCATGTGGCCTCTGCGGATCATCGCCGGTGTGCTCGCGTCCGCTATCTGGGCGACATTTTGTGGCGCACTGGCGCAAAACGGCGACTTCTATGCCGGCAAGACCGTAACCATCCTTGTCGGCTACTCCGCCGGCGGCGGCTACGATCAATACGCGCGGCTGCTGGCGCGCCACTTCGGCCGGCACATTCCCGGTCATCCAAATGTCCTGGTGCAGAATATGCCGGGCGCCGCGACCCTCACGGCGGTGCGCGCGCTATCAAGCGCACTGAAAGACGGCACCACGATCACCATGTTCGACCCAGGCCTCCTTCTCGAATCGCTTTCCACGCCCGAGAAATTCGGTATGAAGTTCTCCGATTACCAATGGCTCGGTGGGATGTCCCGCGAAATTACCGTTTGTTATTCGTGGCACGCGACGGGAATTGTGACCTGGGACGACATGATGAAACGCAAGGAGTTTCTGATTGGCCTCACGGCACGCGGATCGGCGGTCTATGTCAACGGCGCCGCGCTGCGGCGGATATTCAACGCGCCGATCCGCCAGATTGCAGGTTATCCGGGCAGCAACGAGCAGCGGCTCGCGGTCGAGCGTGGCGAGATCGACGGCGCCTGCGCCTCGTGGAGCGCGATCCCGCAAGATTGGATTGTGAACAGAATGATCAACGTGCTGGCCCGCTTCGGCCCGCAGCGGCCCGCCGACATGCCGGCGACCGTGCCGTACATCAACGACCTTGCAGCTACGAAAGAGCAGAAGGATCTGCTGGATGTGCTCAATGCGCCGGGGCTGTTGGGCAGGCCGTTCATTGTTGCCAAGGAGGTCGCACGAGAGCGCGAGCAGATCCTGGTGGCAGCTTTCGCGGCGGCCTTGCAGGATGAAACCCTGCTCGCAGAGGCAGAAATGCAGACGCTGCCGATCGAACTGTTCAACGCCGAGGAAGCGGAAAGAATTATCAAAAGGATCTATGCCGCGCCACCAGCGCTGATCAAAAAGGTCAAAGACGTGATCGATTAGGATTAGGAGCGAACGATAGAGAGTCGCTTGAAGACTTCAAGTAAGCCTCTTCTTGAATTTTGGCTTTCTTTATCCCCGATAAATTCTCGGCAGCTGACTTCGGTGGGAAACCTGCCCACCATTCATCGCGCCCAGTAGTTCCTTGGATTGGACTGCAGCAGCGCGTTTCGCTTCCGCTCAATGTCCTCGATCTGAGTGGCCAACTCGCGCCAGTGACGCGCCGCCTTCAAGAATTCGGCCTTTGCGTTATGATCTATAACGGTTGATGCTAGCTCCTCGCAGTGTTCTGCGCTGTCGAGATATCTTTGAGGGCGAAGCGACCGCTTTTCAATATGTTCTTGTTTTGGGTCAGACATGGCCTCTACCACACCACGACCGAGGATGTCAGCTACGGGTTCTTCGGCAAATCACAAATCGACCGCCGACTGCCCCAACCAATCAGTCAATTCACCATATGGGAGAAAACGATTTAAGGCGAGGGATCGTGCCTTGAATTCACCGAAGAATATCGCTCGCCGCAATTGCTGCCTTGCGCCCTCCGAGCGCACCTCTGAGAGCGCAGGCGCCGGAGCGGGATTGATGCTGGCGGGGACCGGCCTTTGCCCTCAACACGTGCTCGGCACGTGGCTCCGTCGCGAGTTCGGTCGGAGAGTTCCTGCTCGACTGCAGCGTGGCCGCCCTGATCCTGCTGGCGCCTCTACGGCTGCATTCGCCGCCATTATTTTGGCCCACACGCGCATATCATCCGCAAAGAGGGGGGTGCCATGAATCGCAAGATGATTCGGGCTGCGGCTGCGGCGCTGTGGCTGCTCGCCACGGCGATTGGCGGTGCGCAGGGCCAGTTGCGGGGATTAGGCGGCGGCAACTTAGGCGGCGGGATTGGTGGTCTCGGCGGCTCTGGGCTTCCCAGCAGCGGCGGTTTCGGCGCTTCGGCACTTCCCGGCGGCTCGTCATTTCCAGGCGTTTCAACGAGTCCGAGCAGCTCCGTAATTCCCAGTCCGTCGAGTGTACCAGACCTGCTCGCTCCAGGCGGCTCGGTGCTGGACCGCGGACTGCCGCTGCCGAACGCGGGTGCGCTTCCCACCACCGGGAATGTGATCGACGGCCTCTATGGCCAGACGCGCAATACCTTGGATACCACTCTGGGGGCAGTCAACGGCGCGCTGGGCACCGGCCGCGCCGGTGCCGCAACGCTCCCGAATGCCACCAGAACAAGCCGTATTCCGCCCCGCGGGGAGCGGCGGTTCGTAGCCAACGAAGTGGTGATAGGACTGCGGTCGAATGCATCGCAGCAGACGCTCGACAGTCTGATGAGGCGACATCGCCTCACCCCTCTGGAATCCTGGGATCTGGCTCTGACCGGAACAAGGTTCCTTCGGCTGCAGATCGCCGACCGGCGATCCGTAACCGATGTCGTCCGCGAACTCGAAGCAGATAACGGCATAGGTTTCGCGCAACCGAACTACCGATTTACGCTGCAGCAATCACAGCCCACGAACCGGCTGCAAGACGATCAGTATTCACTTACCAAGCTCCACATCTTCGAGGCTCATGGCCTTTCAACCGGCGCCACCGTGCCAATCGCGATCATCGATAATGGCATCGATGATCGACACCCGGAACTCACCGGAACCATTGCCGCAAGGTTCGACGCGTCCGAACGCCCGCAACCGCCCGCCCCGCATGGAACAGCGATGGCAGGCGCGATCGTGGCCCATGCTCAATTGATGGGAGTGGCGCCCAACGCCCGGATTCTCGCGGTACGGGCGTTTTCCGCTACGGGCGAGAGCGAGGAAGCGACCACCATCACGATCGTGCGGGGGATCGATTGGGCAATCGCTCATGGGGCGCGGGTCATCAATATGAGCTTCGCCGGACCGCGCGATCCGGAGATTGCCTCCGCGCTCGCTGCTGCCGCGAAACGCGGCGTTGTTCTCGTGGCCGCTGCAGGCAATGCCGGACCTAAATCGGCACCACTGTACCCGGCCGCCGATCCCAATGTGATTGCTGTGACGGCGACGGATGCCGACGACAATCTCTTCGTCCATTCCAATCGCGGCCGCTACATCGCCGTCGCGGCACCCGGGGTGGATGTTCTCGTTCCAGCACCGCGCGGGGTCTATCAATTCACCACCGGTACGTCGGTCGCGGCTGCGCTGGTCAGCGGGATCGCTGCATTGCTGATCGAGCTCGAACCTCGCCTGTCACCGCAGGCGCTCAAAAGAGTCCTGCTCGCGACCGCCAAAGACTTGGGGCCGAAGGGGCGCGACGATCAATTCGGCGCCGGCTTGGTGGATGCCTACCGGGCGGCGCAGGCCGTGAGTGCGTCAGCAGAGCGCAGCTCTCCTCCTACAGCGGTCTCAATCGCACGATAGTGATGTCAGAGATCAGACAACGCCAACCTGCAGGGGTCACCCGGCATCCGACCTCCGGCATCTGGTCCTACTTTGGTCACCATTCCGGCGCTCGATCGAAACCTATCAGCTGTTCGCATCTGGGGCGGGATTCTGCTGCATGATTGAGACTGTGAGCTCGAAGCGGTTGCGCTTGTTGGCGCCCGCTGTGGTGGCGCTTGCGGCTTTGCCGCTCGTCGCCGGTGCGCAACAGCCGGTACCTACCTACCCCGGGGCGGCGCCCCGCAACCCGGTCTGCATCCGGCTTGAAGCGCAGCTTGCAACGCTCGACCGCGGCATTGTCGATCCGGCCACTGCCGACCAGATGAAGCGGCTCCAGGACGTCGCTAATCGGCAACAGACCGATCTCGATCGCGTGACCGCTCAAGCGCAGCGGATGGGCTGCCAAGGGCGCGGTTTCTTTTCACTGTTCAGCGGACAGCCGCAACAATGCGGTCCGCTGACCGACCAGATGCAACAGATGCGCGCGAACCTCGATCGCACGCTGAACGAAATCCAGAACCTGCAAGGAAACAACGGCGACCGCGAAGGGCAGCGCCGCGGCATCCTCGGCTCGCTCGCGCAGAATGATTGCGGTCCGCAATACCGAGCCTATGCGAGCCGCGGCTTTTTCGAGACCTTGTTCGGGCCTCCTGCAACCAATGCAGCGGCGGCCCCTGATGCTCCTCTGGGAAATACCTATCGCACGCTGTGCGTGCGGACCTGCGACGGTTATTATTTCCCGATCTCGTATTCCACCGTTCCGTCGAAATTCGCCGATGACGAGAAGATCTGCCACGCGATGTGCCCTGCTACGGAAACGGTACTCTACAGCCATCGTAATCCCGGAGAGGATATTTCGCAGGCAGTTTCGAGCACCGGCCGCAACTATACCGAATTGCCCACCGCCTTCGCCTATCGCAAGGCCGTGAATCCATCCTGCAGTTGCCGCGCTGCGGGACAGACATGGGCTGATGCGCTCAGGCAATTCGACGATACCACCGTCGAACCCGGCGACATCGTCGTGAACGAAGAGCGCGCCAAGCTTCTCTCGCAGCCGCAAACCGATGCGCAGGGCAAGCCGATCAAACCGAGCACGCGCGCGAACGCGCCGGCAAGGCCAACAGCTGCTATGCCCCCGCCCACGACCGCCGTGGACAAGCCCGCGGAGACCGAGCCTGGAAAGCGCAAAGTGCGCATGGTCGGCCCGAAGTTTCTCCCGGAGCATTAAGCATCACAAATCGTACGCCTCGCTCTTGACCGCTTGGCTCGCACCCCGAACGAGCGAGCGATCCGGCTCAGGTAACGCCAAGGCGGAATCGCGAAAGCGATTGACGATCGGATAGCGGCGATCGCGGCCGAAATTTCGAGCTGTGACCTTGACGCCCGGCGCCGCTTGCCGCCGCTTGTACTCGGCGAGATCGAGCATGCGGGCAATCTTAATAACCATGTCCCGGTTGAATCCTGCCGCGACGATGGACGCGATCGGCTCCTCGCGCTCGACAAGCCGCTGAAGGATCTGATCGAGAATGTCATAAGGCGGGAGCGTGTCCTGGTCGGTCTGGTTCTCCCGCAACTCGGCGCTCGGAGCTCGCGTCAGCACATGATCCGGGATCGGCAGCCCGTCGCCGCCGTAGCCGTCCTGCGGTTTCCAGAGATTACGCAGGCGCGCGAGACGATAGACTTCCGTCTTGTATAGATCCTTGATTGGATTGAAGCCGCCGTTCATGTCGCCATAGAGGGTCGCGTAACCCACGGACATTTCCGACTTGTTACCAGTCGTGACAACCATCAGGCCGAATTTGTTGGAGACTGCCATGAGGATCGTGCCGCGCGCGCGGGCCTGGAGGTTCTCCTCAGTTTCGTCGCGCCTGGTCCCCTGCATCAGCGGCGCAAGGGTCCGCTCAAGCCCGTGCACCGCCTCCTCAATCGGCAGCACGTCGTAACGAATCCCAAGCGCCTTGGCGACCTGAGCTGCATCGTCGATGGAGGCCTGCGAGGTGAAGCGATAAGGAAGCATCAGGCAGCGCACGCGTGCGGCGCCCAGCGCATCGACCGCCAGCGTTGCCGCGAGCGCGGAGTCGACACCCCCGGAGAGGCCGAGAACGACACCTTTGAAACCGTTTTTGTCGACATAGTCGCGCAGTCCCAGCATGCAGGCGACGTAATCCTGCCGGTCGGCATCCTCCTCTAGCTTCGCCATCGGGCCATCCATGCAGCGCCAGCCGCTGCCGGAACGCTCGAAACGCACGGTGGCCACCAGCTCGCGAAACGCCGGAAACTGAAATGCGAGGCTGCGGTCGGGCTGAAGCCCGAATGAGGCGCCGTCGAAAACAAGCTCATCCTGTCCGCCGACCTGATTGACATAGACTATCGGCAAATCGCTTTCGGTGACGCGGGCAACTGCCACGTTGAGACGAACGTCGCCCTTGCCGCGCGAATAGGGAGAGCCGTTCGGTACAATGAGGAGTTCAGCCCCGGTTTCCGCCAGGCATTCGACCACGTTCTCGTAGTCTCCCCACTCCGTCCAGATGTCTTCGCAGATCGGGAGTCCGAGCCGGACTGCCCGAAAGCTCACCGGTCCTGGCGGCGGCCCGGAAACGAAGATGCGCCGTTCATCGAATACGCCGTAATTGGGCAAATTCACCTTGAGACGTAGAGCCGAGATCGCGCCCTGATCGAGAAGACAATACGCGTTGTAGAGCTTCCCCTCCTCGACCCACGGGCTGCCGATGAGCATCGCGGGACCGTCGTCCGCGGTATCCCGGGCCAAATCTTCGATCGCGGTGCGGCATGCTGCCTGAAAGGCAGGCTTGAGGACGAGATCCTCGGGCGGGTAGCCGCACAGGAATAGTTCAGAGAACGCGACGAGATCAGCGCCTTGCTCGCGAGCCTGCGCGCGAGCGCGGCGCGCTTTGTCGCTGTTGCCGGCAATGTCACCAACAATCGGATCAAGCTGCGCGATCGCAATCGCGAGACGGTCGGCTGGGCGCGGGCTCATGATGCGGTCTTACCGCGCAAAGACGCACAGCCGCAATCAGCCCCACCAGAGCCAGAGCCGCTCGGCCAAGCTCAGCAGCCAAATGGCGCCCGCGATCAAAAGGGATATCCCGACCGCTGCCGAACCCATGTCCTTGACCCGACCGATCTGCGGATCGATCTCGCGGCTCACGCGATCGGCGAGTTTTTCAATTGCCGTATTGAGCAGTTCGACAACCAGAACGAACCCTACGGCGCCGATCAGGAGCAGCCGCTCCCAGGACGAGTCCGCGATAACGAAGGCTAGTGGAATTGCCAGCACGAGCGCCGCCAATTCCTGGCGAACTGCGGCCTCGCTGCGCACGGCATGGCGCAGCCCCTCCCAGGAGTTGATAGTCGCTTTGAGCCAGCGGTACATAGCAACTTTGTAGGGTGGGCAAAGGCGCGATCCACGGCCAAGGCCGCGCGCCCCCGTACAAAGAGCGCCGTGCCCACCTGCGCGCGTTCCCGTGGGCACGGCGCACGCGCTAAAGCGCGCTGCGCCTTTGCCCACCCTACGACATCCCCTTTAAAGCCCGGCAACTGCCGCGAGCGGCTGCGCCCGGCCGGCCCGCTGCTGCTTAAGCAGGTCGGCCAAAAGGAACGCAAGGTCGATTGCCTGCTCGGCATTGAGCCGCGGATCACAGACCGTATGGTAGCGGTCGTTGAGATCCTCATCGGTAATCTGACGTACGCCGCCGGTACATTCGGTTACGTTCTTGCCGGTCATCTCCAGGTGCACCCCACCCGCATAAGTACCTTCGGCGGCGTGGACCTGAAAGAACGTGCGCACCTCCTTGAGGATCAAATCGAACGGCCGCGTCTTGTAACCGGATGTCGACGTGATCGTGTTTCCATGCATGGGATCGCACGACCACACGACCGAGCGCCCCTCTCTGGTGACCGCCCTGATCATGGGCGGCAGCAGGTCGCAGGCCTTCTCGGCGCCCAGCCGGCAAATCAGGGTCAGGCGCCCCGGCGCGTTCTCCGGATTGAGAATATCGATGAGCCGCAGCAACTCGTCGACCCTGCTGGTCGGCCCGCACTTGAGGCCCAGCGGATTTCTGATTCCGCGGCAGTACTCGACGTGTGCATGATCAGGCTGGCGGGTGCGGTCGCCGATCCAGAGCATGTGGCCCGTGGTGGCATACCAGTTGCCGGGCCGGGTCGAATCCTCGCGGGTGAAAGCCTGCTCGAAACCCAAGAGCAGCGCCTCATGGCTGGTATAGAAATCGGTCGTGCGCAGTTCCGGATGGCTCTCGAGATCCAGTCCGCACGCCTGCATGAAGCCCAGCGTCTCGGAAATACGGTCGGACAGTTCGGCGTAGCGGCGCGACTGCGGGCTGTCCTTGACGAAGCCGAGCATCCATTGGCGCACGTTGCCGAGATTGGCGTAGCCGCCCTGCGCGAAGGCGCGCAGCAGGTTCAAGGTCGCGGCGGATTGCCGATACGCCTCCAGCTGGCGGCGCGGGTCGGGGATGCGGGCTTCGGCGATGAAGTCGGTGCCGTTGATGATGTCGCCGCGATAGACCGGCAGTTCGACGGCGCCGCGCTTTTCCACCGGCGAGGTGCGCGGCTTCGCGAACTGGCCGGCGATGCGGCCGACCTTTACGACCGGGGAGGCCGCCGCATAGGTGAGCACCACCGCCATCTGGAGGAAGACGCGGAAGAAATCGCGAATGTTGTTGGCACCGTGCTCGGCAAAGCTTTCTGCACAGTCGCCGCCGTGGAGCAGGAAAGCCTCTCCGGCCGAGACCCGGGCGAGCGCCTTTGTCAGGTTGCGTGCTTCGCCGGCGAAAACCAGCGGCGGGAAAGTCGCCAGTTGCTTCTCAACCTCGGCGAGCGCCTGCCGATCGGGGTATTCTGGCGACTGAAGGATGGGTTTGCTGCGCCAGCTCTCCGGTGTCCAACGCTCGGCCATCACGCGGCCCTCCAATGCGGCCGGCGCCGTCCAGCGCGTGGCCCCTTTTGTACTCCGCGGCTTATACCTGACGGCAGGCGGCGAATGCCAGATATTACTCCGCCGCCTGCCGAGTCACCGTGATCGCCTTCTCGCGCATCGTGACGAGCTCCTCGGCAGCGGTCGGATGTACCGCCATCACGGCATCGAAATCGGCCTTGGTCGCCTTCATCTTCACGGCGATTCCGACGAGCTGGATCATCTCAGCCGCATCCGGTCCCACGATATGGCAGCCCACGACGCGGCCGCTGGTGCCGTCCACCACGAGCTTGATGAACGAGCGCACGTCGCGTCCGGCGAGAGTCGCTTTCATCGGACGAAAAGTCGTCTTGTAGATATCGACCTTGGGCAGTCGCTCGCGGGCCTCTGCTTCCGTCAGCCCGATCGCGCCCACTTCCGGCTCCGAAAATACTGCGGTGGGCACCTCGACATGGTCGACCGGCGTAGGACGCCCGCCGAAAACCGTATCGGCAAAGGCATGGCCGTCGCGGATCGCAACCGGCGTCAAATTGATGCGATTGGTAACATCCCCGATTGCGTAGATGTTCGGCGCTGACGAACGCGAAAACTCGTCGACCTTTATGCCGTTCTCAGGCGTGAATTCGACCCCGGCCTTTTCAAGGCCAAGGCCGACGACATTGGGCCAGCGGCCGAGCGCCGACATGACCTTGTCCACCTCGAGCGAAGCGTCATCGGAAAGCCTGGCCACAAGCGTATCTTCGGCGAGCCGAATCTCCTTGACTGTCGTGCCGCAGACGATCTTGATGCCGCGCTTGATCATCTCATCGCGCAAGTGGGCGCGCAGGTCGTCGTCGAAGCCGCGAAGAACGTTTTCCCCGCGATAGACCACCGTCACCTCCGACCCAAGGCCGTGGAAGATGGTGGCAAATTCCAGCGCTATGTAACTCCCGCCTCGAATCAGGATTCGCTTCGGCAAACGTTCCAGATGAAACGCCTGGTTCGACGAGATGGCGTGCTCGAATCCGGGGATGGGCGGACCCGGCCAAGGTGCGGCACCGGTCGCGATCAGAATATAGCGGGGTCTGATCTGCTCGCCTGTTGCGAGCAGCCGAACCGATTTATTGTCGTCCAGGACCGCGCGGCTCTTGACGAGGTTGACGCCGAACCGTTCGAGCGTGGTCGTGTAGGCCAATTCAAGTCGTGCAATTTCGCGATCCTTGTTGGCGATGAGCGTCACCCAGTCGAATACAGGATTGTGCACGGTCCAACCATAGCCGGCCGCATCTTCGAAATCGTCGGCAAACCGCGCCGCATAGACCAGGAGCTTTTTCGGAACACAGCCGCGGATGACGCAAGTGCCGCCGACCCGAAATTCCTCCGCAATGATCACGCGGGCGCCGTAGCTCGCCGCGACGCGCGCGGCGCGGACGCCGCCGGAGCCTGCTCCAATGACGAGGAGATCGATATTTTGATCAGGCATAAGCCTAAAGGTCGTGCCCTCGCTTCTTCATCTCGGTCCGCATCTGCGCCAGAACCTGTTCGGAGAATGTCGATGCCCAGGTCTGCGCGAATGCGACGCTCTGGTCGAGAATCGCAGGTTCCTGGGTGATGATCTTCTGGCCGAGCGGAGATTTGTAGAAGGCGAGCACATCCTTGAGCTCTCGCTCCGTAAATCGCGCGGCATACATTTTCGCAGCCTCGTTCACGAGTTCGCCCACCCGCGGAGCCGCATCGCTTTTGACCTTGGCAGCAACCTCGTTCAAGTCTTTGCTCAGCATGGGATTGGTTTGTAGAAGCACGCCCTTGGCTCTGTCGATAACGTCGGCAATCATCGGCTCGTAAAGGCTGCTGCCGCCCTTCACAATGATGATCTCGCGAGCAAGCAGTATCGCATTGATGGAGGGCTGCTGCGCTACGGCCGGCGCGAAGAAGCCCGCAAACACCAGCGCTGCAATAGGCGCGCGGAATAGCTTTGGCATGCTGATGGTCATGGCATGATCCCTCCTGGTCCGATCAGGGGCGCCCGAGCACACGCACGCCGCTTTCCCCCGCAACGACGGCGGTTTGCGCCATCCCGATGAAAAGCCCGTGCTCAACGACCCCGGCAATCGCTTGCAACCGGGCGGCCAAGCCCTGTGGATCGGAAATCTTCCCCAGCGCCGCGTCGAGAATCCAGTGCCCGCCATCCGTGACGAAAGCGTGGCCAATCCTGTCTCGCCGCAGCAAAGCCGGACCGGCCGATCCGGCGGCGGCACAGGCCGCTTCAACCTTGCGCCGAATTACGGCAAGCCCGAAGGGCACGATCTCTATGGGCAATGGGAAACGGCCGAGCACAGGAACGCATTTGCTGCTATCGGCGATAACGATCATGCGCGTGGAAGCCGAAGCCACGATTTTTTCCCGCAAGAGCGCTCCTCCGCCGCCTTTGATCAGCGCGAGATCGGGGCCAATCTCGTCGGCGCCGTCAACGGTGAGGTCAAGTTGCGGAGTCTCGTCGAGGCTGCTCAGCGCAATCCCAAGTCGCTCCGCATCGCTGCGGGTGGTCTCCGAGGTTGGTACCGCGAGCACATCAAGGCCAGCGCGCACGCGCTCGGCCAGAAGTTCGACAAAATGCCGTGCTGTCGTGCCCGAGCCGAGGCCAAGCCGCATGCCCGAACCGACAAATTCGAGCGCGCGGGCAGCGGCGGCACGTTTCTGGGCTTCGATATCCATCATGATCAGCAGAAATTGCTCGTCCCCAGGAAGGCCGCTTCGCCTGTCTAGCGCCGTGCATCGATTGCGCATAGTCGCTTCTCTGCGGCCACAGCGCAGTCCAGCCGATTGCTTGGGGGTGCCGCGCAGATAGGGACGCCCTCCCCTTCCATGGAGCACGGTTCCGGGGCAGGGTGGCCTCAGGATTCCCAGCCGCCACGCGATTCGCCTATCGAACCATGTCAGTCGGCGCCCAGCCCGCACACGTTCCGGTCGTCGTATTCGACCTCGATGGGACGCTCATCGATACCGCTCCCGACCTCCTTAGGACGCTCAACACGATTTTCGCCCGCGAAGGCTTACCGCAAGTCGATTACGGGAGCGCACGCAATATGGTCGGAGGTGGCGCCCGCAAGATGATAGAACGCGGCCTCAATACCGCGGGGCGCACCCTTCCGGCGAGCGAGGCGGAGCAGCTCGTGCAGGAGTTCATCGAACATTACGCGGCCCATATCGCCGACGCCTCCCGCCCGTTTCCCGGGATCAAAGCCGCGCTCGATGAACTAAAAGCTGCAGGCTGCCGCCTTGCGGTTTGCACCAACAAGCTTGAATGGCTCGCGGTGAAGCTGCTCCGGATTCTTGGGCTCTCGGATCGTTTTTCCGCTATCTGCGGCGCTGACACATTCCGTGTCCCGAAACCCAATCCCGCAATTCTGCTCGGCACGATTGAACGCGCGGGCGGCGATCCGAGGCACGCCGTCATGGTGGGAGACTCGTTCACCGATGTTGCGACCGCGCGGGCGGCAGGCGTTCCGATTGTTGTTGTGGAGTTCGGCTACAGCGAAACTCCAGTTGCGCAACTTGATCCCGACCGCGTCGTGGAGGCATTTTCGGAGCTTCCGGGAGCGGTTTTCGACCTATTACGGGAGCAGGCGGGCCAATTCCATAGAACGGGACGAGGACGAATTCACGTTACTTGACAAGTTGTTAGCTAGAGCTTCTGCACCGGGCTATGGAGCTCGGTTGCGTCCTGTCCCCGGGGGTCGTATGGTCGAACCGGGGTGAGGCGGCCCCATGCCGCCGAAGGGGGATCAGCATGAGCCGAGTCATTGCCGTTCTGGCATGCGGTATCGTCCTGGCCGCATGCTCAATGTCGATGCCAAGCCTCGATTTCCTGAAATCGTCGCCGACGACCGAGGTTTTGCGGGTCGAGTCCGAGCCGCCGGGGGCGGATGCCCAGACTACGCAGGGACAGAGCTGCAAAACGCCATGTGAGCTTACAGTGCCGGCAGGCGCCGAAACGGCGATCTCATTCGCGCTCAACGGGTACCAGCCGCAGAGCGTCCAGGTCCGGTCGGATACTGGCGCCAGTGGGCCGCGGCTGCAGCCCAACCCGGTTTACGCCGAGCTTCAGCTGGTCAAAGCGCCGGCAAAGCAGAAGTCGACCCCCAAGAGGGCCAAGAAAACGACGGCGGCCTCGTCGGTGCCCCGCGGCTCGACGGCGGCGGCGGACACATCGGCTCCCGCGTCCAGCGGATATCCCTGGCCAGACCCGCCTCGCTAAGCCAGTTATCCGAAAGATCCGAAACATAGTGAATCGGCGGGCCGCGGCCTTGCCGCCGCAAATGGCTTTACGCCCTGGCTCGCTTCGTTCAAAATTCCTACATAGAATGACGAGCGGCCCGTCGCCGTTAGCACCCGCACGCCCGGTAGAGGACGATGGACGAAATAGAACTACGATCGCCTCATGGAGCTCGGAATGCTCCAGCCCGCATGCTGGTGGATCCGTTTGCGCGTGCAATCACGTATTTGCGCGTCTCGGTGACGGATCGGTGTGATTTCCGCTGCGTCTATTGCATGTCGGAACACATGACGTTTCTGCCCAAGGCCGATCTGCTGAGCCTCGAAGAGCTCGATCGGCTGTGCAGTGCCTTCGTTGCCAAGGGCGTGCGCAAGCTGCGGCTGACTGGAGGCGAGCCCCTGGTTCGGCGCGGGATCATGACCCTTTTTGCCTCGCTCTCGCGGCACCTATCGATTGGACACCTCGACGAGCTCACACTGACGACAAACGGGTCACAGCTGTCCAAATATGCCGCCCAGCTCGCCGGCTATGGCGTCAAGCGCGTCAATGTCTCTCTCGATACGCTCGATCCGGACAAGTTCCGCACGATCACCCGCTGGGGCGAGATCGACAAGGTGCTTGCCGGGATCGATGCCGCGCAAGCGGCGGGGCTGCGCGTCAAGGTCAACGCCGTAGCGCTTAAGGGGGTCAACGAGGATGAATTGGGCGATCTCGTGCAATGGGCGCACGGTCGCGGCATGGAAATCACGCTCATCGAGGTGATGCCGCTCGGCGACGTCGGCGAGGGTAGGCTCGACCAGTACCTTCCTCTGTCGATTGTGCGAGCACGCCTGGCGGAGCGGTTCAGTCTCGACGAGATCGACTACCGCACCGGAGGGCCGGCCCGCTACGTCAAGGTTGCCGAGACCGGCGGGCGCCTGGGCTTCATCACGCCGCTCACGCACAATTTCTGCGAGTCCTGCAATCGCGTGCGGATCACCTGCACCGGGACGCTCTACATGTGCCTCGGGCAGGAAGATGCTGCTGACCTGCGCGCACCGTTGCGCGCCTCGGAGGGCAACGCGCTGCTCGACGCCGCCATTGATGAAGCGATCTCCCGCAAACCCAAGGGTCACGATTTCATCATCGACCGCCGCCATCAGCGCCCTGCCCTTGCCCGGCACATGAGCGTTACTGGGGGCTAGTCGCTGCGGGGCTCTATGTCCAAAACACGCGCATACTCGCTGATCGTTCAATTCCATCCTGAGGAGGAAGGCTATCTTGCTTTTTTCCCAGCACACCGAGGCGTCGCCTCTGGCACGCCTCAACGCTTCACGTCGACGTAAAGCTCCATTTTTGGGTGGATGCCGCAGAATACCAGGAACGATCCTGTCTTCGGAAACGTGATCTGCACGGTCTCGCCAGGCTCCTGCGCACCCGAATCGAAGTCGAGCTTGGGGTCGAAGATGCGGACGTTGTGGGTCCTGGTATCATTGTTGACGATCCAGAGCCGTTCACCGCGCTTGAGCGCGATGTGTCCCGGATGAAATTGCTTTTCGTCCTGTGACACGGTGCTCACCCGGACCGCCGCTCCGGCAGGACCGCTCTTGCCGACGATGATCTTCGATGGAAGCGAGGGCTCGTCCTCGCTGGTGAGCGTCTTCAAGAAGGCGATCAGATCGGTTCGCTCTTTCTCATTGAGCACGAGACGGCGCGGCAAATCCTTCGACAGCGTCGAACGCTCGACGACGCCCGATTGATAATGGTCGAGCACAGCTTCGAGAGTTGCAAGCGAGCCATCGTGCATATAGGGAGCCGAGCGGCCGATCTCGCGCAGCCCCGGCGTCTTGAAAGCGTGATCGGCAACCGGGAGCTGCAGGACGGCTCCCCGCCCGCGGTCATCGCCGGAGAGCCCGGTATCGTGGAACGCGTAGTCCGTGAATGCGAAGCCGCCATGGCAGTTCGCACATCCGGCTTTGCCGGTGAACAGCCTAAAGCCGGCGACCTCGCGATCGCTCAATGCGCTATCATCTCCATCAACCCAGCGGTCGAAGCGGCTCTCCGGTGACACGAAGGTGCGCTCAAACGTAGCGATCGCCTTCGCAAGATTTCCGG
This sequence comes from Xanthobacteraceae bacterium, assembly GCA_036557705.1. Classification (GTDB taxonomy): domain Bacteria; phylum Pseudomonadota; class Alphaproteobacteria; order Rhizobiales; family Xanthobacteraceae; genus VAZQ01. The sequence continues at coordinate 17,267 of DATBHB010000195.1, forward strand.
CATTGACCTTGGGCTCCCGCGGGAAGGCTTCGGCAAAGGCCCGCCTCATCGCCGGATCGGTATCGAGGCGGGAAATGACCGACGCCATCGGCTGCGCCATCTCATCGGGCGACTCGATTGGCCCTGCCACCTGTTCTTCCAGGCTGTGCGCGCGCCCGTCCCAGAAGACCGGGCCGGCCCAGGCGAGGTTCCATAAGGTTGGGGTGTGGCGCTTGAGCGGCCGGCCCGGCACGCCAGACCCTTGCGTCTTGCCGTCAGCGAAACCTTTGGCGCGGTCGTGGCAGCTTGCACATGAACGGCTGTTATCGACTGAGAGACGCTTGTCATGGAACAGCGCCTCGCCCAGCGCCCGCTTGGCATCTGAATAAGGATTATCAGTTGGGAACGGCACCGTGGCCGGACGCCGAAAGGATGCCTTGATCCGCGTCAAATCATCGCCGGCAATAGCGCTGTCGCGCCCCGCTGCGACGGAAGCACCATGAGCCGGATGGGCGCGCACTGCCAGGATCGAACCAATCAAGCCTCCAGCCAGGAACGCAGCAATGAGAAATCGTCCCATGGTCGATCCCATAGCCCGGTCGCTCACATCAGCTTCACTGCCGTCAATTCGAGTTGCGAAATCATCGCGAGCAACGCTGCCTGATCCTTGACGGGGACCCTCGGCGGCACGGCAGTCGGAAACACCTTCTTGATGTCCGCCACCCGCGTGCGTACTTCCTTGAGTGCCGCCGGGTCCTTTTTCTGCAGGCTCGGTGCGACGTTTGCAATCATGCGGTCCGCTTCCCAGATGAAGCCGCGGGCGTCCTGATACTCGACCGGTTTGACGATCCGCCCGCCACTGACAGCCTCGCCGTACTCCTCTGCCGCGGCCTTGATTGTCTCAACGCCCGCCTCCGTCACAAATGAGGACCAATCGTCACCGTGTTTTGCCTGCAACCCGGCATCGGCAGCGGCCAGGGCATCGCCGACCTGCTTTCGCGCCCGCACATAGGCATCGCCGCCCTTGCGTGCCTTGACGAGATCGGCGAGCGCCACCAGCACGGCGTCGAATTGGGGTACGTTGTATTCCGCGAGATGATCCTTGATATCGGGATAGAGTTCCTCGGTCGGATGCAGGAAATGCGGGAGTGCGGCATTCCATTCACGTTGCTTGATAAGCTGATCGCCGACCAGAAGATGACCGCGCACCAGCGCGATCCTTACTGCGAATGCAAGGTCCGGCGGCAGATTCTCGATCCCCTTCTGCTCGCCGCCTTCCCCGGCTTCCTTGCTGTGATCGGCATGCTGGGCGAGCATAATGCGGCCGGAAGGCGCACGCTGCATTGCGGCATCCGCAGCAAGGCCCACAAAAAAGCGCATGCGAGGCGGCGTTTCGGCAGACAGCGGACCGCTCGCGCCCACCGCGCCTGCGCCGACCACGACGAACGCGCCGACTCCGAGCCAGATCTTTTGTTTCGATTTCATCCGCTCTCCTTGGAATAATTCAAAGCTCGGTTCGCACCGCCGTATCAAACTAAGCGCATTCCTGTGGTTGCGCGAGCCCATACATCATATCGTGAGAGGAATAAAGCCGAGGCGGAAAGCATGCAAATCGTGATCGGCAATGTCCTTTCGGCCCAAGAAGTAAACACCGTCTGCGCTGCGCTTGAACGGGCGCAGTTCATCGACGGTCGCGAAACTGCAGGCTTTGCGGCCCGCACCGTCAAGCACAACCGTCAGGCCGCAGGCGGCGATCGATCGCTCGAGACGGTTCGCAAGCTCATTGCAGCCCGCGTCATCGAAAACGACCTGTTTCGCCTGGCCGCGCGACCGAAAACGCTGTCTCCGCTCCTGTTCTCGCGCTACGAACCGTCCATGCACTACGGCAGCCACGTCGATGACCCACTCATGAATGGCATGCGCACGGACGTCGCATTCACGCTTTTCTTGTCGGAACCGGACAGTTACGATGGCGGCGAACTGGTGATCGAAACTGCGGCAGGAGAGGATGCGATCAAGCTCGCCTCCGGCTCTCTTGTCGCCTATCCTGCGACTACGTTGCACCGGGTGGCAGATGTCAGGCAGGGCGTGCGGGTTGCCGCCATCGGCTGGGTGCGCAGCTTCATTCGCGATCCGGCGCGCCGCGAGCTATTATTTGATCTCGACACCGCACGTCGCGAAATGTTCGCCCGCAACGGCAAGTCGGCCGAGTTTGACCTCGTCTCGAAGTCGCTGGCGAACCTGATCCGGATGTGGGCCGAGGATTAGTCGTTCGGAGGCGATCAATGACGCGCAGAAGGTATCTGTCGATCAGCGGATTGAGCATAGTTTTCGCGTTGCTGCTTGCGCTGTGGGAGGTCTATTTTTTTGGATTCGCGGGGGAGCATCTATTGGGTTCCCTGGAGGGGCGGCTCGGCTGGTTCACCGCTGATCGCCTGGGATTCAACATGGCCTGGCTGGTATGGGCCTATCTCACCTACCAGCTCATCTCGATCCCCTTCGCTCTGCCGAGTGCGGGGAGCCGCTTCATCGGCGTCATCGACGGAATGGCCTCGCTGCTGCCGCTCGTCATCGTGCTGGTTGTGGTGTTCGGCAAACCCAATCTTCTCGGCACCGAGCCGCGATGGGAGGCCGCCATCCTCCTGATCTTCGTCACAGTGGCGGACCTGTTCGGCGGCTACGCGATCAATATCGCACTCAGCCGTCGAATGTTCGACGTCAGTGGCGCAGCAGCAGCGGCCTCGAGTTGAGTTATGCCTCGATCACGATCCGCGGCGCCGGGCGAACGGGAGCGCCCGTGAGCTGCTCGCGCACCTTGGCGGCAATGTCGCGATAGATTGCAGCATGGGCGCCGTCGGGCTCTGTCGCCACCACCGGCGACCCGGCGTCGGATTTCTCGCGAATATCGATGTGCAAGGGGACTTCGCCCAGGAACGGAACCCCCAGCCGCTCGGCTTCGTGACGCGCGCCGCCATGGCCGAAAATATCCGAACGGGTCCCGCACTGCGGGCATTGGAAATAGCTCATGTTCTCGACAAGCCCGAGCACCGGCACGTTGACGCGGCGGAACATGGCGATGCCGCGGCGGGCGTCGATGAGCGCGAGGTCCTGCGGGGTTGACACGATTACAGCACCTTTGAGCGGCACCTGCTGAGCCATGGTGAGCTGCGCATCCCCGGTACCAGGCGGCATATCGACCACCATCACATCGAGCGTACCCCATTCCACTTCCCGCAGCATCTGCGTGAGCGCGGAGATCACCATGGGTCCGCGCCAGATCATCGGCGTTTCCTCGTCCACGAGGAAGCCGATGGACATGACGGCGAGCCCATAGCGCGAGATCGGCTTGAGCCTTGTCCCGCCGAGCATCTGCGGCCGTTCCTTGATGGCAAGCAGTTTTGGCATCGAGGGGCCGTAGATGTCGGCATCAAGGATTCCGACTTTGAGGCCCAGATCGCGCAATCCCAGCGCCAGATTGACCGCCGTGGTTGATTTCCCAACCCCGCCTTTGCCGGAAGCAACCGCGATGATGGCCCCCACTCCGGGTACGCCTGCCGCGGTTTCGCCGCGGGGCGCCACGCGAGCTGTCGCAGCGCCGCCGCGCGGCGGCATCGGGCGGGTCATCGGCCCTGCCGCCGCGGACCCTGGCTTGCGCTCAGCGGTCAAGGCGACCAGTGCCGATTGCACGCCAGGCACCGCGCGCACGGCTTCCTCGGCTCGCTTGCGTACCGCCTCCCAGCGCGGCACTGCGCTCGCATCGACGGTGAGCGAAAAGAACACTTTCCCCTCGCTGACCACGATATCCGAGAGCACCTCCGCTGCCGTCAACGGGGCCCCATCGGGGCTCGGCACTTTCGCAAGCGTGTCGAGAATCTGCTGTTTCGTCGGTGCCATCAATCTACCCGCGCCAAATCGAAGCGATCCCGGGCGCCGAACGCCAGCTGCTTGGGGCGGTTGACGGAACCGGTACGCCGTCGCAATCAGCCGTCATATAACGATCGGACCGGTCCGCGGCAGCGGCTAGTGTGGCGGATTCGACGTTCCTACCAGCCTCGCCGCGAGTCCTTCGTAGGAACGTCAAATCCAAAGCCACACTAGAACCAATGAGTTGCCAGTGTCCCTTTGGTTCCGACGCTTGTAAAAGCGCGTGCTGCAAGGGAATACAAGCGTCGGGACCGGGACACTGGGGGAGGAAATCGTGGCAAAGGTAGCTTTTCTCGGTCTCGGCGTGATGGGCTATCCCATGGCCGGACATCTCAAATCCAAAGGCGGCCATGACGTCACCGTGTACAACCGCACCCCCGCGAAGGCCGAATCCTGGATCGCCCGCTTCGGCGGCCGCCGCGCCGCAACTCCCAAGGAAGCTGCGGCAGGGCAGGATTTCGTGATGGCCTGCGTAGGCAACGACGACGATCTGCGGGCGGTGACCCTCGGCGAAGACGGGGCCTTCATCGGCATGCAAAAGGGCGCAGCGTTCATCGATCACACGACGGCATCCGCCGAGATCGCGCGCGAGCTTTTCGCTGAAGCCAAAAAGCGCGGATTTGATTTCATCGATGCTCCGGTTTCCGGCGGCCAAGCCGGCGCCGAAAACGGGGTGCTCACTGTCATGTGCGGCGGCGAATCCAAGCCCTACGCGCGCGCCGAGCGGGTGATTGCTGCCTATGCGCGGATGTGCAACCTCATCGGCCCGTCCGGCAGCGGTCAGCTCACGAAGATGGTCAACCAGATCTGCATCGCCGGGCTGGTCGAGGGCTTGGCGGAAGGGATTCATTTCGCGAAAAAAGCCGGTCTCGACATCGAGGCCGTGATCCAGACGATTTCCAAGGGCGCCGCGCAATCATGGCAAATGGAAAACCGGTACAAGACCATGAACGAAGGCAAGTTCGACTTCGGATTCGCCGTCGATTGGATGCGCAAGGACATGGCGATCTGCCTGGGAGAGGCGCGCCGCAATGGCGCCAACCTGCCGGTTACCGCACTTGTGGACCAGTTCTATTCCGAAGTGCAAAAGATGGGCGGCCGGCGCTGGGATACGTCGAGCCTCATCGCGAGGCTCGATCGGTGAGCGCCTTTACAGCTCGATCACTGCGCCGTCTTTGGCTACCAGCAGTCCGGCGCTTTCAAGCTCGTCCCGATGCGCGAGCATTGCCTCGCTCATGTGCGTGATCATGATGCGGTGCGCGGCCAGATCGGCAAGCCGGCCCTTGAGAACGTCCCAGGTCAGGTGGCCCGAAACCCGCCCCGCATAGCCTGAGCATTCGAGCAGGAACAGGTCGGCGCCATGGGCAATCGGCACAAGCGCCCCCGTCCACTCGGTATCGCCCGAATAAGCAAACTGCTTGCGGCCATCCGAAATTCGCAGCGCGGTGGATGGCGCGCCCGACTGATGCACGACCTCCGCGGTCGTTACCGAGTGGCCCAGAATCTGGGCGGGATAGCCGGGTGCAATCTCCGTAAACTCGAGCGGAAATCGCCACCTGTTCGTGGTTGCGCGCGGGAAAAATACTTCGAGCGCGGCTTCGAGTCGCGCCTGCGTTCCCGGCGGGCCGGAGATGACCAGCGGGCGCTCGCGCTTGCTCACGAGTTGCGCATCCAGCAAAAGAAACGGCAGTCCGCCGAAATGGTCGCCGTGGAGATGCGACAGGACGACGGCATCGACGCGATCAAAGTCGAGCCCGCTTTGCTTAAGGGCGACCGGCGAGGACGCGCCGCAATCGACCAGCAATATCGCCTTCGCGGTCTCGATCCAGAAGCAACTATTGAACCGGCCGCCGGAGCCGAATGCATCGCCCGAGCCAACGATGGTAATCCGCATCGTCAGGCCATCGTGCTCGGTCGCGCCGAGACTTCGGCGTGCCAGTGCCGCAGGCTGGCGCCTTCCCTCGGCAGGTCAGGCCTGACGGCTTTCATGCGCTGCCTCATTGTAAAGCTTCATTAAACCCATCAATTGCACCCCGCACCCCGGCAGGATCCACCCTGCCCTGCTGGTCTGACACACCGCTCGGGGAAATGCCGCAGCACTTCGTTAACCGGGGTTCTTAGCGGCCCCTTAAGGTTGGTTTTAACGATTTTGAGGGACTTTGCACGAATTGCCGCCAGCGAAATTTAACAACTCATGGGCGCAAGGACCGAACCTGACGGCATCGCGCCGCCCCCGCCGTTCTCTGCCCGGCACCGCCGCCATACGGCGCAGCAGGTTCGCGAGGCGCGCGACCGCCTGATCTCAGCGACCGGAACACGGCCCGCATTCGATTACGAACTCCTGCGGGTGTTTGCCCAGAATCGGGTGTCGGCCGCGCTGGTTATCGTGCTTCTGGTGGCGACCGTCGGTCTGTTGTCGAGTCTGTGGACCGGAGCCATCAATGCGGCGGTGTGGACCAGCGCGGTGTTGGTCATCCACGGCATAATCGTCGTCACGTGCCGGCAGTTTCTCGCCGAAAATCAACGCGATTTGAACGTCCGCCTGTGGCGACTGCGCTTCATCGTACTCGACCTTTTCTTCGGCATCGCCTGGACGTTTATCCTGATCTATCCAATCGGCGCGGACGAGGGTTCAGGCACGTTCATGCTCTTCGTCATGCTGCTCGTTGTGGCGGTTTCGAGCATGCTGGCCTCAAGCGTGCCTATCGCAATGTTTGCCGTCACCATGCCGGTCACCGCGGCCGTTGCACTCGAATTTGCCGTCAAAGGCACCCTCCAACAATATATTCTCGCCCTCATGGCGCTGACCGCCGAGGGTTATTTCCTGCTTCTCGCCCACCGGCTCTATTCGACGACACTCGCAACCCTCGAAGCGCGAGCCGAGAAGGATGCCCTCATCGGCGAACTCGAAGCGGCCAAAGCAATCTCCGATGAGGCGCGCCGTCGTGCAGAGGCAGCCAATGTCGCGAAGTCGCGTTTTCTCGCCCAAATGAGCCATGAATTGCGAACGCCGCTGAACGCAATCCTTGGTTTCTCAGAGGTTATGAAAACCGAAATCTTCGGTCCACACAGTGTGGCGGCTTACAAGGATTACGCCAATGATATCCACCTCTCGGGCGTACACCTCCTCGGTCTCATCAACGAGATTTTGGATCTCTCTCGCATCGAGGCGGGGCGCTACGAGCTCAATGAGGAGCCTGTCTTGCTGGTTGCCGTGGTAGGAGAGTGCAGCCGCCTTTTGCAGATGCGGGCCAAGAGCCGACGCCTCGTCATCCACGAGGCGTTCGAGCGGGACATGCCGCGGCTCTGGGCCGACGAGCGGGCAATCCGCCAGATCTGCCTCAACCTTCTTGGCAACGCCATCAAATTCACGCCGCCGGGCGGCGAGATCTGGCTCAAGGTCGGTTGGACCACATCGGGGGGACAATATCTCAGCGTCAATGACACCGGACCCGGCATTCCGGAAGACGAAATTCCGATCGTGCTCGCCTCGTTCGGTCAGGGTTCGAATTCCATCAAATCGGCTGAGCAGGGAGCCGGACTTGGCCTGCCGATCGCGAAAGGCCTTGTCGACCTTCATGGCGGAACATTTTCGCTCAAATCGAAGCTTCGTATCGGCACCGAAGTCATCGTCACGCTCCCGCCAGAGCGCGTCATGACCGCGCTCGCCCCACTGTCCGATCCAACCCCGCCAACTCAGCCATGTTTTCCGTCGCCAGGCGAAACGCTCTCGCAGAGACAGAAGCCGAGGCTCGACTGGCGGATGCGACTCTTTCGATTAGGAATGTGAGGCATCGCGTGCGCCGCCTTCTCTGGACCCTCCTTGCTCTTCTGGGCCTGATGCTGCTCGTCCTGATTGTCCGTCCGGACGCGGCGCGGCCTGGCCGGATCGGTTTCTCTTGGCTCACAGTGACGAGCGGCCTTGCCGTCTGCCTTGCTGCGTTCGCGCTGACGCTGATGCGCGAACAGTTCTCGCGCGTAGTCGAGCGAGGGCTGATCTGGGCCGTGGCCGCGCTCCTCCTTGCGCTGGGCTATAGCTATCGCTTCGATCTGCATGCGGCCGCCTATCGCGGGGTGGCCGGATTCCTGCCCGAGCGCGCCGCGGCTCACGCACCGACAGTCGAGATCGCGCGGGCCACTGCCGGTGGTTTCCCTCTGAGCGCGCAAATCAACGGTGCCCGAGTAGCCATGGTCCTTGATACCGGCGCCAACTCCGTCGTTCTGACCCAGGAAGCAGCTAGAGCTGCGGGACTGCCCATGGAAGTGCTCGCCTATACGGTGCCGATCGACACCGCGAACGGACGCGCGCGCGCGGCGCCGGTGACGATCGACAATATTGCAGTCGGCGGAATCGTGGAGCACGCCGTTCCGGCGCTGATCGCACAGCCGGGGCACCTGCGCACCAATCTCCTCGGCATGAGTTTCCTCAATCGCATGGAGCGCTGGGAGGTCAGCGACGACAAGCTCGTCCTGCGCGGCTATCCTTGACCCGTGAGAATACGCGAAATTGTGGTGAAGCCGAACCGAGGTCGATATTAAAACCCCCCGTTGCGCAGCCGGACGAACAGGCGCACGTTACAGCGTGAAAAGACAATTCGGGAGGAAAACCATGCCCTGTCGCGCGTCGACACTTGCCATAATTGCGGTGATCGCGATCTCCTCAGGGGCAGCATCTGGCCAATCCGTTGCGCCGACGAATTCGCTCCCCAACCCATACCGTTCGATTGAGAATTGGGCGCAGCTGCCGCAGGGCCGAATCTGGGGCGCGACCAGCGCAATCGGTATCGATCCAGACGGCAGGAGCGTATGGGTTGCGGATCGCTGCGGCGAAGCCGCATTGCCAGGGGGCATGAAACCGGGGATTCCATTCGCCTGCGACGGTTCAAATCTTGACCCCATCCTTAAGTTTGATTCCACGGGCAAGCTTCTGAAGAGCTTTGGCGCGGGGCTCTTCGTGTTCCCCCACGGACTTCATGTCGACCGCGACGGCAACGTGTGGGTGACCGACGGAATGGGAAGGAACGGAAAAGGGCATCAGGTGATCAAGTTCAGCCCGGACGGGCGAGTGCTGCTGCGGCTTGGCAAAGCAGGAACGGCAGGTGATGGACCCGATGAATTCAACGCTCCCTCGGCGGTGGTGACTGCGCCGAATGGCGACATTTTCGTTGCCGACGGGCACGGCGGGAACACCAATGCGCGCATCGTGAAGTTTGCGAAGGACGGCACTTTTATCAAGACCTGGGGAAAGAAGGGCAGCGGGCACGGCGAGATTGACATTCCACACGCGATCGCCATGGATTCGCGCGGCCGGCTGTTCCTCGGTGACCGTCAGAACAATCGCATCGAAATCTTCGATCAGGACGGCAACTATATCGACCAATGGTTCCAGTTCAGCAGGCCGAGCGGCGTATTCATCGACAGAAACGACATTATTTACGTGGCCGATTCGGAATCGGAATCCGTAGCCAAGAATCACGATGGCTGGAAACGGGGCATCCGCGTCGGCCGCATCAGCGACGGCGTAGTCACGGCTCTTATTCCCGATCCGGTAGAGAAGATTAGAGGAACAAGCGCGGCTGAAGGAGTTGCGGCCGACGCCATGGGCAACATCTACGGCGCGGAGGTCGGTCCGCGCCGGGTGATGAAATACGTCAAGCAATGAGCGAAACTGCCGTCTTAACCTGCCATAATCAAATGGCCGCCAGGGTCGTATCTTTTGGGAGCAGCAAGATGAGGAACTCTCTTCACCCAACGTTTGTGCTGGGAATCGCTGCTGTCGCGTTGCTGGCGCTGGCGGCGAATCGAACGGGTGCCCAGACCGCCAACCCCAACGCAGCGCCGAATCCCTATCGCCTCGACGACGGCTGGGCAAAATTGCCATTGGGCCGCGGATGGGGCATGGCAATCAGCATTGGCATCAATCCCGACGGCAAAAGCGTCTGGGTATTCGACCGCTGCGGCGCGAGGGAATGCACGAACTCGAAGATCGCTCCCCTTCAGGAGTTCGACGCGAGCGGCAAACTTATAGCGGCGATCGGCACGGGGATGTTCGTCTGGCCGCACGGCCTGTTCGTGGACCCAGACGGAAATCTATGGGTGACCGATGGCCGGGGCGCGAAAGGAAAAGGCCACACCGTCATGAAGCTCAATCCGGAGGGAAAAGTGCTCATGACCCTCGGCAGACCGGGGATTGCCAGCGACGGTCCGGATACCTTCAATTCGCCATCCGCCGTGCTCGTCGCGCCGAACGGCAATATTTTCGTCGCGGACGGCCACGGTGAAACGACGAACGCACGCATTGTGAAATTCTCGAAGGACGGCAAGTTTATCAAGGCCTGGGGCGGGCAGGGCTCGGGGCCGGGGCAATTCAACATCCCACACCGACTGGCTCTCGACAGCGCCGGACGGCTCTTCGTCGCCGACCGCGGCAACAGTCGCCTTCAGATCTTCGATCAGGATGGAAAATTCCTTGCCGAGTGGAGGCAGTTCGGCAGGCCAAGCGGCCTGTTCATCGACAAGAATGACACCATCTATGTGGCCGATTCGCAATCAGACGGGAAAGTCAATCCGCCCTTTCAGCAAGGGATCAGGATCGGCAGCGCCAAGGACGGCAAGGTCACGGCGTTCATCCCGGAAACCGTTGAGCTCGGCGCCCTCGAAGGCGTCGCCGCTGATGATGCCGGGAACGTCTATGCCGGGTACACCGGTACGCAAAATTTCCGCCGTTTCGTGAAGAAGTAGAATCGGCGGCCGCGCCCCGGCAATCGAGTTGCCGGATTATGCAAGCCAAGTCCAAGGGAGGACTGCAATGAGACGTTCGGACTATTTCAGATACGCGTTCGGATTTGCCGTTATCGCGGCGATCGCAATGTCGGGAGAGCGGGCCTTGACCCAATCGCCGGATCCTAATTCGGCGCCCAACCCTTACCGGCTCGATGCAAACTGGGCCAAGCTTCCCGACGGCCGAAAATTTGGCCAAGTCATCAAGGTCGTGGCCGATCGTGACGGCAAGAGCCTATGGGCTTTCGAACGTTGCGGCGGCACCAGCTGCGCGAATTCCAATGTCGCCCCAATTCTGAAGTTCGATCCCTCCGGCAATGTCGTGGCGAGCATCGGGGCCGGCATGTTCAATTTCCCGCACGGCCTCGGTATCGATCCGGATGGCAGTATCTGGGCAACCGACGCAAGGGCGAAGAACGGGAAGGGTGATGTGGCCGTCAAGTTCAGCCCGGACGGCAAGGTCCTGATCACGCTCGGCAAGGCAGGAATGCCCGGAGACCAACCGGGATGGCTTGATCAGCCGACCGATATCGCGGTCGCCCCCAACGGCGACATCTTCATAACCGACGGCCACGGCGGTCAGAGCAACGACCGCATTGCCAAATTCTCGAAAGCTGGGACCTTCATCAAGACCTGGGGAAAGCACGGCAAGGCGCAAGGTGAGTTCGACACCCCGCACGGGATCGCGCTCGATTCCGCCGGACGTGTTTACGTCGCCGACCGGTCGAATAATCGAATTCAGATTTTCGATCCGGACGGCAAATTCATCGCCGAATGGAAGCAGTTTGGCCGGCCAAGCGCGGTTGCAATCGACAAGAATGGAATGATCTACGTCGCCGACAGCCAATCGACCGAACAGAACAATAAGGGATTCAAGCAAGGCATCAGAATCGGCAACGTTTCCGACGGCAAGGTCACCGCCTTCATTCCGGCCCCTTCCGAGGAAATCGGTACGCCCGAGGGTGTGGGAGTCGATGCTCAAGGGAATGTCTACGGCGGGTACACAGACAAGAGGAATCTCCGCCGTTTCGTGAAGAACTGAAATCCGCAACGCTGATGCGCAGCTGGGGGGGCGGGCTTTTAAACCCGCCCCCCTATCGCGGATCGAAGCTGCTCAGGTCAGGCATACGACTGTTGCAAGCGCGCGGAATCCTGCTCAATCCCAGATTCTGTAATCGAATCCCGCGCGGATGATATCCGTGGTGAAATTAACGTGGACGGGGTTCATGAGAGCGCCCGTGCAGTTGGTAACACAGGTAATGCCCCCAAGGTTTACGTGTAGATATTCGACCTTGGCACGCCATGGCCCGACAATTACGAACTCCACGCCGGCCCCAACGGTCCATCCAAGATTGTCGGCCAATGCCCTGCCGAAAGGCGCCCCGACGTTATTCCCGACAACCTCACCGAATGCTGCACCTGCGGTCAGGTAGGGAAAGATCCAGTCGAAAGCATAGCCGCCGCGCAGCCGCGTGGTCGCGATCCAGGGGTTCTTGAACTCACAAACCGACGCACAGTCCGCGAGCGGGATTTTCTTACTCAGCCCGGACCACCCCAGATCTGCTTCTACTCCCAGCACGATCGGGTCCCCGGTCTGCAGGTTGTAGCCTACGGTAGCGCTGAGGAGACCACCAAAGGCGCCGGGATTCCCGCTAAGCCCACCCGGAACGTAGGACCAGTCGAAGTGTCCAAAATTGAGCCCGACGTCAGCACCGGCATAGGCGCCAGTCCAGTTGTAATATTTACGCGTAAAGGTGGAGAAAGCCGGCGGAGAGGTTACGATGTCGGGAGTAACAACCCGTTCTGTGGCTTTTCCGTACGCCGGCGGCGCTGTGACGCGATTGGGGGTGATGACCGGCTCAAGCTCGGCTGCAAGCGCAGCCGTTTGCCAAACCATCCCAATTGAGGCAACGACTCCGATCAGGATTTTCTTCATCTCGCCTCCCGCCGTCTGGTTGCAAACCGATTGAACGGTTCTCAGTACAAGCCATAGATGTCCATCAAGGTCGGGCCATCGACCAGCGTGGCCGCTTGCCCCGTGCCGACGTTGAGAATCCGCTCCGTGGGCGGTTCGACCCGGTTCCACCAACCGCCGCCTAATGCTTGAAACAGGGCAGCGGTGTCGGACAGCCGAGCGGCACGCGCCACCACCACCTGGTTCAACGCATTCAGATAGGTCTGCTGCGCTGTGAGCACGAAAAGGATATTGGCGTTTCCAGCTTCTACCTGTTGCCGCGCAAGGTCGAAGCTGATTTTGGCGGCCCGTTCGAAGTCGCGGGCCGCCTTGAGCGCGTCTGCATCGTTCTGGATCGCGCGTATGGCATCAGCCACGTTCTGCACCGCAGTAACCACGGTGTCCTTGTAAGTCCATGCTGCGGCGTCGAAGGTGGCATAGCTGCCCCGCAGTGTGTGCAGGAGCGAGCCGGCGTCGAACACCGTCTGCGTCACGTTCCCGGCCAAAAACCAGAAGGCATTGCCCCCGGACAACAGGGTCGCCAGAGTCGTACTCGCATAGCCGGCGGCGTTGCTGTCGATGGTGAAGCTCGGCAGCATATTGGCAGTGGCCACGCCGATTTCGGCGCTCGCCGAGTGCAGCGTCTCTTGCGCCTGGCGAACGTCCGGCCGCTGCTCAATCAGTTTCGACGGCACGCTCAGAGGCAGATCGACCGGCAAGCTGAAGTCGTCAAGCTTGAACGTCTCACGCGGCTCCTCCTGGCCGGCATAATTGCCGATCAGGGCCGTCAATAGATTGCGGTTCTGCTGCAGCTGCTTGCGAAGCGGCGGCAGCGTCGCCTCGACCTGCGCCAGGGCCGCCTCCTGCAAGGCGACATCGTTGCGGCTGGCATAGCCGGTTTCAAATTGGCGGCGGAGCGTGCCCAGCATCTCCCGGTTCAGTCTGATAATTTCCATGGTGGCGGCGATCTGCCCGCGCAGCGAGGCGTCGGTGATCACTGCGACAGCCAAGTTGGAGGTCAACGTCAGATACGCCGCCTCGACTTGGAATCGCTGGTTGTCGGCCGTCGCCTGGAGCGACTCGACGGTGCGCCTGTTGAGGCCCCAGACATCGAACGTGTACGAGACCAGCACCTGGGCCGTGTAGAGACTGAAGACTGTGGCCCCGTTACTGGGGATCGGGCTGATCGATGCTGCGGTCCGCTGTCGCGTCGGATTGAAGTTACCCTCTACCAGCGGGAAATATTTTCCTTCCTGGGCGTATACCGCCTCCTTGGAAGCCCGCAACGTGGACATCGTTGATTGGAGATTCGGATTGTTTCGAAGCGCCCGTTCTACCAGCGAATTGAGCCCGCGTGAGCGAAACAGCCGCCACCATTGTTGCGGAAGATCTCGGCCTTGCACGAATCTTTGTGCGGCGCCGGTCGGCACGTCGGTCGAGGCAGTGCGCGTCGCAAGCTTTTCTTTGGTGTAGCGCTCGATCGGCGGCGCGGCCGGGTCGAGGAAGTCCGGGCCTACGGCAATACAGCCTGTCAGCAGCGATGCAGCCGCCACGCAGGTGGCAATCGAGGCAATATGGCTGATGTGCTTGTACACGGCGGTCTAGGGTCGGACTCAATTCGGCTGGCACCAAAAATTGTACAACATGGTTAATGCCGTCTTAACCCTAGTTAACTTCGTCTCCCCGGCGGCAGTATCGTAAGCCGCGACGGCTGCTTTGGCTGTCACGCGCGCGACACACCGTTAAATATTCGACATGGACCTGCGAAATTGAGCGCCATAGATTCCAAGCTTAGCGCCGGCAGGACCGAACCGTCATATGTCAAGCAGTGTTTGGATACGCAAAACTGACGCGTACTTAGGTCCCCTACACTATCAATGCGAGAACGAATACTTTTGGCGCAGCTATTGCCGCTCACCCATCAACTTAACCCAATGTGATGCGCCCCGGCCGCGCATTGTTGCCGGATCAGGCATGGCGACCTGGCGGCGAAAGCGGATCGACCCCTCATGTAATTTGTGACAGTAGACCCTTCCCTGGAGCTTATGACAGTAGGAGCCAGGCTGGGCCGGCGCTCAGGCGTGATTTGTATCGGATTGCGGAGGCGCTCTGCCCATGCGTTCCGCCGCGAAAGGTTCGGCCGCAACTGCAGTGTTGGCGGCTCTGGCGGGGGTCATAGGGATTTACCTGAGCCCCTTCGGCAACGGGTTGAAATGGACCCTGAGCGCTCCCGAGGACGCTGTAGCCCAAGCGCGTCCGGCCGTGACGCCTCCCAGCACCGCCGGCGATTCTGCCAGCATCGATCTTTCCGAATCGCAGCTCGCCTCGGTCAAGGTAGAACCCGCGGCTGAGCGCGAGTTCCGGATTAAGAAGCAGGCGGTTGGCAGCATCGATTTCAACGAGGACATGACGCTCCAAGTATTCACGCCCTATCAGGGCAGGATCATTGCCCTGTTCGCCAAGGTCGGGGACGATGTGAAGAAGGGGCAGACCCTGTTCACCATCGACAGCCCCGATCTGCTGCAGGCCGAATCGACCTTGATTGCAGCTGCCGGGGTCCTGGAGTTCACGACCCGCAACCTGGCCCGCCTCAAGCAACTCTATACGACCCGTGCGGTGTCGCAGAAGGACTTGGATCAGGCCATCTCCGATCAGCAGACCGCGGAAGGCAATTTGCGTGCCGCACGCGATGCGGTTCGCATCTTCGGCAAGACCGATGCCGATACTGACCAGATTGTTTCCCGGCGCATGGCAGATCCCACTCTGGTCGTACCAAGCCCGATCAGCGGCCGGATCACTGCCCGCAACGCGGCGCCGGGCCTGTTCGTTCAACCAGGTAATACACCCGCGCCTTACACGGTTGCGGACATTTCAACCATGTGGATGGTCGCAAACGTGGCCGAGAATGACAGTCCCGCATTCCGGCTCGGACAAGATGTAAAGGTCAAAGTCAGCGCTTTTCCCAGCCGCGTCTTCGAAGGCAAGGTCACAACGGTCGGAGCAACTGTGGACCCAAATACCCGGCGCGTCCTGGTCCGCTCTGAAATCGATGATCCACAGCATGAGTTGCGATCCGGCATGTTCGCGAATTTCACGATCAGCGTCGGCAATCCGGTAGTATCGGTTGCGGTCCCGGTCGACGGCGTGGTGCGCGAAGGCGACGGCACGATGACCGTGTGGGTCACGGCGGATCGCCGTCGCTTCACCCAGCGTACCGTGAAGACCGGCAAGCAGCGGGGCGGCTATTGGCAGATCCTCGACGGTGTCAAAGCCGGGGAGTTGATCGCAACCGAAGGAGCGATCTTCCTCAGCAACGCCCTGACTACCGTAACGCCCTGATTCCCTGTTTATCTAATTCCCCAAGACCCAAATCGTGCTGAAAACCCTGCTGGCATTTGGGCTGACCCGGCGCCCCATCGTCCTGCTGGGCCTGTTGATGTTCATCGGCGCCGGCGTGCTGGCGTTTTCCCGCCTCAATATCGAAGCTTATCCCAATCCCGCGCCGGTCATCCTGGAGATCACCGCGCAGGCGCCGGGTCTCTCGGCTGAGGAAATGGAGCGGTATTACACAATCCCGCTTGAAGTGGGTCTGGCCCCGACCCCGGGAGTCGACGTCATTCGCTCCACGTCTTTCTATGGACTGTCATTTGTGCGCGTGGTGTTTCAATATGGGGTCGATTATTACTTCGCGCTGCAACAAACCGCAATAAACCTTCAGCAAAACGTCAGCCTGCCCAACAACGTGCAGCCGACCATCCAGGGGACGAGTCTGGTCGGTGAAATCTATCGGTATCAAGTGGTCGGACCGCCGCATTTCGGCTTGACCAACTTGCGCACCATTCAGGATTGGGTGTTGCAGCGCCGGTTGCTGACCGTGCCGGGCGTCGTCCAAGTCAACACGTGGGGCGGCACTACCAAGCAATATGACGTCGAGGTCGATCTCCACAAGCTCGACGCCTACAACATCACGCTGCCTCAGGTCGTCAGCGCTATAGGCAGCTCAAACGTCAATGTCGGCGGCCGAACCATCAATTTGGGTCAGCAATCCGTCAACATCCGTGGTGTCGGGCTCATGGACAGCGGCGGCGCTGCGGATCTGACGCAAGGATTCAATGTCGCAGATATCGAGAACGTCCTGCTGACCCAGTCGAATGGCGTCCCGGTGCTGGTCAAGGATGTTGCGAAGGTCTCCGTCGGCAACGTGCCGCGCCTGGGCAAGGCCGGCCGCGACGATCAGGACGACGTGGTTGCCGCGATCGTGATCATGAATCGCACCCTGCACACAAACGATGTAGTCGCGCGCGTGCGGGCGGAGATCGAAAAAATCAACAGCGACGGCAGCCTGCCGCCCGGCGTAAGGCTCGTTCCGATTTACGATCGCACGACGCTGGTATCGGTCACGACTGCAACGGTGCTGCACAATCTCGTGTTCGGCTGCCTGCTCATTTTCCTCATCCAGTGGATCTTCCTTGGTGACCTTCGCAGCGCCATTATCGTCGGCGCGAATATTCCATTCGCTCTGTTTTTCAGCATCATCATCCTGGTACTTCGAAACGAAGATGCGAACCTGTTGTCGGTGGGCGCAGTCGATTTCGGCATCATTGTCGATGCTGCGGTGATTCTCGTTGAGAATATTTACCGCAATTTCCAGCTTCGGCCGGAAGACAGACGTGGCCTGTTGGCGCAGCTGGCAGAGCAGAAATGGGGCGCCGACCCGACCCGCGAGCAGGCATCGGGCGAGCAGGCGTGGACCCAGCGGCTGCGGCTCATTCTGATCAGCGCCCTGCAAATCGATAAGGCGGTATTCTTCTCGACCGCGATCATCGTGGCCGCGTTCATCCCGTTGTTCACCATGTCGGGAGTGGAAGGCCAGATTTTCGGTCCCATGGCGCGAACCTATGCCTATGCACTCGTTGGAGCGCTGCTCGCGACCTTCACCGTAACCCCATGCCTGGCCTCGTTGCTTCTGCCGCAGCAGGTCAACGAGGTCGAGACGATCGCGGTACGGGCGTTGCGAACGTTCTTCACTCCTGCACTGCGCTGGTCATTGGCGCATCGCAAGATCACCGTCGCGATCGGGGTGGGTCTTGTTGCTCTTACCGGCCTTGCCGGTACGCGGCTCGGCAGCGAATTCCTGCCGACGCTCGAAGAAGGAAATCTGTGGATTCGCGCCTCGATGCCGCCCACCATATCGCTCGAGGCGGGGATGCCCATCGTGACGAAGATCCGCCAGATTCTCCTTCGGCACCCGGAGGTGATTACGGTCGTGTCCCAGCATGGCCGCCCCGATGACGGCAGCGACGCTGCCGGATTCAACAACGCTGAGTTCTTCGTGCCGCTCAAACCGTTTGAGAAATGGCCGGCCGGAATGACCAAGGAAAAACTCATCGATGAATTGCAGTCCGAATTTTCCAACGAATTTACCGGTATAGGCTTCAATTTCTCCCAATACATCCAGGACAATGTCGAAGAGGGTCTCTCCGGGGTGAAAGGCGCCAATTCGGTCAAGATTATGGGGCGCGACCTGGAAATGCTCGAGCGAATTGCCGGCCAAGTAATGAAGGAAATGGCTGGAGTACCGGGAATTGCCGACCTTGGCATGTTTCCGGTTCTCGGACAGCCCAATCTCAACATCAAGGTCGATCGGGAAAAGGCGGCTCGTTACGGTCTGAGCGTCAGCGACGTCAATACGGTAATTCAAGCTGCTTTGGGCGGCACGACCGCAACCACGCTTTTGGAGGCCGACCGGCAATTCAATGTGGCGGTGAGATTGTCGCTGGAATATCGCAACAGCCTTGAGGCGGTTGCCGATATCAAAGTGGGGGTGCAGACCGCAAACGGAAACGCCTATATTCCGCTGAGCGAACTTGCCTCGATCACCGTCGACACCGGCGCGTCGTATATCTTCCGCGAACGCAATCAACGCTTCATTCCGATCAAGTTCAGCGTGCGAGGTCGCGACCTTGCAGGTGCGGTGGCGGAGGCGCAGGAAAAAATCGCTCGCAATGTGCAGTTGCCGAACGGCTATCGCATAGAGTGGGCCGGGGAATTCGAATGGCTGCAGCAGGCCAAGAAACGCCTGCTGGTCATTGTCCCGATTACCCTCGCGCTCATACTCGTCCTGCTCTATGGCCTGTTCAATTCGCTCCGCGACAGTCTCATGGCCCTGTTCGGTCTTCCGTTCGCGGTGTGCGGCGGCATTCTGGGGCTTTACGTATCGGGATTGGATTTCAGCATTTCGGCTGCAATTGGATTCATTTCGCTCTTCGGCGTCTCGGTGATGAGCGGGATCCTGATCATCAACGGCTATTACCGCGTTGCCGATATGGGCATGGGCCCCGTCGAGACGATGTTTCGTGCGGTCCAAGAGCAGATGCGGCCGATCCTGATGATGACGCTGTCAGCATGCATCGGCCTCCTCCCGGCCGCGGTCTCTACCGGAATAGGAAGCCAGGTGCAGCGGCCGCTAGCTACGGTCGTAGTCGGAGGGATGCTGATCGGCCCGATTATGCTGCTGCTTGTTGTTCCGGCGTTGCAGCTGCTGTTTTTTGGCTGGCGTCGCGCCCGCACAGCGGCGGCGCCGGCGCGCGAAGAAGCCGATGCCTCAGCGTGAAACGCGCGCCGATGATGGCGTGGCCGTGCCGCCGCGGTAAGCCCACGGAAGGCCCCGAGAAATGGCGTGTGCCGATTCGTGCCGGAGGTTTCATGTTTGCGGCGAAGTGCTAAAATGGATCGAGGGAGCTAGATTCATGACACGGAACGTTGGTTGGTTTGTCGCTGCAGCGTGCTTCGCCTGGGGCTCACATTCGTGGGCAGCCCAGCCGGATTATTCGCCGGTTCCTCGGCCGTTCGTCTATCCGCAGTGGCAAGACGTCCAAAGCCTGCCACGGCGATTTCGCAACCATTGCAGCTTCGACGTGACGCATGCCATCTACTATTGCTCCGATCACTGCGGGTTGGATTATCAGGTGTATTACTGCTCCAGAAGGTCGTTCGGCTGCTGCCACATCGCGCATGGCTACTGCGATGAAAATGGGCTTGTGCGCTGCCGCCCCTGAACGGTGTTGATGGTTCAGCAGCCTGACGTAATGTCGGCAGCCACTCGGAAAAGAGGCAACTCGGAGACGGGTAATGGGAATTGAGATCATCGATCCGAAAGAGATTGCGCTTCGGGAGAGAAAGCGCACGGTCGTGATGAATACGCGCAAACTCCATGCCTGGGTGCATTACTACCCCAATCCCGGCGATCACGACGAGATGCACTGCCACAACGAAGATCAGGTCTTCACCTGTTTTGACGGCGAGTGCACGATGCATTTCCCCGACGGCACCTCGGCGGTGCTCAAGGCGGGGATGGCCGCGCTGATCACCGGCGGCTCCTTTTATCGCCTCGAAAACACCGGTAACGGGCACATGATTCTGATGGGTCACCGGTCAGGTAATCAAGAGAACGTCATGATCATCGATTACGCGACGCGCAAGGATATCCGCGACGAAGTAAGATCGAAGCGCAGGCACGGCGGCAACGCCACGTGAACATGACGTAGGGCGTGCAACCGCGCTACTCTGGCTACCGCGTGCGCAAAATCGCTGTCGTGCGGTTGCGCACGCGGTCAGGACCTATGCACGCGACTTTGCGCATCCTACGAAAGCGACGAGCGATCGAGCCCCGAACAAACGAGGAAATATGAAACTACTGAGCCTAATGACTGCGGCCGGCATCGCCGCTCTCGTCTTTTCCTCTGGGGCTGCTCAATCCAAAATCCTCGCCCAATGGGTCCAGCTCGGACCCGACGGCACGATAAGCGCGCGCGCGATCACGGACGAAGCAGCATGCCCGGCCGTCACCTTCGACGGCACCCCCGTACCCATGATGACGCGCTCCGCGCCCGAGCAGACGTTCGGCAACGTCAAGGAGGCGACGTTTCCAGTCCGCGGCTGTGAGGCGGACGTGCCGTCCGGCACGCGGGCGTCGCTGCTCGACGACAAACCATTGCCGGTGCCCAAGCCTGATCCACAACGCATCGTCGTATTCGGCGATACCGGCTGTCGCCTTGACCGCAACGTCGCACAGAACTGCGACGACCCGGACAAGTGGCCCTTTCCGAAGATTGCATCACTTGCCGCAGCGGTCCGTCCCGATCTGGTTATTCATGTCGGCGATTATCTTTACCGCGAGCGCTGTCCCGCGGACGGCAGCCGCTGCCCCGGTGGTGTTGCGGGCTACGGCTATGCGCCGTGGGAGGCTGATTTTTTCGGGCCGGCGGCGCCGCTCCTCGCCGCCGCTCCGTGGGTCATGCTCCGCGGCAATCATGAGGACTGCTCGCGCGCCGGAGAGGGCTGGTTCCGTTTCCTGGATCGTGCCCCGATGGAGGGGGCGTGCCGCGATTTGACCGGCATCTTTGTCGCCCGGCAGGGGGATTTTGCCGTGGTCGTTGTTGACGGCGCCAAGGCAGACGACCCCAAGGACAGCGCCGCATTCGCTGCCCTGGCCGATTTGTTGCAACGTCAACTCGCCGACGTGGCCGACAAAGTGCCGGGCGAAGCCTGGCTCGCTACTCACCGGCCCATTAATGCGATGGCAATCAACTTCAGCGGGGTACCGACGGTCAATAACAAGGTCCAGGAAGCCGGCCTCGGCCCAGTGATGCCTGCGGGGGTGCGCATGGAGATCGCTGGCCATGTGCATTTTTTCCAGGCCGTCGACTTCGGCGGCCGACGGCCGCCGACGCTGGTGGTCGGGACCGGAGGCGATGTGTTGGAGCGGATGTCGCCGATGAGCGTGGCCGGCTCCGACATCAATGGCCTCGCGGTGGTCAATTCGGTAACCCGGCTCGGCTTTGCGTATATGGTATGGAACCGCGACGGCCCCGACTGGAGCGGCACCCTTTACGACGTCGACGGAAATTCGATTTACCACTGCCGGCTCTCTGGCCGATCGCTGGGCTGCAGCTCGTAGGATGGTTGAGCAGCGTTGTGGGGTGGGCAAAATTGCGCGCTCTTGAAGCCTGCCGCAGCACGCCTATCGCTGCCGCGATTTTGCCCACCCTACGGTTGTGTCATGATCTGGTGCTTCCAGAGCGCCCAGGCGCGCGGCACGTTTCGCCCCTTGCCGGACAGTTCGGATTCCTCGTCCGACAAGAACTCGATCTCATCCTTGCCGGCGAGCTGATGCGCCTGCATCTGGAGGGTCGCGTTCTCGGTCGCGTAGACGGCGCGGAATACTGCTTCGGGAATGGATTCGCCGACCATCGTGGCGCCGTGTCCGCGCATGAGCACGATGAATTTGTCGCCGAGCGAGACAGCAAGCGCCTTTCCCAGCGGGGCGGTGCGCACCAGCATGTCGGTCATGCCGCCGGCATCCCGGATCTCGAATGTCGGCACGCCGCATCCGAGGAAACCGCACATGTGAAACATGGGCCGCAGTCTTGCGTTCCGCACATTGGCGAAGGGGATCAGCGGCCGCGCATGACAATGCACCACCGAGGTTACGTCCGGCCGCACCTTGTAGATTTCGCCGTGGATAAATCGTTCGCTGTACTGCGGCTTGTCCGTGTGGGTGAGCGGTTTGCTGTCGAGATCGAAAGTCACGATATCTGCCGCCGTCACCATTCCGGGGGGAAGATGTCGGGACATGAGGTACCTGCCAGGATCGCCGGGGTAGCGCACGCTGATGTGCCCGAACGCGTCGACGACATTGAGTCGAAACAAAATCTTGTTCGCAATCACCAGGTCATCGAGCAAATCGGAAGGGATCCGGGCGCCGGCAGCCACGTTCATCGGGACATCCTTCTGTTATGATGGTCGAAACTCAACGGTGCGGCCGCAAGCGATCGATTTGCAAGCGCGCCAGGAACGGCACCAGGGGATGCGCCCCCATGTTCACGATTGCCGGCATGTCGAGCTTGATGAGCGCCTCACGCTGCTCGGGAGGTAGCTTGAACTGGTCCGCATAGCCGCCGGCATCAGCGATGTAGCGCGCGCGCTTGTCAGGGTCATGGGCGAGCCCATGCAACGCCGAAGTCAACTCGACCAGTTCGGGCCTTATGGACGGATAGTGAGCGGCGTGCTCGCCCGGCCGAGCCGCGATCCATGCGAGCGAGGCGTAATTATGGTGCCAGCTCGGATCCATCGAGACGACATCGGGCTTACGCTCGCCAAGCGCGCCGGCCGCGCAGGCCCAGCAGCGCAGCTCAATATTGCCGGTCTCGTCCAGCTCGTCCTCATCGAAGCCGATCAGCGATTTGAGATTTCCGGAGGCGAGCTTTTCAAGAACGCGGCGATCCCACCCAAGCTCGGGATTGGCGTAACGGTTGGTACCGGGAAAATGTGACATGCCTCCGCTCGCCAGTACCACCGTTTTAAGTCCCATCGCCGTAACCGTGCGCGCCACCGCCTGACCGAAGGCATGGCAGCGCTCCATCGTGGGCTGCGGCGGCAGGTAGGCGTTCACATAGATCGGCAATACCGGGCCCTCATGGCCGAGGTGCGTGAGCGGAATGCCGATCGCATAATCGATCCGGGCGGTCGAGGTAAACGCGGGGTCAAAATTCTGCCGATACAACTGCCGCACCAGCTCGAAGCCAATCTCGCTCGGAATCGCCCAGCGGAATTTACGGCCGGCAAACTCACCCGTTGCCTCCCCGCCGACATGGACCGTGAAGGGCGGCGCTGCATTGTGGAAGAACTGCTCGGCGTGGTCGTTCGAAAACATGATCCAAAGATCGGGATTGAGGGCGCGCAGCCGCTTGCCCACATCGGCCGCGACCTGCCGGACGTGCTCGACAGTCGCCTTGTCCTCGGTTTCCGGCATGGTGAAGAACTGCGGCGCATGGGGCAGCATGGCGCCGCCGATTACGGTCGACATCATGGTAACTCTCCTGGTCGGCAGGAAACTATCGTCCCGTTTACGAGACAACAAGCGGCGGTAGCGGTGGCATCGCCGTAGCCCGCATGAGCGAAGCGAGTGCGGGGGTGGTGGTCCCCGCATGTCGCGGCGCGCCGTAGGGTCCGGTTCGAAATCCGCCGCTAAACAAACGCGCCGCTCATGCGGGCTACGAGAACCAGCAGCCCGCCCCGCTTCACAGCCCAAACCGAACCAAGTACGGTCGGGCACGGCGCCTGCCGTCCCACCTCGTTATTTACCCACCCCTTTGGAGAACCAGGAGACGCAATGGTCGAGGTCCCCATCACTATTGCCTGCGGCAACTATGACCGTACTCGCGCGATCGTCGACGGCCGCGTCAAGATCGAAGGCTGCGCCGTGACCTATCTGCCGCTCTATCCTGAGGAGACCTTCCATCGCGCCTTCAAGTTCGCGGAGTTCGACGTCTCCGAACTGTCATTTTCGAGCTATTTGCGCACGATCGCGGCAAGCACATCGCCCTATATCGCCATTCCGGCCTTCGTCTCGCGGATTTTTCGGCACTCGGGCATCTACATTCGCACGGACGCGGGGATCCGGCGGCCGGAGGATCTGCGCGGCAAACGTGTTGGCCTGCCCGAGTATCAAATTACTGCAGTGGTCTGGATGCGGGGGCTCCTCCAGCACGAATACGGCGTTTCGCCGAACGAAATCCATTGGCGCAATGGCGGCCAGGAGGAGCCCGGGCGCGGCGAACGGACCGCGCTCAAGCCAATTCCCGGCCTCGACCTCAAGCCGCTCGGCCCTGACGAAACGCTGGTCGGCATGCTGCGCAACGGCGACCTCGATGCCCTGTTCACGGCGCGCGCGCCGTCCTCCTTCCTCAATGGAGAACCGCACATCGCACGCCTGTTCGCGAATACGCGGGAGGCCGAGAAGGCCTATTACAAGAAAACCGGCCTGTTTCCGATCATGCACCTCGTCGGAATCAAAAGGACGCTGGTCGAGCGCTACCCGTGGCTTGCGACCAGCGTCTACAAGGCCTTCCTGGAGGCCAAAAGGCTGGCGATCATCGACCTTTGCGACGTCAATGCCCTGATGGTGACGCTGCCATGGCTCGAAGCCGAGACCAAGGAAACGATGGCAGTCATGGGCCAGGATTTCTGGAAATATGGCGTGCAGGAGAACCTGCCCGAAATCGAGGCGCTGACGCAATATTCTTTCGAGCAGGGGCTGGTCGATCGCAAGCTCGCGGTCGAGGAGCTGTTCGCGCCTTCGACGTTCGAGTTGTCGAAGGTCTAGTTCTCTGCTTGGCGCAAAGTGGAGGCGCTTGAGCGGCCGCTTGCCCGCCATCGTGAGAAGGATTTGGATTTCCAACGATCGCATCTCCGGTTGCGGATCCAGGCTGCTGGAACCGAAACCGCGATATCACTGTTATTTGGCCAGCCAATCCCGATCAAAGGGAGGCGCGGGGAAACCCAAGGGAAATCCAACCCAAAAAGGAACGGAACATGGCCACTCGTGATGCCCGAGCGTTGAAGATTGCCCCGCTTGAAACGCCCACAGACCTCAAGCCCAATGCGGTCCGGGAAGTTTCCGCGGCCTTGACTACCCTTCTTGCCGATATGTTCGCACTTTACGTGAAGACAAAGAATTTCCATTGGCACATCTCGGGACCGCACTTTCGCGACTATCACCTTATGCTCGACGAACACGGCACACAAATCTTTGCCACGACCGATGACATTGCCGAGCGCGTCCGCAAGATCGGTGGGACCACTTTGCGCTCGATCGGCCAAATCAGCCGCCTGCAGCGAGTGTTGGACAACGACGCGGACTTTGTGACGCCTTTGGACATGCTCGCAGAGCTGCGGGATGATAACAAGCAACTCGTGGCCCACTTGCGCGAGGTCCATGAGCTCTGCGACGAAAATCGCGATGTGGCTACCGCAAGCCTCCTCGAAACCTGGATCGATGAGGCAGAGCGGCGCACCTGGTTCTTGTTCGAAGCTACTCGCCGGGGCGAATCGCCAGAATAGCTTACGCAGCGGCTGGAGCCTCTGCGGGAACCTCGTGCCTCAACAGGGTCCCAAGCCCGGGGATCGCTTCGCTAATTCCAACTGCCCGTAACGAGCACCAGATTGCTGCCTGATTGCTGGTCACAACCGGCCTTCCCAGCTCGCGTTCGAGATCCTCGATTGCATCGATGCTGTGAATGTTGGCACAGCTGAGAAAATAGGCGTGGGCCGAGTCATTGCGGAGCGCCGTCGCGGTGTCGTACCAGAGCCGTGGCGGCATCGTGCAATAAGCATCTGTTCCTTCGAGGCCTACGGCCTTGTCGGCAACGATCTCGAACCCAGCCTCGCGCAGATAAGCGAGTTTCTTATCGTGATCGTCCTGTTCCGTTTCGGAAATAAAGACAAGACGCGTGGCCCCAAGCGTTGCGAAAGCAGCGGCGAGCGCCGAGGCGGTGGTAAGCGCGCGCCGTCCCGTCGCCTTCTCCATCGCGGCTATCACGCGCTGCTCCATGTCGACGCCGCCCGACATCGAGGTGCCGGTACACTGGAGCACGATCACGTCGCATTTTGAATCCGCGAGCAGATCGGCCGCTTCGGTAATGCGGGGGATGAGCTGTTCCAGAGGAGCCTTGTGGCGATTGGTCATGCCGATCCGGGTAAAGTGCGGCACAACACCAGCCGGCATGAACCGTTGCATCTGCGGCTCGACCATGCGATTCGAGGACGGGATGATGAAACCGATCCGCGCTCGCGGGATGATTGGCTCGTAGGCTGTGGGCATGGCGAACCTTTTTGGCTGGGTTGCCCGCCCAATTTACACACGTGCCTGCCCCGGAACAACGCATTGGCCGGCTCGGCTTGACGGGGCGGACCGATCTTGATGCAATCGATGCGCGTGACCTCCTACTACAAAATTGACGCTCATCCGGGCCGAGCCCTTCGAGCGCCGCGGTGGCGCCGCTTTCAACGCGAGAGCTGCGACCTGCGCGAAACCGACCGTATAGCTGCACACCTCAACCCAGATGAACAATAATAGCGAAACAGTTTCGACCCCTGAGGTGATCCGCCGCCATTCGCTCGCGGTGCGGTTCACGCACTGGGTCAACGTCGCTTGTCTCGCGCTTCTTCTGATGAGTGGGCTGGCGATCTTCAACTACCACCCCATCCTCTATTGGGGACATTACGGCTACCGCGGCGTTCCCTTTTTCCTTGGAATCGGTTCGAAGACCGAAGCCGGGACCGGCCGAGCCATCGGCATCACCCGGATAGCAGGCGTTGATTTCGAGACGACCGGCGTGCTGGGCGTGTCCTACGATGCGGACGGACGTGCACTGCGGCGCGCCTTCCCGTCCTGGCTCACGCTGCCGTCCCAACCAGACTTGGCGCTCGCACGCAGCTGGCATTTCCTGGCCGCGTGGCTGTTTGCCTTCAACGGAGCGGCCTACCTTCTGGTCGGATTGATCAGCGGCCATTTTCGCCGCGATCTTCTGCCGAAGTCCGATCAGCTTCGCGCCCGCCATATCGTTACGGAGATTTGGAGCCACATCCGCCTGCGCCGGCCGCGCGGCGCCGCCGATCGCCACTACAACGTGCTACAGAAATTCGCTTATCTCGTGGTCGCATTCGTGTTGCTCCCGGCGATGGTGCTCTCGGGTCTGACGATGTCGCCGGCGGTCACAGCGGCGGCGCCGGTTCTGTTCGATCTCTTCGGCGGACGCCAGTCGGCGCGGACCATACATTTTTTGACCGCAAATCTTCTTGTGGTCTTCGTGCTGGTGCATGTCTTCGAGGTGCTTGTTTCCGGGGCTGTCAACCGCACCCGCTCGATGATTACCGGACAGTACGCAATCCACCCGGATTCAGCGGAGCCGATGCCGTGAACCGGCTTGTCTCGCGCCGCCATCTCTTGACCGCCGCAGCGGCAGCGGCTGCCGCCTCCCTTGTCGGCGGCTGCGATGAAATCGCCGAGACGCCGCCATTCCGCGCGGCGCTCGATCTCGGCGAAATTCTCTCGCTTCGCTTGCAACGCCTGCTGCTCGCCGCGCAGCCCCTGGTGCGCGAATATCCGCCGGAATTGATCTCTCCCGATTTTCCCCCCAACGGCACCGAAATGCCCGCTGGGTTTGCCTATTTCGAGATGATGACCTCCCAGTTCACGCGCTGGCGGCTTATGGTCAACGGCCTCGTCGAGCGGGAACTGTCGCTCTCGCTCGAGGACCTCAAGGCGATGCCGGCGCGCACCCAGATCACTCAGCACAACTGCGACGAGGGCTGGACCGCGATCGGACAATGGACCGGCGCACCCCTCGCCGAGGTGTTGCACGCGGCCGGGCTCAAGCCCGGCGCGCGCTACATTGTATTCCATTGCCTCGACGAGATGGTGCGCACGGCGAACCGCAGCGGCTTTTATTACGAAAGCATCGACCTCTTCGACGCTTTTCATCCGCAGACCATCCTGGCCTACGAAATGAACGGCAGCGCGCTCCCGGTGCGCCACGGCGCGCCGCTGCGGCTGCGGGTCGAACGCCAGGTCGGCTACAAGCACGCCAAGTTCATTACCCGGGTCGAGGCGGTCGAGCGGCTCGACGGCATCGCCGGCGGCAAAGGCGGATTTTGGGAGGATCGCGGCTACCAGTGGTATGCCGGCCTGTAAGGCAGGTAGTTGGCGTAGCAAGGGTATTCGGTAGGGTGGGCAAAGGCGCGGTCCACACGCACGGGCCGCGCCGCACGAAGAAAACAGCGCCGTGCCCACGCTGACGAGCGCACGTGGGCACGGACGCACGCGCTGAAGCGCGTTGCGCCTTTGCCCACCCTACTCAGCCGTTCGATTGCGCCCCCGGTTTCTTCTCCGCTAGGCGCGCATTGAGGCGGCCCAGGTCCACCACCGTGCGCTCGTGAGTTCCGAGCCCGATTTCCTCCTTCTCGTCGCGCGCCGACACCCTGAACCGGATATGCCGCCCGTCAACGCCGATGACCTCGGCTTGTGCCCTTACCTCATGCCCCACCGGCGTTGCGGCAGTGTGGCGAATGTCGATCGCCGTTCCGACGGCGCTCTCGCCGGGATCGAGGAAATCCCGGATGGCGTTGAGTGCGGCATTTTCCATCGCCATGATCATCATCGGAGTGGCAAACACCTCCGGAAGCATCGCGTCCTTGAATGTGTTGGCGAGGTGGGCGCGCGTGACGCGCAGCGAAAACGAACCTCTGGCTCCCAGCGCAATGGCGCGCATAGATAGCTCCTAATACGCAGCCCCTGGCCGCCGGTTCCTATCATAGCGGATGGTAAGGAGGAGCACGATTGCGCATTCTCGTCCTTGGCGCCTCGGGTCTGATCGGCTCTGCCGTTTGCGCACGCCTCGTGGCCGAGGGCCATGCCGTGATTGGGATCAGCCGCAGCCGCGCAATAGGGTTGCTCGCATCGGTGAGCCATTTCCGGCTTGACATTGCGAGGACCACGCGGGCGGAGGACTGGGTCCCTTTCCTGGAAGGCATCGACGCGGTCGTCAACTGCGCCGGCGTGCTACAGGACGCACCGGGCGACTCGACTCGCGGCCTACATACCGAAGGGGCCGCAGCCCTCTTTGCCGCCTGCGAGCGCCAGCAGGTTCGCCGGATCGTGCATCTGTCGGCTGCCGGTGTCGACCGCGCGTTGAGTTCGTTCTCGAAAACGAAACGTACGGGAGATGCAATCCTCGCCGCATCGAGTCTCGAATGGTTCATTCTCCGGCCCTCGGTTGTGATCGGCCGCGCCGCCTACGGCGGCAGCGCACTCTTCCGCGGCCTTGCGGCGCTATCGGTCCTGCCGGCCATCGCCGGCACCGGCCCGCTGCAGCTCGTCCATCTTGATGACGTGGTGGAAACTGTCGTCCTGTGCCTTCGCCCCGAAACCCCGGCGCGCCGCATCCTCGAACTGGTCGGACCGAGGCGTTGGACGTTTCCCCAAACCATAGACCTGTTCCGCCGCTGGATGGGTTGGCGCCCAGCTGTTGTTGTCCCCGTGCCCGATTGGGCAGCCTCGCTCATTTACCGTGCCGGCGACGCGATCAGCTGGCTGGGCTGGCGCCCGCCGGTGCGCACAACCGCGCAGAAGGAAATCGCTCAGGGTGCAACCGGCGATCCGGCGAGATGGCAAGAGGCCACAGGGATCAGCGTAAAAGATATTGAAGCAGCCCTCGTTCAAGAACCCGCTTCCGTCCAGGAGCGCTGGTTTGCTCGTCTCTACCTGCTCAAGGCCGTTGTTTTTGCCGTGCTCGGCACATTTTGGCTTGCTACTGGGATGATCGCCGTCGGTCCGGGGTTCGCAGCTGGCGTGAGTCTGGTGCGCGAAGCCGGTATCGGCGAGGCTCTTGCGGCGGCTTCGGTCATTGCCGGCGGTCTCGCGGACATGATCATTGGAGCCGCAATAGTCTATCGGCCGACCAGCCGAGCCGGTCTTTATGCGGGGCTCGCGATCTCGTTAGCGTACGCCATCATAGGCACATATCTGCTGCCGCGCCTTTGGAGCGACCCCCTTGGGCCGCTGGTGAAGATCCTCCCCATCGTGGTTCTCATTGCTGTGGCGCTCGCGATCCGAGAGGACCGATGAGCCTCTATTTAATTCTGAAATACCTGCATGTGATCGGTGCCGCCGTTCTGCTCGGCACCGGGGCCGGCATCGCCTTCTTCATGCTCATGGCGCATCTGCGCGGGGACGCCAAGACCGTCGCGGAAGTCGCCCGGATCGTCGTCATTGCGGATTTCCTGTTCACCGCCACCGCGGTCGTGGCCCAACCCACGACCGGAGTACTACTCGCGCGGGAAATCGGCTATTCGCTGTGGAACGGTTGGATCGCATTGTCCATCCTGCTCTATCTCATCACCGGGATGTTCTGGCTTCCGGTGGTGTGGATGCAAATGCGCATGCGCGACCTTGCACGCAAAGCAGTTCTCGACAGCGCGCCATTGCCGGCGCGCTATCACCGACTGTTCTGGTGCTGGTTTGCGTTTGGCTTCCCTGCTTTCGGAGCGGTTCTCGCGATATTTTGGCTGATGATCGCCAGACCACCAATCGATGTCACGTTCTGAAATCCTCCATCGTCGAGCTCCGTCCTGGATAGTAAAACAACTGTGAGAGCATTCAACGCATCAGGCGCGCGAGAGCCACAAGGGCATCAGCAATCGCGTGACGGCGTATGGCATCGCGCTCAAGACGGCCGTAATTCTTTTCGACGGCGTATGTCGGATATCCCTTCCGCGCCGCCGCTATGCAGACGAGGCCAACGGGGTTGCCGTCTTCATCGGGTGAGGGACCTGCTACGCCCGTGATCGCCGCCGACAGGTCCGCCGGAGACCGCGCCAAAGCGCCTTCCGCCATCGCGCGGGCGACCTGAACGCAAACCGCGGTTTTCTCTTTCAACAGTTCGTGGGGCACGCCGAGCACCACGACCTTGCTTGCTTTCGTGTAAGTGACGAAGCCGCCGTGCAGCAACTCGGCCGCGCCCGGCGCTTCCGAGAGAACGGACGCCAACAGGCCGGAGGTGCAAGATTCGGCTGCGACTACTGTCAGCCCGTGTTTCTTTGCGAGCGCCAACACCTCCGTAGCGGAGCGCACGAGTTCGTCATCGAAGCCCATATTGACCAAGCACCTGTCGAATTGGGAGGTAGCCCTGCGGGGCAGACCGGAGCACAGCAGGAGCGTCCGTTCGCAAGCCCGCACTGCACCGAGGCCGCATAGAAGGCTATAGTTGGCACCTCACGAACAGGAGAGCAATGATGACAACCACTGGCATTTGGCGTCTCTGCGCCGTCGCATTCGCAGCGTGTCTAGCCGGACCCGTTCTGGCCGCGCAATATCTGGAGCCCTCGAACGTACAGCGTTCCTATGGGGCAGGAGTGGTGACGGAAGGCGGGCGTATCGTGTGGCTTGCCGGCATGGGCGGCACCGTGGGTCCGGACGGAAAGAAGATCACCGACATCGCCGGTCAGACGCGTCAGGCGTTTCGCAACATCGAAGCGGCGCTCAAGCGCGCCGGAGGCTCTCTCGAAAATCTGGTTTCCATGACGGTCATGATCCGCAATCAGGCAGACGGCAACGAGTTCGTCAAAGTCCGCGGCGAGTTCTTCAAGACCAAGTTCCCGGCCAGTATGCTGATCACCGCCAAGGACTTTGCCAATCCCGACCTTCTCGTGGAGATTCAGTCGGTTGCAGTCATTGGCGATCAGCTCAAGTGATGACCGGCTGGCGCCACATGAAAGTCGAAGAGATCGCCGAAGCCGTTGCCAAGCTGCCTCCCGATCAACTCGCCCGGTTCCGCCGCTGGTTTGCGGCGTTCGAGGCCGGCCGCGCCAATCACGCCGACGAGCTCGACTCGACTGCGACCAAACTCGGCCGCCTCGCCGGCCGCGCCTTCGCCGAGATGAAAAAACGCGCTAAGGAGCCGTAAATGCCTTGAACGCGTATGCACAGCGCGGGAGTGTGGCGGTTCAGAAGTCCGCATCATTCTTGCGGCAGTCCAACATGCGGACTTCTGAACCAAAGCCACACTTGATCAATAAGTTGCTAACGTCCTTCGATTACGAAGTTCGCAAACGAGGGTGCCGCACAATGAAGCGAACTTCGGAATCGGGACATTAGCAATGCTCGTCCAGATTTACGAAGTCTCGAGCCCTGAAGAAGCACGCGCCCTCGGGGAAATTGGCGTTGATCATATCGGCGTCTTGGTAGGCAACGGCTCATTTCCGCGCGAGCGTTCGGTTGATCAAGCGCGGCTTATATTTTCGGCAATCCCGCAGACCTCGAAAGGACTGGCGCTATCGCTCTCTGCCGATCTACGCCTTATAGAGCGTATAATCTCCGAGCTTGAACCTGCCATTTTTCATCTGGGCGCGTCTACCGATCTGCTCACGCCATCGGCAGTGCGGCAGCTCAAAACGCGACACAGCAGCCTCTCGGTAATGCGGAGCATTCCAGTCGTCAACGACGAAAGCCTCTCGATCGCACAGAGCTACGATGGAGTAGCCGACATGCTGCTTTTGGACAGCCATCGGCCCGGAGATATGCAAATAGGCGCGCTCGGGGTAACTCACAGCTGGGACATCGACAGGAAGGTTGTAGAAAGCGTACGCATTCCCGTGATTATTGCTGGAGGACTCGGGCCCGATAATGTTGTCGATGCGATAAGCGCCATACGACCGGCCGGCGTCGACTCAAAAACCAAGACGGACAAAGATGACGGAAGCCATACAAAAGAGTTGGGAAAAGTGAAGCAATTCGTCATTCGAGCAAAGTCCCTGGCGAGATGATACGGTCGAAAGGCCGCAACCCCAAGTCTAGTTTTTCAGAACACGGCCCTGTTCAATCGCATCGCCAGCACTTTTCATCGAATGAAGCGCCTGCACCATGGGCTCCTGCATCAGCATGAGCGAAGCCGCCGGCGTCAAGTGCGAGGCGACGTCAGTGGTGACTGGAACCTTCGTCTGCTCGTCCACAAATAACAGGCAGCCCTGCTCATTGCAAAACCTTGCGAAAGGCGACACGAATACCACACCGAGAGACGACACTGCCTTACCGATCTCGAGATCCTTTTGTCTCGATGCAGCATCGAGGTGCGAAAGGTTTCTGCTCTGCAGGGAATGCGTATGCTGCCACATGTCGAAAAGGATATTGGGGAAGGTGGTTTGCCATATCGGAACTTGCCCGACAACGATCACCCGGGCTCCAGCCTGTTTCACGCGTTGGATGGCATGCTGCAAGCCGGAAATGCCAAGCGTCGACCACTGGCTTAGAGGCTTGTAGTGCAGCCAGAATGCGGTCATGACCACGACATCGGGCTTAACTGCCTCAATCCGTGACAGTACAAAATCATTGATCTCGTTACAGAACTTTCGCTCTTTGAACACCATGCCCGGCACCGGAGGACAGGCGCTCGCGGTGTACTGCATTAACCTGGGAAACGCGCCATCTACGGGGATGCGCTTTATGCCGGCATACAAAGCAGCCGCATGCGAATCTCCCCAGATAAAAACCGATCGCCGGCTCGATGGGTTGCCGGTACTGTCGTCGCATTCATCCGCAAAATCATGAGATGATTGATCGGGAGCCAACAAGCACCTGTGGTCGCGATATTCTCCAAGGAGATCGTAGCTGAATCCCGCGACGGCCCTTATCGGCGGAGGGAGTCTGATCAAAATGCCGTTCTTGGCCACGATCAACCCGACACCGCAAAGCAACAGCATGCTTGATGAAAGAATCGTCGGTAATGCGGTCTTGTCTGCCTTGCCATACCTGATCGGTGTCTCGACAAACCGATAGGTCGCCCAGGCTGCCGCAATACTGATCACGACTGTAGCGGCTCGTATGGCCAAGTCTGCTGTGTCCAGCTCTAGAAACCGTTCCGAGACCAGCAGCGGCCAATGCCAGAGGTAAAGCGGATAGCTGATCAGCCCGATAAGCACCAGCGGGCGGTTTGACAGCATCCTGCCAACCGAGCAATTCATCGTTCCAGCCGAAATGATCAGCGCCGCGCCGATCGTCGGCAGCAACGCGCGCCAGCCGGGAAACGCAACGGCCGAATCGAAGAAAGCCACGGCGAGAACGATAAGGAGCACCCCGGTCCATCCATAGACCTCGCCGGCCGCGCGCTTAAGGGCCGGCCCACCGAAGGGAAACCCGCGACCAACGAGACCGACCGGCTCGCCGTAGTGCATGGCGGCATATGCAAGGGCGGCCCCAATTCCCAATTCCCAGAAGCGCGTAACCGGCAGATAAAAGCTCGCCACCGGCTTGTATTGAATAAGCACCACGTTCAACAGAAAGGAGAGCGCCGCTAATCCAAGAAGACCAACCCACATTTTGCGCGGATCGCGCGATAAGGCCACGACCACCAGCGGCCACAAAATGTAGAATTGCTCTTCGATCCCGAGCGACCACAGGTGCAGCAACGGTTTGAGCTGGGCTGCTGTGTCGAAATAGCCGGACTCATCCAGGATCCTGAAATTGGAGACAAAAGCCGCACCGGCGGCTACGTGCTGGCCAAGCGCCTTGTAGTCAACCGGGAGAAGTGCAAACCAGCCAAAGACGAGGCACGCAACGAGCACCACGATCAGCGCCGGAAAAATTCGACGTATTCTGCGAACGTAAAACTCAATGTAGCTGAACCGGGACTGGGCAACGCTCTTGAAGATGATGTTGGAAATAAGAAATCCAGAGATCACGAAAAAAATATCGACTCCAACATATCCCCCCTTTACGACGTCGGGAAATACGTGAAAGCCAACGACAAGCGAAACCGCTACCGCACGCAGCCCATCGATATCGGGACGATACTGGGCACGCTGATTTTCGCGCGGAGCGAGCCGCGCGAGCATACGTTGGAAATGCGCGAACCCAGATTGCCCGAGCGCTATCCTCGAATGCGCCTGGTCGACGAGCGCCATTGAGCGCAATCCCCCCATCCCTTTCCGATGTTACCTCCTAGGCTGCAAAGTGGCGAAACTAAGTAGGGATCGGGAGCGCGGAGCGCTCCGAGGCAGTTTCATCTGTATCCAGCATTGAAGTCCGGAACAAATCCGGGCCCACATGGGCTAGTTTTGCGGCCCGCTTTGCGGCGCACGCTGCCCGCCATCATTCCTCGATTTGGTCGGCGATCGTGCTCGCAGCTCTGCACTCCAACTGAACATCGAAGCGCATTTTGGATGCGGCGCCGTGGGAGAGCAACGCATCGGCGAGCCAAGTCCGGCAGTGGGTTCGATCGTCAAATACCAAGGTCGCCCAGCGGGCGGGGATGATAAAATCAGGGCCCACGGCCACGATGATCCAGAGCACGGCTGCTGACGCGGTCATGGCATTCTCCGTGCGGCGGCGAGCGGGGTCGGGTGAAGCGGGAAGCGCGGTGCGCATACGTTCGGCTCGCGTCCGTATGGGGCAAGGAGTCCCCCCTCCCCGCTTCGAATCATACCGTGCACCGAGAACGCGGCGGCCGTGTGTCAGCTGCGGGGCTCAGTGCAACGTGCTCCACCAGCCAACGCTGAACCCGATTGCCAGAACGGCGGCACTGATAAGCACGGCGCTCCTGACGGGTAGCCAGGCGGTCTCCGGGCGCTTGCCAGGAGGGGAGTCTTGCGAACTTCCAATCGGCTGCATTTGCTTCCCGATCGTTTGCGCAAACGCCGGATCGGCAAGGACTGCACGGGCCGCGGCGGTAACGAAGTCATAGAACAGCACATGCTCAGGACGCACGTTGCCGCGGTAACCCGCTCTTTTGATTACGTGCTGCGCGGCTCCAACGGCATGATTTTGGTAGGCGGCGGAGCCGCTCCTTTTCGTTGTGCTGGCCTCATACTGAGCGCCGCTTGCCCAGCCATTGCCCGTTGCGTCAACAGCGCCGAACCAATCTCTGACCCATTGCTTAAGTAAGCCGACCAGCAGGCAAAAGAAGGTAACGAATAACAAGCCGCCAATCGCCCTCACCGCCATGTCGGCGACATACAAGTCGACGGTCATGCTCGCCTCCCCACATTCCTGCCCGAGCATGTGAGGAAAATTGGCAAGCTCGGGTCGGCCTGTGGACAAGTCCGGCCTGGCGGCAGTATCGATGCCCCGGAGGCATCGCCCGCGTCAGCCGGGCTCCTGGAACTTAGCGCGGGCATTCGCTCCCAAGGGCTGAGGACGCGGGTCCCGTCTGGCCCTTCTCACGCCAACGATCCAGTCGCAGCGCGCATTCGGGCTCCGACCGCTCAAGGTTCGTTTTGGCATGAGCCGCATCTGTTTGTGGGCGGAAGGGCGTGCGGCCCATCCACGGCTGCGGCTGAATGTGCTGAAGCCAATCCTTCACCGATGGTATCCAACCGAGGTCGTCGGTCACATGCTGCTCGCCAATCGTCCGCACGGGAACGTGCTTGCCGTCGCTGTTTCGTATCGTTGCTCCAAAAATGGAGGCGCACAGGAAGATACCTTCGCTGTGATGCCGCAGCGCGCGGTGTCGGAAGTCGGCAAGGTGCGCCTTGCTTTCATCGAACCAATCATGGAGCGCAAGGTAGTCTTCAGGCTTGCCGCCGAACAGCCGCGCGGACCGAACGGCGTGATGGTAGGGATGCGCCATTCTCAAATCCTCCACACCACTTTATCGCCAAATACAACGTCCGCGTTCTTTTCATCCGTGATGGTGCAGGCATCGAAGTCAATGATGACCGCGCCACGCAGGACGAATTCACCTGCATCGAAAGTACCCATGAGAGCGGAGACTGCATTGTCCACAAGCCTATCGTAATCGACGGCCTGCGCGGCTTTGCGGAGCTCATCAGGCTCGATCACGCGGCCATCGCGCATCTCAGCGCCGTGAACGTGCGTAAAGCTCTCATCGCCGCCACCATCATAGCTGCCGAAAACCCGCTTCACTCCCGCCGCACGGCATGCGGCGACCATCCCGGAAAGCTTCCAGAGCGCACGCGCGCAAACTGCCTTCTGCCTTTTTTTCCAGTTCTCGACCACCTGTTCTGGGGACGGTTGGGGTGTTTCCGCGACCGGGGCCGGCTGCTTGCCGAGCAGGCGTGCAAAGAACCCGCGCTTCGGAGTAGATGGTCGCCGATAGACGGTTTTCTGAGGGACCTCCGGCTCCGCTCCCGGCGCTTCAGCAAATCGAAGCACGGTCGTCTCCGCTTGCCAGGGCTCGACATACTTGAACAGCGATACCGGCTCGTTGATCCTGTCAGTCTCCGACTGTGCAAGATATTCGTCCCACTCAGGGTCCCCTGCGCCGACATAGTAGGGCATGAGCTCACTCTCCAAATTCGAATCCGGTTCAACGCAGCGAGTTGCCTTCTCGACAGGCCTTTCGGCTCCTCCGCCGGCACCATTTCACTGAATTGTCCGGTCATTATGGCCGTACCGATGTCCCTATCAGAGACAACGCGCTTTCATAAGTTACCGATGATAAATATTAGTGAGGTCCGGCTTGGCTGGGGGACCAGGATTCGAACCTGGATTGACGGAGTCAGAGTCCTGTATCGACCATTGTTTTGATTGAACAATTCCCCGCCATGTCGCGTTTGTGTCGCGTGTCTACTCCCTTCGATTGCTCAAGCACTTAGCGATGATCAGCAGAGTAGTGAACATCAGGCACCGATCAGGGAACGTTCCGCCGCGGCCATTTCGGCCCCGTCATCACCCCGCGGGAACAGGTGCCCGTAAGTGTCCATCGTCACAGTGATCGAAGAGTGGCCAAGCCGATACTGCACCACCTTCGCCGGAAGCCCGAGCCCGCCGTCCTGCGGCCGGTTAATGCACCACGATGCGTAGAAATGCCGAAGAGCATGCAGGCCGGTGTACTTCGCGGTCACCGCGGGATTGCCTTTCTCGTCGAGCACGGGCTTTCCGTTTTGGTCGAGGACCGGGACGGTAACGCCCGCTATGATCTGCGCCGGCATCAAACCGCGTTGCACAATGTTGGTGTGATGCTCGATTGTGCCCCCGATCACGCTTCCGTCACGGCGCTCGCGCTCCCCGGTGGGGAACACGAGTCCAAGCTCTGTCTTTGGACATTGTAGCTTCCATTCGCGTAGCGCGTTCGCAAGCATCGGCGGCAGCGGCACGGTGCGTTGGCCGGATTTGGTCTTGGGGCTGCCGATGGTGCCGTAGCGATCGGCGCGTTGGCGGACATGGAGCTCGTTTTTCTTCAGGTCAACGTCGGGCCATTTCAGGCCGCGCAGTTCAGATGCGCGCAGCCCGGTGAAGATCGCGGTGAGTATCAGCGGCCGCCACCGGCCGCGCAGCTGCGCGGCTATAGCCTTGATCTCTGCCGGCGTCGGGATGTCGACTCCAACCTTGAGGTTGGCCTTATGGCGTTCCTCGACCTGTCTGTGCTTCTTGCGGTTGCGGGAAAGACTGCGCACGACGTTTTGTGCGACCAGGCCGCGCTCCTGAGCATCCGCCAGGATCGCGCCGAGATCGCCGACCACGCGCTTGATCATGGCCGTGGATCGCCCTTCCTTGCGCAGCATATCCATGAAGGCGCGCACGCCCGGAACGGTGAGTTCGGAAAGTTTCGTGCCGCCTATGAATGGCCCGATGTGATCCTTGAGATGCTGCCGGTAGGATTCGACAGTAGAGGCCTCAAGCCTGTCCTCGGCATCGGTGACCCATCTCGCCCCGGCATCGGCCACCGTGGCCTTGCCGCTGGTATGCAGGCCGGCCTTTACGTCGACTCGGACGCTTGCCGCATAAGCATCAGCGTCCTTCTTCCGATCGAATGTCCTGATGTGGCGCTCGCCCTTTTGGTCGACAAAATCGGCAATGAACGCTTCGCGCTGTTCGCCCTTGGACGTGACCCATTTCCGCTTGCGTACTGACATGGCTGAATGCCCCCGCTGTAGTCGTTGGTAGTGTGTCGCATTATGTCGCATTGATTCCGATAGTCAATGGATCAGCGACTATTTCCCCAAGGCCGAGCAATACGGGGCTGGTGGCGGCAGAGGCCGGGGCTCACAATAAAACAGAGGGGGGGCCAAAAGAGCGGGGGCAGAGCGCCTGGCACCAACGAGGGCTAAGATGACTGATACCGACAAGATCGTTGCGGCGATCTTCGCTGCTGGCATATGCAACGGCAAACCTGATGTTGACCCGAAGACGTATATCCAGCGCTACGATGAATTCATTGACCTGCTCGACCAGCGCGAAAAGGATAAGAAGAAAGCAACGTCAAGCATGGCCAAAGAGGCGATTCGCTCGGCTCGCCGGAAGCTATGATGGCACCTCACAGGCTAGAAACCATGTCCCGCGCCATTGCGCCCGGCAGCTCGCCGAATTGTCCGCCGGCGCTTTGGACGGCGCCGGCGACCGTGGCGACCATGCGAAGCCGCTGCTGGTAGAGCCAAGCCGAATACGGTTGCGCTCGCTTGCCCGCCGCCTCAGCCGCAAGGCGCTGCTGTCGGTATGTTCGGTTCATGTGACGAAGCTTGCCAGTGGAGCGGAGTTGGTCGAAGGCCTCGCACGCTTGGCGCACCGCGACTTCAGCCCAGGCCCGCAGCTCGGCCGCCGTTGTCAGCTCGATCCCGAGGCCTGCCGCGGCGGCCTCGATCGCACGCGACACGGCGGCCGGCTCGGCAGCATACCAGCCCGGCTGGCCGGGCGGCGCCTGGTCCGCCAAGCTGTCGCGCACGGACTCGACTACGGCCACGGCCTGGCGGTCGCTGCTCACATACCAGATCGAGCGGATTGCGCTCGATCTCTCGTCAAACGAATCGCGCGTTGGCTTCGCGGTTACGATTACGCGCGTGGCGGCACGATTCGACACTCCAAACCGCTGTGGCGACCAGATTATCCCGTTGATGGTGAAACCATCGAGTTGAGCTTCCGGGACCTGATTGAGCTTCGATTCGTAAAGGCATTTCGCGATCTCGGCTTAAGCCTGCCGACGATCCGCGAATGCTTCACTCGCGCGGTCGAGTGCGTGCAAGATGACCGTCCCTTCTCGACTCAGAAGTTCCGAACGGATGGTAGAACCATTTTTCTGGAAATAACCCGCGACGTTAACGAAGGCGAACTACTCGATCTGAAACAGCGACAGGACGTTTTTCATCGCATGGTGGCCCCAAGTCTACACGATCTCGAATTCGACGCCGAGATTGTTGCACGCTGGTTCCCGCTTGGGGTTTCGCGAAAAAGCATAGTCGTTGATCCGGCGCGCACCTTTGGGCGTCCTATTGCCGCTGAGGGTGGCGTCCCCACCGAAGTTCTTTCTGCGGCGGCTGAAGTTGAGGGTTCACCGGAGACCGTTGCAAGGCTTTACGACGTTCCGTTGCCAGCTGTCCGCGACGCAATCGCTTTTCAGCAGCGGCTTGCAGCTTGAAACTATTGCTGGATCAGAATCTAGCTCCTCGCCTCGCTCACTGCCTCCAAGCTCTATTCGTTGATCATCATATAGTTGCTCTCAGAGAAAAATTCGCGCCAGACACACCGGACGTTCAATGGATTACAAAGCTGAGTGATGAAGGCGGCTGGGCCGTTCTGACAAGGGATTTGCGTATCCGCACGCGCCCGCATGAACGGGCCGCCCTCGATCGATCTAGAATTGTGTACTTTTTTTCTCGCCGGGTCCTGGAACAAGTACAAGGTAGAGGAAACGGCCGCTCGATTGATTCGCCTAGTTCCTAAGATGGCAGCCCAAACCGAGCTGGCAGATCGGGGCCGTTTTGAATTGCCCATCAATGCTGGGGCGAAACTGCGACCGCATAGGGACTGATAAACCAAAAAAAGCCCGGCCGAAGCCGGGCCTTCGATCCCGCAAGTCTGTCGCGGTTCGGTTACGATTGCGCTTCCATCCCCTGAAGGTCCAGCACGATCGCAAGCATGTAGCGCTCCATCTGATCAGCGTTGTCAGCGTCCAGAAAATCCCGGAAGTGCCACATGAAACGCTCAGCCTTGGCCTTGAGTCCTGCGATCGTCGCAGCCGGGACATCGGCCATCAAGTGATCAGTGGCTTTGTCGATCTCGTCCATGAGATCGTCGGCATCGTCCGGCCGACCGTCGTACTCGGTTTCGAGCGCGGCCAGCCGGCGCGCGCACTCCAATAGTTCAGCGTCCTGGGGGATAATGCGCTCTACCGAGCGTGGTGATAGTGTTAGAACAGCCTGAGCCATGGTCCACTCCATGTCTTGGGTTAGAGCCGGCCTGGTCTTGAAGGTGCGCCGGGTCGGCTCGCTCGCAATCGCGAGCGTGCGCAGTAATGCACTAATTAACTAATCTGTCGATCACTAAGTTGGCTACTTGTGGTTGATTGGTAGTAACTGAAATGGCTACCGGTAACTGTATTGGCTACCTAAACGGCAGATCGTCCGCGGCGATTTTGCGAAAACGCGATCCCGGAAGGGACTTTACGAAGCAAGGTTCGGGGCGCCGAATTCGATAGACCGGATAATTGCGCGGACGGTAATTGCGCCGACAAACGATCGCGGCGCAATTGCGCAATTCGACTTTCGCGCATTCGTTTGTGATCCTCCGAATCGTTTTGCGGTGAGTACGGAGGAACCCCATGCAATCGCCCGCTATCGATCCGCTGGATGTCCCGATCTGGGGCGCTAAGCAGATTGGACAGGAAGCGCATCTGTTCGACCAGGACGGCAACATTGACGAGCGCCGTGCTTTCTACCTCTGCCAGATCCTTTTGAAGGAAGGCATCGTATCCAAAGCGGGAGGCCGTTTCTTCAGTACGCCGCGCCGGTTGCGAAACTATTTTGCCGGCAAAGCGGTGCAACAGGGGCAAGCCGCCTGACTGATGATCTTACAAAAAGGTGCGAAGCCTGCCACCGCGGCGACGGTGAACGGGCCTCGAAGAACTGAGCGACCTGGCCGGCTGCTCAATTCCAACGCTACCTTCGTTTCAGCTCCGGATCAATACCCGCGGCCTCGTCATGGTGCGAGGCCGCCCGGATGACCGTACCGCAGCTGCGTGATTATCAGCTGCTGTGCGTGTCTGAGATTCGTCGTGTCTTCGCTTCCTGGAAACGCCGGGTTCTATTCGTTCTACCCACTGGCGGCGGAAAAACTATTGTTTTCGTGTTCATCGTGACGAACGCGATTGCGCGTGAAAACCGCACTCTGATCATCGTCCATCGGCAAGAGCTAATCGACCAGGTCGCCGCTGCACTCGATGCGGCAAGCATCCTGTACGGCATCATCGCGGCAGGATATCCGGAGCGCCCACTTGCCCGCGTTCAGATCGCGAGCATTCAAACTCTCGCGCAACGGCTTGACCGGTACGCCGACGCCTTCGATTTCATCGTGGTTGACGAGGCGCACCACGCGGTCGCGCAGTCCTGGCAGCGGGTTCTCGCTGCAATGCCGAACGCCAAGGTGCTAGGCGTCACGGCCACGCCTCAACGCAGGGACGGCCGCGGGCTCGGCTCGATCTTCGACGCGATAGTGATCGGGCCCGGAACGCGCGAGCTGATCCCGCCGGGCTATTTGTCGAACTTCCGATTCTTCGTCCCCGCGAACTATCCTGACCTTTCCCGGGTTCGGACTCGCGCCGGCGACTTTGCGGTTGATGACCTGGCGCATGTCATGGGAGAGGAGCGGCTGACCGATGATGTAATCGGCGATTATGAACGCATTTGCGGAGGCGCGCCGACAGTCGTCTTCTGCGTTGACGTTCGGCATTCAATGGGAGTCGCGAAGCGGTTTCAGGCGCGCGGCCACAAGGCCGCGCACGTGGACGGTAACACGCCGCGCGATGAGCGCCGGCGACTGATAGCTGCTCTTGGCAATGGCGAGCTGCAGATCCTCACAAACTGCGGCTTGATATCCGAAGGCCTCGATGTTCCGGCGATTGGCGCCGCGATCCTGTTGCGACCAACAAAATCACTGGCGCTTTATCTCCAACAGGTCGGCCGCGCCTTGCGGCCGGCGCCGGGCAAGGAGCGCGCGCTAATCCTTGACTACAGCGGCA
Organism: Xanthobacteraceae bacterium; assembly: GCA_036557705.1. GTDB lineage: Bacteria > Pseudomonadota > Alphaproteobacteria > Rhizobiales > Xanthobacteraceae > VAZQ01. The sequence continues at coordinate 60,206 of DATBHB010000195.1, forward strand.
ATGTCATACGGCACGGATTCCCGGACGAGCCTCGAGCCTGGTCACTGCAAGGAACGGCGCGTGGCGCCCGACTCGATCGAGCAGCAAGCTTTACGCGCTGCGGCTCTTGCGGCGCTTTGAACGTCGCCATGGCCGCGCAATGCTCGGCCTGCGGCGCCACGATACAACCCATTTCGAGGGCTGCGGCCGCATCGGCGCCGATCGGCGAGCATCAGCGCCGCGTGCTCGCCGGCATGAGCTACGCCAGAGCGCTTGAATGGGCGGGCGGCTCTGTGCCCCGCCTGAAGCTTGTGGCGGGTGCCCGCAATTACAAACCGGGCTGGGTTTGGGCGCGCGTTGCCGAGCTGCGGACCCGCCGGCGGGAAACGGCGGCGTGAACGGAGGGGGGATGTTGCAGCGAGTTCATGATCTCTCGTCAGAGGCGCGCCAGCTTCTGAAGACCGCGCGCTCGATCGCCGATGCGGCCGAGGATATCAGCTCAGGACACTCGCCGTTCGGTCGCTGGCTGATACCCGGGCTGATCCCGGCTGACGGCCTGAGCGTTCTGTACGGGCCCACCGGAAGCGGCAAGAGCTTTTTCACGGTGCACGTAGGGCTCTGTGTCGCCGGCGCCCGGCAGTGGGGAGAGCACGCAATTGAGCCCGGCACGGTTGTTTACCTCGCGGCTGAAGACCGGTTCGGTATTGAAGCGCGCGCCGTAGCGGCGGCGCGCCATCTGCACTTGAACGTTGGTGAGCTGCCGTTTGAGTTTCTGACACCGGACTGCATTCACGACACCGGCTGGCAAACCCACCTGGTCGACGTCTTACGAGCGATCGCCGGGCGCAACGGTTGCCTGATCAAGCTAATCATCCTCGATACCCTGTCCGCCGTATTCGGCGGCTACGACCAAAACGACGCCGGCCCGATGAGCCGAGCAACCGAGCGGTTGCTGTTCGTCGCCCGATCACTCGGTTGCGCCGTTCTGGTGACGCACCACAGCGGTAAGGAGGCCGATCGCGGACACCGCGGCTCCCAGGTGCTCAAGGATCGCGCCGACGCCTTCCTGAGCATTTCTAGAGCCGCTCAAGGACTGATCACGGTCAATGCCGAGAAGATGCGCAATGGTCCGGCCGATAGCAGCGCGAGCTTCCGGCTCGAGCCCTTCGAGATCAGCGCCGGTGACCGGATCGAGCGCACGCTGATCGTTTCGGAGCTGACCACCGGCAAGCTGACCGTTGCGCCGCGCTCAGACGCGGCGCTGCAAGCCTCCAGCCGACCAGGACGACCGCCAAAAGATGCCCGGGCATGTCTCGACGCGCTGAGGAAAGCTCTTGACGGCACGGAAGGCTCGATCACGACCGAAGCGTGGAGGGAGGCCGTCTATGCGAGTCCAGCCTTTGAGGACCGACGCCAAGGTGCCCGCCGTCAGGCATTCAACCACTCAAAGAAACATCTGTTGACAGCGGGGAAGATCGAGATCGAGGGCGACAGCGTGAGGCTTGCCTGAGCGAAGCTTTGCCGTGCCGTCCACAACCGACACCGCCTTGCGCTTTGCGCGGTCTACCTTGGCTTCGAATTGTTCGTCGGGGAGGTCGGCCAAACGCTGCCAGCGCGAGGACTGAGACTTGGTGACGCCAAGGTCGGAAAGTTTCGGAGTCGAAACCGGTCGCGGCTCGCTACCGGTTTTCTCTGGCCGGCCGCCGCTGTGTTTCTCCATCTCTCCAAGCAGTTCGCCGGCGCGGCGCTCCGCTCGCAGCCGTATCTCGTAGGCGTCGGCCTCAAGCTGGCGGTTATTGGTCTTGGAGAGCATAGGCCGTTCCAGACGGTCCCCTTCAGCGTCAGCAAATAGCGTCAGCGTCAGCAAATCGTCAGCAAACGTCAGCTTTCTAACGGTCAAAGCGTCAGCAAATAGCGTCAGCAAAGTCAGGGGTTCTAGAAGAACCCTGACGCTGACGCTGCTGACGTGACCCGAAGCTTTCTGACGGTAGAAGGGCGCGGCGCCAAAAAGCGCCCGCGCCCGGTCACGATGAGGAACGGGAAATGGCGTGAAATTTTTGGTAGTTCGCCAGAAAAAAGTTTGCGTGGTGTTTCGGCTATCTGGGGGACGGTCCTCGACGCGACATGGACGCGACATGATTTGTAAAATGTAGTAGTTTTAAGGAGTTATTCGAACTAAACGGAGTTTAAGTCCGCTGGTCAGCGGTGTCGGTGCAGCGTATATTTGATTCTTCGCTGGGGACCTGGGGCTAGCAAATGCACGCTGGTAGCGGCGCGAGCGCAACTCGGTTGCCGACGGTTCGCTCAGCAGTGACGAACGGTTCGGTCCTTCTCGAAGGAATTGACGGTCGCTCTGCGAAGGCCCGCCGGTATCGTGATCTTGTTGGTGAGCTGGTCAGCGAGCACGGTGGCGCGCTTTCTACTCCGGAGCGCGCGCTGATCCGGCAAGCCGCGGCGTTGATGTTGCGCGCTGAGGAGCTACAGGCCGCGATCGTGCGCGGCGAGCCTGTAGACGAGGACAAACTGATCCGGCTTTCGAGTGAGGCGCGAAGAGTCCTTTCGAGACTCAAGCGTCCGCCGCAACCAGCGCCGTTTGATGGTGTACTCACGCTAATCGAACGGCCCGCATTCGAGCCGAGCGCGCCCGTAGAGCGCGCGCAGGCCTCACCCGGTATGACGGGAGGCCGCGAGCGCAAATGAACGCATGAGCGAGGCTTGTAGCGGCTCTGGCGAACGTTGTGGCAGTGACGGAGGGCCGCTGTGAATACAAGCCAGGCCGCGGCGCTACCGGAGAACATTATCGAGGCTCTGACGGCTCCGAAGTTTTGGGGCCAATGGTTTCGCGACCTGAACACATGGTCCGCCTGGTTTTCGTTCTTGAAAACAACGTTCGCGTTGCCGCTGACCGATGAGGACCGCGCGCTTTACCAGCGGTGTACCGGCCGCACGCTTTCGCTCGCGGCCGTTGTCCGCGAGGTGTGGCTGATCTGCGGAAGGCGCGCCGGCAAGACGAGGATCGCGGCGTGCATCGCGGCTTACCTGGCGGTCTTTGGGAGGTGGGCGAGCCACCTGGCGCCGGGAGAACGGGCTTCGATCCTCCTGATCGCCGCAGATCGCAAGCAGGCAAGAGTTGCGATGCGGTATCTGCGCAGCTTGTTCGTGGACCATCGCGGCGGACTGTCCAGGCTCATAATGGGCGAGACGCAGGAAACGATTACGCTGCGCAACCGGGTACAGATCGAAGTCGCGACCGGATCGTTTCGCACGACCAGGGGCTACACGCTGGCGGCCGTGATCTGTGATGAAATCGCATTCTGGCGCGCCGACGAAGGCAGCGCCAACCCTGCGGCAGAGATCATATCGGCCCTGCGGCCGGCGCTCGCGACAATGCCGGGGTCGCTGCTGATCGCGCTTAGCTCGCCTTATGCGCGGCGTGGCCCGTTGTGGGAGGCGTATCGCAAGCACTACGGCAGAGACGGTGATCCGGTGCTGGTGTGGAAAGCCGACACCAGGACGATGAATCCGACCGTCCCTGAGAGTGTAATTGCCGAAGCTTACGAGAATGATCCGGCGGCAGCTGCGGCGGAATTTGGCGCTGAATTTCGGACGGACGTAGAGACGTTCATAGCGCGCGAAGTGGTTGAGGCTGCGGTTGTGCCTGGTCGCTTCGAGCTGGCCCCGGTGGTCGGCCCGCGGTACGTGGCCTTCGTCGATCCATCTGGCGGCAGTGCCGATGCGATGACGCTTGCTATCGCGCACAGGGACCGCGCCGAGAACCGCGCAATCCTCGATGCGGTGCGGGAACGCCGGCCACCGTTCTCGCCGGAAGCGGTCGTTGGCGAGTTCGCGGACGTGCTCAAGGCGTACCGTGTTTCGACCGTGACCGGGGATCGCTGGGGCGGCGAGTTTGTACGCGAACCCTTTAGGCGACACGGGATCAAGTACGAGCTGTCAGACAAGTCGAAGTCGGACCTCTACCGCGACGTTCTGCCGGTGCTCAATTCCGGCAAGGCCGAGCTGCTCGATCTTCCGCGTTTGGTCGCGCAACTCACCAGCCTGGAACGGCGCACGACGCGCGGCAGCGGGCGTGACGTGATCGATCACCCTCCCCTTGGGCATGACGACATCGCCAACGCCGTTTGCGGCGCGCTGCTGCTGGCGGAAGGCGGCCGACAGCCGCTCATGATCACGCGCGAGATGGTCGCAAGGGCAACGCTGGCGGGGCCTCGGGGGGCAATGCACCGCATGCCTGTGTTTTTCGGGAGGTGACGATGGCGCTCGATAACAACGGCTCCGAGGTACGCGACATCAGTCCAGAGAACGCGGCGCGCACGCTGCAATTTCTCGCCGAGAAGCTCAAGTCGCCTGCCGATCTTGCACAGGCCTGGGAGCTAATCGAGCGCCGCATCAACTGGAACGGCCGGCCGCAGCGGCGCAACGGCGCCGGCGGGCAGGCGATAAGCGTTCGATGAGAAGGGGGACCGTTTATGTCGATCGCACCGAAGAACAAGCTCTGGACCGACGATCACGTTCGGACCGCGATGGATCATTTCCGCGAGCGCGGTTATCCGCCAAATGCTCTCGACCAGCTCGAGCGCGAGTTCAAGACGCTGGTCGATGGGGGCGAGCTGGCCGGCGATGAGCCGCCGGACTTTCCGGGTAAGCCGGTGTCGCCAACTGGTGCCAACCCGCGCCGTGGCGAGCGCCTGGCCGGTGATGCGCGTCCGCCGGCGCTTTTCGATCTGATCCCGCACGCGGAACGAATCCGAGTGCTGTGAAACACAGGAGACAACCAGCATGTATCAAATGCTATCCGACGAATGGCTTAATGGCTTTCAGGCTCGCCTGGCTACCGGCAAGCTGCCGCGGCCGGAAGGCGCTTTCGACGATAGGCGCGCCCTTGACCGGGCGCGCCGTTACGGCCGTGACGATTACGATCCGCGGGACGTAGACCAACCGGACAGCTTTCGGACCAGAAAGGCGGCGGCCGAGCATACCACACCCGAGGAAAGCGGCCTCGACGACGACATGGACCTTCGTCAGCAAATGGCGGACGGAACGAAAAAACTAACTTCGCAGCAAGCCGAGCTGTTGTTCAAACTCATCAAGGAAGGAGGGGTAGGCAGCGAGGAAGCACTTGAGCACGTCAAGGAGTGTATCCTGACGATGACCGCGAAAGGCGAGACCGAAGACGAAGGCCAGGAAAGCGTGACCGGATCGATGACTGAGGGCGATCCTGACCCCGGCTTGCGAGCGAGCGCCGGCGATAGACGCCGGCGCGCAATGGACAGCCTGGCGAACCTGTACCATGCGGGCCGTCTCAGCACTGCGGATTACACAACGTATGTGAACCACCGCGCCCGGTATGGCACGCGACCGGCCACCACGAGTGCGAGCGCAGCATCGTTTGCTTCGGCCTTTCCAGACGCCGCGAAAATTAGATCGGCGTAAGGGAAACGAGGGCCCGAGCGATGACCATGCTAGCCGCGTCGGTAGATGCCGACACCGATGAGAGCGCGCCGACCGATGATGACTTGCGGGACCCGAAAATCGCCAGGGTCGAACAGCGCTCCGTGAATGATGAGCTGACAGCGCTCCGCGAGCGTCGCGACTTGCGCACCATCGAGATGCTGCCGAAAGCTCATCCGGACCGTGTTCGTTATCAGGAGCTATGTCAGCGCAAAGAGAGGGCGGAAAAAGCTGTTGCGGCGAGCGAGAAAGCAGAAGCGGCATCGCGGCTGGCCGCGGCGGTGTCTTCTCCGGCAGAGTGTCGCGCCGCACTGCGCACCGCGATAACGGCGCAAGCAGGATTGCAGGATATCGTGACGCAACGGCGAGCCGCTATCGACCAGGCTACGCTCAACGAGCGCGCTGCTCAGAAACGGCTTGATGCTGCTATCAAGGCAAGCGACCGAGCACGGGCCGAGTTCGTCGAGCTGGCGGAGCGTGCCGCCAAGGAGGGGCGGCAACCGCCGGCGAGCTGCTCGCTGCGCACGGTCGAAGACAAGGTAGCCGACGCTCGCGCGGCCCAGGAGGCCGCGCACGCCGCGCTGGTTCACTGCCAGGTCGAGGCTGTCGAGCCGGAACAGGAACTCGTTCGAGCAAAACGCAGGACAGAGGCCGCCGCGGACGCCGTGATCCGGGCGGCGACGTCAGTTTCGGAGCTCGTTGAGGCCGCCAAAGCCGTGCGGGTGGATTTGATCCACCGGTGCATCGTGTTCAGGTATCTGCTCCGAGAAAGTCTGCTCGACCCGGCCAGCCACGAATTGGTCGAGCGGTTTCTTAGGCAACGCAACATGATTCCGCCCGCGCCCGGTGACATTGAATATGTCGATTACTCGGCGCATCCGGCTGCTAAACGTCTGGAAGGATGGCGTGAGGCATTGACGCGCGATGCGGACGCGCCAGCGCCGATATAACAGTCTGGTCCGCGCCGGCGCGGATCGTTGGGCCTCGGCCCGGAGGTATGAAAACCAATCGCCGGCTGCCCGTCGTTAAGATCTTGGCGGCGGGTATCTCCTTTAGGGAAGGCGCCCGCCGCCCTCTGTTCTCCTTGGGGCGGCGGGCTTTTATTTGCTCCGCCCTGAATTATCCCAGGACGGTGATGCGCGGCTGGCGCGCCTCCGTGGCGCGCTGAAGCTCGCGAATGTCCTGAACGCTCAGCTTGCGGCTGACGCTGCTCTCGGAGAAAAGCCTGCGCATGATGCTGCGCCAACGCAGGCGCACCTTGATGACCTGCTTGGGATCAGCCTTCGGAAACGGATCGAAGGTGATTACACTCAGGGTTGCCTCACTGCCGGGAGTGAGGACCGCTAAAGCGTCATCATCCGGGACCCCGCGCTGAGTGACAATGGCGCGGGCGATGTCTCGGATTTCATCACCTACGGAGATGCCGATCATCGGCGGCTTAGCTTCGATCGCTTCGATTACGATCGTCTCAGCTCGCGGATTGTGGATGTGAAGCTCAACGCCCGCACCGCCAGGTCGGAAGTCGAGGACTGGCGCCTTTCCGGCGATCCGTTCATATACCAATTTGATGCCCGCGAATCCAGCGCGAGCGACAGGCAGCGCACGAAGTCCAATGAACCAATCTGCCGGCACGTCGCCGTTCCCCCTGTTTACCGATGGTCGTAGCCTTCTTGACGGGGAATCAATTTCGATTAATTCGCGGACCGCGAGGCCCAGGCTTTTGGAGGTCGGGTCGAGCCTTGTTGAATGCGGCCCGCAGCCTTTGCCGCGTCACCCGGTCCACACCAAATGCTTCCCTCGCGGCGGCTTCGATCTTGCGCTGAGTAGGATTGTTTTGTTCCAAGAGGTACTTTCTTACAAATGTTGCTAACTCTTGCCCTGACACCTGCAGGGACCGTGACGTTGATGGAGGCGCAGCGTTTCGGCGCGACCGCTCAGGCTCGAGAAAGTCGAGGAAGGTTGCTGTGAGCAGATCACGGTGAATTGGGGAACGCGCGAGGTATTCCGCCGCAGACCGAGGATCGATCCAGATTGCTCCACGCCTGGTGAAACTCTTTAGGTCGCCGGCATCGATCGCAAGCGACAGCGCGCTTTCGGCGCGCTTCGCTACCTGGCTTCGCCGATCAAACTCGCCCAGGCGCTCGGCCGGATCCGCTGAATGAGTTGCCAGCAAGTGGGCAAACCGAGTGACCGGCATCGGCTGCGATGTTTTTGAGCGCCAGTAGCCGCCATGCGAGCCGTACGCCGTACTGAGGATTTCATCCTCAATATCGTTGGCGTCGAAGTGGAGCCCAAATCTCCGAGCGTCAGAGATCAGCTGGGTTACGAGAACATGACGCTCGCACTCAGGACGGTTGGCGAATTGCTTAGCTTGTGTCAGCAGGCTGTCGATCGCCGCCCTCGACCAGCCGTCCGAATCGGTACTCGCGATTCGCCTTTCCATGTCGCGAGCATGTCGCGTGGAGTTTGCGAAAGTCAATTGCACCCATTGAAAAATAAAGGAAATTTTTGCGACATGCGCGACATGAAAACGGTCGGAAACGGACCGTAGTAAAGCGCAAGAAGTGCCGATAAACTCAGGGTTACTTGAGTGGCTGGGGGACCAGGATTCGAACCTGGATTGACGGAGTCAGAGTCCGCTGTCCTACCGTTGGACGATCCCCCACCTTCTCGGCGTCCGGAGCCGCGCTGCGCGCATCCTGCCCCGCAGCACTTCCCACGAAATGAGACCGCCGCATGCGCGGCGGTGTCCATATAGCAACGAAGCGGGGGAGAGGCTACTGCCGTGAGCCTGCCCTTATACTCGGCCTCGCTGGCCGGCCGCAGCTTGCTCGCGCCTGCCTTGCGCGGCTGAACTCAATGGCAGCCTAAGCGCGATACCGCGGGCATCCGCGGTCAAACCCCGGCCGCCGGCAGGAAGCAGCGGAACCTCTTCTGCCCATTCTCCATGTAGATCCATTTCATTGCCCGGCCGACCTTGTTCGGTTCGGTGATCACCGCCTCGTCCGGGACCGGCTGCCAGACCCCATCGATCGGCGCCCAATAATGTTTATCCCGCATCTCGTACTCGGTGTCCTGGCCGTCGGCGACCGAGCAGCAGAACCCCTTCTTGCTCTTGAGGGAGTCGAACCAGGGCTTGAGCGGAGAATTGACGTATTGTCCGTTATCCATCGCTCGGACCACCGACGTGCCATAGTAGAGCACGGGCGCGCCCAGCACAGCCGCACAGACCAGGCGCATTACCAGTGAGGTTCTCGGTAGTCTCATCGGGCTTCTCCTTTGAGTCACATCTCCATCCCTGCGCCGCCGCCGCGGTCGCCCCATGTTCGGGAGGTCAGTTATTCTTTGGGCTCGCGTCTTCGGGATCGCTCAAATTGCCGATCCGACGCAGCTCATCAAACAGTTCTATTTGAAATCGAAGTTCCCGGTCCTCGTTCTCGACCGACCGGTCCCGCAACGGCGTGTGTTACAACAATCTCGGACACTGCACGTCTCTCCTGGCTTTGTACTCCGCCGCTGCCGAACAACGCAGCAGGTTCGGAATAGTTGCGCGCAGCAGAGCGCCGGTATCGGAGGCAGAATGTGGCGCGCGATGCCGCCAAGATTGCAAATGTCGCCCGCTCGACTCATGACGTGTATTCGCCAGTAAAATCAAATGACGGCGATCCGCGCCTGCTCGGCTGCGGCCCTTCGCTGCGTCAGGCCGGGCGTCTTGCCGACGTGCTGATGACGACGGTTGCGATTGCCAGAAGAGCGCAGCCGCCCATAAAGAAGAACATGGCGCGCACGTGTCCGTGATCGAGCAGCTGGCCGAAAATGAGCGGGGAAACGATCCCGGCAATATTGAACCCAGTGCTGACGAACCCGAATACCCGGCCATAGGCGCCGGCCGGCGCGACCGAACGCACGATCATGTCGCGCGACGGCATCGCCAGGCCGGAAAACAATCCCGCGCCCGACATCAGCATTACCAGCGCGGCCGAATTGAAATTGACGAGACCGAGGAGGGTACAAGACAACGCTGTTACAGCGAGGCCGGTCGCTGCGACGAGCCCGTGGCGCGAGGTATAGCCGGTGAGCGTGCCGCCGATGAGCACGCCGACGGCGCTCATCGTGAGAAGCGCCGCGAGTGCCGTGCTCGCCACGGCCGGAGGGGTGCCGTTGAGAGCGCCCAGCGCGGCCACGAGATATTGGTTGAGTCCGCCGGTGCAGAACGAGAGCAGGATGAAAAAGAGGAGGTTGAGCAGAATTGGCGCCGAAACAAGCAACCTCCATCCGGACAATTTCGCTTCGGGATTTTCGTTTCTGTGCAATCTGCTCCTGATGGGCTGCGGCTCGCGCAGGAGAAGCATGGCGAAAGCTCCGATGACGCCGAGCGCGGCAGCGCCGAGGAAGGCGCCACGCCAACCGACCATGCTGTGCATCAACAGCAGAGTTGGCGGCGCCGCCGCATTGCCGGCCATCCCGGAAAACGTGTGGAACGAGAATACGCGGCCGGCACGCTCGGCCGGTATATGCTGGGAGAGCAAGGAATAGTCCGCCGGATGATAGACAGTATTGCCGATACCCGCCACTCCGAACATGGCAACGAAAACCCAGAACGACTGAACAAGCGCTGCAGTCGCGAACGCAGCAGCGCCGAGGAGGAGCCCGGCCATGAGAAGTTGGCGCGGACTGAACCGGTCGACGAGAAAGCCCGTCGGCGTTTGCAGTAACGTCGAGACGACGTTGAACGCGGTCAATGCGAGGCCGAGCTCCGTGTAGCTCACCCCAAAGTCATCGCGCACGAAGATGAACAGCGGCGCCAACAACGTGATGTAATAGTGGCTGATGAAATGCGCGAAGCAGACGCCGCTGACCAGCCTGTTATCGGCCGTGCGCCATGGTGCAAACCGAAGCTGGAGAGCCTCCGTCATCATTCCAGCCTGGGCTGCGCCTGACGGATCGCCTGCCAGATTCGATAAGGCGTGGCGGGCATGTCGATGTGACGGATCCCGTATTCTGCGAGCGCGTCGACGACGGCATTCATAACCGAGGTGAGCGCGCCGGCGCAGCCGGCCTCGCCGCAGCCCTTGACGCCGAGAGGATTGGTCTTTGCCGGAACCACGTGTTGTTCGACCGCAAATGCCGGCGCATCGCCGGCGCGCGGCAACGCGTAATCCATGTAAGAGCCGGTCAGCAGCTGACCTTCCCCGTCATACGCAGTCAATTCCATAAGCGCCTGCCCGATGCCCTGGACCACCCCGCCGTGGAGCTGACCATCGACGATCATTGGATTGATGACAGTACCGAAATCATTGACACAGGAGTATTTCACCACATCGACCGCGCCGGTTGCGGGATCGATCTCGACCTCCGCAACATGGCAGCCGTTGGGGAATGTAGAACCGCCCGGCCCGTTGCTGACGTGACGAACATCGAGCGAGGTCGGAAGTCCTTCGGGCAGATTGAGGCCGGCGTGAACTTTCGCAGCCAGTTCCATGATGCCAATGGCGCGGTCGGTCCCGGTGACAACAAAGCACCCGTCCCGGTATTCGATATCGGCCACAGCGGCTTCGAGCACATGCGCGGCGATCTCCTTGCCCTGCTCGATCACTTTCGCAGCGGCTTCGATTATTGCAGTGCCGCTATGCATGATGCTCTTCGATCCGCCTGAGCCGCCGCCGAGAACGAGCCTGTCGCTGTCGCCTTGCACGAGCCGTATGCGTTCGAACGGAACGCCGAGCTTTTCGCTCAGAATTTGCGCGAACGGCGTCGCGTGGCCCATGCCGAAGTCCATTGTGCCGGTGAGCAGCGCGACAGTGCCGTCGGGCTCGAAGATGACGCCGCCCATTTCCTTCGACGGCGGGGCTGTAACCTCAAGATAGCTGCCGATACCGAAACCCCGCAGCCTGCCGCGCTTGCGGCTCTGCCTTCGGCGCCCGCGAAATCCCTTGGCGTCGGCCAGTTCGAGCGCCTTCTTCATGACGGCGGGGAAGTCGCCGCTGTCGTAGACCATCGCCGATGCGGCCTTGTACGGCATGTCCTGCGGCAGGATGTAATTGCGCCGGCGCAGGTCGAGCCGATCGATGTGCATCTCGGCTGCGGCTGTGTCGATCAGCCGCTCCATATAGTAGTTGGCCTCAGGCCGCCCCGCCCCGCGATACGCCGAGACGTGCGTGGTGTTCGTGAACACGCATTTGGTCGACACCTCGACGAGCGGAGTACGATAGACGCTCTGAACGTTCTTCACCGCGTTGAGCGTTGACGGCATCGGCCCGACATTGGCAAGAAATCCGCCCATGTTGCCGAAGCTTATAAGCCGCACGGCCAGAAACTTGCCGTCGACATCGAGCGCAAGTTCGGCGGTGACGCGATGGTCGCGGCCGTGACTGTCGGAAACAAAGCTTCCGGACCTCTCGTCCGTCCACTTGACCGGCCGGCCAAGAGCGCGCGCCGCGTGCAACGCGCAGATGTATTCCGAGTAGACCGCTGCTTTCATGCCGAACGAACCGCCGACGTTGCCCGTGAAAACGAGCAGCTGTTTCGGCTCGATATTGAGCACCTGCGCGAGGTTCGCCCGCATCCCGAATACGCCCTGCGAGGGAACGTGGAGCGTGAAACGCCCATTCTCCCACAGCGCGAGCGCGGCACGCGGCTCCATCGCGTTGACGACCACCCGGCTATTGACGAGATCGAGCCGAGTGACATGTGCAGCCTTGGCGAAAGCGGCCGCCACTTCGTCGCTATTGCCGTAATGATAGTCGAGCGAGACGTTGTTCGGCGCCTCGTCGTAGATGACCGGGGCGCCGGGCTGGACCGCCTCCTGCGGGATCACAACCGCGGGCAGAGGATCGATCTCGACCTCGACGGCGTCGGCCGCGTCCTTCGCTTGCCAGAGCGTTTCAGCCACTACGAATACTACCGGATCGCCGACGAAACGCACCTTGTCGGTCGCGAGCACGCGCCGGGGCGGCTTTGTCATCTCGCTGCCGTCGCGATTCTTGAACGGCACGATACATTTGAGCGTGGCATACCCGGCCGCCGCGAGATCAGTCCCGGTAAAAACGCCGAGCACGCCCGACATCGCTCGCGCCGCCGAACTATCGATCCCGCGGATGACCCCGTGCGCATGACGACTGCGGACCATGACGGCGTAAACCTGTCCGGGCGCGCTGACATCGTCGGTAAATCGGCCTTGGCCGCGCAGCAGCGTCGGGTCCTCGGTGCGCAGGGCCGGTTGGCCGATGCCAAATTTGGCAATGGCCCAGCGATTGGGGTCGATCTGCAGATTCATCAGGATCTCAAAAACGATACTGCGAACGAGCGCTGGCGCGAAAAGCGTCATGCGCTGGTAATCGGAAAGGCAGGGAAGCTGAGATATCGGAGTAAACCCGCCGGGACAAGGACTTAGCAGCCTGCCATGCGCTCAGCGTGCGGCTGTTGCGCGAAATCCGGGCGCTGTTACACTTGCTTGCGAAGCTGAAGGACACCGCCGCGTCCGTTGAGCCCGGGAGTTCCGGCGCGGGAGAAAGGAATCGAATGAACGACGAGGCCCGGAGTTCCGGGAACCTCGACCCTGCGCGCGGCGGGGCGCCGCTTCTACGCGACCACCGCCACCAGCGACCAGACGGCGACCGGAAGACCCGGCAGGCGACCTATGCGGCCCTCGACCTCGGCACCAATAACTGCCGGCTCCTGGTCGCGCGGCCCGCGGGCGATGCGTTCCGGGTCGTGGATGCGTTCTCCCGCATCATCCGGCTGGGCGAGGGGGTATCGGCTTCCGGCTGTATCAGCGAAGCCGGAGTCGCTCGTGCAGTCGAAGCCCTCGCTGTCTGTCGCGACAAGATGGAAAACCGCGGTGTCACCCGCACGCGGCTGATTGCGACCGAGGTCTTCCGCGCCGCGCGCAACGGCACCGAGGTCCGTCGGCGGATTGCCGAGGAAGTCGGGATCGAGCTTGAAATTATCGGTCGTCAGACCGAGGCCGAGCTCGCCGCCATTGGCTGTGCCCCCCTGATCGACCGTGATGCGGAGGCAGTGATCCTTTTCGACATCGGCGGCGGCTCCTCGGAATTGGTGCGCCTGGGTCGTCCCGTACCGGCGCGGCGCGGTCCCCCCCATCCCGATATCAAAGCCTGGATGTCGATTCCGGTGGGTGTGGTCACACTGGCGGAGCGCTACGGTGGTTACAGCGTGACACGCGAGACCTACCAAGCCATGATTGCTGAAGTTTCGATCCACGTAGACCGTTTTGTCGCCGAGCACGGCCGTCCCCCGCTCGACCACGTGCACATGCTTGGCACCTCGGGTACCGTGACCACGATCGCGGGCGTCCATCTCGATCTCAAACGCTATGATCGGCGCCGCGTCGATGGCTGCTGGATGACTGACGCCGAGGTGACCGACGTCATCGAGCGGCTTTTGGCGTCGAGCTACGAAGACCGTGTGGCGAACGCCTGTATCGGCTCCGAACGGGCCGATCTTGTGCTCGCAGGCTGCGCCATTCTCGATGCCATGCGCAGAGCGCTGCCTTGCAGGCGGTTACGTGTGGCCGATCGCGGGCTGCGCGAGGGCATGCTGGTCAAGATGATGCGCGAAGACGGCGTCTGGGGCCATGCGGCGCACGCGCGGTAAATCGTAGGCTTGCGTGGTCGGACGCAGCGCAGCAATGCCAGGCACGCCCAGCCGCCCGCTCAAGGTACGCCTGAAATCCGGCAAGGGCCGCTCGCCCTCCTCAAAGCTGTGGCTGGCGCGCCAACTCAATGATCCCTATGTGGCGCGCGCCCGCCGCGAGGGATATCGCTCCCGGGCCGCCTATAAACTCATTGAAATCGACGACAAGCAGCGACTGCTCAAAAATGGCGCGCGGGTGATCGACCTCGGGGCCGCGCCTGGAGGCTGGAGCGAGGTCGCCGCAGAGCGCGTCGGGGCCGCCCAGGGCACGGGGCGTGTGATCGCGATCGACCGGCTTCCCATGGCGCCCATTCCTGGCGTCGAATTCCTCCAGCTCGACTTTCTCGACGCCTCGGCTCCCGACGCTTTGAAGGCGCAGCTTGGCGGTCGCGCCGACGTCGTCCTCTCGGACATGGCCGCGAACGCGACCGGCCACCGCAAGACCGATCATTTGCGGATCATGGCGCTCGCGGAAGCCGCGGCGGAATTTGCCTCGCATGTGCTTGCCCCGGGGGGCGCCTTTCTATGCAAGGTGTTCCAAGGCGGCACCGAGGCCGGGCTGCTGGCCGTCTTGAAGCGCGATTTTGCGGCCGTAAAACACGTCAAGCCGGCCGCAAGCCGATCTGAATCTGCCGAACTCTATCTCCTGGCTACAGGCTTTCGCGGGAAAGGGCCGGTTGCGCCGGCGCCAGAAGTTCCTAAGTGATGACCGAGCCGCCAAGGAGGGTCTGATGATTTATGTGCTTGGCGTGTTTTTGCCTCCCTTGGGGCTGCTGCTCAATGGGCAGCCGTTTTCGGCGCTGCTCAATATGATCATTATTGCACCTTGCATCGTGCTCGGCCTCATATTTCATCCACTTTTGTTCGTGCCGTCAGCCCATGCTGTCATCGCAATCCACATGAAGAGGGAAGACCGCAGACATCGTGAAATCGTGGATGCGATCGAGCGATATGGCGCGCCCCCTGGCTGGCATCTCTGAAGGAGTTGTTCGGCGCGTCCGTTCTATTCCCCAGGCCGGCACACGCGCCCTATGATTTAGCGCCGCGGCATGCTAACGACCTCCGCCAACCCAAAACGGACCGTCGATTCGCATGCGGAGCCGCCCGGTTTCGTGTTGCCGACGCACTACCCCGTTCCGGGCAACCTCTGTTGAAGCCCTGCCGGGGCTAGAAGTCCGCATGTTGGACTCGCCGCAAGAATGATGCGGACTTCTGAACCGCCGCACTAGGTGGAGTTGGCGAATGGTTTCGAATTCTGACGGTCCTTTGCGCGAGGCGCTTACCTTCGACGACGTCCTGTTGCGGCCCAATCTATCGGAATGGTTGCCGTCCGATGCCGACATCCGCACCCGCATCACCCGCGAAATTTCGCTCAACATTCCGGTCGTCGCATCCGCAATGGATACCGTGACCGAAGCCAAAATGGCGATCGCCATGGCGCAAGCCGGCGGGCTCGGCGTCATTCATCGCAACCTCACGCCCGAGATCCAAGCCGCCCAGGTGCGGCAGGTGAAGAAATTCGAGTCCGGCATGGTCGTCAATCCGGTGACGATTCATCCCGAAGCGACGCTGGCGGATGCGCTCGATCTGATGCGCTCGCATGGGATTTCCGGGATCCCGGTCGTCGAAGGCGGCGGCGACGGGAAGGCCGGCAAGCTCGTAGGCATCCTCACCAACCGCGACGTGCGATTTGCGACCGACCCGCGCCAAAGAGTCAGCGAGTTGATGACCAAGGAGCGGCTTGTCACCGTGCGCGAAGGGGTCGGTCAGGAAGAAGCCAAACGCCTCCTGCATCAGCACCGGATCGAGAAGCTTCTGGTCGTTGACAGCCAATATCGGTGCGTTGGCCTGATCACAGTCAAGGACATCGAAAAGGCCGTCGCCAATCCGAACGCCTGCAAGGATGAGCAAGGACGGCTCCGCGTCGCCGCCGCTACCACGGTCGGCGACAAGGGATTCGAGCGCACCGAGCAGTTGATCGACGCCGCCGTCGATCTGGTAGTGGTCGACACTGCCCATGGTCACTCGAAGCTGGTGCTCGACGCCGTGGACCGCATCAAACGGCTGTCGAACGCCGTGCAGGTAGTCGCGGGCAATATCGCAACCCGAGAGGGCGCCAAAGCCCTCATTGATGCAGGCGCGGATGCCATCAAGGTCGGGATCGGTCCGGGCTCAATCTGCACCACGCGGGTGGTCGCCGGCGTTGGCGTGCCCCAGTTCACCGCCATCATGGACTCAGCGGCGGTGGCTGGCGCGAGCCAAATTCCGGTGATAGCCGACGGCGGAATTAAATATTCCGGCGATCTCGCCAAGGCCATTGCGGCTGGAGCCGCTTGCGCCATGGTCGGTTCGCTGCTCGCCGGTACCGATGAGTCGCCCGGCGAAGTGTTTCTCTACCAAGGACGGTCGTACAAAACTTATCGCGGGATGGGCTCGGTCGGCGCGATGGCGCGCGGTTCGGCCGATCGTTATTTCCAGCAGGAGATCAAGGACTCGCTCAAGCTCGTGCCGGAAGGCATCGAAGGTCAGGTCCCCTACAAGGGTTCGGTAGCAACGGTGCTCCATCAGCTGACCGGCGGGTTGCGCGCCGCAATGGGCTATGTGGGGGCGCGCACAATCGTCGAGCTGCAGCGGAAAGCCGAATTCATAAGGGTTTCCGGTGCCGGATTGCGCGAGAGTCACGTGCACGATGTCACCATCACCCGTGAGAGCCCGAATTACCCCACGAGAGAATAAAGAGGAGACAAGAGTGTTCGCCAAGATCAATCACGTCGCTATCGTCAGCGAAAAATATTCGCTGCTCGCTGCCTTTTATCAGTCGCTATTCAGCATGACCACGGCGCCCAAGGCGCGGACTAATCGCGCCATCACGGTGGGCGACGGCTATGTGGGGCTCAACATCAATCCGCGCAAAGCGGGCCGCCCGGCCGGGCTCGACCATTTCGGCGTCGAGGTAGAGAACGTCGAGACCGTATTCGAGCGGATGCAGAGCAAATATCCGCAGGCGGACTGGGTGCAGCGGCCGAGCACCCGGCCGTTTGCCGGGATCACCGCGAATGATCCGGACGGAAATGTGTTCGACCTCTCGCAAAAGCAGATGGGCAATCGGTCCGGCGTATATGTCGAGAACGAGAGGGGCAGCCAGCACGACCGCCATATCAGCCATGTCGCAATGAGGACCATGCGCCCTGACGAGATGGCGCGGTTTTATGTCGATATCCTGCAACTCTCAGAGCAGAATGCCGGGCCCGGGGATCCCAATCATTATCTGACTGACGGCAAGATGACGATCATGATTATGCCGTGGCGGATCAAGAACTATTTGGGCACGAGCATCCTGCCGACCGGGCTCGACCATATTGGTTTTACCGTCGAAGATGTCGACAAGTTCAAGGAAGATGTAGAGGAACTGGTCGGCATCAATCCGGTCCTCAACCCCATTCCGGTCGGCAAGGGCAAGGAAAGCGCCGCTCGCCTGGAATTGCTCCAGCGCCAATGCCCAATCGGCGAGTATTTCCTCTCCGACCCGGACTTCACCATGCTTGCGGTGCGTACCCGGCATTAAATGACCCCGGGCGCGCGCCTTTCCGCCGCCGTCGAAGTGCTCGCCGACATCGAGACGCGGCATCGGCCGGCAACCGATGCGCTTAAGGATTGGGGGCTCTCGCATCGTTTCGCCGGCTCCGGCGACCGTGCCGGCATCGCGGGTCTTGTCTATGACGCGCTGCGCCGGCGCGCCTCGGCGGCCTTCACGATGGGCAATGAGACGCCCCGCGCGATCCTCCTGGGCATGCTTCGCCTCGAGCGCAAGCTCGATCCCGAGGCAATCGCGCGGCTCGCCAATGGCGCGCGCTTTGCTCCCAGTCCGCTGACTGAGATCGAGCGCCAGCGCCTCGATGCGGTAAGTCTCGAAGGAGCACCGCCATGGGTTGTTGGAGACTATCCGGCCTGGCTCGATCCGCATCTTGCGCGCGTTTTTGGCGATGAGCGCAGTCGCGAAGGCGCAGCTCTCGCGAGCCGCGCACCGCTCGATTTGCGGGTCAACACGCTTAAGTCAAACCGTGATACCGCGGCTGCGATGCTCGCGCATCTCGGCGCGACGCCGACACCGTGGTCGCCAGCGGGTTTGCGCATCGTGCTCGGCGCCGATGCAAAATCTCCCGCGATCGCTGCCGAACCTGCCTTTCTGAAGGGCTTTATCGAAATTCAGGACGAGGGTTCCCAGGTCGCAACGCTCCTCGCGCGCCCCGAACCCAATCACCAGGTGGCGGATCTTTGTGCCGGGGCCGGCGGCAAGGCGCTGGCGCTCGCCGCCGCTATGGAAGGGCATGGACAGATTTACGCGACCGACCGCGACAAGCGCCGGCTTGCTCCGATCCACGCGCGGATCGCCCGGGCGGGTGCACACAACATTCAGGTGAGAACGCCGCGCGGCCAGGAACCGGCACTCGCCGATATGACCGGGCATTGCGATCTTGTCCTGATCGATGCGCCATGCACCGGCACGGGTACATGGCGGCGCAATCCCGACGCGAAATGGCGCGTGCGTCCGGGCGCACTTTCCGCCCGGTTGAAGGAGCAGAGTACAATCCTCGATACGGCGGCTGGGCTGGTCAAAGCCGGCGGCCGAATTGCTTACATCACCTGCTCAGTGCTCGCAGAGGAAAATGCCGATCAGGTGCGGGGCTTTCTCAATCGGCACGCCGATTTCGCAATCCTGCCTCCCGGGGAGGTTGCGAACGCGCTCGGCGAGGGAGCCATCTTATTCCGACGCGCTGTGCTGATTGCCCAGGAAGGGCTGCTGATGACGCCCCGCCGTACCGAGACAGATGCATTCTTCGTCGCGATGCTCGTACGCCGGGTTAATGCGTAGGCTGCGTAGGGTGGGCAAAATCGCGTCCCCGATAGTTTCCAGACCGCACGGCCGCTGACGCGATTTTGCCCACGCGGGCCGTGCGGCGAGGTTGGCCCGCGTGGGCACGGCGCGCGAAACGCCGTGCGCAAACCGCAAGCTCGGCGGCGCGCCTTTGCCCACCCTACCGACTCGCGAAACGATCAATGTACCGCAACCGGCTCATTGCCTGCGCCGGCGGGCGGGGCCTTCGGTCTTCTCGTGAACACGATGAGCAGCGGAATTACGGCAAGAGTCGCGATCATCAGCAGCTTGTAGTCATCGACATAAGCGATGATCTGCGCCTGCCGGGTGATGACGGCATCGAGCGCAGCACGCCCTGCAGCAGTGAGCGGATTCCAGAACTGACTGATGCTGGGGTTATCGAAAATCCGGTTCACGGCAGTGACGTGCGCAGCGATATCGGCGTGATTGATCTGCGTGTTCTGGACCAACAGGCTGTTCACTATCGATATTCCGACGCTCGAACCGATATTGCGCGCGAGGCTGAAGATGCCGGCGCCCTCGGCGCGCTGCTTGGACGAAAGCGTCGACAACGTGGCAGTGCTGAGCGGCACGAAGATGAAGCCCAGTCCGACGCCTTGAACAATTCCAACGGCGATTATGGCCGTCTGCGAAACATCCGGAGTCCATCCTGTCATCTCATAGAATGACGAGGCCACGAGCGCGAGGCCGAAGCCGAGCAACAAGCGGATGTCGACTCGCCCGACCAGGCGGCCGACGATCATCATCGCTGCCATGGTGCCGATGCCGCGAGGACCCATGACGAGACCGGCGGTGACGATCGGGTAATTCATGAGATCCTGCAAATAGGGCGGCTGGAGCGCCATCGAAGCGTAAAAAGTGAGTCCCACGATGGCTATGAAGACCGTGCCGGCGCTGAAGTTGCGGTCGCGGAACAGAGACGGGCGGACGAACGGCTCTCGTGAGGTAAAGGTGTGAACAAGAAACAGGTAGAATGCCGAAGCGGCGACAATCACCTCGATCCAGATCTCACCCGAGCCGAACCAATCCTTTCCCTCTCCGCGATCAAGCAGGATTTGCAAAGCGCCGATCGCAACGCTCAGGGTCAAGAAGCCGAACCAGTCGAGCTTCTCGCCCGCATTGCGCCCAGTGTCCGGCAGAAAGGCAATCATGCCGAGGAAAGCAAGCGCCCCAACCGGCAGATTGATGTAAAAGACGTAGCGCCAGCTGTAATTCTGTGTCAGCCAGCCGCCGAGAACGGGACCGAGCACGGGACCGACCATGACCGCCATACCCCAGATTGCCATCGCGGAGCCCTGGCGCTCCTTGGGATAGGAATTGAGCAAAACGGATTGCGAGAGCGGGACGAGCGCTGCGCCGAAAATTCCTTGCAGAACCCGAAACAGCACGATCTGAAGGAGCGATTCGGCCATGCCGCAAAGCATGGATGCGATCGTGAATCCGGCAACCGACACGAGGAACAACCGCTTGGTTCCGAAGCGGCTGGCGAGATAGCCGGTGGGCGGCGTCATGATGGCGGCAGCGGCGATATAGGAGGTCAGCACCCAGGCAATCTGCTCCTGGCTGGCCGAGACGCTGCCTTGCATATAAGGCAGGGCGACGTTGGCTATCGTCGTATCGAGCGCCTGCATAAGAGTGGCGAGCATCACGCATACGGTGACCGCGGCCCGATTGACGCCGCCCGTTCCTGCGCTTTCGTTGCCCATTTACGCTCTCTTTGCGGTCTGCCCGAACAGCGCTGCGAGAAAGTGCGGCAACCCGCGCGTATGGCCGGTATTGACATTGACCTCGGTGCTCATTCCGGCCCGCAACGGCGGCTGGCTTTGATCGCTGGTGTCGACGCGCACGCGCATTGGAATGCGCTGCACGACCTTCACCCAATTGCCGCTGGTATTCTGTGCCGGCAGAAGCTGAAATTCCTGGGCGGCCGCAGGGCTGATGCTTGCGACTGTGCCGTGCCATTCGCGCCCGGGATAGGTGTCCACTGTGACCGTGACCGGCTGCCCGGGTCGCACGTAGGTGAGCTCCGTTTCTTTCGGATTAGCATCCACCCAGACGTGATCAGTGGCGACGAGGTAGAAAGCGGTGGTGGAGGCAGCCAGGTACTTGCCCGGCGCGATCGACGGCACGTCGGTCACAATGCCGCTGAACGGAGCCTTCACGATTGTATCGTCGAGTTGCCGCTGTGCCTCGTCCACCTGCGCCTTGGCCTGGAGGTATTGCGGATGCCGGGTAACCGGAATGTTCGGATTGCCCCCGAGCTTGGCGAGCTGCACCTGCGCCTGCTGACGCAGCGATTGAAGCGTGTTCTTGTCGGCATCGAGCGTAAAACGTGCCTGGTCGTAATTGGCTTTGGGAGTCGACTGCGTGCGCAGAAGGGCGGCGTAGCGATCGTACGTCACCTGGTCGAGGTTGACCTTAGCCTGTTCGGCATCGACATCGCTGAGCATGCGCTGATAATCGTCTTTCATCGATTCAATGGTGAGCGCGGTCTGCGCGAGGTTCGCCTTTGCGCTCTCGACCGCGATCTGGAACTGGCGCGGATCGAGGCGATAGAGGACCTGTCCGGAATTGACGTGCTCGTTCTCGCTGACATCGACTTCGTTCACGATCCCAGAGACGTCGGTCGAAATGCCGACCTTGTCGGCTTCGACATAGGCATCGTCCGTCGACATCACCTGGCCGCCGCTGACGTACCAGTAGCCTGCACCGATCAGCGCGAGAGGCAGCAGCGCGAACAGGAACCAGCGGGTCCAGCGCTGGCGCGCTGAGCGTATCGTGGCGCCGGACGCGGAAGGCGCGGTGGCCGGTTCGACCGGTTGCGGCCGCCGCGGCTTGTTTGACGGCAGTGTATCCGGTCGCTCTCGCGCGGGGCTTGGGCGTGCGGAGGGCGGGACGTGTAGAGAAACGACCTCTTCAGGCGCCGGCCCCCTCCCCTCGCCCGGAGCCGGCGTTGGGAACGGCTCATGCCGCTCTTGGGATCGATCGATGCGTTCCACTTCGAACATAGCAAGACTCCTCACGCCGCCGCTTCCTCAAACCGCCGGCTGGTGATGTTTTCCTTCATTTGCTGCAGACCGGCCGCCATGGCGTCGAGCACCGCAGGATCGATGCCGCTGGTCATAACCTCGTGCAGCCTGGCCCGGAGCCCTTTGATTTCGCTGAGGATCGGAGTGGCAGCCGGCGTCAGCCGCAGCCGCCAGATGCGCCGGTCCCCCGCATCGGCACAGCGCTTGACGAGACCGAGCGACTCAAGCCGATCGATCAGCCGCGCCACCGTCATCGGAGAGACTTCGGCAACAGCCGCAAGTTCATTCTGTGACAAGTCCGGCTGCCGTTCGAGCCGCGCCAGAATGACCCAGAGCGCGCGCGTCATGCCATGCGCGCGCGCCAGTTGGTCGGCATAAGTGCGCATGTGGCGGGCTACGTCATAAAGCAAGATCAGCAGATCGTTTTCAGGCTCGTATGGCACACCCCACCTCCAGCTCTCCCGCCTCGACGTCTTTCGACCCGGGAAGGGATCTTAAGCTCCAATAACATAAGCTAGCTTATGATCTATTCAAGAGCATGGAGCGGAGCCTGCACGCCTCCATGCTGCTGCCAGCTCCTGGGCGCGGCATACGGACCCTTGACCGATCTCGTTTAGAGAGGCTCTGTACCTCGCATGGCCTCGATTCCCCTCGCCGAGACCGCTTGGCTTGCGGCGGCGATCGTCGGGGGCGCGCTGATCACGGGTCTGCTGGCGGGACTGTTCGGGATCGGCGGCGGCGGGATCATTGTTCCGGTGCTCTATGAGGTGTTCCGCACCGTCGGTGTCCCGGAGGAGGTCCTCATTCAGCTGTGCGTCGGCACGTCGATTGCGATCATCGTGCCTACCAATGTGCGGTCCTTCCTTGCCCACCGCAGGCGCGGCGCCGTGCTCATGGATATCATTCGCGCCTGGGCAATACCGGCCGTTCTAGGGGTTGCGACCGGTTCTGCCGTTGCGGCATTCGCGCCCGGAGCGGTGCTGCGGATCGCCTTTGTGGTCATCGCGGGCGTGATCGCGGCCAAGCTGTTATTGGGCCGCGACGACTTGCGTATTGCCGATGATCTGCCCAAAGGCGCGGCAAACGCCATGTACGGTTACCTGATCGGACTCGCCGCCTCGCTGATGGGGATAAGCGGCGGGTCGATTTCCAACATGATCCTCACGCTTCACGGCAAGTCGATCCACAGGTCGGTCGCAACCTCCGCAGGTCTTGGCGTACCGATCACTATCGCGGGTGCGATCGGTTACATGCTCGCGGGCCTGCCGAAACAGGCAATGATGCCGGCGTTCTCGATCGGTTTCGTATCATTCGTCGGGGTCGTGCTGATGGCGCCCATTTCGAGCCTTGTCGCCCCTCTCGGAGCCCGCCTTGCCCACGCGCTTCCGAAGCGTAGCCTCGAAATCGCATTCGCCGTGTTCCTGCTGGCCGTCGCCGTGCGGTTTCTGGTTACCTTAGTGGCCTGACCCCCGAGAGCATGGGTTATTCCAGGTAAACCGGCGCAGCCGCTATGCGTGGCGAGCGGCGACGAATTTCGCGGCGGCCAAGAGCACGGCCGCCTTTTCACCAAAGGGCGCGAGCGCGGCTTCGGCCTTGGCGATGAGCCCAGCAAGCCGGGTCCTCGCTCCGGCGACACCTAGAATACCGACAATTGTCGCCTTCCCGGCGTCGGCATCCTTTCCAGTCTGCTTGCCGACGAGCGCAGGGTCGCCTTCAACATCGAGGAGATCATCGGCAATCTGGAAGGCTTGGCCGACTGCGGTGCCGTAGGATTCGAGCGCCTTCTGCTTGTCGCCCACGGCTCGGCCCAGGATTCCTCCTGCCCGGCAGGCGAACCTGAACAGCGCGCCGGTCTTCATCGCCTGCAGAACGGCGACGTCGCGCTCCCCAGGCCGCTGGGGTCTGTCGCCGTCGAATCGACCTTCGGCGGCGAGATCGAGCATTTGTCCGCCGACCATACCGCCGAGCCCGGCGGCACGGGCCAGCGCCTGGACGAGCTCAATCCGGACCGTCGCGTCAGGATGGGTTTCGGGTCTCGACAGGATGTCGAAGGCCAAGGTCAGGAGGCCGTCGCCCGCGAGAATGGCGGTGGCCTCGTCGAATGCCTTGTGAACAGTCGGCCGTCCGCGGCGCAGTTCGTCGTTGTCCATGGCAGGCAAATCATCGTGGACCAGTGAGTAACAATGGATGCATTCGAGCGCAGCGCCTGCCATCAGGGCACGCTGACGGGGTTCTCCGAAGAGTGCCGCCGTCTCGACCACGAGAAACGGCCGCAATCGCTTTCCGGCTCCAAGGCTTGCGTAGCGCATGGCATCGAGCAGCCGCTGCGGCCGTTCGACCTCTCCCCTCGCCGGCTGTGCCACGAGCAGGGTGTCGAGCAAGGCTTCGGTTTCCTTCGCGACCCGATCGAGACGTTGCTGGAATTGCTCCCGGTCAGCCGGTTTCAACATTTTTCAGGCCCCCCAGACCTGCCGCGGACGGCGCCAGCCCCTATCTTATAGCGCTTCCGACTGGCGAAAGCGGCCCCCTGTTCGACGGTTACCAATTCATAAGATCGACTTGGGGCCATCCTGCCGGAGGGTGGCATTCCAGACCGCCTTGCGCTTTTATCCACCTTACGAATGCATAGAGACACCATGACCCGCGATCCTGCCGCATTAAGGTCCGGAAAAGGCCACCTTGACGAGAATTTCCCGGTGGCTTCGCGGCTCATCCATTCCCGCCACCGCGGGATCATTTTGGCCTTTTACGAGTTCGTGCGGACCGCAGACGATATCGCCGACCATTCCTCCCTGCAGCCCGAGGAAAAACTCAATCTCCTTGACCGGCTTGAAGCCGGCCTTCTCGGCGACCACGACGAGAGCGGCGAAGCAATTGCACTGCGGTCGGCACTGCGGCAGCGGAATTTGTCGGCTCGTCATGCCCAGGACCTTTTGAAGGCTTTTCGTATGGATGTGACGAAGCTCCGGTACCGCGACTGGGACGACCTCGTGAATTATTGTGCCTACTCTGCCATGCCGGTCGGACGCTTCGTACTCGATGTGCATGGCGAGAACCGATCCACTTGGCCAGCCAATGATGGGCTTTGCGCCGCCCTGCAAGTCATCAACCATCTGCAGGACTGCCAACGGGACTATCGCGCTCTTAATCGAGTTTATCTGCCGCTCGACGCACTTGCCGCCTCTGGCGCCACCGTGGATCAATTGGGGCAAGACTTGAGCCCGCCGCCTTTGCGCCACTGTCTTCGCGCTCTTGCGGTGCGGACTGGAGAACTGCTCGACCGCAGCGCTTCGTTTTCGGCGAGCATCAATGACTTCCGCCTCGCATTGGAGGTTGCAGTTATTCAGGGGCTCGCACGCCGCTTAGTGACGATGCTCAAAGTGCGTGATCCGCTGAGCGAGCGCGTTCACCTGAAACCTTCGGGAGTCGCTGCGGTAGCCGTCATTGGGGCCATGGCCGGCATTGTGGGGAGGTTCGCCCGCATTCTGCCCGGGTCTCACAAGCCACGAAACGCATGAGGCGCAGGTGGACGCAGCAACGCCGCAGACAGCGTCCCAGCGTGCCTCAGGCAGCTCATTTTATGCCGCGATGCGGATCCTCCCGCAACCGCAGCGTAACGCCATGTTCGAAATCTACAGCTTTTGCCGATCCGTCGACGACATCGCCGATTCGAATGCTCCGCGGCCGCAACGCCTCGCGATGCTCAATCGATGGCGGGACGAGATCAATGCACTCTACCGGGGAACAACTGGTCCGCTCACCGCTTCTCTCGCCGCTACGACGAAGGAATTCGGACTGGTCCGCGAGGATTTCCTTGCCGTCATCGACGGCATGGAAATGGACACCAAGGAGGACATTCGCGCACCGAGCGTCGAGACGCTCGACCTCTATTGCGACAGGGTGGCGAGCGCAGTCGGACGTCTGTCGGTGCGGGTCTTCGGCCTTCAGCCTCCGGACGGCAATGCTCTCGCTCATCATCTCGGAAGGGCATTGCAGCTGACCAATATCCTTCGCGATCTCGACGAGGATGCGGCCGTCGGGCGCCTTTACCTCCCGCACGAAGCCCTCGACAAAGCCCGCATCGCAAGCACCGATCCGGCGACTGTCCTGAAGAGCCCTGCGCTCGATGAGGCATGTGCACTGGTGATCGAGCGCGCGCGCAGGCATTTCGCCGCAGCCGACGGCATTATGGTCCGTTTGCCGCGGCCGGCGGTTCGCGCGCCCCGTATCATGGGCGAAGTCTACCGGTGGCTGCTCGAAGCCATGGCGTCGCGCGGCTTTGCACCGCCGAGACAGCGCGTCCGAATATCCCGCGCGCGACTCGCCTGGATCATGTTGCGCTACGCGATCATCTGATGGCGCACACCATCCACATCATCGGCGCCGGTCTTTCCGGACTTGCCGCTGCCGTCGACCTCGCCTCTCGCGGCGAGATGGTAGTGCTGCATGAGGCGACAGGCGCGGCCGGCGGTCGTTGCCGATCATATTACGATCACTCGATCGCGATGACGATAGATAACGGAAACCATCTCCTGTTGGCGGGCAACACGGCCGCCCTTTCCTACATGCGCAGCATTGGCGCGATAGACCGGCTCGTCGGGCCGCCAAGAGCCGAATTCTCCTTTATTGATTTTGCCAGCGGCGACCGTTGGCTGCTGCGATTGAATAACGGCAGATTGCCTTGGTGGATTTTCGATTCGCGCCGCCGTCTTCCAGATTCCCGGGCGGCCGATTATTTCCCGATGGCCAGGCTCCTGTGGGGTTCGCGCAAGACGACGGTTGGCGAGGTGATCAGGACCGATGGGATCGTTTACCAGCGCCTGGTCCGGCCGCTTCTGCTTGCAGCGCTTAATCTCGACCCGGCGGTCGGCTCCGCCGCGCTCGCGGGCGCGGTCATACGCGAGACGCTCGCCGCGGGCGGCAGGGCGTGCCGGCCGTTGATTGCGCAGGGGGGCTTGAGTCCGGCGTTCATTGAACCGGCGCTCGCATATCTCGTGGCCCATAATGCGGCGGTGCGCCTGGAGCACCAACTTCACTCCATCCGCTACGCGGAGAGAAAAGTGGCGGCGCTCGATTTTGGGCGCGACGGCATCATGATTGGCCCGGATGATGCGGTGATACTGGCGGTGCCACCCTATGCGGCCGCTTCCCTCGTCCCCGGGATCGAAATACCGAACGCATCCAGTGCGATCCTGAACGCGCATTTTCGGATCGAGCCGCCCTCCAGATGCCCCCCCATTATAGGCGTGCTCAACGCAATGACGGAGTGGTTGTTTGCGTTCCCCGGCCGGCTCTCAGTCACCATCAGTGCTGCTGATCGGCTGCTCGATGAACCACGCGAGGGCTTGGCGAAACGGATTTGGGCAGAAGTTGCCGCCATTACCGGGCTCCCAGCCGCCCTGCCCCCATGGCAGATCGTGCGCGAGCGGCGCGCAACCTTTGCGGCGACGCCCGAGCAGAATGCGCGCCGTCCCGCTGCGCGCACACATTGGGTCAATCTGGTGCTTGCCGGCGACTGGACCGACACTGGCTTGCCGGCCACGATCGAAAGTGCCATTCGATCCGGCCGCCGCGCGGCCGGGCTCATCAGCAAACAGTAGTGCCGTCAGGATGGAGTCAACCGCCGTATGAGCGATAGCCGCATTGCCGGCCTGGAGGGTCGTATTGAAAGCGCGACCCGCGCGCTGCTCGAGCGGCAAAAGGCTGACGGGCATTGGGTCTTCGAACTCGAAGCCGATGCCACCATTCCGGCCGAATACGTGCTGATGCGGCACTATCTGGGCGAGTCGGACGATAGCGAGCTCGAACGCAAGGTCGCCGTCTATCTTCGCCGGCTGCAAGGCGCGCACGGCGGCTGGCCGCTGTTTCACGAAGGCGATTTCGATATGAGCGCAAGCGTGAAAGCGTATTTCGCGCTCAAGATGATCGGCGATCCGATCGAGGCCGAGCACATGCGGCGGGCGCGCGATGCAATCCGCCTGCGCGGCGGGGCGGCACGTTCGAACGTGTTCACGCGCACTCTTTTGGCGCTCTACGGCAATATCTCATGGCGCGCGGTTCCAGCGATGCCCGTCGAGATCATGCTGCTGCCGAAATGGTTTCCCTTTCATCTTGCCAAGATATCGTATTGGAGCCGCACGGTTATCGTTCCGTTGCTGGTGCTGCTGGCGCAAAAGCCGCGGGCGCGAAATCCAAAGGGAATCCGAATTGACGAACTGTTTCTGCAAGCCCCGGAACAGGCCAGACTTGCACCGCGGGCGCCGCAGCAGAACAGGTGGTGGTTTGCTTTCTTCCGCGGCGTGGATGCCGCCCTGCGGATCCTGGAGCCGTTGATCCCAAGCCGCGTCCGCAAGCGCGCAATCAAACGCGCTGTGGCTTTTACGGTCGAACACCTCAACCGCGAGGATGGGCTTGGCGCGATTTTTCCTGCAATGGTCAACAGCGTGCTGATGTTCGACGCGCTCGGATATGGAGAGACCTATCCGCATCGGGCCATCGCGCGGCGCGGGATCGAAAAGCTGCTGATGATCGGCGAGGACGAGGCCTACTGCCAGCCCTGCGTATCGCCGGTGTGGGACACGAGCCTCGTCTGCCATGCCTTGCTCGAAGTTGCAGACGAGCGTGGCGTCGCCAAGGCTCAAAAGGGTCTTGAGTGGCTCGCGGACAGGCAAATTGTCGACGTCGTTGGCGACTGGGCGCATAACCGGCCGAACCTGCGCCCGGGCGGCTGGGCGTTTCAATATAACAATCCGCACTATCCCGATGTAGACGATACCGCAGTCGTCGCCATGGCGATGGACCGGGCACAGAGACTTTCGGGCCGGGCCGACCTGCACGACTCGATCGCACGCGCGCGTGAATGGATACTAGGAATGCAGAGCCGAAACGGCGGCTGGGGCGCATTTGATGCGGACAATACACACCATTATCTAAACCACATCCCGTTCGCCGATCATGGCGCCCTGCTCGACCCGCCGACGGAAGACGTGAGCGCGCGCTGCGTCTCCATGCTGACGCAGCTCGGAGATGTCCCAGCGAAGGAGCCGCGAGTTGCCCGAGCGCTCGAGTATTTGCGCGGCGCCCAGCTCGAAGACGGCAGTTGGTTTGGACGTTGGGGCATGAATTACATCTACGGCACCTGGTCGGTTCTCTGCGCGCTCAATGCTGCGGGCATCGATCCCCGATCCGGCGAAGTTCGAAAGGCCGTGGACTGGCTGGTCCGCATCCAGAACGAGGACGGCGGCTGGGGCGAAGACGGATCGAGCTACCGACTCGACTATCGGGGTTACGAACCGGCGCCGAGCACCGCTTCGCAAACTGCGTGGGCGCTGCTTGGCCTGATGGCGGCCGGTGAGGTCGACCATGCGGCGGTGACACGCGGGATTGCATATCTCCTCGGCAGTCAGGGAGCCGATGGATTATGGAATGAGACGCGCTTTACCGCGGTCGGTTTCCCGCGGATCTTCTATTTGCGTTATCACGGTTACCCTAAATTCTTCCCGCTCTGGGCCATGGCGCGCTACCGCAATCTCAAGGCCACCAACAGCCATTCAGTCGCATACGGGATTTAGCTAAAGCGGGTCACGCCCAGCCTATCCGCCCAGCAAACTCCCAATTCGCGGCGCTTGATTGATCCACAGACTTGCGTTCAATCGGGCTGCAAGGAGTCGGTGACATGCTGCCTATTACGCTTGTTTCTGCCTCACGACAGCGCGAAACTGAGTTTTATTCGAATTCGGCTCTTGGAAAATCGCTTTCACAGACTTATCCCGACTTTCCTGTCAAAAAACAAATTTTTTTCGAGAATGCGAGACCATTGCCAGTCTGTTACAATGAGGCGCTGCGGGAGGCAGAAAATCCTGATGAAATTTTGGTATTTATGCATGACGATGTCTATCTCGTCGACTTTTTCTGGCTCGACAAATTATACTGGGGTTTTCAAAATTTTCACGTTCTGGGTGTCGCAGGGAATAAGCGCAGAGTACCGAAGCAGCCGAACTGGGCCTTCATCGATGAACAGTTTACCTGGGACTATCCCTTCAATTTGACGGGCGTCGTGGGGCACGGTCGACAGTTTCCGTGTCAATTAACCAGTTATGGTCGCCCGGGTCAGGAATGCAAGCTCATGGACGGCGTCCTGCTGTCCGTAAAAAAATCCACACTAGACAAACATGGGATTCAGTTTGACGAGAGGTTCGACTTCCATTTTTACGATCTTGACCTCTGCCGACAGGCTGAGCAGCACCATGTGCGAATGGGTACTGTGCCGCTCGCTCTCATCCATGAGAGTGGAGGCCAGTTTGGAACGCCACAATGGAAAGAAAACTACTGGAAGTATCTGGAAAAATGGCGTGAGTAGGATCCCGGCCATCCGCAGCGCATCCTGGAGCGGCTGAACGTATCGCAGCCGACTCAACCTGATCGGAAACCGTCTTATAAGTTATTCCGCGGCCACCGAAGTGGGACTCGCCATTCGCAACGCCTTGCCTCGCGCCTCGGCGGCACGAATTTCGGATATTTTCATCTGAACCTGCTCGGAAAAAACGTATTGGGCCGGGCGCTGGCCCTCGAGCGGTATTTCCGGCGCCATCGGCCCCTCGGTTCGCGGACCGCGCAAGGCCACCCGCAACGCCTGCAAAGGGGTCCTGAATGCAGCCTCGGCGGCGGTCGGCTCGTAGCCACAATGGGCCATGCAGTTCGCGCATTTCTCGTAGCGGCCGGTGCCGTAAGCGTCCCAATCGGTGGTTTCCATCAACTCCTTGAAGCTCGCCGCATACCCTTCGCCTAACAGATAACAGGGCTTCTGCCAGCCGAAAATGTTGCGCGTCGGCATCCCCCAGGGCGTGCAGTGGTACGTTTGGTTGCCGGCGAGAAAATCCAGGAATAACCCGGAATGTACGAAGGGCCAGCTTTTGCCATTCCCGCGCCGGAAGACCTCCCGGAACAGCTCCTTGGTCTTTCGGCGATTGAGAAAATGCTCCTGGTCGGGAGCCCGCTCATAGGCATAACCGGGCGAGATCGATACACCTACTCCGAGCTCCTTGGCGAAGTCGAGGAAGGCGGCAATGTCCTGCGGCGGATGGCCGTCATAGATCGTGGCATTGATGTTGACCGTGAAGCCCTTGGCCTTGGCGGCCCTGACTGCCGAGACCGCGCGGTCGAACACTCCGTCCTGGCATACCGACTTGTCGTGGTGCGGCTTCAGACCGTCGAGATGAATCGAGAAGAAGAGGTAGGGAGAGGGTTCAAACAGGTGCAGCTTCTTTTCGAGGAGGAGCGCATTCGTGCAAAGCGAGACGAATTTCTTGCGGGCAACGATGCCCTTGACGACCTCGCCGATTTCCTTGTGGATAAGCGGCTCCCCGCCGGGGATTGCAACCATCGGCGCGCCACATTCATCGACGGCGTCGAGGCATTCCTTGACCGACAATCGCCGATTGAGGATCGCATCCGGGTAATCGATCTTCCCGCACCCTGCGCAGGCGAGATTGCAGCGAAACAGCGGCTCGAGCATGAGCACCAGCGGATAGCGTTTGCGTCCAAGGAGCTTCTGCTTGAGCAAATACCCCCCGATGCGTAATTCCTTGAGATAGGGTATGCCCATTCTAGCTTTGCTTTCTCTCGTTTAGCCTGCTGGCAGCGGCTCGCAGATATCAGGAAGCTCGGGCAAGCTCCGGAGGAAGGCGAAATTCGATCTTCTCCTGACGCCCGGGAAGGACCGAAACCTCGGCCGCGCCCAACCGCCGCAGCGCCGTAATGACGTCCTCCACCAGAACCTCAGGAGCCGAGGCGCCGGCCGTAATGCCAACGGCCTCGACGTCTTCAAGCCAGGCAGGGTCGAGCTCGCTGCCGTCGGCGATCAGATAGCTCGGGACGCCTTCCTCGCTTCCGATTTCCCGCAGACGATTGGAATTTGAACTATTCGCCGCTCCGACGACGAGGATCAAATCGACGAGCTTGCTCAATTCGCGCACCGCGGATTGCCGATTCTGAGTCGCATAGCAAATGTCGCGAATCTCCGGACCGACGATGTTGCTGAACTTGCGCTCGAGCGCGGCGATGATGCCCTTCGTGTCGTCAACGCTCAGCGTAGTTTGGGTGACATAGGCGACCGGGGTATCGGGTGGCAGTTCCAACCGCGCCACGTCTGCTTCATTCTGCACCAGGATCACTGGAGACGGAATCTGCCCCATGGTACCTTCCACTTCGGGGTGACCGGCATGCCCGATGAGGATGAGGGTGCGTCCTTGAGCGACGTATCGCTTGCCTTGATTGTGGACTTTCGTGACCAGCGGACAGGTCGCATTGAGCACCGGTAGCTTGCGCGTTACCGCGTCGTCCTCGACGCTTTTTGCAACGCCATGCGCGCTGAAGACGGTGACCGCGCCGGATGGAATATCTGAGAGGTCCTCGACAAAGCGTGCACCTTTGGCCTTGAGGCCTTCGACGACGTGTTTGTTGTGCACGATCTCATGGCGAACGTACACCGGCGGCCCGTATTTCTCGAGCGCCCGTTCGACGATCTCGATGGCGCGCACGACTCCGGCGCAGAACCCTCGGGGTTGGGCCAGGATTATTCTCATCGGCTTCGATCAACCGGGATTGCCGGCCCTCGCTTGTTTCTGAGCGCTATATAGGTGGACGGAATCTCAGGGGGAACCCTTGCCGGCAAATTGAACAATTTCGCCGCGCGCATCCTTGCCAAAAGCCTCAAAGACCTTGCTAACGATCCCTTTGGCGTCGAGCCCTGCTCTTGCGTACATCGCCGCGGGGGTGTCCTGGTCGACAAACAGGTCAGGCAAAATCATACAGCGAACCTTGAGTCCGGCATCGAGAGTGCCGCGTTCGGCGAGGGTCTGAAGGACGTGAGCGCCGAATCCGCCGATCGCGCCTTCCTCGATCGTGATAAGCACTTCGTGTCCGCGAGCAAGCCGAAGCAGCAGGTCGACATCGAGAGGCTTGGCAAAGCGGGCGTCCGCAACCGTGGTGGAGAGCCCATGCGCTGCCAGCGTCTCGGCGGCCAGCAGGCACTCCGCCATCCGGGCGCCGTAGGAGAACAAGGCGACTGAACTCCCCTCCCGCAGCACGCGTCCCTTGCCGATTTCCAACGGCAGGCCGACTTCCGGCATATCGACCCCGACACCGTCGCCGCGCGGATAGCGCAGTGCAGATGGCCGGTCGTCGATGGCAACGGCCGTTGCCACCATATGGACAAGCTCGGCTTCGTCAGCAGCCGCCATGAGTATAAATCCCGGCAGACACCCGAGATAGGCGACGTCGAAGGCGCCTGCATGCGTCGGGCCGTCAGCCCCTACGAGGCCGGCACGATCCAGCGCAAATCGCACCGGCAGCCGCTGGATCGCCACGTCATGCACCACCTGGTCATAGGCCCTCTGCAGGAACGTCGAATAGATCGCCGCGAATGGCTTGTACCCTTCGCTCGCCAGCCCGGCCGCAAAAGTGACGCCATGCTGCTCGGCGATGCCGACGTCGAAGGTCCGCTCGGGGAAGGCCTTGGCGAAGATATCCACTCCGGTGCCCGACGGCATGGCAGCAGTGATGGCGACAATGCGTGGGTCCTTCCTGGCTTCCTTTGCCAGGCTTTCGCCGAACACCTTGGTGTAGGAGGGCGCGTTGGCCTTGGACTTGACCTGCCGGCCGGTCGCTACATCGAATTTGACAACCCCGTGATACTTGTCGTCGGAAGCCTCGGCCGGAGGATAGCCCTTCCCCTTCTGAGTTACGATGTGGACCAGGACCGGACCGTCCTTCGCGTCGCGTACATTGCGCAGGACCGGCAGCAGATGATCGAGGTTGTGACCATCAATTGGCCCGACATAGAAGAATCCGAGTTCCTCGAAAAGAGTACCGCCAGTGACAAGGCCGCGCGCATATTCCTCCATCGCGCGCGCCCGTTGCTCCAGGAATTTCGGCAATCGCCTGGCAAGCTGATGAACCACCGCCCGTAGCGACCGGTAGGGGCGACCGGAGACAAGGCGGGCAAGGTAGGCAGACAAAGCTCCGACCGGCGGAGCGATCGACATATTGTTGTCGTTGAGGATCACAATGAGGCGCGAGTCCATTGCGCCGGCGTTGTTCATGGCCTCGTAGGCCATGCCCGCCGACATGGCTCCATCGCCGATCACGCAGACGACGTTATGCGGTTCGCCTGCGAGATCGCGCGCGACCGCCATCCCGAGCCCGGCGGAAATGGACGTCGACGAATGAGCAGCCCCGAAACAATCGTATTCACTTTCAGCGCGCTTGGTGAAGCCGGATAAGCCGCTGCCCTGGCGCAAGGTGCGGATACGATCGCGACGGCCGGTGAGTATCTTGTGCGGATAGGCCTGATGCCCAACGTCCCAGATCAGACGGTCCCGCGGCGTGTCGAAAAGATAGTGCAAAGCGACCGTCAGCTCGACGACACCGAGACCGGCTCCAAGATGGCCCCCCGTCACGGCAACCGCATTGATCGTCTCCGCACGCAACTCATCGGCGAGCTGCCCGAGCTGCTTTTCTTCAAGCCGGCGAAGATCGGCGGGATCGTGGATAGCGTCGAGAAGACAGGTTGTCATGATCCCAACAACATTATCGCGACAGGAAAATCGGATGGTTCTTCATTCTCGATATAGCCCGGCAAGTTTGCCTGGGAATGTGCGGATCGAGACCCCTCTCGATTGCCGGCAGTCCCCGGTTGTCGCAGAGCATCATACTCAATGCACTCAATAGCGATCTGGTTCATTTCGTTCAATGGTAAAGCCGCCTCTTGAGCGACAAAATCCGAAAAGAACACGACATGCTGGCCTCAAGAATCGCGTCAATCGTCAATATTTGTGCCCGATTCGCATGGCTGGTTATTGCCTTGGCGACGGTTTTGACCGCGTTCACCGGATATTATTCAATCGAACACTTTTCGATCAACACTGACGTTAACAAATTGATCTCGCCTGATCTACCCTGGCGCCAGCGAGAGCTTGCAGTCGATAGGGCATTTCCACATCGGCACGAGAGAATTATTGCCGTGGTCGAGGCCCCAACCTCGGAAAAGGCGTCCCAGGCGGCAGCCGCCCTCATTGACAGGCTGTCCCTCCAGCCTGAGCTGTTCGCGTCCGTGCGCGAACCGGGAGCGGGCCCATTCTTCGCCAGGAACGGGCTGCTCTTCCTTTCCGCTGACGAGGTCGACCGCGCCACGGCGGAATTCGCGCGCGCCGGCCCGCTGATCCAGGTGCTGGTGTCGGATCCCACTTGGCGCGGGCTTATTCAGGCGTTAACTTTCTCTCTCGGTGGAATCCAGCGAAAGTTCTATTCCCTCAACGAGATGACACGCCCGCTGCGGATGTTCGCGAGCACCGTCGAGCAGGCGATTGCAGGGGCCCCGGCAAGCTTCTCCTGGCGCGAACTGGTCGCCCGCAAGGCCCCGGAACCAGGCGATCTGCGCCGCATCGTCGAGATCGTCCCGCTTCTCGATTATGGGGCGATTGAGCCCGGCAAGCGCGCCACACAGGCGATCCGGCAAGTCGCTCTCGATGCCGGGCTCGCAAGCGACTATCAGGCCCACGTCCGCCTCACCGGGCCGATCCCGATTGAGGATGAAGAGTTCTCCACCCTGAAGGAGAACGCCGGTCTCAACGCAATCATCTCGCTCACATTTCTGCTTGGGATTCTTTGGCTTGCCCTGCGATCGCCCCGCATCATTGCATCCGTGCTGGTCACGATTTTCGTAGGCCTCTTGATCAGCGCGGCGCTGGGGCTCGCGATGGTGGGCTCGTTCAATCCGATCTCGGTGGCATTCGCGGTGCTCTTCGTTGGCATTGGAGTCGATTTCGGCATTCAGTTGAGCGTGCGCTATCGGGCCGAGCGATATGAGATCGACGATTTGCGATTGGCGCTCGCGAATGCGGCAAAGCACGCGGGCGCACCGCTGACACTCGCTGCCGCCGCAACGGCTGCGGGTTTCCTTTCCTTTCTACCGACCGACTACCGCGGGCTTTCCGAGTTGGGCCTGATCGCCGGAGCCGGCATGATCGTCGCTTTTCTCGTCAGCATTACGCTGCTGCCGGCGCTGCTGATGTTGCTCAATCCGAGAGGCGAAAAGCATCCAATTGGATACTCCTTTCTCGCTCCCGTCGATCGATTCATGGAGCAATATCGCATTGCGATCATCGCAGCCACGGCTGTGGTCTCGCTGGGCGGGTTACCGCTGCTTGCCTATCTCCAGTTTGATTTCAATCCTCTCCACCTGCGCAGTTCGAAAGTCGAGTCCATTGCCACCTATCTCGATCTGCGACGGGATCGAAATACCGGCGCGGATGGAATCGACGTCCTCGCCAAATCCCTGACCGACGCGCGTGAGACCGCAGAGCGGCTCAAAAAGCTGCCGGAGGTTGATCGTGTCCTGACCCTCGACTCTTTCATTCCCGATGATCAGGACCAAAAGCTTGTGCGGATCGGAGAAACCGCTCGCACGCTCGACGGGGCCCTCAAGGCCGCTCGCCGCCTCCCGCCTAGTGACGCGGACACCATCGCAGCCCTTCAGCGCGGCGCCGATGCCTTGATCCGAGCCGCCGGAACCGGAACCGGTCCCGGCGCAGAAGCAGCGAGACGTCTTTCCGCAGCGTTGACGCAAGTTGCCAAAGGCGATGAAGCTCTTCGAGCCCGGGTCCAACTCGCCTTCGTATCGCCGCTCGAAACGGCGCTGGAGGGCCTGCGCCTTTCGCTTGCGGCCGGGCCGATCACGCCGGAGACCATACCGGGCGAAGTTGCGGCTGACTGGGTTCTGCCCGATGGCCGCGCCCGCGTGGAAGCCCATCCGAAGGGCAACCCCGACGATACCGAGGTTCTGCGCCAATTCGCGCGTGCGGTCCTTGCGGTCGAACCGCGCGCCAGCGACGGTCCAATCGCGGTTTTCGAGACCGGCAACGTCGTGGTGCGCGCGTTCATCCAAGCTGGCGTTCTCGCACTGCTGTCGATCGGATTGCTGCTTTGGGGTGTGCTGCGGCGGCTCACCGACGTGGCCTTGACGTTGATACCGCTGGTTCTTGCCGGCCTCGTGACCCTCGAGATCTGCGTGCTGATCGGGCTCAAGCTCAATTTTGCAAATATCATCGCGCTCCCGCTGCTGCTCGGGGTCGGAGTCGCGTTTAAAATCTACTACATCATGGCTTGGCGCACCGGTCAGACTGGGCTGCTGCAATCGGCTCTTACCCGCGCGGTGATTTTCAGCGCCATGACGACCGCGACTGCATTCGGCAGCCTTTGGCTCTCAAGCCATCCCGGTACGTCGAGCATGGGGAAACTGCTGGCGCTCTCATTGGTCACCACGCTTGCGGCAGCCGTGCTGTTTCAGCCGGTGCTGATGGGCCCGCCGCGGGAAATCCGGCACCGATCGTAGCGCCAGGCTCGGTATCGCAGCGTGAACCTTTCAAAGCCTTAGCGCATCCAGACTCGCCAGGAGGTCATTTGCGGCCGCCGTTATGGTGTGCTATCATTTTCGATATCACAAGAAACCTAAACGAGATGAGATGCATGGGACAAGTATTGGTTCGTAACCTGGACGATAACGTAATCGAAAGCCTCAAGACCAAGGCTGCGCTCAAAGGCTGTTCGCTCGAGCAGGAATTACGCGATGTCCTCACAGCTGCGGCCCCGTTGTCTCCCCAGGAGAAGATCGCGCTCTTCCGTAAGATCAGGGCAAAATCCCCCCCTTTGGGGGACTTCGACATCGCTGCCGCAATACGCGCGGGTCGCGATGACGAACCTATTCGATGACCATTATCGTTGACGCCAGTGTCGCGGTCCGCTGGTTCATTGATGTCCCGGGCTCAGACAAGGCTTACCGGTTGATCGAGGGTGAGGACCGCATTCTTGCACCCGATCTCGTCATAGCAGAAATCGCGAGCGCGTTATGGAAGGCCGTTCGCTTCGCCGGTTTAGCGCCGGCGACCGCGGCTGAAGCGATTGCCGGGGCGGGAGCGGGTTTCCACGAGTTGATTTCCGCGCGCACGCTTGCCGACCGGGCACTCGCGATCGCGCTCGACCTACGCCACCCTATCTATGACTGCTTCTATTTGGCTTTAGCACAAGCGCGCACCGTTCGGCTGGTGACGGCCGACGACCGCCTCATGCGCGTTTGTGCGCACACACCGTTTGCGAAGCTCGTTCGTTCCCTTTGATCCACTTGGCCTCCTCGGGCAGGATTTTTGCCGATATCGGGGGTACTGCGGACATCCGGCAGGTTCGATCCGGCTGCCGATGGGGAGAAAATGACCCGGTGCCGACATTGCGCGCGACGGTGGATATTCTGTAGGGTGGGCAAAGGCGCGCTTGCGCGCCGTGCCCACGCGTCCGAGGCGCTGATGTCCCACTATCGGCGTGCCAGCATCGAAGGCGGACTATATTTTTTC